>JBDTZG010000004.1:0-214391 GCA_040005235.1 Acidobacteriota bacterium | reverse complement strand
TCGTTCGCTCGCTCTCAAACCATTCCCGCAACGCCGCGCCGTGAATCTTCTCCGGCTCTGTAAGCAGGGCAGTTTCCAGGATGACTTTGAGCGTCGCCTCCGGATGCACGTTGCGGACGGCCAGCACCCAATCTTCCAGATCGGCGAGCGCGCGCGCGGGCCAGGGCGCTTCGCTCTTGAGCCAGGAGAAGTTGATCACCGTATCCAGCTCCACCGCACCGTCGGCGAGCGCCCGGAGCGATTCCACCCGGCGGATTTCCGGATGGACGTAGCCGAAGGGAAATCCGATCACCGTGCCGACCCGCACGGCGGTGCCCGCCAGCCGCTCCGCCATGAGGCTCACCCAGGCAGGCGGCACGCAGACCGCGGCGAAACCGTGCTCCGCCGCTTCCGCCGCGAGCCGCTCAAAACCGGCGTGGGTGGCGTCCGGCTTGAGCAAGGTGTGGTCGATATAGGTCGCGAGCGGGCGGATCGTCATGAGGTTGCCCTCCCAGGGCGGCGGGATCGTACCCGCTCCCTTCGTTTCAAACCAGGCCCGCCCTTTTCGCCCCGCGAACGAAGAATCGCGCGATGACTGGCTAAACCCTTCCTGTAGAATGCCTTAGCCCATGAACATTCTAGGCATCTCGGCCTTCTACCACGAGTCGTCCTGCTGCCTGCTGCGCGATGGGCGGCTGGTCGCCGCAGCCTCCGAAGAGCGGTTCACCCGGGTCAAGCACGATCCGCGGCTGCCGGTGGAGGCGTTCCGGTTCTGCCTCGAACACGAAGGGCTCGATCTGCTCGATCTCGACGCCATCGCCTATTACGAGTTGCCCGAATTGAAACACGAACGGCAGCTGGCGTCCGGCATGCAGGCTTCCGCGCTCGGCCCGAACGCCCCGGAGCGGGCGATCCGCGAGCGGCTCGGCTGGGAAGGGGAGATCTTGTTCTTTCCCCACCACCTCTGCCACGCCGCGAGCGCGTTCTACTGGAGCGGCTTCGAACGGGCGGCGACGTTGACCGTCGACGGGGTCGGCGAATGGGCGACCACCACGTACGGCCAGGGGGAAGCGGGCGATCTCTCTCTGTTCGCCGAGGTCCGGTTTCCTCACTCGCTCGGTCTGTTCTATTCGACCGTCACCGCCTATCTCGGTTTCGCGGTGAACGACGGCGAATACAAGGTGATGGGCTTGGCCCCTTATGGCGAACCTCGGCTCGTCGATCGCCTGGCCAAGGCGATCCGGGTCGAGCCGGGGGCGAGTTTCACCCTAGACCTCAAGTACTTCGACTTCGTCGGAGGAACCCGCATGTGGTCCGACGCGTTCGAGCAGTTGCTCGGCGGTCCGCCGCGCCGCCGGGGGGAAGAGATCCTGCCGTTCCATCGCGACCTCGCGCGGAGCGCTCAGGTGCTGCTCGAAGAGATCCTGCTGGAGAAAGCCCGCTGGCTGCACGACGAGACGGGAGAAGACGATCTCTGCATGGCCGGCGGCGTGGCGCTCAACTGCGTGGCGGACGGACGAATCCTGAGGGAAGGACCGTTCCGACGCCTGTTCGTCCAACCCGCGGCGGGAGACTCCGGCGGGTGTCTCGGGGCGGCGGCGCTCGCCCATGCCAAGCTCGGGGGAACGCCGATCGGACGCCGAGCGCTCCACCGCGTCGATCTCGGCCCCTCGTTTTCCCATTCAGAGATCGCGGCGATCATTACCGGGGCCGGCCTTGCCGCGACCGATTATTCCGGCCGCGAGGCGGAGTTGCTCGACGCGGTCGCCGAGCGGTTGGCGCAGCACCAGATCGTCGGCTGGTTCGATGGCCGGATGGAGCATGGGCCGCGCGCGCTCGGAAACCGGTCGATTCTCGCCAACCCGCTCGACTTAGGAGTCCGCGAGCGGCTGAACCGGCGGGTCAAGAAGCGGGAGGCGTTTCGGCCGTTTGCCCCGGCGGTCCTCGCGGGGCAAGCCGCGGAGCATTTCGAGCTCGATCACCCCTCACCGTTTATGCTCGAAACCTGCGCCGTCCGTTCGCCCCTGGCGCTGCCCGGGATCACCCACGTCGATGGCTCGGCTCGGCCGCAGACGGTCGACCCGCAAGATCATCCCCGGTTCGCGGCGCTGCTCGAAGCGTTCTTCCGCCGGACCGGCTGCCCGATCCTGGTCAACACCTCGTTCAACGTCGCGGGTGAGCCGATCGTAGCCACCCCGGTCGATGCGCTGCTCTCCGCGGCGGATGCCACGCTCGACGCCCTGGTGCTCGGTGATTTTCTGATCGACGGCCGCGACCTGCCCGAGGTCTGGCGCACCCTCCTGCCCGCCTGGCGCGAGCGGAGGCGGAGCGGTTTCGCCACCGATTCTTCCGGTTCCACCAGCGCGATCTCCGAGGAGCTGTACACGTTTGTCTGAGCCGCGACCGATTTCGATCTGGGCACCCGTCCGCGGGGCAGACGGCGGGCTCGCCTTCGTTCGCCCGGAGCCCTCGCCGTTGGGCGACCACTTCGCCGACGCCCCGGTTCTACGGCCGAAGCGTTCCGAGCTGCCGCTGCGGGTGGTCCTGTTCGGCGAATCGGCGGCGGCCGGATATCTCTACGCCCCGGCCGTGACGCTCGCAAAGATCTTGGGCGCCACCCTGGACGCCGCGGTGCCGAATCTCACCGAGGTGATCGATCTCGCCCGGACCAACGAGACGCTGCTCGGAATGGCCGAAACGGTCGAGGCGTCTATTCAGATTCAGCCCGACCTGCTGGTCCTTTACACGGGAAACAACTGGAACCTGCTCGAAACGCCGGAGTTGTCGGCCGCAGCACCCTCAGCCGCCGCCCGCGTCCGGTTTGGCGAGCTGTTGGCGAAGGGGCTGGGTGAGCCGGTGGCCGAAGCGCGCCGCCGCCTCGCCGAGCGGGCGAACGCGGCGCTCGACCGGATCGCGGCGCTGGCCCAAGCGATCGGCATCCCGGTCGTGGTCGTGATCCCCGAGGTGAACCTGGACGATTGGGAAAATCTCCAGCCGGCGGCAGGGCTCGACGCCGAAGCCACGAACCGATGGCACCGTCTGCTCGGGGAGGGGAAGGAGGCGCTCCTTCGGGGCGATGCGCGGATCGCCGCGCAGTCGGCCCGCTCTCTGCTCCGGCTCGACGGCGGCCTCTGCCCCACGGGATACCGGCTGCTCGGCCGCGCGCTCCAGGCGCTCGGCCGGATCGACGAAGCGGCGAGCGCCTTCCGGGCCGAGATCGATGCCGCCGCCTACCCGCTGCTCGCGAACCTCGGCGCGCCGCAGGCGACGAGCCAAGCCACCGAAATTCTGAACGCCGCCGCCGATCGCCATCGCTGGCTGCGGATCGATCTTCGGGCGCTGTTCGCGGAGGCCTCCGGCTCACTCCTGCCTGGGCGGCGGTTCTTTCTCGACTACTGCCATCTGACCAGCGAAGGAATGCGTATCGCGGCCGCGGCGGTCGCTCACGAGGTGCTGCCGTTCCTCGGCGAGTCGGTCGTTCCCCTGTCGGGTTGGCGGCAGATTCTGGACCTCGCGAGCGGGATCGAGATCCCTCCAGAGGTCGAAGCGACCGCGCGGCTCGGCGCGGCGATTCATGGCGCGCATCGGCTCCTGGCCTTGCAGGAGAAGTCCGGATTTCTCGAACCGTTTCTCGCCGAGGCGCTTGCGCTCTCGCCGCATGCCGAAGGCGCCCTTCGCGATCTGATCGAGGCGCGCACCGCGCCGCTCCCGGCGGTCGCGACCGTAGCGCAACGGAGGAATCTGCTCTCTCCCTGCCGCCTAGGGCTCCCCCATGGCTGGCGCTGGGATTATCTCGACGCCGAAGTGCTCTCGGCCGCGCAAATCGTCCTCGGTGAACGGAGCCCTGCCTTGGCCAACGACCTGGAGCAGCACCTGCTCGCCCGAGCGGTCGGGCCTAAGTGGACCGAGCTGGCTCGCGCGCCTTGGATCTGGGAGCCGCTCGAACAGTTCTTCGCCGATCTGCTCGACTACGAGGATCTGGCGCGGCGCGCCTTCCTTCGTTCGCCCTGGCCGGCAACCTCTTTCGCCTTGATCGCCTCGGGCGATGCGGATCTGGAGATCCGTGCGGTCCTGCGCTCCCCCGGCTGCACCGTCCCGGGCGCCGTAGTTCAGGTCGGCTATCGGGACCCGAGCGGCGGGCAGACCACCGGGGGCGAAATGGCGGTCGGCAAGTCGTGGGGGCGTACCACTCTCTTGATCCCGCGCCGGCTGATCACGCCCGGCCTGGGTCGTCTGATCCTCTCTTGGCCTCCGCTCGGAACCGGGGGAGAATCGCCCATGGATCTCGTCAAGACTCGCTTGGCGCTCGGCCTCGAAGCCAATCTGCACCCGGTTTTCGGCGAGATCTCGTCGCTGCGCGTGCGGACCGTCCCGGATTGCGACGCTCGGACCACCCGCTGATGGCCGCCACGCCCACGAGCCCTCCCGACCGAACGCTCGAACCCTCGAACGCGCTCGCCGCGATCGAACGGGAGCGATTCCGTTCGTACTCGCTGCTGGTCCGCAACCTCCATTACCTGGCCTCGGCGTTGGTGGTGCTCTATCCGCTGATTCAGCCGCAGGCCGATCGGCTGATCCTTTGGAGCCTCGCGAGCGTGATGATGCTCTATACGCTCACCCTCCACTCGCGGCTGCTCGCGCGATTTTCGGTCGACCGGCGGGTCTGGATCGAAGGGTGGATCGACCTGCTCTGGATCACCGCCGTCGTGCTGTTTTCCGGCGCTACCGAAAGCCCGCTCTTCTTCCTCTACTACATCGTGCTTTACGAGAGCGCGCCCGCCGCCGCCCGCCGCCAGACTTACGCCAAGGCGGGGCTCGCCTCGCTGTTGATGCTGGCGGTGCTGCTGCCGCTCGACGGCAGGTTCGGCCCGGTCGGACCGAGAGAAGAATGGCCGGCGTTGATCGGGCACCTGGTTTGGCCGTTGATCGGGCTCTGGCTGGTCGCTTATTTCTGCGCCGAGGCCGGCCCGCTCGGCGTGAGCCTGCACCGGTCGCTCTACGTCGCGGCGCACACGGACGAGCTGACCGGCCTGCCGAATCTGCGGTTCTTCACCACCTCGGCCGACCTGCGCGGCTCGCTCGCCTCGGCGTATTCGATCGTGATGGTCGACATCGACGGATTGAAACAGGTCAACGACACCTATGGCCACGGCCAAGGGTCGGAGCTGATCCGGATCGTCGCCGACGGCATCCGCAGCGCGGCCCGAAGCGGCGACGACCTCTGCTCGCGGATCGGCGGCGACGAGTTCATCGTCCGCTTGGCGGGCACCTCGAGCGATGGTGCCCTCGCCTATTGCCGCAGGGTCCGGACCTACCTCGAACGCCATCCGCTCACCGTGGGCGAGACCCAAATCCCGGTCTCGATCTCGACCGGCGTCGCCGCCTATCCCAAAGACGGGCGCTCACTCTCCGAGCTGACCGAAAAAGCCGATCAGGCGCTCTACCGCAGCAAACAGGAAGGCCGATCGCGGGATCGGGTGTGGGGGGCGTAGGGGGCCCGAGGGCGACGCATGCGTCCCGAGCCAGGCGACCCAGGCCTTCAGCCTGGGCTAAGGTGACACGGCCCTTCAGGCCGTAAAAGCTAGGCGCTGGGCTGTTTTCGCGGCCTGAAGGGTCGCGTCACGTTAGCCAAGGCTGAAGGCCTGGGGGGAGACGCGAACGGCCTGGTTGGCTTTAAGGCGACGGTGGGGGCACAGCGACCGCCGGTTTCAACCTGGCGAGATCGGCGCCGCTGTAGTAGTGGAGCAGGATTTCCCGGTAGGTATGCCCCCGCTGGGCCATGCCGTAGGCGCCCACCTGGCACATGCCGACGCCATGCCCCCAGCCGCGGCCGACGAACAGCCAGCCTTTTTCACCCTGCGGCGGCTCCAAGCGCTTCATGGTGAACAGGGTGTCGGGAATGTCGAGCGTCCAGCGGATCGGCAGGCCCGCGACCACCACGCTCGGCGGGCCGCCGTTGGTGCCGTCGCCGTAGATCCGGATCTGCCCCACCCGGCCGGAGACGCCGCGGGTGAGAATGTCCATCTGGCCCGAGAACCCGACACCGGGGAAACGTGCCTGCATCTGCTTGGCGATCTGGGCGTCGCTCCGGAACCGGGTCCACGAGGAGTAGGTGCTGCTGCGATCGAACGCGACCCCCGCGAGATCGACGTCCTGAAGGATCGCGGCGAGCGAGCCGCCCAGCCAGTAGAAGGTCAACCGGTCGCCCGCGACCAATCGGAGAGGTCCGGAAGAGACCAGGTCGCCGGTCCGGCGAAACGTCCCGAACGAAGTGGGCAACACCTGTATTCGATCCTCTTTATCCGCCCGGACCACCATCCTGCCGTCGGCGACCGAGAGGTACGAGACCGGCTCGCGCCGCATCACCTGGAGGCGCTCGGCGAGGGCGATCAGCAGCGCGTCCTGCTCGGCGTCGGCGACGGAGTTGCCCAGGGCGCCGCCCAACAAGCCGTTCTTCCGTAGGTAGGCGGCGCGCATGCGGTCGTCGTCGAGCCAATCGGCGGGAGCATCCTGGAGCAGATAGGCGATGTCTTCCTTCGCCATCAGCAGCCGGGCGTCCAGGTTCAAGTCGAACGCCGAGAACAGGAAGCGCTGGACCTCGCGCCGATCGAGCGAGGCGAGCCGCTGCTCCGGCATGGCGAGTCCCGCGAGCAATCCCAGATGCTCCAGCCGCGCCTCCAGGTTCGTCTCGGGAGCGGCGCCCGGCGAGGGCGGAAACAGCCTGCGCGCGAGCCCGGCCGGAAACGCCTCGCCGGGGGGATAGGTCCCTTCGAGCCTGTCGCTTCCCGCTTCGACGCAGGGCACGGCTTTTAGGTAGGGATCGTGCTTGAACGGGAACATGATGCTCACGTCCTCGGTGTGCCCGCCGCAAGTCGAGCTGTAGAGCGCGTCGATCAGATCGCCGTTGTAGAGCAGGACCTGGCCCGCGGTCTCCGCGATCGCGCGATCGGACACGGGATGCTCGACCCCCATGCCGCCGTAGACCTGGCAGCGCGGCGTGGCACAGATGTCGTAGCCCTCGCGAGAGAATTCGCCGAGGTTGCGCAGAGCGTAGGTCCGGGCGGCCACCGTCTGCGCCTTGATCGCCTCGATCCGCGGATACTGTTCCGGCCCCATCTCGCTCGGCACCACGCCGCGCAGGTACTCTTCCAAAGGCAGCTCGTCGATCAGGTTGAGCGAGCCGCGATCGTTCAGAAAGACCAGCAGGCGCCCGCGGTAGCGCTTCCCCTCGGCGGCGATCCCGCGGTCGCCCGAGGTGTAGACCGCGAGCCAGCGCCCGGGATACACCTTGGACTCGCCATTCTGGGTGATCCGCAGCGCCGGAGCGGAGATGTGCGCCCCCTCCGAGACGACCCAGGCATCGGTGACGCCCAGGCTCGACAGGCGCTTCAGATCGGCATCGGCCGCCTCTTTCGTTGCGTAGCGGCCGACCCGCACCCGGTAGAGATCGCCTCCAGCGTCGAAATGGGAATCCGCCGGCTGGCCCAGCCGATCGGCAAGGCTCGCGGCCAATCCGCTCGCCTGCCCCTCGTCGCGCAACGCCGCCACCTGAATGCGATAGACCCCAAGCTCGGCAGGCCCCGCGGCAGGTTCGACCCGGATCGGCGAAACGATCGCGACCGGCCGCGGATCGTTGCCGACCTGAACTCGGACGTCGCTCTCGCAGCAGGGCAGGAGGACGGTCGGCATGTCGCTCGCGAGACCGATCTTGATCAGCGGATTGCCCGTCGGCAACTTGCGCGATCGTTGGACGGGTGGGACGGGTGGCGCGCTCAGCACGATCGGCGTCGGAGCAGGCGGCGCCACGTTCGGCTCGGATCTGGGGGCGGCGGGTTTTGGCGCGGGTGTGACCGGCGCAGGTTTCGGCGCCACCGGCGCCACCGTCTTCGGAGGAGTTTTCGGAGCCGCCTTGGGCGCCGGCTTGCCGGGTGCCGAGGGGCGCGACCGCGGGTGCGGGCTACTGGAACAGGCGGTTGCGAGCAGTGTCGCGAGCAGTGTCGCAAGCACCTGCAAGACGGCGCGCCTCACGCTCCGAGCGCCTCCGAGCGGGCAAGAGCGATCCAGGTGCCGGCCAAAATCGTTTCCAGGGCGGCGCCCGGCAGGGAACCCACGAGCTGAAGGAGGCCTTGGCCCGCGTAGGCCACGGGCGACCGTCCGTTCGCGAGGAACGCGACCATGGCGGAAAGCGGGAACAGCGCGAGCCAGATAGCCATCGATGCCGCGCCGAACAATACCAGGAGAAGGGCGACCGCTCCCAGCCTGCGGCGCATGATTTGGAACGCGCGGCGGCTCGCGACTTTGACGCTCGACTCCTCGCGGGCGAGATCGGCGCAGGCGATCTCGTACCAGATCCCGCTCACGAGAAACAGCAGAAAGATCGGAAAGAGGCCGACGCAGCCGATTCCTAGGGCAGCGAGAGTGCCCCAGGTCGCCGCGGCGCTCGCGACCGCGGCCGTTCCGACCAAGGCGAAGGCCAACGCCGCTCCCAGAAAGACGCCATAAAGGTTGGCGAGAGCGAAGTAGCGGCTGAGCCCGGCAGTACCCCGTGCGATGAAGTCCGCCCAGCGGAACGCCCGCGCTTTGGTGGTTTCACGGTCCGCTGCGGCGAGCACTCCGTAGGTGCCTGCCTGGAAGAAGCAGTAGACGTAGCCCGCGATCAACCAGAGGGCGGCCATCGCGAGGAGCGCCGCGATCAGCTTCGGCGTCCAGACCAACCGGTCGGTCAGATCGGAGAACCCTTCGAGGCCGCTGTCGAAATTGTCGAGATCGTTGAGACTGGCGAGTTTTGTCGGCAGATCGAGGAAGAGATCGAGCCCGAGCGCCAAGGCCGGTAAGATCAGGCTGGTGGCCAGGAGTGCGAAGAGGATCAGATTCCGGACCAGCCGAACCCCGATCAACAGCCGCCAGCTGGCCCGCAAGCTCGCCACACCCCGGGACACGCAGTCGATCGCCGTCAGGCGAACCGCCGCGTCAGGAGTGTTTGCCATGCATCAGCACTTCGCGCCGAAAATCGGTCGCCGACGTCATGTCGATCGGCTTGGCCATCTCGAAAATTCGCGACACCAGGGGCGCGGGTAGGCGGGAGGAAAGCATCTTGGTGATTTCTACGGCCGGAGCGGCCGGAGCGTCGGCGCCGCGATCGAGCGAACGAGGCCCCATGGCGGGAGCCGGTGCCTCGGCCCGCCCGGGCTGCAGCAGATAGTTGGTGGTGAAGATCGTCGGCAGCCGCTGGACGTAGCGCTGGTTCAAGATCAGGTACAACAGGTCGTTCACCCAGGGCGTCTGCTTCTGCGCGCCCAGCTCGTCGAACACGAGCAGCTCGGCTCGGGAGAGCGGCTCGAAAATCTCCGCCGAAGATTCTTCCGAGCTGGGATCGAACGTTGCCTTGATCTGCTGGACCAGCTCGTTGAAATTGACGAACCGGCCGTGGGCGCCGTAGCGCTCGATCAGCTCGGAGAGCACGGCGACCGCCAGATGGGTCTTCCCCGTACCGGGCGGGCCGAAGAAGATCAACCCCGACTCGCGGAACTCCCCCTCCGCGTTCATGAACTCGTCGACGTAGCGCTCGCTCTCGCGAAACGCCCGCAACAACTGGTCCTTGACCCGCGGGTTGTTGTGGCTGCGGTCGAACGTCCCCAGGCGGCAGCGCCGGTAGCGCTCAGGGATTCCCGCCGCCCCAAACAGCCGCGGCACGCGATCGCGCTCCCGGCAAACGCAGGCCCGGGCGGTGCCGTTGCCACCGTCCGCCGCGACGACCCACCCCCGCCCGCCGCACTCCGGACAGGCACTCGATACCCCGTTTTCGACCACCGATCGATGGTAGCACGCGGGCTCCGGGCGAACCGGCCGCCGGAGCGCTTAGAATCCCGGCATGCGCTCCCATCGATCGACCGTTTCGCTCGCCCTTTTTTCGCTCTTCGCTCTCGCGCTCCTCTCCTGCCGCCCGGCACCTTCCCCGGCCGGCCAATGGCGCGGCGTGTTCACCTCTCCGGGCGGCGAGTTGCCGTTCGGATTACGGATCGATTCGGGTCCCCAGGGGCTCCGGGCGGTGGTGCAGAACGGCTCGGAAGAGGCCCCGGTCTCGGCTGTCGAGCTGAAAGGCTCTGAGCTGACCCTCCGCTTCGACGGCTACGACTCCCGAATCGTCGCCACGATCGAGGGCGACGCGCTCACCGGGAAATGGGAGAAGCGCGCGAAGGTCGGCTACGCTTCGATGCCGATGGTCGCCCACCGGATCGGTTCCGCACCGCCACCCCGGTTTCGCCCCGCTTCCGAGGCCGGGATTCCGGCCCTGGCGGCGAACGATGCGAGCGCGATTCCGAGCGTCTCCGGCCCTTGGGCGGTCGAATTCGTCGACGAGGAGGGAACCTCCCCGGCCGAGGCCGAGCTGAAGCAGGAAAGCTCGCGGGTCACGGGGACGTTTCGCACGCCGACCGGCGACCATCGCTATCTCGAAGGGAGCTACGAGGGCGGAATCTTGCGCCTTTCGGCTTTCGACGGCGCCCATGCATTCCTCTACCAGGCCCACGCCGAACCGGGCGGCACGCTACGCGGCGATTTCTGGTCGCGCGACAGCTACCACGCGACCTGGACCGCCCGACGGGCCTCCGAGCACGAAGCGGTGCTACCGGATGCCTGGCAGGAAGTCGGCCTGACCAACCCCGAGGGGAAGCTCCGATTCAGCTTCCCGGATCTCGCGGGCAAGCCCGTGACGCTCGACGATCCCCGCTTCGCCGGCAAAGTCGTGATCGTCAACCTGTTCGGCTCCTGGTGCCCGAACTGCAACGACGAGGGGCCGTATTTAGCCTCCCTGCACAAGCGCTACGGCGACCGCGGCCTGGAGATCGTCGGACTGGCCTTCGAAGTCACCGGCGACGCCAACCGCGATCGCGAATTCGTCCGCCGCTTTGGAGTACGGTACGGCATCTCGTACCCGCTGCTGCTCGCGGGAACCAACGACAAGAAAGAAGCCGGAGCGGCGCTCCCCGATCTCACCCGCGTGGCTTCCTTCCCCACCACCGTCTTCCTCGGCCGCGACGGCAAGGCGCGAAAGATCCACTCCGGCTTCGACGGACCGGGAACCGGCGAGCACTTCGCGGAGCTCAAGAAGGAGTTCGAGGGGCTGATCGAAGTGTTGCTCGCGGAGGCATGAACGGCAGGCCCCTCTACCGCTTAACCAACGCCCCCCGCTCCACCTTCACCAAAGCATGCTGGCGGTCCACCCCGGCCCTTCGGTCGGAGATCTCCTGGCGGACGAACTCCATGACTTTGTCGAGCTCGCCTTGGACTTCGTCGAGGCGTTCTTGGAGGTTGAGGATGACTTCGACCCCGGCGAGGTTGACTCCCATGTCGCGGGTGAGGGCGAGGATCATCTTCAGGCGGCGGATGGCAATCTCGTCGTAGAGCCGGGTGTTGCCGGCGCTGCGAACCGGTTTGATCAGCCCTTCCCGTTCATACAGCCGGAGGGTCTGGGGGTGGATTCCGAAACGCTCGGAGACCACGCTGATCATCACGAAGGGGGTTTCGTCCGCCTTGCGCCGACGTGCCACGTCAGACCTCCTGGCGAGGGGTGATTTTGCTGCCCTCGGGACGGCGCTTGGGCACTGTGACGCGGAGCACGCCGCGTTCGAACTGGGAGGAGACCCCGTCGACATCAATCGGCTCGGCCAGCTCGAATACCCGCCGGAAGCGGCCGTAGCTGCGCTCCATGCGAAGGAAGCTGCGGTGCTCTTCGGAGGGCTGGCGGCGGCCGGAGATTTCCAGCCGCCGCTCTTCGGCTTGTAGATCGATGTCTTCCCGCCGGACCCCGGCCAGCTCGGCGTGGACCGAATAGCCGTCTTCGGTTTCGAGAACGTCGACCGCGGGCGACCAGCATCCCGGAGGCGAAAGCTCGCGGCCGTCCTCCAACTCGGTCGACAGGAGAGCCTGCTCGAAGAGAGCGTTGATGCGCTGCTGAATACGGGCCAGCTCATCCAGGTAGTTCTTACGCGGAGACATCGCTGCGCTCCCTTCTTGAGGTTCCTGTCGACTTGGTCCAGCCTTAGCTTACTTCTTGTCCACGTCCACGTACTCGGCGTCGATCACGTCGTCGGCCGGAGCCTTGCCGGCCCCTTCGCCAGGCGAGCCCGCTCCCTGAGCGTCCGGCGTGCGATAAACCGCCTCGGCCATCTTGTGGGAAGCCTTGGTCAGCTTGTCGATCGTCTTCTCGATCGCCGCGGCATCGTCGGCTTCGAGCGCCTTCTTCGCCTCGGCGAGCGCCTCCTCGACCTGGCCCTTCTCGTCAGCGGAGAGCTTCTCCTTGTTCTCGTCGTAGCTCTTCTGGGTCTGATAGGTCATGCCGTCGAGCTGGTTGCGCTGCTCCACCTGCTTACGTCGCTCCTTGTCCTCAGAGCTGTGGATGTCGGCTTCCTTGACCATGCGGTCGATCTCCTTGTCGTCGAGACCGGACGACGCGGTGATCGTGATGTTCTGCTCCTTGCCCGTGCCCATGTCCTTGGCCGAGACGTGGACGATGCCATTGGCGTCGATGTCGAACGTCACCTGGACCTGCGGCACGCCGCGCGGGGCGGCCGGGATGCCCACGAGGTGGAACTTGCCGAGCGTCCGGTTGCCGGCCGCCATCTCGCGCTCGCCCTGGAGAACGTGAACCTCGACCGAGGTCTGGTTGTCCGCCGCGGTCGAGAACGTCTCGCTCTTCTTGGTCGGGATCGTCGTGTTGCGCTCGATCAGCTTGGTGAACACGCCGCCCAGCGTCTCGATGCCGAGCGAGAGCGGGGTCACGTCGAGCAGCAGCAGGTCTTTCACGTCGCCCGCGAGAACGCCACCCTGGATCGCTGCGCCGATCGCCACCACCTCATCCGGATTGACGCCCCGGTTCGGCTCCTTGCCGAACAGGTCCTTGACCAGCTTTTGGATCGCCGGCATGCGGGTCTGGCCACCGACCAGGACCACCTCGTCCACGTCCTTCGCTTCGAGCCCGGCGTCTTTGATCGCCTGGAGCACCGGCTTGATCGACCGTTTGATGATCTCTTCGACCAGCGCTTCGAGCTTCGCCCGGGTCATCCGCAGGTTCATGTGCTTCGGCCCGGAGGCGTCGGCCGTGATGAACGGCAGGTTGATGTCCGTCTCCTGCGCCGAGGAGAGCTCGATCTTCGCCTTCTCCGCCGCTTCCTTCAGACGCTGGACGGCCATGGCGTCGTTGCCGAGATCGATCCCCTGATCCTTCTTGAACTCTTCGAGCAGCCACTCGATGACCCGCTGGTCGATGTTGTCGCCGCCGAGATGGGTGTCGCCGTTGGTCGATTTCACCTCGACCACGCCCTCACCGACTTCGAGGATCGAAATGTCGAAGGTGCCGCCGCCGAAGTCGTAGACCGCGATCGTCTGGTCCTTCTTCTTGTCGAGACCGTACGCGAGCGCCGCAGCGGTCGGCTCGTTGACCAAGCGCTTGACGTCCAGGCCGGCGATGCGGCCCGCGTCCTTGGTCGCTTGGCGCTGGGCGTCGTTGAAGTGGGCCGGTACCGTGATCACCGCCTCGGTGACTTTCTCGCCCAGGTAGTCCTCGGCCGCCTGCTTCAACTTCTGCAGCACCATCGCCGAGATCTCGGGCGGCGAATAGCGCTTGCCGTCGATGTCGACGCGGACGTCGCCGTTCTCGGCGCGCTCGACGCCGTAAGGGATCATCCTCTTCTCGTCGCCCACTTCGTCGAAGTGGCGACCCATGAAGCGCTTGATCGAAAACACCGTGTTCTTCGGGTTGGTCACCGACTGGCGCTTGGCGACCTGGCCGACCAGTCGTTCGCCCCCCTTGGTGAAACCGACCACCGAAGGCGTGGTGCGGTTGCCTTCGGCGTTGGGGATGACTTTCGCCTCCCCGCCTTCCATCACGGCCACCACGCTGTTCGTGGTTCCGAGGTCAATACCGATAATTTTGCTCATGCTCTCCTCCTGGATTCGCGAGATGGCCGCGGGGCGCCACCGGTCCCGCCGGGCTTTCCGTCGACTGCGAAGGGTAAAACCTCAGTCGAGGGATGTCAATTCCCGATTTCCCAAGATCTACAGCAAAGCGCTCATATCCGGCGACCGATGGTGGTTCGCGCAGGGAGAGGCAGAGACTCGGGCGGCTGGGACGGGAGCCCTCAGAAGCGGCGGAACGGGTTCAATCGAGCAGGACGAGCGGCGCGGCCTGGGTGCCGGGGCGAAGCGAGAGGAACTCCGGGTCCAGCAGGAAATTGCCTGAGATGCTTCGGCTCGTCGCTCCCTCGGCTCCGCTTCGCCCTTCGGCATGAAGCACGTAGGCCTTCTCCCGGGCGTCCAACTGGAGCGGCCGCCCTTCGACGTCGAACAGGTCGTGGGGGCCTAAGAGGCCCCGGTCGCGCAGCTCGCTCAGGTGCTCCGGGAATCGCCCTTCGAGCAGAAAGAACGTCTCGGCCGCCCGGTCGATCTTGAGGAATTGGGCGGAGCGCTGGGTCTCGTCGAGCGCTTCGAGCGAGCCGGCCTGCCAAGAGAAGGGAAGTACCGCCTGGCCGGGCCGGTAGATCAGCAGGCAGGCCAGGCCGACGGCGGCCAGGCCGGCGAGAACCCGACCGGCGTGACGGAGCGGCCGCGGTACCGGTGCGGGATCCAGAGTCATCTGACGGATGCCGGGACTGCCGGCCGGCTTGGGAGCGGGAACCGATTCGACCCCCGGGAACGGCACGACGATCGCCGGCAGAATTTCGGACGACCGTGACGAGGCGGACGAGGACGATGACGAAGCGGGAGGAGTCGGGAAGCCCAGGATCGACCCGCTGCCCGGCCAGGACGACTCGAAGGTCGAGGGGGGACTCGGCGGCTCGATGGCTGCAGTCGCTGCGGCCGCTGCGGTCGCCGAAGGAGCAACCCGCCGAGCCGGTGTCGAGGAGGATGAGGCGAGTGCGGACTTGGCGCCCGCCGCGTGGAGCAGCAGCTCGTCCACCCGGATCGGGACGAAGCCCTCCTCGTACGCCACCTCCTCGCCGGAGTAGAACTTGAAATCCCCTTCCCGCCAATCGAGCAGCTTTTCCAGCAGCTGGCGGGTATGGATTCGCAGTGCTTCGAGCAGGCGGGGCCGGGAGACGAATCGGCGTTCGACCAGAAAGTCGATCAGCCGCTGGCCGGTGGCGGCCTGCTCGGTCGAAGCCCGGGCGAAATCGGCTCCCGAGAGCACGCCGGTTTCCACCAGCACCAGCCTCAGCCCCTCCTCGACCGCCTGGTTGAGGGAATCCGCCGCGACGATCTTGCCGTGCAGGAACGAGATCGCCACGATGTCCTCGTTGCCCTGGACGGTGAGAATCCCCGTCTTCTGCTGCTGCGCGACCAGCTGCAGGATCTCGGGCAGCTGAAACAGGTCGAGATTGCCTTCGACGCTCATCAGATCTCGTTCGCCAGGTCGAAGCGATAGCGGGCGAAGAAATAGGCCAGCAGGCCGACGATCGTGATCAACCAGGCCGTCCCCTGCCCGGGTCCGAAACCCGAAGGCAGCCGGAAACCCAGCCGGGGCAGGAACGGCAGCGATGCGAGCGCCACGACCGCCAGCAGCGCAAAGTAGCCGCGAAGCCCGTCGCCGACCTCCGCCGACGGCAAGCCCGGCAGCAGTACCCGGAACCAGCGCTGCCAAGGCCGCGAACCGAGCTTCAGGTCGAGCGGCGCCTCGCTGTACCCCGTCCGGTTGCGCCGCAGCACGTCGAGCCCGAGCGCCGCGAGCAGCAGACCGAACCCAAGCCCCGCGGTGCCGTAACGCCGCAGCAGGTCCGTCCGGCCGTGCCCCGCGACGGGGCCGGCGATCCGCGCTTCGAGCTGGCGGCGGATCTCGGGGATGCGATCGAAACCGCCGTCCACCTGCACCACCCGCTGCGATCGCTGTACCCACCCTTCGACGCTCGATCGATCGCGCACCCGCGCTTCGGCGTCGGCGCGCTCGGCCTCTTGGAACCGGTAAGACCCGCGGTAGGCCCATGACAGGTTGTACTGCGCCGCGGCGCTCGCCAGATCGACCTCTCCGGCGCGCTTGAACTGTTCGATCGCCTGGGCGTATTCGTGGCGCTCCAGGTAATAGGCGCCGACGTCGACCAGGGCCGCCGAGTTGCCGGGGTCCTTCTGAATCACCTCTTGGTACAGCTCGCGGGCGCGCTCCCCTTGCCGGAGATGCCGATGGATGTCGGCCACCAATTGGCGGACGGCGTAGCTGTCTGGAACCAGGGTGCGCAGGGTCCCGAGATCGTTGAACAGGTCGCCCGAGAGCTCGTGTCGTTCCAGGCTGTCGAGCGCGAGAGCCGGAGGCGAAAGGGCGATCGCCAGCCGTTGCCGCTGCTCCGCTAGCAGTGGCGGCGCCAGAGCAAGAAGAAGCCAGGCTCCGACCAGCACCGTCCGCTCGCTCGCCGAGGCGTAACCCCAAAGCAGGACCGACCACCAGAGCAGCAGCCAGATCAGGCCCGCCGGCAGCACCAGCGGCCAGACCAGGACCGCGATCGAAAACGGCAGGGAGAACCGGCTCCCGCGATTGGAAAACATGTGGCCGATGTCGGCCAGCAGCGCCCCTCCCTTGGCCGCAATTTGGATCGCCACGAACAGGCCGGCCGAGGCGAGAAGCAGCCAGAGGGTCCAGAGGAGAGTCCCTTCGAGCAGCAGCCGGCGCTCGAACGCCCAGGTCAAAGTACGCCCGACCCCGACGACCAGCTGGCCGAACGCGGTCCCGTAGTGCCCCTCGATGCGCGCCACTGTGGCGACCGCAAACGAGGTTTCCGGCCGGCCGGGATCGAACCGCTCGGCGGCGGCGAGAGCCTGGCGGGAAAGGTCGAAGTCGCCGCGATGCGCTCCTTCGACCGCGCGGAAGAGCGCGCCGCGCGCAAGATCGGGAAATCGGGCAAAGCCGAGGCCGCGCGCGATTTCGAGCAGTTCGGTCACCTGCTCTCCGGAGCGTTCCGGGTCGGACTGGACCAGCCACTGCACCGCCTGATCCTGCAGCTGATGAAGCGTGCGCGACACCGGATCGCCCAGCTCGAAAACGGAGCTCTCGGCCGCGGCCGATGCGGGGCGCACTCCGCAGAGACCGAGGACCCAAGCCGCGAGCGTCACCCCCAGGGCAACGCGCGACGCGCGGCGGGCTCCGGTCTCAGCCCCGCTTTTGGACATAGCGCACTCGTGAGCGATAGAGCAGATCTTCGAGAAAACCCGCCTCCTGGGCGCTTAGGTGTCCCGCCGTCTTCTGGCGCAAAACGTCGAGCAGGTCGATGTGCAGCCGCGCCATCTCCAGGTTCTCGGCGGACTCGCCCGTCGGCAGTTCGAGGTCACCCAAATAGATCGCGATCGGCTCGGCGAGCAGGCTCACCAGGTCGTAAAACGTCGGCCGGCCGAGGCCGGGAGGATTTCCCGGCAGCTCCAGAAGGGCGTCGGAGTCGTCCGGATAGCCGGGCGGCAACCTCGCCTCGGGGGCCGCCTTGGCCTGCTCCGGCGGTGCAGGGGCTGAAGGTTCCGGACGAGGGGGTGCCTCGGCTTCGGTCTCTGGCGCCGAAAGCACCCGGGGCTCGGCGAGGAAGCTGAACTCTTCCTTGAGCCGGCCGTCCGCCGTGAACATCCGCTTGTCGGTGACCTTGAGTTTCTCGTCGCTCACGATGGGACCTGGCCTTCGGCGGCTGCAAGAGCCGGGAAAAAACGAACGGACGTTGACAAAAAGCGTAGCAAGCGCAAATCTCCCCCGGCAAGTCGAAAGTGCATCATAGTCCCGACCCGCGTCCTCCCGCCCATGCCCGCCCCCGATCTCCAGAAACTTCTCGATCTCGTGGCGCGGCTACGCGCGCCGGACGGCTGCCCCTGGGATCGCGAGCAGTCGCTCGGCGACGTCCGCGCTTATCTCCTCGAAGAGGCCCATGAGGCAGCAGGGGCGATCGATTCCGGAGATTGGGACGAAGTCGCCGCCGAGCTGGGCGACCTTCTGTTTCAGGTCGCCTTCATCGGCCGGCTGGCGGAAGAAGCGGGCGCGTTCGACCTCGCCCAGGCGATCGAAGGAGTCCACGCCAAGATGGTCGCCCGCCACCCGCACGTCTTCGGCACCGAAGAGGATCGCAACAGCCTCTCCGACGCTCAAGCCGTCCGCGAAGCCTGGGAGCGGCGCAAGGTAAAGAAAGACCCGGGGCGCTCGGTCCTCGCCGGGGTCTCGGCCTCGCTGCCCGCCCTGCTTTCCTCCTACCGGCTGACCCAAAAGGCCGCGGGCGTCGGCTTCGATTGGCCGGACGCGGCTTCGGTGCTCGACAAGATCGACGAAGAGCTCGCCGAGCTGCGCAACGCCCTTGGGAACGGAGCCAACCCGCCCGACCGCCAGGCGGTAGCCGAAGAGCTGGGCGATCTGCTTTTCACCCTCGCCAACCTCGGCCGAAAGCTCGACCTCGACCCCGAAGCCGCGCTCGCCCAAGCGAACCTCAAATTCCGCCGCCGCTTCGAATCGATCGAAGCCGGCCTCGCGGCCGCAGGCAAAAGCCCGGCCGATGCGACGCTCGACGAGATGGACGCGCTGTGGGGCGAGGCGAAACGGTCGGGGCTCTAGGATTACCTCAAAGCCCGTTCAATCCAAGACGCCAATACCGGCGACTTCTGCCGCTTCGAGCACCTTCGAGTATCCGGGGCCGAGGTACAGCGGCAACGGCGAATCGATCAACTCAAGATCCCGCCGTTCGACCCGATCGCCGAACAGGACGACCGCCCGCGATGTGTCGTGGAGGCGGGAGATCCAAACCAGGCCATCGAAACGCTCCGGGCAAGCGTGGAGCGCTTTGGCCCAGCTCGCGGTCGCGGAGTAGGACGACGCTTCGCTGTCGATCAGCTCGGCCCTGCGCAGCCCAAGCCGACCGAGTCCGGAGCTGTGGAGCTGAGCAAATCGAAGCGGCCTACGCGCCGCGATCACCGAAACCAAGAGCGGGCGGAGAACCAAACGGTCGATTGCCCGGAGGCCGGTTTCAACGGGCACGTCGTGGAACAGCGTTTCCGAGAGCGCGCCGTCGAGGTCCGAAGAGCCGTAGATCGTCGGGATATACCGACCCTTTACTGTGAATGGGTGAAAACGGCCAGCGCCCAGACCGGGATTGAACTCGGTCGCACCGTACCGTCCATCGTGGCAGCGAACGATCGGCTCGCCCACCGTCCAGACTTCCGTGAGCGGATCAAGCTCCTCAGGAGGGGATGGAAGGCCACGATGGGTCAGAAGATGACCCCGGCCGCTGCGCGCCGAGCTGCGTTCTCTACCGCCTCTACATCGGATTCCAAGAGGTCGACCGGACGTCGGCCGTCAAGCCAGCCATTGGCGACGATGAACCAGAGCGCAATCCCCCATTGAGAGCGCCCGGCGAGTGTCGAGATGATCGTTCGAATCGCCTCCCTCGGTTGTCCGTTCTCGTCGAACTGGAAACCCGGAAAGATCTCTGCTCCTTGGTGGATCACGGACAAGATTCGACCTTCTTGTTTCCAACGATGGGCAAGGGCCGCGCGGTTCTTCGCCCGAGAACCTGCCCTCTCGGCGACCTCGGCGCTCGAAAGCCCGCCGAATTCGCCCACCAGTTGAATTCGAGCCTCGGCATTACGCCTGGCTTGGAGCACGGCGGCCGGACTCGGAACTTCGTCACGACGCGGTAGCATCGCTTCGATCAATGCCGAGGTGCTCATTCGGCTTTTCGCCTCAGCACGCAGCAAGGAATGAACGAAAGCGGTGACATCGGCCTCGGGCCAAGAGCTCTCGCCGTAGGCCAGGGCCGCCGATTCAGCGATTTCGCTCTTGGGCAAGGGGCCGGTCGGATAGGCTCGATTTTTCACCTGCAAATGATAACCGTGATCAAGACGAGCCGCAAGCCGTCCAATCACTTCGCGTTCGTCGCGCTCCCGACTTCAACGACCAGCCGCGCCAAATAAGGCGCGACGTTCTTCGCCACGATCTTGTGCCCCGCGACAGTCGGGTGAATCCCGTCGGCCTGGTTCAGCTCGGGATCGCCGCCGACGCCTTCGAGGAGGAACGGCATGAGAGCGGCTCCCGTCTCTTTGGCGACGCGGGGATAGATCGCGTCGAAGCCATCCGAGTAGTCCTTGCCGTAGTTGGGCGGGATCTTCATGCCCAGGATCAGCACTTTGGCTCCAGCAGCTTGGGAGCGACGGACGACATCCAGAAGGTTCTTCTCCAGATCGGCGAGCGGTTGGCCGCGCATGCCGTCGTTGGCGCCCAGCTCGACTACGACGACCGCGGGTTTCTGGCGCAGCAGCCAGGCGAGTCGGCTCGCTCCCCCGGCGCTGATGTCGCCGCTCACCCCGGCGTTGATCACCTGGATCGGATGACCTTCGGCGGCGAGGATCTCGCCCACCCGGGCGGGAAAGGCTTCCTCGACCGAGACGCCCAGGCCGGCGGTCAGGCTGTCGCCGAGGAAGATCACTTTCGGCGGCTCGGCGCTCGGCGCGGCAAGCGGTGGAGGGATAGGCGAAGGAGATGCCGGAGCTGCGGCTGTGGTCTTGGAATCCGGTGCCGCGGCGGGTTTCGCCGCCGGTTCGGGATTTCGATCGCAGGCGCCGAGCGCGAGGACCGCAACCAGCGCGAGAGGGGTAAGGAAAGGGTGGTTCGTGGCGTAGAGTCTTTTCAGGTTGGGTCGAAGGCCGTTCATCGCCTCATCTTAACGGCCCCGCGCCTCCGGAAATGCCCACCCCGCCAAGCCGGTTGTATTGATCTCATTTGGAGATCGATCCCATTTGTCGATGGATCCCATGACAAGGCCCCTATGACCTCTACTCCACGCATCGAGCTTCGCCGCCTCTTCCGCCGCCTCCCCTCCGGGGGACGCGACCTGACCATCCTCGACGGAATCGACCTATCGATCGCGGCCGGCGAGTTCCTCGCCGTGCTCGGACCTTCGGGCAGCGGCAAATCGACACTGCTCGCCCTGATGGCCGGCCTCGACCGGCCGACCTCGGGCGAGATCCTGCTCGACGGCCGGCCGATCCAGGCGCTTTCGGAGGACGGGCTCGCCCGCCTTCGCCGCGCCGAGCTGGGCTTCGTCTTCCAGTCGTTCCAGCTGCTCGGCAACCTGACGGCGCGGGAAAACGTGCTGCTGCCGCTGGAGCTGCTCGACTCGCCGGGGTCCGGCGAGCGCGCCGACGAGCTGCTCGCCGAAGTGGGCCTGACAGATCGCGGCCACCACTATCCGACCCAGCTTTCCGGCGGGGAGCAGCAGCGGGTGGCGCTCGCCCGCGCGTTTGCCACCCGGCCGCCGATCTTGCTCGCCGACGAGCCGACCGGCAACCTCGACGGCGCCACCGGGCGGAAGATCCTGGAAATCCTGCTCGGCCTGCGCGAGCGGCACGGGACGACGATGGTGCTGGTCACCCACGACCCCGCCGTGGCAGCCCTCGCCGACCGGCGCATTCACCTGCGCGACGGCAGGATCGAGCGCGAAGAACGGTCGGCGCCCATTTCGGAAACTGCCGCTTGAAGCCGCGCACCCTCTTTTCCTGGATGCTGCGCGAGTCGCGCGGCGCGTTCGGGCGATTCGCCTTCTTCGTCGCCTGTCTCGCCGTGGGCGTGGCCGCAGTGGTCGCGATCGCGGGCCTGGCCGCCGGGCTCGATTCCGGCATCCGCTCCGAAGCGCGGCAACTGTTGGCCGCGGACCTGGCGATCGAAAGCCGCCGCGCGCTGCCTGAGACGTTCGACCTCGTCCGCCTGCTGCCGGCAGGCTCGCGGACCGCTGCGATTCGCGAGATGGTCACGGTGGTCGCCGCCCTACCGAAAGAGGGCAAGCCCGGCCGGAGCCAACTGGTCGAGCTCAAGGCGGTCGAACGCGGTTACCCGTTCTACGGCAAGCTCGCGGTCCTCCCGGCCCTACCCCTCTCCGCGCTGCTCGCCCCCGACGCCGCGGTCGTGGCACCCGAGCTGATCGGCGCCTTGGGACTGCGGCGCAATCCGCACGAACGGGCGCTCGATTTCCGCATCGGCACCGCCGATTTCCACGTCGCAGGCCTGGTCTCCGCCGAACCCGACCGGGTGGGGATCGGAACCGCGTTCGGGCCGCGGGTCTTCGTGTCGATGGCCGGCCTCGAACGGGCCGGGCTGATCGCCAAGGGGAGCCGGGTCTCGTACAAGACGCTGATCGCCCTGCCGGCCGGCGTCCCCGCCGATCGCTTGGACAAGATCGCGGCGCAGCTGCGGGCCGCCCTTCCGGCCACCGAGGCGTATCGCGTCGAGACCTTCCGCCAAGCGCAGCCGCAGTTGCGCCGGAGCTTCGCCCAAGTCGGGCGTTTCCTTGGCCTGGTCGCCCTGCTGTCGCTGTTCGTCGGCGGCATCGGCGTGGCGCAGAGCGTCCGCGCCTGGCTCGCCGGCCGGCTCGACGCGATTGCCATCCTCAAATGCCTGGGCCTGCGTCCGCGCGAGGTGCTCACGCTCTATCTCGGCCAGACCGCGTTGCTCGGCTTGGTCGGAAGCTCAATCGGCATCCTGCTCGGCGCCGCCATTCAGGCCGCAATCCCCCATCTGTTCGGCGATCTGATCCCCGCCGCGCTGATCCGGCCCTGGCAGCCCGGTGCGCTCCTGCGCGGGCTCGGGCTCGGGGTAGGCGTCGCCCTGCTGTTCAGCCTGCCGCCGCTCGCGGGGCTGCTGCGCGTCCCTCCGTCCCGGGTATTGCGCCGCGACGCCGAGCCGTTGCCGGTCCATCGCGCAACGTCGGCTTTTGCGTTCGTGGCACTCGCTGCGGGCCTGCTGGGCCTGACCTTCGCCCAAACCCAGTCGCTCCTCCTCTCCGCGCAGTTCGTCGGGGCGTTGTCGCTCGCCACCGCGATTCTCGCGGTCGCGGCGACGCTGCTCGCCAAGTCGATCGGCCGCCTGCCGCGGTTTTCGAGCATCGCGCTGCGCCATGGTCTCGGCGCTCTCGCCAGGCCGGGCGCGGCCACCGTCGGCGCGATCGTCGCCCTCGGCCTCGGCGTGATCACGGTGCTCACCATGTCGTTGGTCGAGCGGCGAATCTCGGGCGAGCTCTCCCGCGAATTGCCGAGCAATGCGCCCAGCGCGTTCCTGGTCGACATTCAGCCCGAGCAATGGCCGGGGGTGCGCGCGCTGCTCACCCGCGCCCGGGCCGACAAGATCGACTCGGTTCCGGTGGTGATGGCCCGGATCAGCTCGATTGACGGCCGGCCGATCGATCGGATCGCCGCCGAGCGGAAAGAACGGCAGGACCCGGAAAAAGAAGGGAACGAAAACCGTGAAGAGCGCGGTCGGCGCTGGGCGCTCACTCGCGAGCAGCGCCTTACCTACCTGGAAAAACTCCCCGCCGACAACGTGGTCGTCGCAGGCAAGCTCTGGAGCGACCCCGCCCACGGCGAGGTTTCCTTGGAAAAGTCGTTCGCCGAGGATCTTGGCGTCGGCTTGGGCAGCAAGCTCGGGTTCGATATCCAAGGGGTACCGCTCACGCTCGTGGTGACCAGCCTGCGGACGGTCGACTGGGGCACGTTCGGGATCAACTTCTATCTGGTGGTCGAGCCCGGGATCCTCGAACAGGCGCCGCAGCAGCGGGTGGCAACCGCCCATCTCGCCCCCGGCAGCGAGCAGCACGTCCAAGACCTCCTCGCCGCGGCGTACCCGAACGTCACGTTCCTGCGCATCCGCGAGATCCTGGGCAAGATCCTCGGCGTGCTCCAGCGAATCGGCCTCGGCGTCCGTTTCCTCGGCGGCTTTACCGTGCTCTCCGGCATCGCGATCCTCGCCGGGGCGATCTCCGCCGGTTCCGTCCGCCGCGGGCGCGAAGTGGCCCTCTTGAAAACCCTCGGCATGACCCGCCGCCAGGTGGCGACCGCGTTCGCGGTCGAATACGCCCTTCTCGGCGGGGTGGCGGGACTCCTGGGAGCGGGCACCGGCGCCGCGCTCTCCTGGGGGGTGATCACCCGAGGCTTCGAGCTGCCGTGGGAACCCGATTTCGCGCGCCTCGCGCTCGCGGTCGTTCTGTCGATCGGCCTCTCGGTGATCGCCGGTCTCGCCGCCAGCGTCCCCGCGCTCGAACGCCGGCCGATCGAGGTGCTGCGGACGGAGTGACGCTGCTTCCTGCGGGCGGTGGTTTCCCAAGGGCGGTTGTTTCCGCCACGGCCGCCACCCCTACTCGGGCAAATCCCCCGCGCGGTCGAGCAGGTAGCTGACCGGCACGATCTCGAAGCCTTCGGCGACCGCTTTCGGGATCTCCTCTGCCAGGACGGCGAGGGTGTTCGGATGCGGGTGACCGATCGCGATCGCGGCGCCTTTTTTCTTCGCCAGGGCGAGCAGGCGGGCGAATTGGGCGCGGATCGCCGCCGGGTCTTCGACGTCGTCCAGAAACACCTGGCGCTCCGCCGAAGGCACCCCCAGCTCGATCGCGAGCCGGTAGCCGACGCTCTTGGCGCTCGTTCGGGAGTCGAGGAAGAACAGATGTTTCTTCGCTAGCCGCAGAAGCACCGGCCGCATGGCCCGGGGATCGGAGGAGAGGCCGGAGCCCATGTGGTTATTCACTCCCACTGCCCCCGGCACAGCCGCGAGCGCGCGGTCGGTCGCATCGACCAGCTCCGCTTCGGACATCGACTCCAGGAGCGCGCCGGGACCCGGATCGCCCGCTCCCTCGGGTTCCATCGGCAGGTGGCAGAGCATTTCCTCGCCGCGGGCGGTCAGCTCGGCGACCACGGCGCCGGTCTCCTCCTCGTAAGGCAGCACGGAGTAGGTGATCGGCACGCCGAACGCCTCGATCTCCTCGACCTCGGTCTCGCTCCGGCCGAGGTCATCGATCACGATCGCGATCCGCGCACCTCCGGGGGCGGGCGCCGAGGTGACCCCTCCCTGCGCGGTCGAACCTGAATGCGCCGGCCGGTGCGTCCCAGACGATGACGACGAGGACGACCGATGCGGCGCGACCGGTTTGCCCGGCGAGCCTTGCGCGTGTTTGTCGCGCTCTTCTCCTCCCCGCGTCTGGCACGAAAGATAGACGGCGGCCAGAGCGGCGAAAAGGCCGAGCAGGATTACGGCGACCCGGCGCCCTCCCGGTCCGCGAGAGCCGCCCGAGGCGCGACCGTCGCGAATGTCGCGAGTACTGCGAGCACCCCTTGTACCGCCGGCTCCGCGGGGGGGCGACTTAGGGCTGACGCGACGTTTGTAGGGCGGCATTCAGATTGGAGCAGATTGGCGCAGGTTGGCGCAGATGGATGAGGCCGGCAGAATCGCGAGGCCGGGGCCGGCCCCTTTCAGAGGCGACCCCATTTCCTCAAGGAGGCGTTACGCGGCTTTCTTCGCCGCTTCCGGCTCGGCCACCAGGCGGCGCAAGCCCTGCTTCAGGATCAGGTCGTCGATCGGCGTGTCCTTGTCCTCGAACGTCCGCGACCGCTCGTCCACCTGGACATCGGGCTGGAGCGCCGCGTCGAGCGGTTTGCGGTCGGGGCCGGCGTAAAACGCGTCGGTATAGATCAACCGGCCGCCGCTCGACAGATCGGCCGAGGCGAGCCGGCCGGCGTAGCCGAACGTCCGCTCGCCCACCACCTCCGCATGGAGCTTCTGGACGAGCACCGTGGTGAGCAGCTCGGCCGCGCCGAGCGTGCCGCGGTCGACCAGAACGACCAGCCGGCTCCCCTTCCAGACCGGCGCTTCGCTGCCGGTGAAGGTCGAGATCTGCCCTTTGCGTCCGACCAGAGCCCCCAGGTCGCCCTGGGTGAACAGCCGCGCGACCGCGTAGGCCGCTTCCGGATCGCCGCCCGCGATACCGCGCAGGTCGACGATCAGGCGATCTTCCGACTTCGTTTTGATCAACAGGCCGCGGGTCGCCCAGGCGGTGCGCTCGCCGAAGCTCGGCAGATGCAGCACCGGAAGACCCTCGATCCGCTCCAGGCTCGGGGCGAGCGGCGAAAAGTCCGCCAGCTCGCAGGTCACGACCCTCGTCTCCCCGAGGCGAAGCAGGCGCAGCGGGATCTTCGTCCCGGGCTCCCCCGCGAGCGTCTCTTCGATCTCCCAGAACGGCGCGCGGTGCGCGTCCTTGCCGCCCGCTTCGACCACGATGTCGCCGATCTGCACGCCGGCCTTTTTCGCCGGCCCATCGGCGTCGATCGCCACGACGTAGACGATGCCGTTGTCCTTGACCAGGTGGAGGCCGCTCCGGCTGGAGCCCACCTTCTGCACGTCCAGGTAGCGGGAGACCGCGGGCGCCGGAATGTATTGGGAGAACGCGTCGAGCGCTTCGGTCGTGCCATCGAGGGCGCTCGCCATCAGGGTATTCATGTCGGTCTCGTCGACGTAGGTCTGGCGGACCAGGTTCAGCACCTCGGTGAACACGCCGATGTACTTGAACAGGGAGTCCCCCTTTTCGTCCGGCTTGCCGCGGTCGGCGGCATAGAGGAACGTGGCGGCCATCATCGGCACGACCAGGCAGAGAGAAACGATTACGAAAGCGATCCGGCTTCGACTCATGGGGACCTCGTGGAACGGAGCCAGGACATGGGATCTTCGGGGTGATTTTCCGCGCGGATTTCGAAGTACAGGGCATCGGTCGACAGGCCGACCACTTGGCCCAAAGATACCATATCGCCGGGCCCCACCCGGAGGCTCGACATCCCCGCCGCTAGCGACAGCACCTGGCCGGGATGCTGCACCACCACCGTCCAGCCATACCCTTGAAACGGCGCGGCATACAGCACCTTGCCCGGATAGATCGCCCGCACCTCGCTGCCGGGCTCGGTCGCGAGGTCGAGCCCGTTGTGCGGCACCTGGGTGCGGTAGCGCGGGTCGAGCCGCGGCCCGAACCCCTCTTTCACCTGGCCGCGCACCGGCCAATCGAGCAGCCCGCGCACCTGCTGGATGGGAGCCCCGAGGGGCGAGCCGCTCCCCTGGTTGCGGCCGTACAAGAGGTCGATCAGGTTCGCGAGCTTCTTGCCCTTCTCGGTGAGCACCCCCGCCTCGGCTGCGAGGTTTTTGCCCTCCCGCTCGGAACGCGCGAGCAAATCGGCGCGCCGGTTGCGTAGAGAAATCAGCTCGCGACGCCGCTCCTGCTCGCGCCCGACCCAGATTTCACTCGCTTTCCGCTCCGCCGCCAACCGGTCGCGCTCCGCCCCGAGGGCCACTTTGCTCGCACCGTAGCGCTCGATCGCCTGGGCATCGCGCCGGGCCAAGAATCGCAGCAGGCGGACCGAAGGGAGCAGCCGGCCATCGGGATGGAGCGTGAGGATCAGGCGCAAATAGCCCTGGCGGCCGAACCGATAAAGCCCCGCGAGCCGCCGTTCGAGCGCGAGCTTGGCGGCCACCAATTCGCCCTCCAGGCGGGTCACCTCAACCAAGATCTCGGCCTCGCGCCGGGCGGCCAGATCGCGCGCCGCGACCGCCTCGGCCAATCGCTCGCGTTGCAGCTCCAAGGAAAGATCCGTCGCCGCCAGCTCCCCTTCGAAGCCGGTCTGCTGCTTCTTCACCTCGCCCAAACGGCCGCGAAGGGATGTGATCCGCGCGCGAATCTCTTGCAGCTCGCGCTCCCGCAGTTTGACCGCCGAAGGTGCAGCCGCCGGCTCCTGGCCCGGCGTGGGCAAGGCGAACAGCGCCAAGACCAGCAGCAGAATCCAGGAGACGGCGCGGCGCATCGAGGGGATGCTACTTCAGCAGCAAGCTCTTCCCGTCCAGCTTCTCCGGCGGCGCCACCTTATACAGTTCCAACACGGTCGGCATGATGTCGCCCATGTAGGCGTCGGTCGGGTTCAGCTTGAAGTTGCTGAATAGGATGCCGTTGACCAGCGGCGGGTAGACCGAGCAGTGGTCGCCGCTCCAAACCTGGGTGTTGTCTTCGACGATCGAGGTGCCGATGCCACCCAGGCTGTCCTGCCAGCCGACGCGGTAGCCCCGGTTGTTGGAGGGAATCATCTCGGGGATCAGCAGCGGGTCGTAGGTGCCGTACGCCTCGTCACGGGTGAAGACGTGGGCGACCGGTTTTTCGCCGGTCTTGTCGTCGACGAAGGCTTCGAGCTTCGCCTTGATCTCGGCGACCAGCGCGGCGGAGTCTTTCGGATCGACGATCCCCTTCGCCTCGCGTCCCTTGAGATTGATGTAGATACCGCCCAACCCCAAGTAATACGCGCGGGTCTTGCTCCAATCGACGTTGGTGAAGAACTTGCCCTGGCCGGAGAACAGCTCTTCGAGATTCTTCCGGCCCGCCTCCTGGCCGTTCAACACCATGTAGCCGTTGGTCACCAGCCAAGTGTTGTAGTTCATGCCGCGGCGGAACGAGGCGAAGCCGTGGTCGGAGACGACGATCAGCTTCGCGTCCGGCGGGAGTTTCTTCATCGTGTCGCCGACGATCCCGTCCATCATCTGGTAGGCCATGAGGATCGACCCGCCCCACTTCTTCGCGCCCTCTTCGGTGTAAAGCGGATGCTTGGGATCGAGGAAGCGGTACATGATGTGCTGCACCCGGTCGGTGAACTCGAAATAGTCGACCAGCACGTCCCACTCGTCGTCGGCGAGCATGCCGGCGAGCATCTCCTTGTCCTTGTCCACGGTCTTGTGGACGTCCTCCAAGAAGATCCCCTCGTCGATCGTGCCGTCGTTCATCGACCAGGTGTCGATCGTCCAGCCGATCGTCTTGAATAGCCCGAACCGGTCGGCGAGCTTGCCGGCGTAGGAGCGCGGGGTCGTGATGTCGAGGACGGGCGGCAGGTTGGTGGGATCCCACTGGATCGGCGAGAGGTAGAGCCGGACCTCCGGATCGAGCGAGACCAGCCGGAACTTGCCGATGCCGTGCAGCTTGATCAACGGATTGAACGGGAAGACGAAGCGCGCCCAGTCGCTCCACTCGCCCGGCTTCAAGCTCAGTTTCTGGCCGGAAACCTCGATGTCGAGCTTCGAGCGGTCATCGGCGACGGTGAGCTTCATCGGAATCTTGATGTAGTCGCGCCCGTCGCCCGGGAACAGCTCGTTCGGCGGCCCCTGAATCTCGGTCTCGATCGTCCCCTTGTTGTCCACCAGCTCGACCACGTCGATCGAGAAGTCGCCGCCCCCCTTGGGGGTGAAGAACAGCTCGGAGGTGAAGAAGAACGGCTTGCCGATCCGGCCCGAAAGGTCGGGCGTGCCCAGGCCGGTCAGCAGCTCGCCATGCTCGAACGCCTTCGGCGGGAAGGTCACGGGCACGCGGTTGACTCGTACCCGTTTCCCTGCTTTGCCGAGCGTGGTCCAGAAGGTCTCGCCCTGCTGGCGATTGATCGCGATCGGCCGATCGACCGGCAGGTATTTCTTCGCCGCCCAAGCCCCGCCGCCGCCCGCCAGGACGCCGAGCACGACGGCAACGATCACTGCCGCGCGAGTGCGCAGGCGAACCAGTTTGAGCAGCAGGAAGGTGATCAGGAACAGCGCGAGCGCCGCGATCGAGCCGACACCCAGGGCGTTCTTGGTCCCCCAAAGGAAGGGGACGCGCCTCTGGTCGTACATCGCGAAGCTCGGCCGGTAGGTCGCCACGTCGCGCTTCAGAAAGTCGAAGATGGTGTGCCGCCCCGGGTTTAGCCCGGTCGCGAAGGTCGACCACGAAACGGGGGTCTGGGAGGGAATAGTCGAGCGCAGCGGAGCGAACGTCCCCTGCTGCGCCAGTTTCGCCAGGTTCGGCAGCTTCCCCTCAGCGATCCACTGCCGGGTCAGCTCGGCATCCGCGCCGTCGAAACCGAGGATGACCAGCTTCGGGTCCTTGGCATGGGCCGCCGAGGCGGAAAACGCCAGGGCAAACCCGGCGAACGCCAGGATCGCGAGGGTGGAGCGGCGGAGAGGATGATTCGTATATCGCATGGGGGGTAAGCCTCGGGGGAGCGCGTTTTTCGGAGCGCGGAGTATACCCGACCGGTCCGGGAGGCTGGTTGGCACGCCCTAAGCCCGCAGCGCCTGGAGTGGGCGCACCTTGCAGATCTCGTCAAAGTCGCCGTCGTCATGAAGCAGCGTCGCCTGGTTTTCGATCGCGAGTTGGGCGATGAGACAGTCGATCGTGCTTCGCAGGGTGATGCCCTTTCGTCGGCAGTCGAAATAGATCCGTGCCGCCTCAAGGTGAGTAACGCCGTGATCGTTCGAAGACACCAAATCCAACCCGCGGAAGTATTCTTCCAGGAGGCGCCATTCACGCAGATCCCGCGCACCTTGAAGTACCTCTTGAAGACACACGTAGGGAATCGAGAAGGGGATCGATTCTCGCTCGAGCTGCTCGAACAGGTCGATTGCCGGCGTACGGTGTCCGCGCAAGAATCCGATCAGGACGGAAGTATCGACGAGGATCACGGTCAGCCGCGGAGCGCTTTGTGATCGTAGCCGGGCGCGAACTGGATCCTGCCCTTCAGGTCGAGCAGGCTCTTGCGCTTCTTGCTGGCGACAAACACCCGGAGCGCCTCATGAACGAGATCCTTCTTGGTCTTGATGCCACTCAAGCGAGCTGCCTCGGCCAGCAAATCGTCGTCTAGGTGGATGTTGGTTCTCATGGTACCCCCATACACCTGAGCATACACCTCAACTCCACCGAGGCGCCTGCCGACTCGGTCCGAGCCATCTGGATTTCTCACTGAGTTTGTTCCACTAGGCCTCGGCCGCTGTCTTAACTCCATGAACGGCAACCGGAACGGGCGAGATCGCCCCCCGACCCTACGAATTCGAGCCACTTCAAGGAGACCGACCATGACGCCCAAGACCCTTACCCTCGCTCCCGCCCTTCTGCTCTCGCTCGCCACCCTGTCCGCCGTCGGCTGCTCCAAGTCCGGAGCGAGCCCGACCGAGCCGGTGTCCCTTTCCGATACCTCTTCGGTCTCGGCGACCTCCTCCTCCTCGTCCTCACTCGCGACGGGTGAATCGACCAGCCAGCCGGCGGCCGGCGCGCTCACCGGCAACCGCGAAGCGGAGCCCGGCGACGATCATGGCGGCGGCAACGGGGGCGGGAATGGCGGTGGAAACGGCGGCGGTCACCACAATGGCACCGACGACACCCCCCAGGCCGGCAGCCAGTTCCGCGGCGCGGTCTCGGCGATCAGCGGCAACACGATCACTCTCGCTACCGGTGCGAAGGTTGCGGTGAACGCCGCGACCGTCTGGAGCGCCCGCGGCGATCTGCTCAACATCGCCGCCCTACGGACCTCCTTCAATCGCAACCAGCACCCCCGAATCGAAGGCCGCGGCACCCGCCAGGCCAGTGGTGCGATCACCGCCCAGACCCTCAAGGCCGAGTTCTAGATCCCGCCTCGAATCCGCAGGCCTCAAACCCGCCCCTGAAGTTCCCCTGAGAACGAGAGGCTCGCCGATTCGGCCCGGCGAGCCTCTTTCGGTGTTTCCTCAAAGAAAAGCGGTCAGCTGCGGAGCGCCTTGTGATCGTAGCCGGGCGCGAACCGAATCCTGCCTTTCAGGTCGAGCAGGCTCTTGCGCTTCTTGCTGGCGACGAACACCCGGAGCGCCTCATGGACGAGATCCTTCTTGGTCTTGATGCCACTCAAGCGAGCTGCCTCGGCCAGCAAATCGTCGTCTATATGGATGCTGGTTCTCACGGCACCTCCATACACCTGAGCCTACTCGCCGAGAAACGCCAGGCTAGAGCCGCGCGCGCCCAGGCTTGCGCTCCGGCGTCGATGTTCCTACCATCGCAGATTGGAGGTCAAACGATGGCCCTAAACCTACTCCCCGAGATTGAGAGTTTGGCCGAAGAGGTTGCCAAGCTTACTGGAGAAAGCCCCTCCGACGCCGTGCGCCGAGCGCTCGAAGAGCGCAAGGAGAGGCTCTCCCTGCGGGTCATTCGTGGGGGCGACCGCAAGGCTCAGATCCGGCGCTGGCTGGAGACGGAAGTCTGGCCCCAAATTCCTGTAGAGACTATCGGACGGCGTCTCAGTCGGGCGGAGGAAGACGAGATCTTGGGCTACGGGCCGACCGGGGCATGATCCTCGATTCGTCGGCGATCATTGCGATTCTCGGGCGAGAGCCCGAGTGCGATGTCCTTGTCGATGCCGTTCTCGCTGCTAGGTCGGTAGGTGTCTCGGCCGTTACCCTCCTTGAGACGGGCATCGTTCTGACTGCGCGGTTCAAGAAGCCCAGCCAGGCGCTTCTCGATCAATTCCTCGAAGAATTTGATGTGGCGGTGCTGCCTTTTTCGGAGGAGCATTGGAGGCTCGCCACGCAGGCCTTCTTGCGCTTCGGTAAGGGGCGCCACCCTGCCGCCCTCAACTTCGGTGACTGCATCAGCTACGCGACGGCTCGCCTCGCCGAGGCACCTCTCCTGTTCGTAGGCCAAGATTTTTCCCAGACGGACCTCGGGGAGGGGTAAGCCGCTCCGGCCGCACCGCGCTATTTCCCCGATCCGGGCAGTCCCAGCGCCTGGATCGTGAACGCCAGCTCGTCGGTCGCTTCTTCGATCTGCTTGGCGGTCGGTTTGCCGCCGCCGTGGCCGGCTTTGGTTTCGATTCGGATCAGGATCGGCGCGGGGCCGCCTTGGGCGTTTTGGAGCGCCGCGGCGAATTTGAAGCTGTGGGCCGGGACCACCCGGTCGTCGTGATCGGCGGTGGTGATCAGGGTCGGCGGATAGGTGGCCGGTTTCGTGTTGTGGTAGGGCGAATAGGCGTAGAGCGCTTTGAATTCTTCCGGATCGTCCGGCGAGCCGTAGTCGGAGACCCAGCCCCAGCCGATCGTGAATTTGTGGAAGCGGAGCATGTCCATCACTCCGACGCCTGGAAGCGCCGCGCCGAACAGGTCGGGGCGTTGGGTGAGGACGGCACCGACCAGCAGGCCGCCGTTGCTGCGCCCGTTGATCACCAGCTGGGACGAGGTCGTAATGCCTTCTTTGACCAGGTACTCGGCGGCGGCGATGAAATCGTCGAAGACGTTCTGCTTCTTGAGCTTCGCGCCGGCCAGATGCCACTCCTCGCCGTATTCGCCGCCGCCGCGAAGGCTCGGGATCGCCAGCAGCCCGCCGCGCTCCATCCAGACCAGGTTGCGGACGTTGAATCCGGGGGTGAGCGAAATGTCGAACCCGCCGTAGGCGTAGAGCAGGACCGGCAGCTTGCCCCGTTCGCTCCACCCCTTCTTGCCGGTAAGGAACATCGGCACCCGGGTGCCGTCCTTGCTGGTGTAGAAGACCTGCCGGGTTTCGTAGGCTTCCGGATCGAATCCGAGCTTCGGCTGGCGGAAGGTGGTGCTCGCCCCCGTCGAAATGTCGTAGCGGAAGACGGTCGAAGGGCGGTTGTAGCTGACCATCGAGTAGAACGTCTCGAGATCGCCGACCTGGCCTCTGAAACCGTCGACCGTCGCGAGGCCCGGCAGCGCCACGGTGCGCACCGATTTGCCCTCGCGATCGAACACCTCGACGCGCGAGGCGGCGTCGTGCAGATAGGTGCCGACGAAACCGTTGCCGATCGCGTGGGCGGTTTGGAGCGTGTCGGCCCGTTCGGGGATCAGCTCTTTCCAGCTCCCCCGCTCCGGATGACGAATGTCGATCGCGATCACCCGGGATCGCGGCGCGTCGAGAGTGGTCGCGAACCAGAAGACGGGGCCGTCGTTGCCCAGGAAGCTGTATTGCGCATCGAACGTGTCGAGCAGCCGGACGACCGGCGAAGCGGGATCCGAAAGGTCCTGGTAATAGAAACCGTTCTTGACCTCCGTGCCGCGCGAAATCCCGAGGACGAGATAGCGCCCGTCATCGGTGACCAGGGGATAGAAGCCGAGATCCTTCTGGTCCGGCCGGTCGAACGCCAGCCGATCCGCGGACTGCGGCGTGCCGATCCGGTGATAGAAAACCTTTTGGAAGTAGTTCGCGTCTTCGAGCTCTCCCCCAGCTTTCGGCTCGTCGTAACGGCAATAGTAGAAACCCGCGCTGTCGGCGGTCCAGGCCGCGCCGGAAAACTTCACCCAGTGCAGCTCGTCCGACAGGTCGGCGCCGGTGTCGACGTCGCGCACTTTCCAGTTTTCCCAATCCGAGCCGGCCGCCGAGAGGCCGTAGGCCATCCGCTTGCCGTCGCGGCTGTAGGCCGCATCGGCCAGCGCCACCGTGCCGTCGGCCGACAGCGTGTTCGGATCGAGCAGCAGTCGCGGCTCGCCGGCCAGCGAATCGAGCACGTAGACGGGAGCCTGGTTCCGGAGCCCGTCGTTCTCGGTGAAGAAGTAGCGCCCGCCCTGCTTTTCCGGGATGCCGAACTTGGCGTAGTTCCACAGCTCGGTGAGACGACTCTTGATTTCGGCCCGCGCCGGGATCTTCTCCAAATAGGAGTACGTAACCTTGTTCTCGGCCGCGACCCAGGCGGCCGTCTCCGCCGAGTCGGGATCTTCGAGCCAGCGGTACGGGTCGGCCACCGGCACGCCATGCTGCACCTCTACTCTGTCTTCGCGCCGGGATTCCGGACCGACGAAGCGGGAGGCCGCGGCGGCTGGAGCAGCTGCGGGAGCGTGGGAGATCGTCCGCGCAGCCGTCGGAGCGGAGGTCGCCTGCGGACCGCCCGCGCAGCCGCCGACCAGCAAGGCGAAGGCGAGAGCGCTACGGGTGAGAAATCTGGACGGGATCATCAGAATCTCCTATAGACGTCACAAGTAACCCAACGAACGGAGGTTTTCGAGATATTCAACGCTCTCGCGCGCCGCGGCGGCGGACGTGGAGGGCACGCCGTAGGTGGCGACCCGGCCCGGCGGCGCGGGCCAGGTGCAGACCGCGGGAGGCGCGGGCAGCTCGGCGCTTTGGGGCAGGCCGAGCGCGCGCATCAGGCCGGAGGCGAGGGCTTCGGGGGCGAGAGATTCGAGGGGGCGTCCCGTCCCATTGCCGCGGCAACCGGCCGCGCGCCAGAGGACGATGCGCCCCTCGGTGCCTCCCCGGCGGCCGGGATCGACGACGATCGCGACGGTGTCGAACCCGGGCCGCGCGCTCTCGATCAAGCGATCCGCCGCGAACAGCTCGGCGCGCACCCGGTCGCCGAACGCGAGCGACCCGGCCGGCCAGCCGTCGGCCGCGATGTCGAGCGCGGCGAGATAGAGCGCCGCGGCTTTGGGCCGGAGCGCAAGACCGGCGAGGAACGCCACGCGATAGAACCGATCGGGCGCGAGCGCGCGGGCATCCAGCCGGGCGAGCGCCGGGCGCGAAAGAATTTTCGCCAGCTCCGGCGGCGGACCCTCTAATGCCGCGGCGCGGGCGAGTTGGCCAAGACCGGGCGCATCGGCCGCGGGCGCCACGGCGCCTTTCGCCCGCTCGCCGAGCAGCTGGTAGCCGCCATGGGCGAGGATGCGGCCGGGAACCGCCGCCGCCGGAAACGTCGCCCACCAATCGACCGCCAGGGCCGGCTCGCCGCCGCGCGCCGCCAGCTCCCAAAACGCGAACGCCGAGCGGCGCCCGGCGAGCAGCGGCCGGTGCTCGGAGAGGCCGAGCGGAACCTCGATCGAGCGCCAATAGGGCCGTAGCGGCCCGCTGCGCATGAGGGTCGTCTTGCATCCCAGCGGGCGAAACCCGTCGAGCGCGGCCACGCCGTGCTCGGGAGAGGGCCGGCCGGTGGCGACCCGGGTCCAGAACGAGGCGGGCGGTTCCGCCCCCCGGGGGTACGAGAACACCGCGCCGGACTTCGCGAGCGCGCCGAGCGCGGGCAGCTCGCCGCGGGCGAGCAGGTAGTCGAGCTCGGGACCCAGCACTCCATCGATGCCGATCGCGAGCACCCGGCCGCCCGGCGCCATCGGAAGCGATCCGGGAGCATCCGCCGCCGGTTGCCGCGCGGCGAGCAGGGCGGGAAGCAGCACCACGAGCGCGGCGGCGGCGAGGACGAACGCGAGCCAGCCGCGCGAAAGCGACCAGGCCTCCGACGGTTCGTCGGCCAGCCGGATCGCCAGGGTCAACAGGCCGTGATGGACGGTCTTGACCAGGGCATAGAGAACGAACGGCGCCGCGATCGCCAGCACCGCGATCTGCCAGGCGCCGCTCGCGGCGACCAGTTCTTCGGCGCGCCAGAGCGCGAGCGCCAGGGTCGCCACCCCCACCGCCGCCGCGGCGCCGAACGTGAACGCCTCGATCCGTCGGACGTGGGAGACCCGAACCAGCCAGGCCGTCGCCGCGCCGACCAGCAGGAACGCGAACGCCGCGGCGAGCGCGATCGGCGCGAACAGATGAAGGAAGAGGACCGCGGCATCGAAGGGATGGGTGGTGAGAGCGCCGTTCGCCGCCGCGAGCCAAAACGCCAAAGGCGGCGAAAGGACCAGCCCGGTTCGCAGGCCGACTTTCCCCGCGAGGATCGCCAACGCCCGCAAAGGACGGCGCGGGCGCAAGGCGTCCTGGAGCAGGAACCGCTCGAACCCATGGGAGAGATAGCCGCGTTGCCGCAGCTCCTCACGGACCCGCTCCAGATCGTCCGTCTCGCCCGCGGGGATTTCCGCCATCCGGCGGAGTTTAACCGCCTACCGCCGCCGGTGCTGTACGAACCGCGCGATCTCCCGCAGCGGCTCCGCCTTCTTCCCCAGCGGTTCGAGCGACGCGACCGCGAATCCCAGCAGCTCGGCTTCGAGCGTCTGCGCGCCAGCCACTCCCAACCGCTTGACGAAGGTCACCTTGCCCGCGTCCTGGCCGACGTCTTTGCCCGCTTCTTCCGCGGTGGAGAGGACGTCGAGCAGATCGTCCGAGATCTGGAACGCCAACCCCAGGTTCTTGGCGTAGCGGGCGATCAGCTCCAGCTCGTTGCGCTTGGCGTCCGCGGCCATGGCGCCCAGCTCTCCGGCCGCCATGAACAGCGCGCCGGTCTTGTGGCTGTGGATGAATTCCAGCCGTTCGAGGTCCAGCTCCTCAGGCTGGCTCGACAGGTCGAGCGCCTGGCCGCCGATCAGGCCGGCGCTGCCGATCGCCGCCGCCAGGTGGTGGATCATGTCCTCGGACGTATAGCGCTTCCCCGGCAGGTGGTGCGCGGCCTCCGCCACCAGGGCATAGGCGCGGTTGAGCAGCGCGAGTGCGGCGAGCAGGGCGACCGCCTCGCCGAATGCCCGATGGACCGTCGGCCGGCCCCGGCGCAGGGCCGCGTCGTCCATCGCCGGCAGGTCGTCCAGGATCAGCGAGCAGGCGTGGACCATCTCGATGCCGCAGGCGATGTCGAGCACCCGCGTCGAGCGGTCGGAGCGCAGTCCGACGCCGAACAGATCGGCGACCGCGAGAGTCAAGATCGGCCGCAGCCGCTTGCCCGGGCTGGTGAGGGCGTAGCGCATCGCCTGATGCACCGCTTCGGGCCGCTGATCGGCGGGCGGCAGCAGCTCCGGCAGGCGCAGCTCGACGCGGCGGCCGAGGTCGAGCAGGGCGGCGGAAAGCGACGGCGAGGGAGGCACCGGTCCGCGATCGGGAACGGGTGTCATGTTCGGCGGCTCGAAGGGTAAGACCGCGAAAGGAAGGAGAAATCTGCCGGCGCCGCTTCCCGCGACGCCGGCCGGAACGTCACCCGAACGAAGCGATCGCCAGGTCCTCGGTGTCGTAGACATCGAAGACGGTGATCAACTGCGTGATGGTCAGGATGTCCTGAAGCTTCGGCGGCAGTGTCGCCAGCTTCAGCTTCGCGCCCCGGTTGGTCACCGTGGTGTAGGTACCCACCAGCTCGCCGACTCCGGTGGAGTCGATGGTCGAGACCTCTTTCAGGTTGATCACCACTTTCGTGGCTCCGGCGTTGAGCGCATCCTGCAGAGTGCTGCGTAGGGCCGCTTCCCCCGAGCCGAGGGTCAGCTTGCCCCTGAGATCCAGAATCGTGACGCCATCGCGTTGGCGCGCTGAAACGTTCATTCGCTTTTCTCTCCTTGTTCTGCCAATCCCGCCGGTTCACGATCGGCTCCTTCGGCAGGGAGCCGTTTTCTTAAGGTGACCACGGTGCCGCCGTCGGGGCGGAGACCGTATTGCACTTCGTCCATGAAGCTGCGCATGTAAAAGATGCCGCGGCCGCTAGGCTTGAGCAGATTCTCCGGCGCGAGCGGATTCGACACCTCGCCGGGCTCGAACCCCTCCCCCTCGTCTTCCACCCGAATGACCAGACTCTCGCCGTCGAGCCCGAGGTCGACCTCGACTCGTTTCGTCGGATCCTGGCGGTTGCCGTGCTTGATCGCATTGGCGACCGCCTCGCGTACGGCGATGTCCACCCAGTGGCGGGCGTCCTCGTCGAGGCCGAGACGCTCCAGCGAATCTTTCAGCACAACCTGAACCAGCTCGATGTTCTCGAACCGGCTGCCGATCCCGAGGTGAAAGCGGTGTTCCAGGGGCATCGTTTCGCCGACCAGTCTAGCAGAACCCATATTCATTCCTAGGACTGAGGGACGTGCGTTTCGGTTCCCCGGCCTCAGGGCTTCATGAACCGCAAGGCGGCGGGGATCACCACCAGCAGCTGAATCCCGTCGAACAGGGCATGGGCGGCGATCGCCGGCCAGAGGTTCTGGCGCCAGCGGACGAGGAACGCATAGATCAGCGACAGGAGCGTCACCCCGACCAGCAGGAACGGCGAGCCGTAGGCGGCGTGGGCGAGCACGAAGCAGGCGGTGGAGAACGCGATTCCCACCCGCGGCTGGAGCAGGCCGCGGAAGAAGGTCTCTTCGACGAACCCGGCCGAAAGGCTGAGCAGGAGACGGATGATGAGCGGCAGGCCGGCCATCCAAGGGATCATCGCCGGAGCCTGCGTCGGCAGGAAGCGTTCGCCCCCGAGGCTCGCCACGACCACCGCGACCAGGAACATCGCCGCGAGCACCGCGAACCAGATCGCAAACCCGGCCACCAGCCCGAAGCCGACCTCGGCGAACGGCTTTGGCGCCCGAAACCCGAGCTGCGCCGCGAACTGCCGGCCGAGGGAAAGGCGCACGGGAGGATCGAGCGCCGGCCCCGCTTCGGCCGGAACGGAAGCCGGAACCGGTTCGGGTTCCAAGTTTTGAGTTTCGAACAGGATCTCGTCTTGGCCGTCCGAGATGTCCGTCGGAATCTGGGGCAGGATGTCTTCCGCTAGCTCAGGAACCTCGGCGATCTCAGAGATTTCGGCGACCTGAGGAACCGGCCGGGAGCGCGGGCGCACCGCAAATCCGAGCCCGAACCAGGAGAGCGTGGTGAACGCGAGCAGCATCTGCAGCCCGAACAGATCGAGGGTGCTGACCTGCTTGAAATCGACCTCCGCCTTCGAAGCGGTGCCAATCAGCGCAAGCGGCCCGAAGACCGCCACCCAAAACAGAGCGGCCAGCAGCATGAACGCGAGCGAGCGGCGCCAGAACACGCGAAATCCGGGCGGCAGCAGCCCCCGCCGGGCGCACGTGCGTTCGACATAGTAAGAAGCGGCCGCGGCGAGAACGCCCGAAGCGATCGTGAGAGCCGGTCGGATGGTGTCGAGGACTTCAAAGATTCGGGCCGGCATGGGTCAGGTCTTATGCCTCTGGCGAAACGCGCGGAGCAGGATCACGCTGCCGTTCAGTCGTTGGAGCTTGCGGTTTTTCTGTTGAATGGCCGGGATGTCTTCAAGCGGAATCGCAATCGAGCGCAGATCCCTGAGCGCCCGGTCGATCTCGAAATTCAGCTGATCCAGGTCCGCCCGCGTCAGGTTCTTGAAAGTACGCTCGGTGACCAGCTGCACGCCCTCCCCAATATCGCGAGCGAGCGACCAGGCACTGCCACCAGGAAAGGCCATAGGGGGGCATCTTATATGCGGGAGACCTCGAATCACTCGAATCTTTCGCCCCGGGGAAACCTAAGCTACGATCAGCGTTGACCTATAGGGATGTTTGAGGCGCTGCGCCGTAGCCTCGAAACCGGGGGAATCTTGGACAACGACACGAAGAGAAAGCTTCTCAAGAGTTGCCAGCTCGACGAACCGATTCCACCCGGCGACCTCAGGCATTACGACTTCGACTCCCCCGTCGAGTTCCGAGGCCAACCCTGGCGCCAGCGGGTCGCCGAGGTCATTGACCTGGCGAGCAAGCCCACCACGCAGATCGTGACGGGCCTGCCGGGGAGCGGCAAAAGCACGGAGCTCAAGCAACTCAAGAAGGATCTCGAGGGGATGAACTACCGGGTCGAGCTTGCCGATGCCGGTGCCTGGATTCAGGACGACGAGCCCATCACCCACCACGACATCCTTCTGGCGCTGGTCCTCGCCCTCTACCCCGAGGGTCAGCCCCAAGGATTCTCTGAGTGGGCACTGGAGTACGCCAAGCAAGTGAACCTTCTCCTCGGCTCCGAAATCGAAGCTTCCGGGGTCGAGGTGGGCTTGGGCACAGCGAAGGTCAAAGCCAATCTGACGACCGACACTACCCTCTTCCAGCAGGTCGCCAAGCGACTGGGCGATGTCCAGGGTCTTCGAAAGAAGGTTTTCGAGCTGTTGGGGAAAGCCGCGAAGCGGGCGGAACAGACCGGCAGGCCCCTCGTCATCATTCTGGACGGGATCGAAAAGCGGGCGACGGGCGACCTCGCCGGCCCCGAGGAGCGCGAGAAGTACCGGAATCATTGGTTCGGCGCTTTTCTCACCCATGCCCGGGAGCTTCGCCCTCCCGTTCACGTGGTCTATACGGTTCCGCCTTTCATGGTTCGCAGGGCTCCGGAACTGGGCGCTCAGTTTGGGCAGGAACTCCAGTTCCTGCCGATGGTTCGAATCTTCCAGCGGAAGGACGGCCAAGACGGTCGTCCGACTCTCCAGGTGGAAGGCGTCGTGGCGATGCGAGACGCCCTGTTCAAGCGGGTCGGCGCCAAATACTTCTCCGACCCCGCCGTCGCCGCGTGGCTCGTCGTCCATAGCGGCGGCTACATCCGCGACCTGCTCCGCTTGGTGATCGACTGCATCTATCGGGTCGATGGGGACGTGATCACGCGCGACGTGGCCGACCAGTCCATCGTCCAGGTTCGCCAGACGTATCTCGAAGGAATTGAGGCCGCGGACGAGAGCCTGCTCAAATTGGTCCATCAGGCGCGGACGTTTCCTCTCGACGAAAGCAACAAGGCGAGGATGGATTCCCTCCTTCAGGGTTACCTCATGCTTCGCTATCACAACGCGATCCATTGGTACGACGCCCACCCGCTTCTCTGGCTGCGTCTGGGCATCCAAGGCCCAACCTGGGACGAGGTGGCCGAGGCGTGCCCCTGACACAACCCGCAAACGGGCGCGCTGCGGATCACGGCGAGGCGTGGGCCAGGGAAGCCCGAAACCAACCCGAGTGGGATCGCCTTCGGGCCGTGTTGGACCTGGCAGATGGCTTCGAGTTCTTGGCGGTTGCGACGGAGGACGTGGCGGCGGAGGAACTGCTGGGAAGCCTCCTCGAGCAGTTTGCCAAAGAGAACGGCGTGAATCTGCGAGGGTTCGACCTGTCGAACCCTCCCGCCGGAAAGCATCTGGTCACGGCGATCCTCGACGAGGTGGAGCAGGCCCCGAGGCCGTGTTGGTTCTGGTTCCCGGGCGGAAAACGGACGAAAGCCGAAGAATCCGAACTCGGACATCTCTTCCTTCTGCTCAACCAGAAACGCGATGTGATCGCCAAGCGCGCGGATGCCCCGTTCCTTCTCGGCCTGCACCCTTTCGATTGGAAGGTCTTCCGTAGGCAAGCGCCGGATTTCTGGAGCATTCACCATGCGGTCTTCCGGTTCGGGCCGGGGGCAAGGCCGGAAAGTTCGCGGCGAGACATTCCGCTGGATCTACGCCTTGGGCAGGACCTCGAAAAATCACATCGGGGTTCCATTTGGCGAATGGATCCAGGAACCGCCAGCGAGTCCCTTGCAGGCAAGCTCGTCGGGCGTACGAGCGAGATCCGACAGCTGACGGCTGTCCTCTTGGAACGCGGTGCTCGTCTCCTCATTAGAGGGCCGGGAGGAATCGGCAAGACTTCCCTAATGCGGGCAGTGTTGCCGACCGTGGCCTCCCGCTACTCTGAGGGTGTGTGGTGGGTTCCCTTTGCCAACCTTCCAGGCGACCCAAAGGACCGAGTGGCGGCGGCATTAACAGGAATTCTCAGCGACCTCCTGCCATTTTGGGCCGCTCCACCAAATCTGGAAGATCTCGCGAAGCTGTTCCGCTCTGCAACTGAACGTTCACCGAGGCTTTTCATATTCGACGATGTCGAAGATGGAGAATCCATCGACTGGCTCATTCCCGGCCCGAGTGCTTCTGTCGTCGTGATCTCGAGATCATCACGACCGAGGCGGGTACCAATCCAGGTACTGCAACTGGGCGCGCTGAGCGAAGTCGAGGCTATTGCCCTATTACGCCAAATCGCCCCAATGATCGGCGACCAAGCAGCGGAGGTCGCGCGCCTTTGCGGCCACCTACCCCTTACGCTCCGCTTAGCCGCAGGCGCCCTGGCTTCACGACCTGACCTCACTCCAAAAGAGCTCATCCGTGGTCTGAATGAAGGTAGAAAGCCGGCCCCCACAAAGTATGAAAACACCCTCTTCTTTGTCACTTTCAGCCTCAAGGCTCTCCCTGTCGAGCTACAGAAGCGCTTTCGACAGCTCGGCGTTTTCGCGGGAAATTTCGACGCCCCTGCGGCTGCGGCGATTTGGGGGCTAACTCACGAAGAACTGGAGGAGGTAGGAAATGACCTGGGTTCTCTCGTTCGCAGCGGCCTTCTCGAAGAGCGAAAGGGGAGATTTGAGCTACATCCTTCATTGTGTTCGGCCGTTTGGTCACCCTTGGCCAGCGAAGAAAGATCGCTCGTCGGACTTCGACACGCGGCGTATTTTTGTGAGGTGCTCCGACAGGCGAGTTACCTCCATCAGAAAGACATCAAAGAGGGCCTCGCACTGTTCGACCTTGAGGCCCACCAGATCCGCGCAGGGCAAGCGTGGGCGGCAGCAAACTTCGAAGTGCGGGAGGAAGCTTCGCGCCTGGCGAGCGAATACCCGGTCGCGGGACGGCAGCTTCTTCCACTTCGACTTTTGCCTCGCGAGTTGATCCGGTGGCTTGAGCAAGGCCTGGCGGGTACTCGTCGGGTACACAGGCCAGGCCTGGAGGGATATTTCCTCCGGAATCTGGGACTTGCCCTTACGGCGACGGGCGAGGTCCAGCAAGCGATTGAGCTCTATGAAAAAGCATTGCGAATCTCTCGCGAGACGGATGATCGACAGGGTGAGGGAGACGCCCAACGGAATATGGGCCGGGCCTACGAAGACCTCGGCGAAACCCGGCGCGCGATCGAACACTACGAGCAATACCTCAGCATCGCCCGAGAAATCGGCGATCACCGCAGAGAAAGCGACGCCATCAGTCACCTCGGAATGGCTTACTCGGCCATCGGGGCACCTGAGAAGGCGATCGAACTATCCGAGCAGCTGCTCGCCCTCACCCGCGACGCTAACGACCGACGGGGCGAAGCAGTCGCACTCACCCACCTCGCCAAATTCTACCACCAACTCGGCGAGACGGAGCGCTCGGTCGATTTACTGCGCGAAGCACTCGAACTGTTCCGAGAGGTCGGCGACCGGCGCGGAGAGGCAGGTACCCTCAATTTCCTTGGTGCCATCTATGCACTCTCAGGCGATGGAAAAGGCGCAACCGAGACTTCAGAGCATGCACTCCAATATTTCCGGGCCGTCGGCGACCGGCAAGGCGAAGCGTTGGCGCTCGCCATCCTCGGCGGCGCCTCGTACGAACTCGGCGAGAACCGCCGGGCAGTTGAGCTTCTCACGAGCCAGGTCGCCATTTCCCATCAACTCGTCGAGCCGCTTGGAGAAGCTCATAGCCGAACAACCTTGGGCAATATCGCTCTTGACTCCCTTGACTTCGACGCTGCGCGCGAACACTACCGAACCGCCCTGGAATTATTCCGCCGGGTGGGAGAGCAGCGAGGAGAAGCCATCGTCAAATCTAGGATGGACCAGCTCGCCGAAATGCTCGAAGCCGCAGGCCGTTCGGAGGAAGCCGCCGACATCCGCGCGCGCCTGGAATAGCCCCTCCGAGTCCGCCGAGCCGTCTCCCTCAACCCCAAGAGCGTCACGCCAGCCCAAAAGACTGTTCCGCGCGCCCGGCGGACAGGTTTCCGCAGAGAAAAGACCGTTCCGCTCACCTGACGGAAGAGTCTTCTCAGAGAAAAGACCGTTGCGCGGGTCCGGCGCCAAGATCTAATGGGCAAACAGACCATTCCGCCAGCCCGGCGGAGGGGTTAAATGAAGAAAAAGACCCTTACGCTGGCCCAGCGTAGGGGTCTTTTTTGAAGGAAGACCATTCCGAGCGTCCGGCGCAGGGATCTTTTCTGCCAGAAGACCGTTCCGCGTGTCGGACGGAGGGGGCTTTTTCTTCACGCATTCGATCTCGGCGACCGGTGGAGCGCTCGCCGGAGGCCAAGGTGTGTTTTCGGGAACGGGAAAAAGGGTTGCGCGGTGGCCGAATTCGCCGCGCACGGCCGAGAAAACGATCTTGCGCGAGATCGCGGGCGCCGACGTTCCAAGAAAAGCGTCGCAACAGGGCGATGCGGCGCAACGGGCAACCGGTTCGCCATGGGTGTGCTTGTCCTTGGACCACCGCCGTCTCGGCGGCTTTCGAAGCGCCGGACGTTTGGCACCTCGTCGGTGCCGAGCTGGTGCTCGGCGGTCCCAGGACAAGCCTCAGCATGCGGGCTGGGTTGCCGCCTCCGCATCCGCAACCTCCTCCAAGCGCCGCTTCGAGAGGCGCAACGAGCAGCGAACGCCGCGAGTGAATGACTTCGCTCGCGGCGAATCAGGACACTCAGCGATGCCTCTCGGGTGTGCTTGTCCGGGACCACTGCCGTCTCGGCGGCGTTCGAAGCGCCGGACGTTTGGCTCCTCGTCGGTGCCGAGCTGGTGCTCGGCGGTCCCGGGACAAGCGAGCTGGCGGGCGGCCCGGAAAACCAGGCTGGGCCCGCCGGCCCCGCCCACCCGGAGTGGTATCATTGGGCCGCGGACGCTCAAGCGTCCTTATCCTTATTACCGACGATCGCGGCGCGGGAGGTGCCCTCCCCGGGTTTCCGAGATCCGCCGCCCCGCGAAGGAGAATCCCCTTGGCCCGCTTCCCTGGTGTCGATTTCCTGGAGTTCGATCCCCTCCTATCCGAAGAAGAGCGGATGGCGCGCGATACCGTGCGCGAGTTCGTGGATGACAAGGTCAAGCCGATCATCGAAGAGTGCCATCGCGAGGGGCGCACACCCCTGGAGCTGGTGCCCGAGATGGGGCGGATGAACCTGTTCGGCTCGACGATCTCCGAATATGGCCTTCCGGGCCTGAACAACATCGCCTATGGGCTGATCATGCAGGAGCTGGAGCGCGGCGACTCGGGGTTGCGCAGCTTCGTCTCGGTCCAAAGCTCGCTGGTGATGTACCCGATCTACACCTTCGGCTCGAAAGAGCAGAAGGACCGCTGGATTCCGCCGATGTCGACCGGCGAGGCGATCGGCTGCTTTGGCCTGACCGAGCCCGATTTCGGCTCGAACCCGGGCGGCATGCGGACCACCGCCAAAAAGGTCGGCAACGAGTGGGTGCTGAACGGCTCGAAGCAGTGGATCACCAACGGCACGCTCGCCGACGTCGCGGTCGTCTGGGCGAAGACCGAGGACGGCGTGCGCGGCTTTCTGGTCGAGAAGGGCACTCCGGGGTTCACCTCGTCCGATCAGCACGGCAAGTTTTCGCTCCGGGCTTCGACCACCTCCGAGCTGGGTTTTCACGATTGCCGGATTCCGGCCGAAAACCTGCTCCCCGGCTCGACCGGCTTGAAGAGCCCGTTGATGTGCTTGAACCAGGCGCGCTACGGCATCGCCTGGGGGGGATTGGGGGCCGCCATGGAGTGCTACTACACGGCGCTTGAGTACGCCAAAGAACGGATTCAGTTCGCCGGGCAGCCGATCGCGTGCCACCAGATGGTGCAGGAAAAGCTGGTCTGGATGGTCTCCGAAATCACCAAGGGGCAACTGCTCGCCTACCAGCTCGGCAAGCTCAAGGACTCCGGCAAGCTCAAGCACCAGCACATCTCGCTGGGCAAGCGGAACAACGTCTGGGTGGCGCGCGAATGCGCCCGGATCGCCCGCGAGATCCTGGGCGCCAACGGCATCGTGGACGACTATCCGGTCATCCGCCACATGTTGAACATCGAATCGGTCTTCACCTACGAGGGAACCCACGACATCCACGCCCTGATTATCGGCGAGTCGATCACCGGCATTCCGGCGTTCAATCCGCCGCTGGTGGAGAAAAAAGTTCCCCGCCCCTTGGTGGCGATGCCGGTCGAAGTCGGGAGCGCAGACTGATGGCCATCGACCACCGGCTGGAACAGGATTTCATCCGCGTCACGGAGCAGGCGGCTCTCGCGGCGGCCAAGACCATGGGCTTCGGCGAGCGGAGCCACTCCGACCACGTGGCGGTCGAAGCGATGCGCCGCGAGATGGATCTGCTCGAAATGGACGGCCGGATCGTGATCGGCGAGGGCGAGCGCGACAAGGCGCCGATGCTCTACGTCGGCGAAGAGCTGGGCGCCGCGCGCGGCAAGGCCGGCGCGCCGCAGGTCGACATCGCGGTCGATCCTCTGGAAGGAACGAACCTCTGCGCCACCGGCGCCCCGGACGCGGTGGCCGTGCTCGCGGCGGCGGAGCGCGGCGGTCTGCTCCACGCGCCCGACGTCTACATGGAAAAGATCGTGGTCGGCCAGACCGCCCGCGGCACGATCCACATCGACGCGCCGCCCGCCGAAAATCTGCGCAACATCGCCGCCGCGTTCAATCGCAAGGTGAGCGACCTGACGGTCGTGGTGCTCGATCGCGAGCGCCACCAGCAGCTGATCTCCGACATCCGCAGCGCCGGAGCGCGGATTCGCCTGATCGGCGACGGCGACCTTTCGGCCGGGATCGCCGCTGCCGTTCGCGGCACGGGAGTCCATGCCGTGATGGGAATCGGCGGCGCGCCCGAAGGGGTGATCACCGCGGCGGCCATGCGCTGCCTGGGCGGCGAGATCCAGGCGCGATTGAAGGCGCTCGACCCCGCGCAGGAGCAGCGTTTGAAGGACTTGGACATCATGGACGCGGACAAGATCTACAGCACCGAGGAACTCGCCCCCGGCGAAGAGATCCTCTTCTCCTCGACCGGCGTCACCGACGGCGAGCTGCTCAAAGGAGTCCGTTTCTTCGGCGGCGGCGCGCGCACCTCGACGCTGTTCATGTCGCTTCAGCGCCGGATCATCCGCTTCGTCGACACGATTCACCGCGAGCAGGTCACCACCCCGGTCAGCTTCACCTAAGACCGAAGATGATCAAGCCCGACCGATGGATTCGCGAATGGGGAATGGCGGACGGCGTCCGTCCGTTCGAGCCGTCCCAGGTCAACTCGGCGAGCTACGACGTCCGGCTCTCCGACCATTGGATCTGCCCGACGCGCGACCCGGAGGAGTTCACCTCCTCCGCGGTCAAGCTGTTCCCGGGCGAGGTGATCCTCGCTTCGACGCTCGAATACGTGCGCATACCGCGCACGGTCGCGTGCGATTTGAAGCTCAAGTCCACCCTCGGCCGCTTGTGGATCAACCACTCGCTCGCCGGCTGGTGCGACCCTGGGTTCGAAGGCAACATCACCCTGGAGCTGCAAAACTTGGGGCCGGCGCCGTTCGTGCTCGAAGCCGGCCGGCGGATCGCGCAGCTGATCTTCATCGCTATGGAATCCGAGCCCGAAGTGGCTTACGGTGAGCCCGGCTCGTCGTCTCACTATCAGGGCCAGACCGGAACCACCCCCGCGCGGTAGGAGCGGACATCCCGCTCCGCCCGCGCGAGTTTCGCTCCCTTACTCGTCGTGCCCGTGATGATGGTCGTGAGGGTCGTACCCGCCCGGGATCGTCGCGGGCTGCCACGGCGCGTTCGGATCGACGGCGGGCTCGGACACCGTGATCTTCGCCTTCTTTCGATCCGCGCCGTAGACCGCCTCGACGGTCACCGTCTCGGGCTCCTCATGCACGTGGAAGACGGTTACCGGAAAGGTCGCCTCCGTCTGCCCCGCCGGCACCAAGACGCTTTCCGGCACTGCGGCTACGCGGCGTAAATCGCTCGACAGATAGATCACGGCGCCACCCGCCCGGTTGGCGGGCGCTTTCCCCGAGAGCTTCACCCTCCCGCGCGCCGGCTGTTGATTGACCACCTGGCCCGGTTCGATCGCGATCTCGGCGAGACGCGGGCAACCGTCGCAAGGGACCGCCACGTCCAGGTCGGCGCCGAACGCGGCGAGCCGCACTCCGGCAGCGCCCGGCGCGGTGACCACTTCGAGTGCGTAGGTCCCCTTGCCGTCATCCTGGAGATCCCGGGAGATCTTGCAGGTCGCGGCAGGCCGGCAGGAGACCGCACCGGTTCGACCCGGGCCGAGCAGGTGTCCTCCCAGGTCGGCCGGCGTGATCGAGATCCGGTTGACGATCGAGCCGTCGGGCTGGCGTTGCGGCTCGTTGCGCACGTTGGTCCCGCGCGGATCGACCCCCAGCTCGACATACATCGATTCGGTCAGCTCGCGGTGGGTGGTGCAACCCCCGGCGGTGAAGTCGAACAGATAGCGCAGCTTGTAGATCCCGTCGGTACGGCCGAGCCCGGTCAGCTCGCCGCTCCAGACGCCGTTGCCCGGATTGAGATCCGCGTTCGCGCCGTCGTCGAACAACGGAAAGGTCTGGAAGCCGGTCGGTACCTGGATCGTCGAAAGCGCCACGGCGCGCGGATCGATCGTCTCGCCTTTCACTTTTCGCGGACCGCGCAGGCCGGTCTGCGCGAGGAGCGTGCCTTCGCCGACCTTCGGGTATTCGACCTCGACCCGTGCGTCCACCCGGTCCCAGCCTCCGGATCGAATGTAGGACGGCAGCACGCGCGCCGAGACGATGGGGGTGGAACCGGTCCGCCAATCGGTTTCGCGGCGATGGGGGGAGAGTTTCGCGAGCGTCGTTCCGAGCACGTCGACGAACCAGCGGACGGCTTTGCCTTGGACGACCCGCGCGGCGACCGCGGCCACCGGCCGGTCGACGAAGGCCTGAAGGCTCGCCCCGGCCACCGCATAGGAGAAGACCGGGTAGCCCGGGTTGACCAGCTTGAGCGGCGCCGCGATCAGGTCGCCGTCGTGGATCTGTTGCCAATTCCGCGGTCCGACCGCCTCGGCCCCGGCGCATTTAAACAGCGGCATGCGGTTCCTGGCCCGGACGTCGGACAGAATCGCCCTCCCCCCGGCGCAGACGAACCGGGCAAGATACCGATCGTAGGCGCGCACCTGATCCTTCCCCATCTGGGCGTAGACCACCAGGTCGACGCCGCCGTGGGCGACGCGCGTCGCAAGATCGTGATCGTCGCGCACCACCGTCACCGTCCCGAGCAGGCCGGCCAGCTTTTCGGCGCGCACTGCTTCGCGGTAGGTCGAACGGAAACCCCGAAGGCCCGCCTCGAAGAGCAGCGTGCGGGCGCAACCGTCCGGGCAAAGCCGCTGGATCTCGCGCCGGACCAACTGCGCGCCGGCGTCGGGATCGGCAAATGCATCGGGCGCGAAGCCGTTCACGTAGGCGCTGTGCGGCCGGACCAGCTGCGCCCGCCAGGTGCCGGAGACCGCGCCGCGATACGGCAGGCGGAGACGAGAGAAATCCCACAGCGCCTGGCGCGAGGCTTCGACCCCCGGGTCGCTCGCGCGCACCAGATCGCCGGTCGGGCTGGTCACCAGCAGGCGCAGAGCGCCGGGAGGCAGGGCTTCGTTCCAGCCGGAGGTAAAGGTGAGCTTCGAGTCGGCGCACCCCGTATATTCGACCGGCGGCGAGGCCGCGTCGCCCGTGGCCAGGGTGCCCTTGGGATCGAGCAGCAGGAACTCGTCCGACAGGTTGCCGAACGCCTTGGCGAAGAAGTCCTTGAGATCGTCGGCCGGGCCGTTGGGGTTCTGGAGGTAGATGCCTCCTTGGCGCTCGGCGACCAGGGTGAGCAGCGGGCCGTTCAAATTCGAGGTGTTGCCGAAGCCGACGGCGACCAGCTGGGTGAATTCGAGCTTTTCGAGATCGAACGGGGCGCCGAAACACTGGGTGCCGCAGGACGAGCCCGAAGCCCCCGCCGGCTTCAAGCACGGGGCGATGTTTTCCACCCCGTCGGTGAGCAGGAGGATCGCCTTGCGGTCGTTGTCGCCGGAAGCCGAGAAGCCGCGGCAGTCGCCGGGCGGGCAGAGCATCTCGACCGCTCTCTGGAGCGCGGAGCCGATGCCCGTGCAGCCGCCGGGACCTCCCCCCGAAATGGCGGAGATGGCCATCGGCAGCGGCCCGCCCGGCCCGCGCAGGCCGGATCCCGCGACCGTCAGGTTCAAGTTGGTGGAGGCACTGTCCGAGTAGGAGACGACGCCGATCCGGTTGGTCTGGCCGTCGGAGCGCGAATCTTCGAGAAGATCGCCGAAATTGTCGAGCGCCGCGAGCGCGGCCTGAAGCTTGGTCGAGCCCGACGAATCGGGATCGCTCATGCTGCCCGACCGGTCGACCACCACGACTACGTCGACCGCCTTGCGATCCTGCCAGGCGCGGACCACGTCGTCGAGGGCATGGTGAAGGCGCCAGAACATCGGATCGCGCGGCGAGCAGGCGCTGCCCAAGGAATCGAGATTGAAGCACCCCGAGTTGTGGAGCGGCGGATCGCACCCGTCGGCGGACGTGCGATTCGCGACCGCCACCGCGCCGTGCATGATGCCGTGAAACTGGCCGTCCAGGATCTTTGCCACCTCGTCGACGTTGGGGAACTGTTCGAGCGAAGTGTAGGGGAAGGTGACCATGCCGTCCGGCGTGGTGCAACTGGCGCTCGGCGCCCCGGGGCAGGCGATCGGCCCGCCCCCCGCATGAAACAAACATTGAGGAAAGGCGACGCACCCGGGGCAAGGGCGATTGGCGGGTCGCGGCGTGCCGACGCCGCAGGAGGACCCGGCCGGATTCGCCGGCCCGGTGCCGATCGGCAGATTCATGTTCGGGCACCACTCCAGCTGCTCGATCGGCGAGATCCCGATGTCCCTGCGCCAGACGTTGAAATCCGTCTCGAACTGGCGATGGAAGGCGTACCAGCGCTGGCTCCGACCGGCCGGAGGGGTCGAGCCTCCGACGTTGCCAAAACATTGATGCCAGATCTCGTGCATCCGGCGGATGGTCTGCGGCGCCGCCGCGGGAATGGTCGTACAGTCGGTCGGCCAAGCGCAGGGGGTCGACAGATCGCTCTTGTCGACACAGATGATCGGCGCCTTGGCGATCTCGGTGTCGGTGTACACCCAGCAGGTCTGAGCCGTTCCCGGCAACGTCGGTCCGAACCCGAACGTGGCGAAGACGAGCGCGAACAGGGCGATCCGAAGCCGGATGAGCGGTCGCTGACAAAGCATGACGAACCCCCGAGCGGTGGCGCCGTCCGCAGTCAATCCTGCGATCGGCGACCGCGCCGGGATCGCCGCCTTGTCCGGAAAGTTCTCTAGGGTTCTGGGCGAGCGACCGCGTCGAGAAGTTACGGAGATGCTATGAATCCCTGGCGCCGCGGCCTGGAAGATGACCGAACGGCCGGGTTTCCTATAGGGTTCGCAGGCTCCGGGAACGATCCGAAGTGCGCGCACCGTTCCCGCTAGGGTGAAACGGCGGGAGTTTCCAGGAACCCCAGAACTATAATCAGCCGCAAGCCAACCGCCATGGGCATCGTCGGAAATCTCAAGACCATGCAGCTCGCCGAGCTGCTGCAGTGGCTCTCCCAGAGTCAAAAGACCGGGACGCTGCACATCCAGCGCGAGAAGATCGAGAAGAAGATCTACTTTCGCGAGGGGCGGGTCATCTCCTCCTCTTCGACCAAGCCGGAGGAGTATCTGGGGCATTTCCTGGTCGGTCAGGGGTTCATCAGCGAGGTGGATCTGACCCAGGCGGTCCAGCAGCAGGGCAAGACCGGCAACCTGCTCGGCCGCATCCTGGTCGACTCCGGGGTGATCGGCGAGCCGGACCTCCATCGCCTGCTTCGGGTGAAAGCCGAAGAGAGCATCTACGACGTTTTCACCTGGCTGGAGGCGGACTTCAAGTTCCTGGACGACGTGCTGCCCGAGCACCCGATGATCCCAATGAACCTGGATGTCACAGCGATCATCCTCGAAGGGGTACAGCGGGTGGACGAGTGGAACCGGCTGCGCTCGGTGATCCCCTCCTCGGATGTGATCCCGGTGCAGATCGCGATGTGGGACGAGACCGACCTCGATCCGGGCAAGCGCAAAATTCTCGAACACGTCGACGACGAGCGGACGGTCGCCGAGATCCAGCGCGAGACCCACTCGACCGAGTTCTTCATCTACCGCGTCCTGTTCGACCAGTACCGCGAAGGGCGGCTCAAGGTGGTCAAGCCGCGCTGGGTAGGAGGGCCCAACAGCGCCATGACGGGACGCTTCCCGGCCCTGTCGGCGCCGAGCGCCAACGGCACGATCGATTTCTCGCAGCTCCTGGCCGCCGCTCAGCGCTACCTCGAAGACAAGGAGTACGAGCTGGCGCTCCGCCACCTGCGCGCGGCCCGGAGCCTGGAGCCGGACAAGCGAGACACCGAGATCGCGTTGCGCGACGGAGAACGAAAAGTCCGAGACGCCGTCGAGCTCGCGGGCGTAAGCCTCACCTCGGTGCCCAAACTGGCGCGCAAGATGGAAGAGCTGCAGACCCTGAAGATCTCGCCGCAGGAAGGCTTCATGCTCACCCGCATCACCGGCGGTTACGACATCCAGGCGATCGTCAAGATTACGCCAATGCCCCAGCTCGACGCCCTGCTCGTGTTCTGGAAGCTCGCCAACGCGGGTCACATCACGCTGTCGGCAGGGAAGGGGAAGTAAGCTCCTAAAGCCGCGGGCGCGAGACATGCGGGTTGCCGCGTATCGCGAACCTCAGTGGCCACGAGACGGCATCCGCGGCATAGTCGATCCCCACGCGCGGCCCGCTGGCGATCTCAGCCTCACCCACCGGCTCGCCCTCGACGATCTTCAACGCCCCGCGGTCGAACCGCACGCCGTCGTCGTCGCGGTCGATCCCGAGAGCCTTGCACAACCGACCAGGACCGCCCGCAACATCCCCCGGCCGGGCGCGCGAAAGACCGCGCAGGGCAAGCATCCGCTCCTCCCCCGCCACCGGCTCCCCCGCCCGGATCAGAACCGCACTGCCGAGATCCGCCCCTTCGGTCACCACGTTCAGACAGAAGTGCATGCCGTAGATGAAATAGACATAGGCGTACCCGCCGGGCAGGTACAAACTCTCCTTCCGCGCCGTCCGCCGACCGCCCCACGCATGGCTCGCCCGATCGGGAGCCCCGAGATACGCCTCGGTCTCGACGATGCGGAGGACCAAGCGGTCGCCTTCGAGGTCACGGACGATGTACCGACCGAGCAGCTCACGGGCGACGAGCTCGGTCGGGCGGCGGTAGAAGCGGAGCGGGAGGGGTTTGCGCTGGCTCAAGGTGCAGGCCGAAAAAAGTGTTCCGGATTCGGGCCAATCCCTTGCGCGACTCTTGAGGTTCCTACTAAGTTCAAGCCTCAAGAGGGAGGGAGAGGCGAATGGCTGGAGGTCCCTGGGAAATTACTTTGAGGCAGTTCATGGCGCGGGCCAAACGTGAGTACGGCGTAGAGGCCCGAGCGGCCTTACAGGTGGGTGTATACGGCCTCTTTCTCGCTGAGGGAGAGCGTTCGATGGCCATCCCGGCAGTCGAGGAAGACGACATCCTTACACCGGCAGTTCTCGAGGGTCTTTGCGCCTATTTCGGCATTCCGCCTCTGGATTTCGGCCTCGACCCCGAGCCGGAAGACTAAGCGGCGATCCGTGTTTCAAACTGAGGGCCTTCTTGCTCCCGCTTGCGAACCGGCTCCACTCGGGAGGTGGCTTTCTCGTACATCTCCCAGTATTTCCTGGGAGCGGGAGAAAAACCGTAGAAGGGTTCGATACCCATCTCCAGACTCGCGGCGATCTGTACTTTGAGCAGGCGATCGAGCTCGTAGGGAAGATCTTCCAGTCGCCTTGATTGCGTGGCGATGCGATATTCAAGGCACTGCGCGACCCACCAATCACCACTTCGGAAGGCTACGGCGCGGATGGTCTTCATAGTAGTCAGATACTAGCGCAGGTTGCGGACCTTGCGGAGGGTGCCCCACCTTAGAGATCCCCTCTGAGGTCCCGGAACCCGCCTATAATCCCCCCGCCCCCATGCTGCCCCCTCTCTTCGCCGACCTGCCTGAGCCCTTCCGCGCTCGCTTCGATCCAGATGCGCCGTGGGCGCTGCTCGGGGAAGCGCTCGACGAGATTCTCGACGCCCTCCCCTCTTCGGCGATCGAGATCGGGGTGCCGCCGGAGGTTTCGCTTGGCGGGGATCGGATCGCGATCGGCCGGGGGACTCGGCTGGCTCCTGGTGTGGTGATCGAGGGGCCGGCGTGGATCGGCGAAGACGTGGAGATCCGGCCCGGAGCGTATTTGCGCGGCGGGGTCTGGATCGGCGACGGGGCGGTGATCGGGGCCAATACCGAAGTGAAGCGGGCGATCTTCCTGCCCGGCGCCCGGGCTCCGCATCTGAACTACGTGGGCGATTCGATCCTCGGGGCCGAGGTCAACCTGGGCGCCGGGACGATCCTGTCGAACTTCCGCCACGACGGACGGGAGATTTACGTCGGGAAGGATCGGCCCAGCGGGCGGCGGAAGCTCGGCGCGGTGCTCGGGGACCACGTGCAGACCGGGTGCAACTGTGTGATTCACCCGGGCGTGGTGGTCGGGCGGGAGACGCAGATCTACCCCGGGGTGCAGCTGCGATCGGGGGTGTACTCCGAGAAGCTGCTGATCAAGCTACGGCAGGAGTTGGAGATGGTGCCGCTGGGGTGAGGCGGCGCCCAACTACACGAACCGTGGCCGCGGAAACGCCTGGGTGGGGATATCCCCTGGCGGTTGGCAGACCACCATGACGGTTCGATCGTCCTGGGGCGGCTCGCCATCCGAGAAACGTTCGACGTCCTTGAAGACGGCTTCCACCACCGCCTGGGCCGACGGACCGCGGTTCGCGCTTGCGACCTGGATCAGGCGGCGGAGGCCGTACTCTTCGCGCTCGGCGCCCTCTCCTTTGCCCAGTGCCTCGACGATGCCGTCGGTGTAGAACACCAGCATGTCGCCCGGCCTCATGATCACGAAGCCGCGCTCGTAAGAGACCGAGGCGAGCGGGCCGAGCACCGGGCCTCCTTCTTCCAGCAAACGGCAAGTGCCGTCGGCCGCCAGGTGAAACGGCGGCGGGTGCCCGGCGTTCACATAGATGAACGTGCCGTTCAGCTCCAGCTCGCCGTAGAACATGGAGACGAAACGGCTGGTGAGCGTGCTGCGATGGATGATCGAATTCAGGCGTTCCACCGTGCGGACGATCTTCAGGTCGCGGGCGAGCCCCATGCGCAGGCCCATGTAGATGTCGCGGACCTGGAGCGCGGCGGTCAGGCCGTGGCCCGAGACGTCGGCGATCGCGAGCCCCAGGATCTTTTCGGTGAGCGGGATGTAGTCGAAGAAGTCGCCGCCGACGCTCTCCATCGGCTCGAACCGGCCGAACAGATCGAACTGGCCGTAGCTGGGCACCCGGCGCGGCAGGATCGACGCCTGGATCTTCCGCGCCTCTTCAAACAGCGTGCGCATCCGCTCGCGGCGGATTTTCTCGTTGATGCTGTGGCGCAGGATGCCGAGCGAGAAACGGACGTCGTCGGCTGAGACTCCCGGTGCGATATCGAAGGCAAGCACGAAATCCTCGTCGCCCACCTCGACCGCGGCGAAGCGCTGCACGCCGAGTTTCGCTTCGAGCTCGGGATCGACCCCCGGATCGTCCGCCGCCATATAGACCACGCCGTCCTCTGCCAGCCTCTCGAACGGCGGGTACGACCAGGGGATCTTGAGGCCGAGCTCGACCGGGGCGGCGTCGCCGAACAGACCTTCGAGCACGTACTGGTTACCCTCTAGGCGATAGAGCCGGCCACCGTAGATGCCCAGCTCGTCGCGGAACTTCTGAATGATCGTCTCGATCACCGTCTGGATGGTGCTCGACACGTCGTCCGAGCGGTCGATCGCGGAAACGACCTGCTCGACTTTCTTCATCAACTCGCGGTAGTTGACCGCGCGGACTTCTATGGACATCTCCGGCATTCTCCCCAGGTCGGCTTTTCAGCCCTGATCGATGATCGCTTTGACGATCCGATCCTGCTCGCGGTGGGCTTCCTCGTTGCTGCGCGTCTGGTTCAGGAGGATCGAGAACGCGTAGACCCGACCCGACACAGCGCGGGCATAACCCGACAGGCTCGATACGTCGGCGAGGGTACCGGTCTTGGCGAAGACGTTGCCCTGGTAGGGGGGACTCGCGAGGCGCGACTTCCAGCCGCCGTTGTCCTCGCCGCCGAACGGCAGCGAATGAACGAATTCGGCCCCGGAAGGGTGGAACCACATGTGCCGCAGCAGGCGCGTCATCTGGTGCGGCGAGAGTTGGTTGCCGCGCGACATGCCGGAGCCGTCGGCGAGCCGAAACGAGCTGGCCGGCACGCCGAAGGAGAGGAGGAACTCAGCAACCGCCTCGGTGCCCTCGTGCCAACCGCCGTGGCCGCAACGCCGTGCGCCGAGCAGCTTGACCAGGCTTTCGGCGTAGAAGTTCTGGCTCCGTTTGTTCGCCACTTCGACTGCCGAAAGCAATCCGCTCTTGTAGGCCGCGAGCCGCTCCCAAACCTCGCCGGGCAGGCCCTCGACCGGCAGCGCCTTGCCCACGACCTGGATACCCTCCTCGCGCAGGGCATCGATCAACGATAGGCCGAAATAGAGGGTCGGATCGGGCACCGAAATCCAGGTGTCGAACGGACCGTTCGCGGTACCGATCTTGCCGGAGACGATCAGCAAATCCCCTTCGCGGCGCACCACCGGATTGTTCGACCGGCCGGCGACCGTCTTCGCGCGATTGTCCACCCGCAGGAGTTGGACCGGCGGGATCGTCTCGATCTGCGGCGCCTGGCCGGCCGCCCCGGGGCGAACGCGGATCAGGATGCAGTTGTCGTTGAACGACAGCGCGTCGATCGGCGCCTCGTACCAGGCGTCGAGCTGCTCGGTCGGCCAATCGGGATGAATGCGCCGCGCCTCGAACAGCCCATGAGCGAGATAAAGGTCACCTGCCACTCGCCGTACTCCGCGCGCCCGCAGAGCCGCCGCCCATTGGCGGAACACGGCATAGGAGTCGCCCGCCCAATCGCGGCCGGAAATGCTGGGATCGCCGCCGCCCACCACCCCCAGATCGCCCCGCAGTACCCCGTCGCGCACGTCGCCCCGGGAGAGAAAGCGGGTCTCGAAGAAGTACCCCGGACCGAAGGCGTCCAGCGCGGCGGCCGTAGTCAGCAGCTTGGTATTCGAAGCGAGGATGCGCGGCGTGTCGCCGTCGAAATCGAAAACCGTCTCGCCGTCGTCGATGCGGGCGACGAACACCCCGGGCGCAGCGGCATTGCGCAAGGTCGCCGAAACCTCTACCGAGAGCGCGGTGACCAGCGGCGAAGGGACACCCCCCGTCCCCCGCCCCGGAACCAGGCAGAGCGGGAGGGCGAAGAGAACGATCAGAAGGGCGAAGCGACGCACCGCGGCAGTATAGCGAGCCCGCCCGGGTAGGGCGACCGTAGCGACGCCCCGGCACCCAACCACGACCCTGCCGGGTGCTAGCCCGTCGGGGCGTCTCCCGGCCGCAGAAGCAGGCAGCCTCTTCGAAGCGCCCTTCTGCGAACGTTTAACCCGTCCTTTCGGCATCTACCGCTACTATAATAGCTCTAACATGGCTACCGATCGGGAGGCTTAAGCCGATGGACCGATTCTCACTCACCACCCCCGAGCAGGTCGCGAAGGACCTTGCGGGCCGCGCCAGGGCTCTGCGGCTGACGCAAGGATGGAAGCAGATCACGCTGGCGGAACGTTCCGGAGTCAGCCTCGCCTCCCTGCGGCGATTCGAGGAGTCGGGTCGAATTTCGCTCGAAAGCCTGCTCGCCCTGGCCTTTGCGCTCTACCGGTTGGACGACTTCGCCTCGTTGCTGAAGCTCCCTCCCGCGTCTTCGATCGCCGAAATGGAGAAAGCGGAGAAGCGGCCTGAGCGCAAGAGAGGCCGCCTATGAAGAGGCTGGAAGTGCGCCTCCACCGCGAACCGGGCGAGGAACGCCTCGTCGGCCGGCTGGCGGAGAACGGAGCCCGGCCGGCGGGACGGCAACCGGTGTTCGAATACGATTCCGCCTTCCTTGCCGATCCGCTTTGGCTTTCGCCTTTCAAGCTGCCGCCGCAGGCCGGGCTCATCGAGCACCGCGACCACGACTTCGGCCCGATCTTCGGTTTGTTCGACGATTCGTTGCCGGATGGTTGGGGCCTTCTGCTGATGGATCGATTCTTTCGCCAGCAAGGCTCGGCTCTGGCCGAAATCTCGGTCTTGGATCGATTGGCCTACCTGGGCAGCCGAACCATGGGAGCGCTCACCTATCACCCGCCGATCGAGCCCTCGGATTCTACGGATCGAATTCTCGACCTCCATCGCATGGCTCTCGCCTCCCGGCAGGTCATCGAGGGTGAGGCAGGCGAGGTGTTGCCTCTCTTGCTGCGCGCGGGGGGAAGTCCCGGCGGGGCTCGGCCCAAAGTACTGGTGGGCGTCCGCGGCGATTCGATCCTCTCGGGGGAAGACGACCTGCCCGCTGGGTATTCCCATTGGATCGTCAAGTTCCCCGCCCATGCGGAATCGGCCGACGCAGGCCCGACCGAGCTTGCCTATTCCTTGATGGCGAAGGAAGCGGGCCTCACGATGCCGCCGACTCGCCTATTCGAGACGGCGGAGGGAGAGCGGTTTTTCGGCGTGGAACGCTTCGACCGGAAGGGCAACCGCCGGTACCACGTGCATACCTTCGGCAACCTCATCCATGCCAATTTCCGCATTCCGAGCTGCGACTACCGGCAGTTGCTTGAAGTGACGCGGATCTTGACTCGAAGTCACCGGGACGTCTTGGAGTGCTACCGCAGGATGGCGTTCAACGTGCTGACCCACAATCGGGACGACCATGTGAAGAACTTCGCCTTCCGCATGACCGACGAAGGCGTCTGGGAGCTGGCACCGGCCTACGACCTCGTGTTTGCCGAGGGACCCGGCGGGGAACACACGATGACTGTCGCGGGCGAGGGCCGAGCGCCGGCCCGCCGGCACCTGCTCAAACTCGCTGCCCCGGCGGGCATCGAGGCCGCAGACGCCGAATCGATCCTCGATCAGGTCGCTGCGGCTGCGGCCGAGTGGCGGGCTCACGCCCGCCGGGCAGGGGTGGGCACGCGGAGCATGCGGGACATCAAGAAAGCGATCGACGGGGGGTTGGCCCGACTACTTCGCTCTTAGCCGAGCCGGCGGGACGCTTCGGCCCAGAAGGCTTCGAGGTCGAGGTTGATCTCGGCGAGGACGGCGGAGCGATAGACGGAGCCGTCCGGCAGGGCGACGACGAAACGGCCGTTTTCGTTCACCAGGAATTGGATCTGGCGCTCGGCCGGCTCGACGATCCAGTACTCGGCGATCCCTGAACGGGCGTAGAGATCGAGCTTCTGCACCCGATCGCGCCGGGCGGTTCCTGGCGAAAGGATCTCGATCAGCAGGTCGGGCGCGCCCTCGATCCAGCCTTGGCGATCGCCGAGGATTCCGCGCCGCGCTGCCGAGACGTAGATCACGTCTGGCTGGACGATCGAATGATCGGCGAGGCGGACGTCCAGGGGAGCCATGAACACGTACCCCCCGGCTTCCCGGGCAGGGACATCGAGCCGCTTGGCCAGCTCGAAGGCGAGGAACTGGTGGGGAATCGCGGGGCTCGGCGGCACGTAGAAGTTCCCCTGGATCAGCTCGCAGCGCGGCGAATCGGGAAGGTTCGCGTAATCCTTGGCCCGATAGGGACCCAAAGACCCAGGCAACGCGAGCGGCGGTTCTTCCAGCAGAGCGATAGGCATCGCTTGGAAATTATACCGCAGCCAACCCGATCGGGCAGGACACCCCGGTCCCGCCGATACCGCAGTAGCCGTCCGGCTTTTTCGCCAGGTATTGCTGGTGGTAGTCCTCGGCGAAGTAGTACTCGGGGGCAGCGACGATCTCGGTGGTAATCGCTCCGTAGCCCGCGGCGTTGAGGCGCTCTTGGTAGGCGGCGCCGCTGGCGGTCGCCGCCGCGGCCTGCTCGGCGCCGTAGGTGTAGATCGCGGAGCGATATTGGGTTCCGGCATCGCCCCCCTGGCGCATGCCTTGGGTCGGATCGTGGTTCTCCCAGAACAGCTGGAGCAACGCGGCATAGCTCACCTGGGCGGGATCGAACACCACCCGCACCACCTCCGTGTGGCCGGTCTGGCCGCTGCAGACCTCACGGTAGGTCGGATTCGCGGTGTAGCCACCGGCGTAGCCGACCGAAGTCGAATAGACCCCCGGCACCTGCCAGAACAGGCGCTCGGCGCCCCAGAAACAGCCGAGACCGAACAGCGCCAGCTCCATCCCCTCCGGGTACGGGGGAGCGAGCGGCGTGCCGAGTACGAAATGACGTTCCGGGACTGAAAGCGCTGTCGAACGACCGACCAGCGCGTCCTCGGGACGCGGAATCGCCGATTTGGAATTGCCAAAACCGAAAGCCATCGTGTTGCTCCTTTCCGAAAGCGACTCTTAGCCTTTCGCCTCATACCAGCTGGCGCCGCGACCGGTGTCGACCACCAGCGGGACGCGCAACCGGGCCACCCCTTCCATCTCTTCCTTGACCACCTGGGCGACGCGCTCGGCGTCGGCCTCCGGGACCTCGAACACCAGCTCGTCGTGCACGGTGAGCAACAGGCGAACCGCCGGGTGCTCCCTGGCGAGCCGGGCGTCGACCTCGATCATCGCGAGCTTCAACAAGTCGGCCGCGGTGCCCTGGATGCGGGCGTTGATCGCCATTCGCTTGGCGTTCTCTCGCAGGTTGCGGTTCTTGCTTTGAATGTCGGGCAGCCAACGGACACGGCCGTAGAGCGTCTCGACCTTGCCGTCGCGCTCCGCCGAGGCTTCCGTCTCCTCGATGTAACGCCGGACGCCGGGAAAACGTTCCAGGTACTCGCGGATGAACCGGTCGGCTTCTTTCTGCGGGATTTTGAGGTTCGCGGCGAGACCGAACGCGCTCATGCCGTAGAGGATGCCGAAGTTGATCACCTTGGCCGCCCGGCGCTGCTCGGGGGTCACCAGGTCGGGATCGACGTGAAGGACGGTCGCCGCGGTCGCCCGGTGGATGTCCTCCCCCGCCTCGAACGCCGCCACGAGAGTTGGATCCTCGGCGATGTGGGCAAGGATGCGCAGCTCGATCTGGCTGTAGTCCGCGATTACCAGCAGGTGGCCGGGAGGGGCGACGAACGCCCGGCGGATGCGCTGGCCGATCTCGGTGCGGACGGGGATGTTCTGCAGGTTCGGGTTGGTCGAAGATAGCCGGCCGGTCGCCGCGACCGCCTGGTTGAACCGGGTGTGGATTCGGCCGTCGGCGGCGACCATGCCGGGCAGCGCCTCGACGTAGGTCGATTGCAGCTTGGTCAGCTCGCGATAGCGCAGAATACGCTCGGCGATCGGGTAGCCGCGGGCGGCCAGCTCTTCGAGGATCTCCGCGCCGGTCGAATAGCTTTTGGTTTTCTGGGTCCGCTTGAGCACCGGATAGCCGAGCTTTTCGAACAAGAGAACACCCAGCTGCTGCGGCGAGCCGAGGTTGAACTTCTCTCCCGCGAGGTCGAAGATCTCTTGCTCCAACTTGAGGATCTCTCCGTTCAGCTCCCTCGCCATGGCATGCAGGAATTCGACGTCGAGCAGGATCCCGGTCTCTTCCATCCGCACCAGGACCGACATCAGCGGGCGCTCGATCTCGGTGTAGACCTTTCCGAGCGACCCCGCCGCGGCCAACTCGCCGCGCATCGGGCCGGCCAGGGAACGGACCACTTCGAGCCTCTCGCCGGCATACATGCCGAGTCGCGAGTCTCCCTGCGGCGGCTCTTGGCCCTTGTCCCAGCCGACCTCTTTCGCCGTGAGCAGCGTACGGTTCAGCCGTTCGACCGCCACCTCGTCGAGCGCGTGGCCGTGGATCGACGGCTTCAAGAGGTAAGAGATGAGCATCTCGTCGAACAGATCTGCCTGGATCGGCGCGTTGCAGATCCGCCGCAGCAGCTCTTTCAAGTCGTGGCCGACCAGCTTCAGCTCCGGGTTGCCGAGCCAGGTGCCGATCGCCTCGCAGGCGGCATCGGCGAGACCTTCCCGACGCAAGTCGACATAGCGCGGCACGCCATCCCCCGCGAGCCAGGCGAGGCCGATGGGCGGCTCGGTGCCGAGCAGGAGGACGCACAGCTCGGCGTTCGAAGCCGGGGCAGCCGGAGCCGCCGTGTTCGCCATGGCGGCCGCTGCGGCCTGCTCGAAAGCGGCCCGGTCGACGATCTCCTCGGCAGCGACGATCTCGGACGGGCTCTGCCGCGCCGAAGCCTTCAGCTCTTCGAGCAACGAAAAGAACTCGAGGTCGCCGAACAGGCTGCGCAGGGCGTCCTCGTCCGGCGCGTCGAGACGCAGGGCCAGAGGATCGAGGACGATCGGTAGATCGGTATGGATGGTGACCAGTTCCTTCGACAGCAGGGCCAGCTCGCGGTTGGCGGTCAGGCTTTCGCGGTAGCTCTTCCGGGTGATCTCGCCCGCCCGATCGAGCAGCGCTTCGAGCGTGCCGTACTCCTGGATCAGCGCCTTCGCCCCCTTGTCGCCGATCCCCGGGACCCCGGGAACGTTGTCGACCGCGTCGCCCATCAGCGCGAGAACGTCGACCACCTTTTCGGGCGGCAGGCCGAAATCTTCGGTCACTTCGGCCGGGCCGTACAACTTGTTGCGGCCGGTGTGGTACATCGAAACGTGCGGCCCGATCAGCTGCATCAGGTCCTTGTCGGCGGAGACCAGGACCACGTCGTACCCCTCGCCCGAGGCCTTCAAGGCGAGGGTGCCGAGCACGTCGTCCGCCTCGTAGCCCAACAGCTCAAGCACCGGGATTCGGTACGCTTCAAGCGCCCGGCGGACGAGCGGAATCTGGCTTTTGAGATCCGGGGGAGTCGGCGGACGGTTCGCCTTGTAGGCCTCGTATTTCTCGGTCCGGACGGTGCGGCCGGAGAGATCGAGCGCCACGCCGATCAGCTCCGGCCGCTCCTCCCGCAGGAGCTTCCGGAGCATCTGGATGAAGCCGTAGACGGCGTTGGTCGGCTCCCCGCGCGAGTTCGAGAGGTTGCGAATCGCGTAGTAAGCTCGGAAGATGTTCGAGTAGCCGTCGATCAGGAAGAGTCGGGGGCGCGGGTCGTGCATATCTCATTGTATCGGGTCGTGGCGCCGATGCCGCGTTCTCTTCGCACTCGGCCCTCTGGGCCGTCCGCAGGACAAATTCCGGCTTCATCCGCCGGGTGACTCTTTCCTAGGAGGATTTTTCGATGCAAGCAATGGGCTTGATCTCGTGGGTGGTATTCGGTGCACTGGCCGGCTGGCTCAGCCGGATGATTATGCCGGGCAAAGATCCGGGCGGCTGTGTGGTGACTCCCTTGATCGGCATCGTCGGAGCGGTGATCGGCGGCTGGATCGCGACGCTCCTCGGCTTTGGCGGCATTTCCGGCTTCGACTTCCGGAGCTTCATCATCGCCGTTCTCGGCGCTTTGATCGTGCTTTTCATCTACCACAGGTTCAAGCGCTGAGCGAGGGACGCTTTGAGCGCTGAACAGCATCGGCAGTATTCGCCCACCCGGCTCGGCTTCGCGCTGATTACGGTGAGCGATTCGCGGACGCCGGAGACCGACACCTCCGGCGGGACGATGCGCGAGCGGGTCGAGGCGGCCGGTCATACGGTCGCCTCGACCCAAATCGTGCCCGACGAGGTCCCGGAGGTGCGCGAGGCTGTCCTCGCCGCCCTTGGGCTGGAGGGGGTCGATGTCGTTGCGGTCTCGGGAGGCACCGGCTTTTCTCCCCGCGACGTGACGATCGAGGCGGCGACCCCGCTGTTCGAACGGCCGATCGAGGGATTCGGCGAGCTGTTCCGAATGCTTTCGTTTACCGATGTGGGACCGGCCGCGATGCTTTCCCGGGCCGCCGCCGGGATGACCCGGGGGCGCGCTATCTTTCTGCTGCCCGGCTCGCCCAAGGCGGTGGCGCTCGCGCTCGACCGGTTGATCCTCCCCGAGGCGGGCCATCTTCTAGGCCAAGCGCGTAGGCTTGGATAGCGGTTTTCGAGCCTCGGGACTCCGCGAGTCCCCGTTTGCCCCTCTTCGCGCACCTGCGAGAGTGAACCCGAGCACCTAAGCATCGCCCCGCAGGTTCTCGGAAACATTCCTGTCCTCGCGCCGTACTGCTTGCGAGACCGTTCGGAGCCCCCTACATGGATATTCAACGACCCGACCAAACCCGGAAACGCCGTAATCAGCGCATCGCATGGGCGGCTCTCGGCGTCCTCGCCATCGGGCTGATCACTTACCTCATCTCGCGTCTCAAGCCGGCGGCGCCGTCCGTCGAGCGCGAAACCGTCTGGGTCGACACCGTTCAGCGCGGCCCGATGCTGCGCCAGGTGCGCGGTCCGGGCACGCTCGTGCCGGTCGACATCCGCTGGCTTTCGGCCTCCCAGGACGGTCGCGTCGAGCGGATCCCGTCGCTGCCCGGAGTTCCCGTGGAGCCGGACACCATTCTGCTCGAGCTGTCGAATCCGGAGCTAGAACAGGGCTTGAGCGACGCCGAATCGCAGCTCCAGGGTGCCAACGCCGACTTTCTAGACTTGCGCGCACGGCTCGAAAGTGACGTGCTGAACCAGCGTTCGCAGGCCGCCGCAGTCGATTCGCAGGCGCAAGAGGCGAAGCTGCAGGCCGAGGCGAACCAACAGCTGGCCAAAGACGGGCTGATTCCCGATCTCACCCTCCGCCTCTCCCGGCTGCGCGCCGACCAGCTCGGTCGGCAGGCGGGAATCGAAGTGGAGCGGGTGACCAAGAGCACTCAATCCGCGTCGGCCCAGCTTTCGGCCCAGCGGGCACGGGTCGAGCAGGCCCAGACGCTGGTCGAGCTCAGGCGCCGCCAGGTCGAAGGCCTGCACGTCCGCGCCGGGATCTCGGGCATTCTCCAAGAGCTTCCCGTGCAGGTCGGCCAACGGGTTACGCCGGGCACCAACTTGGCGCGGGTCGCCCGGCCGGGCGAGCTGAAAGCCGAGCTGCGCATTCCGGAAACCCAGGCCAAGGACGTGGCGCTCGGCCAGACGGCGTCGATCGATACCCGCAACGGCCTGGTCACCGGCCGGGTGGCGCGCATCGCCCCGTCGGTTCAAGAGGGCACCGTCACGGTGGACGTAGCGCTCACCTCCGCGCTGCCCAAGGGCGCCCGGCCAGACCTGGCGGTCGACGGCACGATCGAGATCGAACGCCTTCCCGACGTGCTGTTCGTAGGCCGGCCGGCCTACGGCCAGCCCAACAGCAAGGTCGAGATGTTCAAGCTGGTCGAGGGGGGTAAGGCAGCGGTCAAGGTCCCGGTGCAGCTCGGGCGCAGCTCGGTCAACACGATCGAGCTGGTGAGCGGACTCCAGGTGGGCGACCAAGTCATTCTTTCCGACACCTCCGCCTGGGACAACGTAAGCCGGATCAAGCTGGACTAGATCAACTGGATTAACTCGACCAAATCTGATTTGATCGGGTCGAAGACAAATCGATAAAGAACGAGGGGGGAAACCCATGAGCGCATCATCCGACGCCCTGATTCACCTCGACGGCGTGACCAAGGTGTTCCTCACCGACGAGGTCGAGACTCACGCTCTCGCGACCATCAACATCCAGATCAAGAACGGCGAATATGTGGCCATCGCCGGACCGTCCGGCTGCGGCAAGACGACGCTGCTGTCGATCCTGGGCCTGCTGGACACGCCGTCCGAAGGCAAATACCGGCTGAACGGCAAGCAGGTCGCCGACCTGTCGTTCTCCGACCGTGCCCGCATCCGCAACAAAGAGATCGGCTTCATCTTCCAGGCGTTCAACCTGATCGGCGACCTCACGGTCTACGAGAACGTCGAGCTGCCGCTCACCTACCGCGGCATGCCGGCCAAGGAGCGCAAAGAGCGCGTGCAGGCGGCCCTGGAGCGGGTCGGCATGTCGCACCGGATGAAGCATTATCCGTCCCAGCTCTCCGGCGGTCAGCAGCAGCGCGTCGCGGTCGCCCGCGCGGTGGTGGGCAAGCCGTCGATCCTGCTCGCCGACGAGCCGACCGGCAACCTCGACTCGCGCAACAGCGAGCAGGTGATGGGGCTGCTCGCCGAGCTGCACGCCGAAGGGGCGACGATCTGCATGGTCACCCACGACCCGCGCTTCACCCGCTACGCCCAGCGCACGATCCACCTGTTCGACGGCCGGGTGGTCGAAGAGGAAGCGGGCTCCCCACGCCAGGTGGACGAGGCACAGCTCGAACAGAGCGGCTTCCACGTCTCCTGATCGTTTGACCGGACTTTAGGCGCGTAGGACCGAACCGCCCGGCTCGATGCCGGGCGGTTTTGTTTGGGACCGCAAGAAATCCGTCCGGCCCGGGTTTCATCCCCCGAAGACAACGAAACGCGTCGCCGATGCGATGCACTCGGCCTTACAACCTCGTCGGACAAAGGAGAAACCCATGCAGCCGAAGCGTCTGTTCATCCTCGGGCTCGCCCTTCTCGCCACCGTTGCCGCCGTAGCCCCGGCCCGCGCCCAGGACGAAGGGGGAGACAACAAGGCGATCGCCCAGTTCTTGAAGAATCCCCAGGTGCTGGTCCGCGGGCTCCGCTTGAACGCCACGCAGATCGCGACGCTGCGCACGCTCGCCACCACCGCCCGCACGGCGATTCGGCCGATCGGCGACGAGATCAAGACCCTCAACGAGCAGATCCGGACCGCCCTGAATGCCGCCAATCCCGACGCTTGCGCGGTCGGCGCCCTGGTCGTCTCCCGCCATGACAAGTACGAGCAGATCGAGACGCTGCTTCAGGCCTTTGACGACGACTTCTCGGCCATTCTCACCCCGGAACAGCTGCTCAAGTACGACGCGCTCAAGGACCGGATCGACCACCCGCGGTAAGGCGCGGGGGCTTGCCCCGAGCGACAAGACATCCACCCAGACCTCTCCAGGCGGCGGGCCGTTGCACGGGCTCGCCGCCTCTTTTTTTCTCCGCCGCCTTTGCCTGAAATCCTTTCCCCGATTCGTGCGTAGAATGAGGCATGATCGAGATCGAGAACCTGGAAAAAACGTACCCCGCCGGCCCCGGACAGGTCTGGGTCCTCCGTCAGGTCAACCTGAAAGTCGAGGAGGGGGAGTTCGTCACCATCATGGGTCCCTCCGGCTCGGGCAAGACGACGCTGATGTCGATCCTCGGCATGCTCGATCATTCCTGGAGCGGACAGTTCCGCTTTCTCGACCAGCCGGTCCATGCGCTCAAACCGAAGCAGCGGCTGGAGCTGAACAAGCAGAACATCGGCTTTGTCTTCCAGAGCTATCACCTGCTCGACAACCTGACCGTCGCCGAGAACCTCGACCTGCCCCTCTCCTACCGGAATATCAAGAGGGCGGAGCGCGAGGCCCTGGTGGCCGAGGCGCTCGACCGGTTCCATATCGTCGGAAAGAAAGACCTCTTCCCGCCCCAGCTTTCGGGCGGCCAGCAGCAGCTGGTGGGGGTTGCTCGCGCGGTCGTCGGCGGGCCGAGGCTGCTGCTCGCCGACGAGCCGACCGGCAACCTGCACTCGGCTCAGGCCGAGGAGATCATGCAGCTGTTCCGCCAATTGAACCGGCAGGGCATGACGATCATCCAGGTCACCCACTCGGAGAAGAACGCCCTGGCCGGCGACCGGATCGTCCACCTGATGGACGGCTGGGTGACCAAGGACGAGAAGGTGGCACAGGGGTAGGGACGCACCTCGGCCGCACGAACGCCCCCCTCCTGGCCTCCCCCCGGACCCAACCGCCACCCTCCCCGGGGGGAGGAACCCTCCGCCGGACCGACGCGGCGAAGTCTTCTACTTCAAATACGCCAACATCTCCTTTGCGGTCTCGGCGTCGGGGTCGTTCGGTGCGAGCTCCAGGAACTTCTGGAGATGTTCCTTCGCTCCGGCGTTCTCTCCCGTGCTCACCAGGATGTTGCCGAGTAGGAAGTGCGCTTTGGCGTGGTTCGGATCGCGCTTGACCAGCTGTTCGAACGTGGCGCGCGCGGCGACCGAGTTGTTTGCGTTATAGAGCGCCACCCCTTGCTTGTACAGCTCTTCCGGGGTCGAAGCGGCGCTCGCCGTCTGCATCGCTGCCTGTGCTTCGGCCGCCTTCGCCTTGTCGCCCATCGCCCGATAGGTCTCGTAACGGAGCGTCATCGCTTCGAGATCGCCCGGCTTGGCCGCCAGAACCTTCTCGGCGAACGCCAGCGCCTTCGGGTAATCCTTCTTCTTGAGATACAGACTGCCGAGCGCGGAGGCCGCCGGGTCGAGCGTCGGATCGATGGTGAGAGCCCGCTCCAGGTAGGCAATCGCGGCGTCGGTTTCTCCGGCGCGCGACGACTCGGCCCCGAGGTTGAACACCCGCACCGCGGTGTCGTGGCTCGGATCGGCGGCGATCAGCGCGTCGAGCGCCGCTGCCGCCTTCGCCTTGTCTCCCTGCTCCTTCAAAATGTCGTAGCGGTCCTGGAGCCCGCGCTTGTCGCCCGGGGAAAGCTCCAGAAAATGGTCGGTCGCGGCGAGCGCCTCGTTCCACTTGGCAAGATCCATGTAGGCCTCGCCGAGCGCCGCGTACGCCGGGACGATCGTCGGGTCGAGATCCGTCGCCTGGCGAAACTTCTCGGCCGCGAGTCCCATGTCTTTGGCATTGAACGCCGCCACCCCTTCGTTGAACGCCGCGATCGCCTGGTTCTTGCCTTCGAGCTTTGCCATCTCCTCGGCCGAGACCTTAGGCGCCGCCGCTTTCGCCACGATCAGGGTGAAGCTCTGGCGCATCGTGTCTTCGAGCTTCATCTTTAGATCCTGCTCCAGGGACAGGAAGCCCTCTTTGGTGAGGGTGAATTTGTACGACACCGTGGCGTCGAGCACGATGATGGTGAATTGGCCCCGCTTGTCGGATTTCTTTTCCTGCTTGTAATTGGCCACTCCCTCGCGGGTGACGGTGACCAAGACATCGGGCAGCGGCACGCCGGCCTCGTCGACCGCGGTGCCGAGGAGACGCCCTTCGCCGGCCGCTTGGGCGGCCCGCGGGATCGCGGTGAAAACCAGGAGGCTGGCGACGATCAGTAGGAAACGGAGGGAACGGGGCATGACGGGATTCCTTTCTCGACGCCCGGGGCTTGATCCCCGAGAGTCGGATCGAGATGTCGGACTGCGCGGATTCTACAGAGCCTCGGCTTCCGCGCGGCGTTCGCGCGCCCGCGAAGTGTAGCGCCGAGGCTCTGATACGATTCGGGCCAGATACTTTTTCGGAGGGAACCGATGCTCGCGGAACGGATCACGGACATTCAAAACGCGCTCGCCGAGGCCGATCTCGACGGCTGGCTGTTCGCCTGTTTTCAGCAGATCGACCCGGTCGGCCTCGACCTGTTGAGCTTGAACGGCGAAGGCAAACTGGTCACCCGACGCTGCTATTACCTGATCCCGCGAGCGGGCGAGCCAAAGAAATTGGTCCACGCCATCGAGTCCTCGATGCTCGACCACCTGCCCGGCGGCAAGGACGTCTACCTCCCCTGGCAGGAGCACAGAAAAAAGCTCGGCGACCTCGTCTCCGGCACCCGCCGGATCGCCGCCCAATACAGCCCGAACAACGAGTTGCCGAACATCTCGCGGCTGGATGCGGGAACCGCCGAGCTGCTGCGCAGCTTCGGAGTCGAGCTGGCGAGCAGCGCCGACCTGGTGCAGCAGTTCGCGGCAGTCTGGACCGAAGAGCAGCTCGCCGGGCATCGCAGGGCGAACGTCCACCTGCACCGGATCGCGCTCGCGGCGTTTCACGAGGTCGAAACCCTCCTCCGCCGCGGCGAGCCGGCCGACGAATACACGATCCAGCGCTTCATCCTCGACTCGTTCGAAAAGGCGGGTCTGTGGGCGGAATCGGACCCGATCGTCGGAGTGAACGGCCACGCCGCCGACCCGCACTACCAGCCCGGCCCGGGGCGCTCGGCGGCAATCCGCCCGGGCGATTTCCTGCTGATCGACCTATGGGCGAAAGAAAAGCCCCCGACGAGCGTCTACGCCGACATCACCTGGTGCGGGGTCTGCGCCGCCTCCCCCACCGACCGCCAGCAGGAGGTTTGGGCGGCGGTCTCCGGCGCCCGCGACGCCTCGTGGGAGTTGGTCCGCTCGCGCTTCCCGCATACGCCCATCGCCGGCTGGGAGGTCGACGAGGTCGGCCGCGAGGTGATCCGTCGCGCCGGCTTCGGTGACCGTTTCATCCATCGCACCGGCCACTCGATCGGCATCAGCGACCATGGCCAGGGCGCCAACATGGACAACCTGGAAACGCACGACACCCGGCGCCTGTTGCCGATGACCGGCTTCTCGATCGAGCCCGGGGTGTACCTGACCGACGACTTCGGGATCCGCACCGAGATCAACGTCGCGCTCACGGCGACCGCAGCGGAAATCACCGGTGCGGAACCGCAGCGGGAGCTGCTCTGCCTACTCGCCTAAGGTGAGCCACTCGATCGAATGGCATCCGGACGACCCGGAATGGCGCGCCGATGCGCTCGGCGCGAGCCGCCACAGCCGCCTGGCGGATGAGATCCGGCCGCCCGACTCTCCTCTAGAGAAACCGGACCCGGAAGCGGCGATCGAGCTGTGCGCCGACCTCACCCGAAGCCGGCTCGGCGATTTCGCCCCGGCTCTCGCGCTGCTCACCCGGCCGGAACGGCGCCGGGCGCAGGCGCTGATTTCTCACGTCGCCGTCCTATTCGATTTTGCCCGACAACGCGGCCTGGAGGGTGAGCGGTTCGCCGCGATCAACCGCTGGGAGTACGCCCTGGACGAAGCGCTCTCGGGACGCGGCGTCGGCCAGCCGGTTTTCATCGGCATGAGCCGGGAGCAGGGCCGCCGCCGCTGGTCGGTCGAAGGATTGAACGCCCTCTGCGCCTGCGCCCGCCACCGAGCGGTTCACGATCAACCGGCAACCTTCGATGAAGCGGAGCGCGACGCCCGCGCTCTCGCCCAAGCGGTGGGACACGCCTGGTTGGGCGCCCCTCTTTCCATCGAGATCGAAGCGCTCGGCGCGGGACTGATCCGCCTCGATCGGCTGCAGAATCTGGGAAGCGAAACAACGGCCGGGCGCTGTCCCTTGCCGCGGGCGGAAGTAGGCGGCGCGGCCCCGAATCCTCCCGCGGAAGCTCTCCTGCTCGCCACGGCGAAGAAAGAGTGCGGTCGTCTGCGATCGCTGTTCTTGGGCGGTGCCCGGGGACTTCCCGCGCTCCCTGCCGGCTCTCGCCAAGCGGTGGCCTATGCCCTATTCGCCGGGCTTTCGCTGCTATCGCAAGTTGAAGAGGCGGACGGGAGCCTGCTTCACACTCCACCCAAAATCGGACTGCGCGCGCGGCTTGGACTTCTCGCCCGGGCGCGCTGGCTGCGGGTCTAGAACCGGTATTCCTTGCCCTGTTCCAGGAAATCGAGATCGGGGTTCTTGAGCGCCTTGACCTCTTCCATGATCCGCTTGACGTAAGGGGGCTTCAGGTGATGGAGCAGGATTGGCACCTTGCGCTCCAGTTTCCTCAACTCGATTTCGAGCGTCCGCGGGGTGAGGTGTAGCGAAATGTCCGCCACTTCCTGGAGCGAGCTCTCGAAGCTGGTCTCGATGCACAGGGCGGAGAGATTCGGCGTCCGGTTCGCGATCTCCCAAAACCGCCGGGTGGGACCGGTGTCGCTCGACCAGAGGAACGCCTGGTCTCCTTCTTCGATCAAGAAGCCGTGGGTTGGCACCAAGTGATCGACCGGAATCGGAGTGATCTTCACCCCATCGATCGTGATCGGCACCTCGGACTCGAATTCATGGAAACGCACCGCGGGAAGCAGGTGGTTGGGCAGGCGGGTGAAATCCGGCCAGGTCGCATTGTTGAACAGGTACTTCCGAATCGCGTAGGCGGTCGCCTCGGAGGCGTGGAGATCGATCGCCCGGTCGCCCTGACCGTAGACGTTCTCGATGAAGAACGGCAACGAGTTGGTGTGGTCCATGTGGGAGTGCGACAGGACGATCGAATGCACTCCCACCTGTCGCTCGATCGATAGAACCTGAGACAAGGATCCGGCATCCAGGGCGATCGTGCCGTTGATCAGCAGGCACGTCATCCTGCAAAGGTCGCTCTCCCCGCCGAAGCCGCCCAGGACTTGGATCAACATATTTGCGAGATTGTATCTGTTTCCGCCCCGGGGCGCCAAAAGGCCCGAAGGAGGGATGGCGCCTCGGTTTGACGCCGTCCGCCGGCTCATCTAAGATGTTTGAAATTCAAGGAGTTAGCTGCAGGTTCCGATCGGTACGCTAAAGTATGAGGACGCAATCTCTGCGCCGGCTCCGCTGGCAACTCGCCCTGCTGGTCGTGGTGTATTTCTTCGCCGGGGCGACGAGTCAAAAGCTGTTGCCGGGCGTCGACGAGATCATTCCCCTCTACGGTTGGTCGCTGTTCTCCAAGATTCCGAACGAGGACAGCCGGTACGTGTTGCTCATCTTGCGCCAGAGGAAACGGAACTTCCAACCGGCGGTCCCGTTCCCTCACGCCCCCGAAACGCTCGTCATCGGCAACCGCTACATCGGCCGCAAGGTCATTCAGCGGCTCGGCCGGGCGATCGAAAAAGGAGAGGCGGACAAAGTGAAGGATCTGCGGCTCCAGCTCGAAACGAGCTACCTGGTCGGCCGGGTGCGCTACGAGGTGGTCTTCGAGCGTTATGACCCGGTGCAGAAGTGGAAGACCGGCGCCAACCTCGAATCCCTAAGCCTCGGCGAATTCGCGAGCGGAGAGAATCTGTGAGGAAGCGCAACCGCATCGAGGCGATCGCGGCCTTCTTCCAACCCAAGGCCGCCCCAGGGGGGTCCCGCTCCACCCTCGATCTCTTCTCGCGCGAGCGCTTCACCGCCGCCCAGACCCTGATCGGGGCCTACTACGCGATTCTTTTCTTCTTCGCCGCGGGAGAGCTTTTCTCCTGGGCGGGCTACCTGAGCACGACCGAGCTGACTCCTCGATGGCCGCTCTTCTGGCTGCGCTTCGTCGGAACCGGAGCCGGCATCGCCGGGATCCTGTGGCTTCACCTGTTCGGTGGAATTCTCGCCGTGACGCTCTCCCGGCATCGTTGGGCTCGCGTCGTCATCTTCATTTCGCTGCTCGAATACCTCGCGCTCAAATTCTCGTTCGGAGCGGTCAACCACGGCGACCATCTCGGCGTTCTGATCGCCTTCGTGCTGATCTTCCTGCCGGACGGCTGGCACGTCCGCCAATCGACTGACCGCAGGGCTCGCGCCTCGACTCTACTGGTCTTCTCCGGCACTCAAGCCCTGATCCTGCTCACCTACAGCATGGCGGGCATGTGGAAAGCGGGCAGCGTCCTCGAACAGTGGATCCGGGGCGAATTCATCACTTATCTTCACCCGAACGGCCTCGCCCACCAGATCGCCGGGAAGATGATCGAGGACGACACGGCGAGCCTCCTCGGACCCTGGTTCGTCGCGCACCCCCTCGCCGGCTGGCTGCCCGGCATCGTCACGATCTACCTAGAGCTGTTCGCGCTCTGGATCATCGCCCGCCCCTCGCTCCACCGGCCCTGGGGTCTGGCCCTCGCCCTCTTCCACCTCAGCTCGCACTTAACCCTAGGGGTGGGCTTTCCTCAGAACATCCTCTGGCTCGCCCTGTTCCTGGCGCTCTCGCCTTTCTCGCCGCACAATCCAAGCTGGCGGCAGGCGATGCGGGACCTCCCCGTACTGGGAGGGTGGCTGGGGCGGTACGAACCGGTAGCTTCGCACGTTCGGCCATCCGTCAAACCCCCGGCATAGCCCGTCCCAAGGGTCTGATCAGGGCAAATAGGAGCACCCCCAGCGCCGCGGCCAGGCCGGCGACGACGAAGAAGAAGGTCGAGTGGGCCCAGACGCTCCAGTACGTGCCGATCACGCCAACCAGGTAGCCGCCCATCGAAATCGACACGAACCAGGCGCCCATCAGGAAGCCTCTTGCCCGCTCGGGGGCGACTTTGGCGACCAGGGCGAGGCCCATGGGTGAGAGCATAAGCTCGCCGGTCGAAAGCAGGGCGTAGGCTCCGATCAGCCACCAAGGAGAGACCCGGCCGACATTGCCTCCCGCCAGACCGGCACGGCCCATGACGACGAACGCCAGCGCCACGAGCAGCATGCCGATCGCCATCTTGGCCGGCGTGCCGGGCTCTTTGCCGCGACGGGCAAGAAAGCTCCAGAAGGCGAGGAGCGGGAAAGTGAGGACGATGACGAAGAACGGATTGATCGCGTTCGACACGACGCCCGAGGCGTTCGAGGCGTCGAGCATTCCGAGGGTGAGCACCTTGAGCAGGACCGGCACGACGGAGGAAGCGGTCCAATCGGTGTTGTCGTTGGCGAAGTAGGTCCACGTCGCACCGTTCTGGTTGTAGGCCATCCAGAACACGATGACGATCGCGAAGACCGCGAGCAGCGCGAGCACCCGGCGCCGCTCAGGAATGAGCTCGATCGGCGCGGGAATTCGCCCCGGCTTTTCGGTCCGAGCCGAGGCAACGCCGCCGCGCTCGGTCGCCGCGAGGTGACGGCGGAAGATCGTGAGCGTCGCCACCGAGATCGCCATGCCGCCTCCCGCGACGGCGAACGCCACGTGGTATCCGAAGCGGCTGCGCACGACCTCTGCGACCAGCGGCGCCACGAACGCCCCGACGTTGATCCCCATGTAAAAAATGTTGTATGCGCGGTCCTTGATCGCACTCCCCTCTGGATAGAGCCGGCCGACCATCGCCGAGACGTTCGGCTTGAAGAAGCCGTTGCCGATCACGAGACAGGCGAGAGCCACGATCATCACCGTCGCCGAATGGACCGCGAGAAGGAGATGGCCGGCGAGGAAGAAGACCCCGCCGAGCGCCACCGCCCGCCGGTAGCCAAGCTTGCGGTCGGCGAGGAAACCGCCAACCAATGGGCTTAAATAAACGCAGGCGAGGTAGAGCGCATAAGCCCGCGTCGCGCGGTCCCGCGCCCAGCCGAAGCCCTGCACCGGATCCTGAAGGTAAAGGGTAAACATCGCGAGCATCGAGTAGTAGGAAAAACGTTCCCACATCTCGGTCGCGAACAGGACGGCGAGGCCCACCGGGTGGCGCTCACGGGCCTCCGTTGCCGCGTGGGACTGGACCCGGGGCGGAACGATCGTTTCGAGGGTAGTGATCTCGGCCGGCATGGGCGGTTCCTCCGCGGGCCGGCGTAATGCTCCGCCGCCCGCAGCCATTGTCGGGCCGCGTCGCCGTGCGAAATAGCCGCATGGATCGAGGGTTTTTGCCCAGCTGGAGGATCCGAGGCGAGGCGGACCCGCATGATCGTGCGGGTAACTAGATCAAACCCCGCCGAAGCGCCTTCGCCACCGCTTCGCCCTGGGTGTGGACGTGGAGCTTTCTGTAGATGTTGCGGATGTGGAATCGGACCGTGTCGGGCGCGATGTGGAGCGCGACACCAAGGCCTTGGTAGCTCGCGCCTCCCGCAAGCCCGTGGAGGATTTCGCGTTCGCGGGCGGTGAGGAGCGCTTCGCCATCCGCCGCCGGAGGCGAGAAAGCCGCCTCGACCGGCACCATGCTTTGGGGCCGCTGCGAGCCCGCGCCGCCGCGCTGGAGTACCTCGACCACCATTCGCGCGACGTGCGAGGTCATCGGCGATCCTCCCGCCGCAGCTTCGCCGATCGCTTCAAGCAGTCTGGCGGGCGGGGTCTTTTTGACCAAGTAGCCGCAGGCTCCGGCGCACAGCGCTTCGAACACCAGCTCGTTCTGCTCATAGATCGTGAGAACGAGAACGTTCAGCTCCGGACGGAGCGCCCTGGCGTGCCGTATCCCCTCGACGCCGGACATACCGGGAAGCCCAAGATCGAGCAGAAGAACGTCGCATCCGAGAGCTTCGGGGTGGGCGAACAGGCTCTCGCAGTCGCCGAAGGCGCCGGAGCAACGAAAGCCTGGCGTACCGTCGACCAGCGCCGCGAGGCCCTGCCGAATCGTGGCGTTGTCTTCGACCAGAACGACGTCGACCATTGCGTTAGGTTAGCCGATCGGGCCCCGGAAGCGCACCTTCGTGCCGCCCCCCGGCACCGACTCGATCGTGAGCTTGCCGCCGATCTTGGCCGCTCGCGCCTTCATGTTGGACAAGCCGTCTCCCTCATTGACGGGGTCGGGATCGAATCCCGCGCCGTCGTCGCAAAGAGTCACTTCGAGCATTCGCCGACGAAGCGAAACATCGAGCGCAATCTCGCGGCAGTCGCTGTGCCGGAGCGCGTTGGTAAGAGCCTCGCGAAAAATCGAAAGGAGATTTTCTCGCTGCGCCATGGGCAGGCGGACGCCTTCGAACAAGCGGAGGTTGGTGGCGCGGAAAATTACGCCCTTGGCCGAAAACAGCTCGGAGTAGGAGTCTTTGAGCCGAACGAAAAGCTCGTGCAGCGAGTCGCGTCGCGGATTGACCAGCCAGACGATGTCGTCCATCCGATCGATCAAGCCGCGCGCCGTCTCGGCCGCTCGGGCGATTTCCGGCGCGGCGTTTGAAGGGTCCGCTACCTCCGACTCGCTCCGCTGCGCCGCGCGCCGGCCCGCGATCTCGGCGAGGATCGCAATCTCGGTGAGCCCAGCTCCTACGTGGTCGTGCAGGTCGGCCGCGATCTCGGTCCGCAGACGCTCGATCGCCAGCAACTGCCGAACTCGCCAGGCGGCGAGGGTTCCAACCAAGGCGAGCAGTCCGAGCGCCACCGCCCCGCGAAACCAACCGCGGCGCCAAAGCGGAGCCTCGGCCACGAGGTCGAGCGCCAGGGTCGGGCTCCAGTCTCCGCCCCGCCGCGCGGCGCGGACTTCGAATCGGTAGCTTCCGGGCGCCGGGCTCGCGAGCTGTAGCGTGCGTCGGTCGGTCTGGGTCCAGGCCGTATCGAGCCCCGCGAACCGCGTCTGGTAGATCACGGCCTCCGGGGTCGCGATGTCGACGCCGATCCACGACAGGGCGAGCGAGCCGGCCCCTGGGGCGAGATGTAGCGCCGTTCCGGGTGGAGGCAGAGCCATCGGCACGCCGCCCAGGTTCGCGCCGGTCCAGGCAATGTGCGGTGCCGGACGGGAAACGATCCGCGCCGGATCGACCTCGGCGGCGCCGCCGATCGATCCGAACCAGAGTCGTCCGCGAGCGTCTCGGAAACACGCACCCAGGTTGCCCTCCTCGCTCGCCAATCCGTCCGCCGAAGAAAGCCGGTCCGCCGCGGCGAGCCCATCCCCCGCAGGGCGAAGCACTTCGACACCCCGATTGGTGCTCGCGAACAGGCGCCCCTCTCGGTCGGCCGCCAGGCAATTGATCGTCTCGTTGCCCAGCCCGCCCGCAACGTTGATCCGCTCAATTCGATCGCCGCCAATGCGGCCGATCCCGCCGGAGGTGCCGATCCAAACAGTGCGACCGAAAGAAAGGAAAGCGAGACCCGGTCGGGCCGGCATGCCTCCCAGACTCCGAACCCGATCTCCTTCGAGGCCGAAAACGCCGTCGGCGGTGGCCACCCGAAGCCTGCTCGCGGCATCCCAGGAGAGCGCATAGACATCCGCTCGGTCGAGCGGCGTGGGCCCTGGCTCGAGTCCCCCATCGCGAAGGACTGCGAGCCCCCGAGGCGTACCGATCCAGATCGCGCCGTCTGCGTCCCGGGTGAGAGTCCGAACGAAAGAATCAGGCAGGCCGTCCCGTTCGGTCCACATCCGGAGAACGCGTTCTCGCCCCTCGCCGATCTCGATCTCCCAAAGGCCGCCCCCTTGAGTCCCTGCGAAAAGGCGACCCGGCGACCCCGGCGCGAGCGAGCGAATCGGCACCCGGGGAAGCCCTGAGACGACGCGAAACCTGCCCCCTTCCCGTCGCGCAAGGCCACCGTCTCCGCCGATCCAGAACCCGCCCCGGTCATCCTCCGCAAAGGTCCAGATCGATCTCTCCGGCAGACCGCCCGCCACGGTCCAAGTCGCTACCCTTCCGCGATCCCAGAGGCTTGCCCCGTCGTCAGTACCGAACACCACCGCGCCCGAGGACGAGGCAAGCACCGCAGACACTCGATTAGACGCGAGGCCGTGCTCTGTTCCGATCCGTTCCGGCGGTCCGTCCGGCGACGCCCAGACGAGGGCGCCGCTGGAAGGAGTCCCCGCGAAGATCGCCCCATCCGCCGCCACGGCCACCGAGGTCGTCGCCTCGCTCGTGAGCCAAGAGAGCTTTCCGCCGATCGACCGGGCAAGCCCCCTGTCGGTCGCGAACAGAGTCGCGCCGTCCGGAGCCTCGGCAGTGCGCGAGATCCGGCTCCCCTCAAGCCCGGGCGCCGGTTCTTTGAAGACCGGCGAAACGGCCAAACCGCTCGCCGCCTGAGCGCGCACGATCCGGCCGCTTCGATACCCAGCGAGGCCGTTCGCGGTGGCGAAGAAAACCGTCCCATCCGGACGCGGATCAATCGAATACACCGGTCCGGCCGGCATCCCGTCCCGGCTCTGAAGCGTAAGGAACGACGCGCCATCCCACCGGCTCGCCCCGTCGTTGGTCCCAATCCAGAGCGCGCCGTCGCGATCCTCGGCAAGGGAGAGCACCTGCGATTGAGCCAGCCCGGCGGCGACCGTGAGATTGCGGTGGATGCGAATTTCCGCCGGGGACGGCCGCGTCAGGTAGGTGGCGAGGAGAACGACGGCAAGCGCAATCGGTGAAAGTCGCATTTCCGCTTGGGTTTGAAGAAGGGCGATCACCGAGGAACAGGGCTTCACTCGACTTGCCTAAAGATCCGTAGCATCCCCCGCCCGGATCTTGTCGTTCAGCAGGTAGTCGTCGCTCAGGTATTTGAGCACCACCCGCCCGACTTCCGGGTCGTAGCGCTCCTTCGTCGGCTTGACGACCACCCCTTCACGAATGTGCTGGTCGGCTAGGCTGGTCTGGCCACGGGAAAGCTCAGCGATTTTTGCGAGCGAGAACGGTCCTCGCCAGAGAATCGGAACGGTAGGCACGCCATGCCGTTCGCAGAGGGTGGCGAAGTCGTCGTAGTCGAGGTAGTGCTCCCCCACCAGGAGGTCGAAGGCGGCGAAGCCGAGGCCATCGCGGCGGCCGTAGTGGAGGGTTTGGACGCGGCTGCCGTAGATCTCGCCGTAGAGAATGACGACGTCGTGTCCCTGATTCTTGAGGTCGTCGAGCAGGTTGCGCACCGTTTCGAGCGTCGAGGGGAACCAATAGGTATTGGTCGGCAGATCTTCCGGTTCCGGGCGCTTCCTTTGGAGACCATGCGATCCGGCGAGCATTTTGCCTTCGACCCAGCCGATACGCGAATTGGTGCCGTGGATCTTTTCGCTCACGACAACCTCTTCGTCGGGGGCCAAGATCTCGGGAAAGTTGCGCAGATTTTCGATCTCGGTATACCGCTGGAACAGCGGATGGTTCGACTCTGAGTCGCCGGCTGAGAACTTGACCGGCGGCCGGAACTTGCCGATCCCATAGTGCTCGCGCACGTCGGTCCCCACCGGCCAGCTCGGATCTTCGGGCCGAACCACCAACCCGAACGATGGCTCGCCGCGCAGACGCACCTGGCGGACGACGAGCACCCGCGCCCCTTCGACGTCGGTCCGCTCGGAAAGGTAGCTCACGACGTTCAGCCGCTCAGCCATCTCGCGCGGTAACGTGCTATCGGGCGGGATGAAGACCACCTTCTCGCCGGGCGCGAACTCAGGGCTTCCGTCTTCGTGCTTGCGAATCACCGCCTGCCAACCCTTGATCCGGGCGAGCGCCAGGCGGTCGGCGTTGGGGTGAGGTAGGACCGATTCGATTTCGACGACGTTGGTGATCACGGAGGACATGGGCTACCTCTGCTACCAGGCCACCCGGACCGGGTAGGCCTGGATGTCCGGATCGGGGGTCAAAAGGACGCAACCGTGGACGATCGCCTGGGCAACCAGGATTCGATCGAACGGATCGCGGTGGAGCGGCGGGAGCTGGGCGACCTGGAGCGCGGACTCTTCGTCAAGGGCGGCCCAAAGAAAGGTGCAGGTATCGAGCAGCAATCTCATCCAGCCCGGCCTTCGAAAGCGTCCAGGAGCTCCGTCGGCAGCGACTCGAAGAACTCGTCAGGGATGGTGAACGTCCCCTTCGCGAAGCCGATCTCCGGCCGACGGGGCAACTCGACCGGCGCCTTGGTCATGTTTCGAGTGTGAACCAGGAAGTTAGTCAGGTCAAGGCATTCGCTCTCGCTCAGGATGACGGCGGCGAAAGGTTCCGTTCCAGCCGGGCCGGCGAATTGCCGGGCGAATGAGCAAGCGCTTCCCGCGAGCCCAGAAAAGCGAAGGGAGGAAGATCGCTCCCCCTCCCTCCGCCAACCCTACTTAATACCCACCTCCAGGATCAGAACCGAGTCCCGATCCAGAACGAGGTCCGGAAGCCGCCGTCGTCGGTAGCCGACTTGTAGGGCTTCGCGAAATCCCAGTTGAAGTCGAGGCCACCGAGAATCCGGGCCGAGACGCCCCAGCCGTAAGCGGCGACACCGTCTTGGAGCTTCCCGGTGGCCTTGTTGTAGAACCGGAAGCCCTGCACATCCTTGAACCAGGCGCCGCCGGTGTCCAAGAAAATGACGCCGCGCACCCCGCGAATACCCAGGAACGGGGTCGCCACCACGTCGATCAGCGGAAAGCGCAGCTCGATGTTGGTGAAGAACGCCCGGTCGCCCAGGAGGGAGAGGAAATCGACGCCGCGCACGGTGTCGAGTCCGCCGATCCGGAGCGGCGTTGGGTTGTTGCCATCGGCCACCGCCGCGTAGGCGCGGAGCGCCAGGCCGCTGCGCTGGGTGAAAGCGATGTACTTCCGGGCGTCGAGATCTACCTGGGAGAGCAGTGTGCCGCTCCCCCCCGTATCGGGAGCGTAGCTGCCATCCAGCCGGATCCGGTGCCCCGAATGAGGTCCCGACTGGATGAACGCCGTCGTGTCGGAAACCAAAGCCGCCTGAAGGATCGGGTAGTTGTCATCGGCCTGTCCGATCACCTGGACCGGCAGGCCGGTTCGCGGATCTTCAATGAACGAGTTGAACTTGATCTTCCGCTGGATGTAGCCGAGCCCGACCTCGGCCCGGCGGTAGAAGCTGAACGGGTAGGCCACCGATCCGGTGAGGCCGGTCAGCTCGAGAGCCGAGTCGCCGCGTCGGAAAGCTCCGTTGACCACCTCGTTGCTGGCGTAGAACAGCCGGGTGTCAAACAAGTTCACATTCCACTGCCAGCGGTGCGACACGTCGGCGTAGATGAAATCGAAGTTCGACAGGCTCTCGATCGACGAGAAGAGCGCCTGGATGCGCTTGTCGCCGAGGTAATCCGAGAAGCTCAACTGCACCTGGCCGATGACCGTCTGGTTGTCGTCGACGCCGACGTAGGTCTGCGCCCCTTCGAGGAAGAACTTGCGGCCGCCGTATTTCTCCTTGTTCGCGTCGTCGATCGCCACCTGGATATCGGGCTCGAAGCGCGGAATCGCCTGGGCGCTGGTCGGCGCGGCGGCGATCGGCTCGGTGGCCGGCTCGCCGATCTTGTCTTCCAGCTCCGACACGTAGAGATCGAACGTGCCTTTCCAGAAACCGGTGTAGACCAGGTTTTCCTTGCCGGCCTCGCCTTTGAGGATCGTAGGCATCGAGGCCCCGGTGACCACGTTGGTGTGCTGAAGCAGAGCGCCGGTCGCGAGATCCAAGCTGTAGATGTTCTCGGCGCCCGCCCGGTCGGAGGTGAAATAGACCCGCTTGCCGTCCGGCGAGTAGATCGGGTCGTTCTCGATCGATTCACCCGTGGTGACCGCGAAGCGCTCCTTCGGGTTGCTGAGGTCGATGCGGAACAGCTTCTGCTTGTCGCCGACGTCCGAGACGAAGATGATCGATTTGCCGTCGGGCGAATAGGTCGGCGCGCCGTCGAACACCGGGTCGCCCGTCAGGTTGGTGATCGCCAGCGTATCGAGGTCGATCGTGAAGATGTCGAACTGGCCGTTCTGATAGCCGGAGAAAGCGACCGTCTTGCCGTCCGGGCTCCAGGCGGGTGCAAGCTGCTGCTCGATGTCCTTCATGTCGATGATCTTGCGGATGCCGCCCTTCAAGACGTCGAGCATCGCGAGACTACGGCCGCTCTCGCGCTTGACGAATAGCGCGATCGTGTTGCCGTCGGGCGAGAACGCAAGATCGCGGCCGGTCTTCCGGCCGAGCTCCAGCTCCTGCGCCACCGGGTACTGGTACTGACTCGAATAGCCCTTGGTCAAGTTGCGCAGAAGTTTGCGCTTCCGCGCATCGAACAGGACCACGTCGACGTCGCCGCGGTACGAGCTGAACGCCGCGACCAAATCGCCCGAGGGGGATGCCGTAGGGGAGGTCTCGTAGGTCGAACGACCGCCGCTGCCTTCGACCCGGAACAGGCGGCCGAAGTCGCCCGGCTCGCCGGTCACGATCAGCTGCGCCAGGTACTTCTTGCGCAGCCAGCGGCGGAACTCGGCGTCGAAGTCCTCGACCTCCAGCTTGAACGTCCGCTTGACCGCGCGATCGACGCGCGAGCCGAGGGCGTTTCGCGCCTCGTAGACGAAGTCGAGAAAGCCGTCCTTGCCCCAGCGGTCTTCAATGAAATCGAACACCGCATGGCCGAAGCGGTAGGCGAAAAAGCCGCCGAAGTCGTCCCCGACCGAGGGAATCTGGTCGTTGACCACCGCGTCGCGCAGGAACATCTTGTCGCGCGACGACTCGTCTTTCGCCATGTAACTCGCCATGCCTTCCATGAACCAGGTCGGCGGCGAGGTCGTCGCGGCCTCGGCGAGGCGGCCCTGGAACAGGATCTTGTACTGGAAGATGTGGGTCAGCTCGTGGAGGATCAGCTCCATCAGCTCGGAATCTGCGAGGTCCACGGGCAGGACCATCCGGAATCGGGCCGGGGAGGCGAACGCGCCGATCCCTTCCGGGATGAAGTTCTGGATGACGTTGTTCTGCTCGAACGCCGAATGGGTGGCGTAGAAGATCAACGGCACCGGCTCTTTGATCTGGAAGTTGAAATCCCGGGACAACCGGTCGTAGGCGCTTTCGGCGAGCGAAGCGACTTTTTCGAGCAGCGGTTCCTCGGCGGTGTAGTAGTAGAGGTTGAAGTGCGGCGAGTGGTAGATGTGCCAATCGAACCTGCGATAGGCAATCTTGTTCTTGCCGAACGAACCTGCCGTCTGCGCCGACGCGGGTGCTGCGGCAAGATTGGAGAGCAGCGAGATCGCCAGAACTCCGGTCCAAGCACCGCCGAGCACCCAGCCCCGAAAACGTGGAAATGAACGGTTCAACGAATCCTCCTCTCGCGAATCGGCTCGTGCGCGAGCCACGGGAACCACCGGATTGCCCTCGACCGAATCACAAATCATCACCACGTACGGGCCGCTTCGGATCGGCCGTCAATCGGTGAACAAGGTTCGCGTGGTCTCCACTTCCTTCTGGGTGAAGACGCCGACGATCTTGTCCTCAAGCGACAGCAGGTTCTCGAACATGCCGCGCAGCGGATCGGTGGATTCCCCTTCGAACTTCTGGAAATCCTTGAAGTTGTCCTGGTAGACCAGGGTGCCGCTCTTCGCGTCGTAGACCTGCATCAGGATGTCGTATTCGAAACCGGTCTGTTCGACCAGCACCTGGCGGTAATAGGTCTGGCCGTTGAACGGCGAGACGTATTCCTCGGTGCGGTAGCCGGTCTTGTCCTGGACGTCGAAGTCGAGTCCCCCGGAAAGGAGCAGATCGGCGCCCGTGCGCTCGCCGAGCGCCTGCCAGAAATCGGTCTGCTTGGCCAGTTGCTCGAAGTCCGTGACGGGCAGATCGAGCCCGCCGGTCTCGATCACCTTAAGCTCGGTCTCGCGCCGGATCACCTTCACCAGGTAGCGCGCGAACTCTTTCTGCACGTCGATGTCGCGGCCCTGAAACCGCTGGGTGTCTTCTTTCGTCTCGACCTGAAACGGCGCCACCGCGATCGACTTCTTGCCCTTGAGATCGAGCCGCGCCTTTTGCGGCAGCTTGAGCTGTACTTCGATCGCCGACCCGCGGGCCGGCGGGGCCGCTGCGAACGCGACGAAAAGAGCCGTTCCTGCGACCGCAAAGAGCTTCCAGCGCATCGAGAATTCTCCTTAAAGGCCCGGCAGGTGCACCGCCGGAAGGTACGTCAGTTCCATCAAAGCGGAGGCGGCGGCGGCGCGTTGTCCGGAATCTCGATCGGCGCCCCCGGCGAGGAGGCTGGCGCACCGCTTGGCACCAGCGGTTCCGCCGGGTTCAAGCCGCCCTTGGCCACGTCTTTGGGCCCCGGCGTGGGCTTGACCGCCTTGCCCCCCTTGTACGCCTGGTAGAACTCGACGAAGCGCGCGTAGTTGCCGCGCAGCGTCCGGTCGTTCGGCGCCGCTTCCAGCGCCTGCTTGTAATAGGTAAGGGCCTTCTCGAAATCGCCCGTCGCCTCGTACGCCACCGCGAGATTGTTGCGGATGTGCGGGTTGGCAGGGTCCGCCAGATCGGCCTGGTGGAAGCGGAACAGAGCTTCGTTCCACAGGCCCTGCTGGGCCATCTTGACCCCGAAGGAGAGCTGGGCGCCGCCGGCCGAATCGCGCGCGGCGGCGGGTCGTGACCCGGCCAAGCCGAAAACGATCAGACAGACGGTCGCGAAGGGGAGGAATTGGAGCCGGAGGAAGGCGCGAGACATCGGCGTGGTCTCCGTGACCGAGGGTTTCGAGCGGTGCGTCTGGGGGATCGCGCGTGTCGTCATCACGTTCGAGTGCGCTCGTAGGAGGTACCGTCCTTGGGCTGGCCTCGGGGAGTATATACGAACGACTTCGCGCTTCCGGACGGCCTTCGTCCCCGAATCATCGAGACTCAGCCCCCCCTTTTACGTCTTTTCTCTGGCGAGGAGGCCACGCGCCATGAAAACGACGAACGGCGAGACTCTGAGCTCGCACATCACCCCGTCCGAAGTCGTCCCGCCGCACCCCATCCATCTTTCGCCCCGCTCCATGACCGACCTGTTGATCGGCCTGCATGCCGAGAAGAACCTCTCCCGCGCGGCGCTCGCCCGCCTGGCCGAGGATCTTGACGTCTGGACCGGAGCCGCCGCCCCTTCCCCCGAGCGGCTCGCCCGCGAGCTGGGCCTGCCGAAGCGCCAGCTCGAAACCGCGCTCGCGGCGCTCCCGCAAGCCCGCGAGGCGGGAATCGCGGAGCGCGAGCGTGCGGCCGCCTTCGGCGCCCGGATCGTCACCCGGCTCGATCCCGAATATCCCCCGGCACTCGCCGAGCTGCCGCTCGCCCCGCCGGTCCTCTCGATCGCGGGCGACTTGCCCACCGGGCCGGCGGTAGCGATCGTCGGCTCGCGCCGGGCGGACGCCTACGGCCTAGAGGTCGCCCAGCTCTTCGCCTCGGCCCTCGCCGAGCGCGGGATCGCGGTGGTCTCGGGCTTTGCCCGGGGCATCGACGCGGCGGCCCATCGCGGCGCACTCGCGCCTCTGTCCGGCCGGACGGTCGCGATCCTCGGCTGCGGTTTGGGGATCGACTATCCGCGCGGCCATGCCCACCTCGGCCGGGCGATCGCCGCCCGGGGCGCCCTGGTGAGCGAATTTCCTTGCGGCTACGAGCCGCGCAGTTGGAACTTCCCCGTGCGGAACCGGTCGATCGCTGCACTCAGCCAAGCCGTCCTTGTGGTTCAGGCCGCCGCGCGGTCCGGTTCGCTCTCGACCGCACGATGGGCGCTCGACCTCGGCCGCGATGTGTTCGCCGTCCCCGGCCAAATCTTTGACGAACGCTCGCTCGGGCCCCACGCCCTGCTGCGCGACGGCGCCTTCCTCGCCCAGCACCCAAAGGATCTGTTCGATCTGTTCGCACCTCGCACTGCAACCCAACTGTCGATTCTCCCGTCGGAGCCGCCGGAACCCGAGCCGCTGCCCGGCCTCGCCGGGGCGATCCTTCAGGCCCTGGTTCCGGGATTCGACCGTGCGCCGGAGGATCTGGTCGTGGCGACCGGCGCCCCGATCGACCGCGTGCTCGCGACCCTCTTGGAGCTGGAGCTGCTCGGACGGGTCTTGAGAATGCCGGGCGGGAGGTATCGGCGGGTGTAAGTTGCGACCCCGGGTGCCCGGTGGTACCCTCCCCGGCTCGCCTCCGGGGCGGACATCATCGGGCGGCTCGAACGGGCCTTTGGAATGGAGAATCGCTCCGGAGCGTTAGAGGGAACCCATGGCCAAGAATCTGGTGATCGTCGAAAGTCCCGCAAAAACCCGCACGCTCAAGAAGTTCCTCGGGCGCAATTACGCCGTCGAAGCGTCGCTCGGTCATATTCGCGACCTGGTGAAGAAGGACATGGGGCTCGGTGCCAACTACGAGCCCCAGTACGCCGTGCTCGCGGACAAGAAGGAAGTTGTGAAGAAGCTGCGCGCCGCGGCGAAGGGCGCCGACATGATCTACCTGGCGCCCGACCCTGATCGCGAAGGGGAGGCGATCGCCTGGCACATCGCCGAGGTTCTGGACAAAGACCCGTCGATGGTGAAGAGGGTGACGTTCAACGAGATCACCAAGAACGCCGTGCTCAAAGCGCTCGCCGAGCCGCGCGAGATCGACATAGCGAAAGTCGATGCCCAGCAGGCGCGCCGGGTGCTCGATCGGATGATGGGTTTCCGCCTCTCGCCCCTCCTTTGGGAGAAGGTCAAGCAGGGGCTCTCCGCCGGCCGCGTCCAGTCGGTCGCGCTCAAGATGGTCTGCGAGCGCCAGGCCGACATCGATGCGTTTCAATCGGTCGAGTATTGGCTGCTCGGCGCGGATTTGGATGCGGGCAAGCCCCCTCAATTCCACGCCCGCCTGAGTCGGATCGGCAAGGACAAGGCCGAGGTCGGCAACGGCGAGAGCGCGGCGAAAATCGTCGGCGACCTCGAAAAAGGCAAGTTCACCGTCACGACGGTCGAGCGGAAGGAATCGCTCCAGCGGCCGAGCCCGCCGTTCATCACCAGCCGCTTGCAGCAGGAGGCCGCCCGTTACGGCTTCTCGGTCAAGCGCACCATGGGGCTCGCCCAGGGTCTATACGAAGGTCGCGAGATCGGAGACCGCGGCGCGATCGGTCTGATCACCTACATGCGTACCGATTCGACCCGCGTTTCGGAAGAGGCGCTCGAAGGGGTGCGTGAAATGATCGCCGCTACCTACGGCCCGAGCGCTCTCCCTGAGAAGGCGAACCGCTACAAGACCAAGAAGGACGCCCAGGACGCCCACGAGGCGATCCGCCCGACCAGCTTCGATCTGCCGCCGGACGCCGTGAAGGACTACCTGAAGGCGGACGAGCTGAAGCTCTACAAGCTGATCTGGGACCGCTTCGTCGCCTCGCAGATGCTGCCCGCGATCTTCGACGTCACCCAGGCCGACATTGCGGCGGGTCCCCAGGGCCAGTACACCCTGCGCGCCCAAGGCAAGGTCTTGAAGCGCGCCGGCTTCCTCGCCGTTTATCGCGAAGCGCCGGAAGAATCCGAAGGGGGCAAGGGCGCGGACGGCGAAGAGGCGCAGGAAGCCGCGGAGGGGATGCTGCCGCCGCTCACCGAGGGCCAGGTCTTAAAGCTCGTCCGCCTCGCCTCCGAGCAGAAGTTCACTCAACCGCCCGCGCAATACAGCGAGGCGACGCTGGTCAAGGCGCTCGAAGAAAACGGCATCGGACGTCCTTCGACCTACGCCGCGATCCTGACCACGATCACCGACCGCAGCTACGTCGAGAAGATCGAGTCGCGCTTCCGTCCGACCCCCTTGGGCAAGATCGTCAACACGATGCTCCAGGGGAGCTTCAACGACGTGATCAACGAGGGGTACACCGCTTCCCTCGAAGAGGAGCTGGACAAGATCGAGGACGGGGTGATCGACTGGAAGACGGCGATCGGGGCGTTCGACGAGAAGTTCACCCGCGACCTGGCGCTCGCGGGCGAGACGATGCCGAACGTCAAGAAGGACGGCGTGCCGACCGGAGAGATGTGCCCGGAGGACGGCTCGCCGCTGGTCATGCGCTTCGGCCGCTACGGCGCGTTCATCGCCTGCACCAACTATCCGACGTGCAAGTACACGAGGAACGTCGAGACCGGTCCGGAAGAGGAAGCCCCGGCGGCAGAAGGCGCCGTAGAAGGTGCGCCGGCCGAAGAGATTCCGCCCTGCGAGCTGTGCGGCAAGCCGATGGCCCTACGACGCAGCCGCTTCGGAACCTTTCTCGGCTGTACCGGCTATCCGGAGTGCAAGAACCTCCGCAAAACCGGCCCGGCCCCCGCAGCCCCGAAGCCCACCGGAGTCCCCTGCGCCGAATGCGGCAAGGGCGAGATGGTCGAAAAGCGCTCCAAGCGCGGCAAGATCTTCTACTCCTGCAGCCGCTACCCCGACTGCAAGTTCGCGCTCTGGAACAAGCCGGTCAACAAGCCCTGCCCCACCTGCGGCGCAGCTTTCCTGATGGAGAAGACGACCAAGAAATTCGGCACCCAGCTGGTCTGCAACACCGAAGGGTGCGGCTACGTGGAGGCGGTGGAACCTGCGGCGTAGCGGGGCGGCGCGGGCCGGCCAACGATCGTTGACCAGGCCTCCAGCCTCGGCTAACGAATACGCGACCCGTTGGGCCGCACGTACCGCAAAGTTGCGGCCTGAAGGGCCGCGTCACGTTAGTCCAGGCTGGAGGCCTGGGTATTGAAGCCAGCGCCTTGAGCTGGTTGTCATCCAAACCGCGCCACCCCATACCGGACAGGAGCGGCAGCTTCCACTCCTGGCGAATCGCCTCGGACGAGGGGTATTGCTCGATGCTCAGCTGCGACACCGTGGGAGTATCCTCTCTTCATGACCACCGAAACTTCCAAAGCTCCCCGCTCCCTGGGTAATTCCGGCCCCACCGTTTTCCCCATCGCCCTCGGCTGCATGGGAATGTCCGGAATGTACGGCCCCGCCGACGAGGTGGAGAGCCTGGCGACGATACACTCCGCGCTCGATTCCGGGATCACGCTGCTCGATACGGGCGACTTCTACGGCCAGGGGCACAACGAGATGCTGATCGGCCGCGCGCTGCGCGAACGCCCTGGCAGCCGGGAGCACGCGTTACTGTCGGTCAAATTCGGTGCGATGCGCGGGCTGGACGGCGCCTTTCTCGGTTTCGATGGCCGCCCCGCGGCGGTCGCGAATTTTCTCGGCTACACGCTCAAGCGCCTGGGCGTCGAGCACATCGATATCTACCGGCCGGCGCGCCTCGATCCGCAGGTGCCGATCGAAGAGACGATCGGAGCGATCGCCAAGCTGGTCCAGGCTGGCTACGTCCGCGCGATCGGCCTGTCGGAAGTCGGAGCGGAGACGATTCGCCGCGCGCACGCGGTCCACCCGATCTGCGACCTTCAGATCGAATACTCACTGCTCAGCCGCGGCCCGGAGGCCTCGATCTTCCCAACCCTCGAAGAGTTGGGCATCGGCGTCACCGCCTACGGCGTCCTCTCGCGCGGCCTGCTCTCCGGCTCGAAGCCCGCTGCGGCGGGAGATTTCCGCGCCCACCTGCCGCGCTTTGCCGGAGAAAACCGCGAACGCAACGAGCGTCTGGTCGCGGAGCTGGAGAAACTCGCAGCGGAAAAAGGAACTCGGCCCGCTCAGCTCGCGATCGCCTGGGTGCTCGCCAAAGGGAACTACATCGTGCCTGTCCTTGGTGCGCGGAAACGCACCCAGCTCGACGAAACTTTGGGCGCGCTCGACGTCAATCTCTCCCCCGCCGATCTCGCCCGGATCGAAGAGGCGATCCCCGCCTCCGCCGTCGCCGGAGCCCGCTACGACCCCCACCAGATGCGGGTGCTCGACAGCGAGAAGTAGGTACGTTTCAGGCGGGCCGCCCCCTGGCCACCGGCTTGCAGCAGGGCCCGCACAGCGCCTGTTCGAAACGCTGTTGCGTCATCTGTTGGAGTCGAATCGACTCGGAGGCTGGCCATGAGAAGCTCCCGCCGTACCCTCGCCGCTCTGCTGCTGGGAGGAATCGCCGCGTGGCTCGCGGCGCCGTCACCTCTCGTATCGCAGCAGGTGTCACTCTCGCTCGAACGGTTCCAGACGCTCTGGGACCAGGCGCATCCGAAGCCTCCCGATCCGCCGGCCCCCACCGTACCGCTCGCCGTTGAATCCGCGCGAATCGGCATCGTGGTCGGCGCGGATTCCGCGCGCCTATCCACTGAATTGGCGGTGGTTCTCGATCCTGCCCAGCCGACGGACGACCTGATCCTCGCCTTGCCGGGGCTGGGTTCTTTGATCTCGGTCGCCGCCGTGGGCTGCGAGGCCGCGATCGACTCGCCCCATGGGGCCTCGGGCCCGGCGTTTCTGCGCCTGCGCGGAAGCGGGCGACATACGGTGACGGTCGAGTCCGCCCTTCCGGTGCCGCTTGATTTGAACGCGGTCGAAGCGGAGCGCCATCTGGAGGTGACATGGCCGGCCGCCGGCTGGGTCACCGGCACGCTCACTGCGGGAAATGGAATCCAAAGGATTGAAGCACAGACCGGCGGAACCGCGGCGGAGGACGGCCCGGGCCGCTGGAGCTTGGTGGGCGACCCCGGAGCACGCTTGAGCCTCCGGCTGTTCGGCCAGCCGGCGCCCGTCGCGCCGACTGCGGACGAGCCTCTTTCTTTCGACGTCGACACCGCGAGCGCGTTGGCCGTTTCGCGGGCTCGGCGGCGGGTGACCTCGTTCCTCGAAATCCACGTCCGCGGCGGCCGGCCGGAGACCTTCGAAGGCTTGAGCGTTCCGGTGCCGGCCGGATATGAAGTGCTCGCGGCGACCGGCGATCGGGTGGCCGACTGGGAGGTGAAAAGCGCCACGCTTGCGATTCGCCTGCGCCGACAGACGGCCCGTGACTTCAGTCTCCAGATCCAGCTCGCTGCCGATCCGGCGACGGAGGTCGACAGCCCGGTGCTCGTTCCCGCCGAGGCCCGGACCGTGCGCGCCGCGCGCAAAGTCGCCGTGCGCGCCAACGACGGACTGCTCGAACCGATCGGGCCTCAACCGCTCGAACGGTTGGCCGTCGACCAACTAGGCGCCTTTGCCTCAGGTTTCCGCGACGCTCCGGGCGAGCCGCTGCGCGCCGAGCCGGGCCGCCTTTCACCGCTCTGGCGGGTCACCTGGGCGACCGGCGGCGAGGTGCTGACCGGCCAGATCGACCGCCTGGTGGTTGACGTACTGATTGGCGAGGCGGGCACCGCGCATTACCAACTGTGGGCCGATGCGCGAAACGGCGAGTCGGCGCTCGTGCTCGGCCTCCCGGCCTCGGCGCGCCTGCTCACCGCCAGGCGCGACGGTGTCGAGGTCACTCCGGGGCGCCTTTCGGGGGGCGCCGTTGGCGGCGGGATCGACGAGTGGGCGCTCCCCATGGTGGTGCGCGAAGCCTCCCAGGTCGCCTATCTCGATGCGCTGATCGACGCGCCGTTTCCGGCCCAAGGCGGGCGACTGAGCATCCCCCTGCCGCGGCTCGGGATTCCCGCCAGCCGGGTCGAAGTGCGCGTCGTCGCACCTCCCGGCTTCCTTTATACGTTTGCCGAGCCGGGGCGCGCGGGGAGCGTATCGCCTCCGCCGGGCGGCCTTTCGGCTCGCTCCTCCCAACCCTCCTGGATTTCGTTCCTGGACGCCCCGGCCGGCTTTTCGGTCTTCGAGGCGAACTGGGCCGGCTGGTCGAAAGAACCGCCCCCGCTGCTGATCGATGTCAAACCGCTGCCTGTTTCGAGGAGGGATCGATAATGCGTTCCTATCAGACTTCGTCCCTCCGGGTGGCCCGGATGGTCCTGGCGGCAATCGCCGCGGTCGCGCTGTTCTCGTCCCTCGTCCCCTTCTCCGCCCCGGCTCGCGCCGAGGAGGAGTCCGGTGTCGAAGCGGTCCATCTGCCGCTCGCCGATTATCTCGATCTGGTCCGTCGCGCCCGCGAGGCCGAAGGGACGAAACCTCCCGTCGCCGCAAACTCGACCCTGCTGGCCGCGCAGCGCATCTCTGTCCGTTTGGAGGGGAACGTCGCGCGGCTCGAAACCCGCTTCGAGGTCGATGCCCAAGGCAAGGGCGGCACCCCGATCGCGTTGCCGGTGGGAGGCCGGATCGAGAGCGTGCGAACCGAGGCCCGCACCCCTGCCAAGCTCTATCGAACGACGAGCGGTGCTCTCGCTTTCGTGCCCTCGGCCGCCGGCCATTACGTCGCAACCGTAACCAGCCGCGTCGATCGCCCGGAGGCAGGGGAAGGCGGGGAGGTGGCGGCAGAGAACTTTTCGATCCCCACCGAAGCGGGGTCCGCGCCGATCTCCGAAGTGCGCCTCGACCTGCCCACGGAAGTCGGCTGGGAGCTGCCCGGCGCGATCAAGCTCGAAGACCGGATCGACGCCGGTCGTCGGCACCTGCTTCTGGCCCCGGCTCCCGTTCAAGGAGCCGGCGCAGGAGTCCTCTCCGTGCGGACCGCCGCGGCACCTTCCATGGCCACCGCGACCGCCGTCGCCCGGTCGGTCGTCATCACCCATCTCGACCTGCGGGCCGACGAGGTGCTTCGCCTCGATACGGTCCTGGTCGAAGTCCTGCGCGGCGAGCTCGCGACCTTGGAAGCGAAGTTGCCCGCCGGCCTAGTCGTCGAACGCGCCTGGATGGACGACGGCATGGAGGTTTCGATCGGAGGCTCTTCGAGCTCCGGCGCGTGGGTCTCGGGCAAGCGAAAGCAGCGGCTCGCCGGATCGGGTTTCTTGAAGATCCTCTCCCGGCGCTCCGGGCCGCCTCCCGCGGAGCTGGCGTTCGGTATCGTCGAGCCGTCGGTCGCCGTGCGCGCGCGCTACCTCGTGGTCTCTTCTTCGGTCGTAGCGACCCTCAACCCGGTGCCGGAGGCCGCCTGGTCGACGATCGACCTCACCGATCCGCCCGATTCGCTCGAAGCGGAGCTGGCCGAGCGCCCGCCGGTCGGAGGTTGGAGGCTCGAAGCGGCCGTCGCGACGGGCTCTGCAGCCGGGCCGCAGCCTGCCCTCCGAATCGGCCTTCTCCCGACGGTCGACCGCACGGCGATGCCGATCGCGAACCGCTGGACCGCGACCTATGTCAACGCCGACGGCACCCTCCTGGTCCAGGATCGCTTCTTCCTTCTCGATCACCGCGACGCGCTGGAGCTGACCCTGCCGGAAGGGATGCGGTTCGAATCGGCGACCGTCGACGGCGATGTGGTCCGGCCGATCGAGCGGAACGGCAAGCACCTGCTCCCCCTGCGCTATCGCGGAGAGGGGCCGACGACGGTGGAGATCTCGCTCACCGATCGTTCTCTCGTCGCGGCCAAGCGCGCCGCGCGCCGCACCTTCGCGCTGCCCCAGCTGCAAACGGGCCCCGGCGGAGAGGTGCTCCAGCACAGCTGGCGGCTCTATCTGCCTCCCGGGATCGCCGCGCGCTACACGGGCGGAAGCCTGCGGCCGGTGCCTAGATCACAGACGCCGATCCGACGCGCGAAGAAAGATGGACGAGTCGAAGCCGATGCTGGGTACTACGATTTCGACGCCTATGAAGAAATGGAACCCGAGTCGTCCGAGGATGTCATCACGGTGACTGCGGAGTCACCCCTGCTCGACCAAAGACGGATCTCCACCGGCAACACGGTCAGCGCCCAAGAGCTGGAGAAAATCCCGACCGCCCGCGATCCTTGGGCGGAGCTCAAGAACAAGCCGGGCGTGCTGACCGACCGGATCAACGTCGGCGGCAACGAAAGTGGCCAGCAGAGCTTCAGCCTCAACCGGGCGGGTACAGCCGTAGAGGTCAGGCCCTCGTTCCAGCCGGCCCCCGGAAGCACCGAAATGCGCCTCACCGGAGCGCTGCCGCCCCGGCAGGTGACGGCGGAGATCGAGGTGAAGGAGGCGAAGAGAAGGTAGCCCTCGCCCCCTCGGTCCCCCTCTCCCATCCGCACTCCCGCCCAACCGGGAGAGGGGGAAGAACAACCTCTCGGGTGGGGGCGCCCCTCTCCCGGGCGGTGGGAGGGCGGATGGGAGAGGGGACGGGGGTGAGGGCTGCTTACGCCACCGCCGCTCCGACCTGCTCCCGAATGAAAGTCAGGTACTCCAGCTGCGAAGGAAGCTCGGCGACCAGCTTCCGCGTCCGCTCGCGAAGCGCCGAAAAAGCGCGCAACGCGTTGCCCGAGGGCACCTGGTCGAGCGCCGGCAGGCTCGACATGGGCCGGTAGTTCAAGCCGAGCAGCATCACCGAGTAGGAGTAGGACTCGAAGCCATGGAAGCTCTGCGGGATGCTGCGTGCGTTCGGCAGGCGCCGCTTCCAGAGCTCCAGCCGCTCGGCAAGGAAATTCGAAGGAACGACCATCTTGGTCGCGCGCCAGAAATCGTTGTCCGCCCGATCGCTCGCACAGTAATGAAGGGTCAGGAAGTCGCGTACCCCGTCGATGCAGTCGCCGATCACCCGGTTGTAGCTGCGTACCGTGGCATCGTCGATTTCATGGCTCGGGAAGTGGTTGACCAATTCCTCGATACCGTTCTGGATGAAGAAGATCCCGGTCGATTCGAGCGGCTCGACGAAGCCGCTGGCCAGGCCGATCGCGACGCAGTTGCCGACCCAGGAATTGCGGTTGCGCCCGATCCGCATCTTGATGTGGTTGGCCTTCAAGCCCTCGGACGCCGGCCCCAGATAGGCGCGGAATTCCTTTTCCGCCTCGTCGGGCGAGAGGAAGGCGCTCGAATAGACATACCCGGTGCCCACCCGGCCATAGAGCGGAATGTTCCACGACCAGCCGGCCGACATCGCCGTCGCCGAGGTGAACGGGTTGATCCCGTGAGCCCGCACGTCCCGCGGAACCTGTAAAGCGATCGCCCGATCGCAGAGCAGCGATTCCGAGAACGATAGGAACTCCTCGCCGAGCGCCTGGTTGATCAGCAGGCCGCGGAACCCCGTGCAGTCGACGAACAGATCGGCCGACAGATCGCCGTGCTCTTGGGTCACCAGATGGTCGATCCACCCCCGGTCGTCGCGCACCACCCCGGCGACGTCGTCGACGATCCGGTGGACGCCGCGGGCCATCGCAAAGTCCTTTAAGAAGACCGCGAGCAGGCCGGCATCGAAATGGTAGGCGTAAGGGTACTGGACCTTGTGGTCCATGATGATGTTGTTGTGGCCGCCGACTTCCCCAAGGAAGTAATCCTGGACATGATCGTCGTAAACGCGGCCGTCCAGGAAGCGGGGCGAGCGCTGGGCGTCGCACAGGGCCGGGGTCGGAAAGCAGGCATAGTCGAACGGCTCTTCATGGCGCTTCAACCGCATCCACCAGTCGCCGAGGTTGAAGCCGTCGACCACTTCGTAGCGCTGGAATGGGTGGTAGAAGTGCCCCCCGTCGGCGCGCCAGCCGACGAACCGGATCGCCATCTTGTAGGTGGCGTTGCAGCTTGGCATCCACTCGCTCTCGTCTAACCCAAGAAAATCGAAAAACAGCTTGACGGTAGAAAACGTGGCTTCGCCGACCCCGATCGTTCCGACGTTGGCCGACTCGATCACCGTCACGTCGACCTTGGGCAACGCCTTCTTGAGATACGACGCGGCCATCCAGCCCGCCGTACCCCCTCCCACAATCACGATCGCCTTCGCCATAGCGACTCCTCTAGGTTCAAGGAGGGAACCCTAAACAATCAAGGTGAGGCAAGAGGCCCAGGGGGGACAAGACCGTGGATCTGGGAGTTGAAAAACCTCCGGATCGACTGTGGAGCGGGGGGGCGTTCTCCCCAGGTCACCAGCGGCGAAATCATCGTCGGCCTGGAATCCCCCGAACCCTCCACCGCCGCCATCGACTGGATTACCTACGCCAGAGCCATCCCGACCGTCTGCGTCTCCGCCCCCCGAAGAGTGCCGCACCCTCTCCCCCCGGGCGGTTCCCCTAGCAAAAACCTTTAGCTCAGGAGCGATGGCGAAGGTGTTCGCCGGGCGGTTCGCGCGGCGGCTGGCGGCGAAGGGTCGGCGAGAGAGGTCACGGCGGTGGGGTGGCTGGGGACGAACGGCGTAAGGGGGGAGCTTTAAGATTGTCTCGTCGCTTTCGCGGCGGGGTTTGTCTGTCCCTGTTGGACTGAAGACACTCCAAACCTCGCGTCTTCTAATCGAGAAGGTAGATCTGCGTACCGAGCGCTCTCTGGTCGGCATGTCAGTCAACTCGCTTTACTCTGATAGAATAACGATGAATTTAATTCATCGATACATTACATTTTTTCTATGCTTGAACGGAGGACTTTTCCTGTGGAGTCGGCCCCTCGAAGTGCAAGGGCTCAGAGATCCTTATGGTCCGAGGGATCCACATCAGGCGTTGCGAGTTCTTCCATCGCTTTCGTCGGACAGTCCGAAGCGATCGCCAATCTCTTCGACCAAGCCCGTCGAGCGGCGATCGGCGGGGATCGGCCCATTCTCATTACAGGCGAGGTTGGCTCCGGAAAGAGTCACCTTGCTCGCCATATTCATCTTCAATCCCCCCGTAAGGGAGGACCTTTCGTAGTTGTCGACTGCGGCTCCCTACCCGAGCTCGACAACGCTCTCTTTGGGCATCGCGCCGGTTCGTTCACTGGGGCAGTGCGGGATCTCAGCGGGCGTCTCGACCAGGCGCACGGCGGCGTCCTCGTGCTCGACGACTTCGAGCGCCTGAGCCCACCACAGCAGGACCGTCTTCATCGCGTCCTGGTAGACGGAACCTTCTATTCCCTTGGGTCTGAGAAGTCTCACGCCGTCGATGTGCGGTTCGTCGCGACCACGAACAAGGACGTTCCCGCCGAAGTCGAGGCCGGGCGACTTAAGAGCGACTTTGTCAGCCGGCTCGACTACTTCGAGCTCTCAATTCCCCCGCTACGTGCGAGGAAAGAGGATATTCCCCTCCTTTGCGAACAGCTCCTGCAGAGAAACCTCCTCGACCTTGGGCGCAAAGGGATGCGCGCCGACCTCAAGCTCCATTTCGACGAAGACTGCTGGCCCGCAATTCAAGCGCGGAACTTTCCCGACAACGTGCGGGGACTGGACAAGCTCGTCGTCCGGCTTATCGCCGAGGTTGGAGAACGCCAAGTCATCACACCTCAGGATGTGGAAGCGGTTTGCCCTTCCTCCTGGCGAACCAGCGATCTCCCGTGGTTCGATCAACCCCAATCGCTTCGCAAGGTCCGAGAGTTCGCCGAGCGTCGCTACATCCTCGAGGTATGCCGACTCACCAGCTTTAACTTACGCCGCGCGTCCCGCATCCTGGAGATCAGTCCGAAGTCGCTCTACGCGAAGCTTCACCAATACGGGATCGAGAGACCCTAGAGGGGGAGGGGGAGAAGCGTTACCCCAGGGAAACGGTAGGTGTTTCCTGAACGCCTCGAATTGGTGGGCCGTCCTGCTAGTCCACTCCGGCGTAAGCCTCTAAAACTGTTCGACTTAGCTCACTTTCAGCGCGCATTTTCCTCTGCGGCACGCACCCTGCTTACCTAATTTCACTAAAACCCTTTGGAGCAGCCATGAGACGAACTACTTACCCATTTCTACTCCTGTATGTCTTCTTCTGCCCCGCCTTTGGCGCCGCCAGCGCTGAATCGCAGGAGGCATTCTCGAAGAGGGTTCTCGTGTACCTCGACCTTTCGGGGAGCATGCACCCTGACAAGGACGACTCTCCCTTTGTAAAAACCGTCGAGGCCCTCCAACTCCTTCTTCGCGAGCCCGAATTTCTGACTGCGAACGACGAAGTCCGCTTCTTTCTTTTCGCCGACCGAATCCTTGACGAAGATCCTCTGCCGGGTGGTTCACTCGATCGCCCGCTCATCGAAACTCTGAGAGAGAGGATCTTGGCCATTCAGAACGACCCCCTCCGGAATCCCGCGCTCCAGCGAACCGATTTTCAAGCTGTTGCCGAGAGCCTTCGGGCGCAGCTCTCCTCTCGCGATCGAAAGTTCATGCGAGAGGTGGCCATCATCGCCAGCGACTTCGTGCATGAGCCATCCCGTATTGGCCGTAAGAAATCAACCAACGACCCTGCCTACTGGCAACGCGCGATGACCGACTGGCAGCAAGTTCTGGACATCACCCTCAAACCATGGCTTGAAGATCGCACGGCGAGTGGCAATGACACCCGAAATCCTCTCCTCCTCGGCGTCGCCCCACTGACAGCAACGGACGAGGCTGAGAACCGTCTTCGTACCCAGGTGCTCGACGACCTCGAGAAGGTTCGGGGCTTGGAGCGGCGAGAAATCGGGTCAGGTGGCATTAATGCCCGCGACCTTGCCCAAGAAATCAAACGTCGCCTCTATTTCCCACTCTCCGTAGTAGCGTTGCCTAGCGTTCGGCAAAGAACTATTCACCTCGAAATTCAAAATCCGAATGCCGCAGAGGTTCGCCTCTCACGCATCGAACTCGCTTGCATCGACGCAAACGGGATAGCCATCGGTGACCCCAAAGACCTACCTCTAATTGGTTCTAAATTTGCGAACGCTCTCGCCATGCAAAGGTCGACGGCAGATGAGCTTCTCTTTCCCTCAGACGCCTGCCCTGCCACAACTGCGAGCTATAGAATTCACGCCATATCCCGAGAAGGCGTTGATGGGACAGCAGACAAAGTGGTTGGCTGGGTCGAGGCAAGTGTCGAGAGGTCGGTTTTTGAACGAAACTTTCTTCGTCACGATGGTCTTCTCCGCGTCTTCGCTTCGATGCGAGGAGATTCCACAAAAGACGAAACCTATCAGGTAACTCTCCAGCGAATCGGAAGCGAAAGCGATGAGGGGAAAGTTAAACGCTGTTTTAACGTACCGGAAGATCTAGACATCAAAGACTTTAAGAACTATGCCATCGCGATTGCGGTTCCGATGCGGTTTGAAAGCGAACTTTCTGAGAACCAATTTGAAGTTCATGTCGAAAAATCGGAGGCGTCGCTCACTAAACCGGAAGAGGATGTTGGGAGCAGCCACACGAACAGTATTCAAGGAGTGGTTGGTGTTGTTGTTACACTTATTAGTATCGTTATCGGACTCACGAAACGCAAGTTCTTTGCCGCGATAGAATGGAATCATCTGCTGACAATTTTTGCTGGCGGTCTCGCTAATATAGGCAGCACTGCTTCGCGACTCAACTTACTCTCGACCGAGTCCGTTTTTTCTTGGCTCTCGCGACCGATCGGCCGATCTGTGCTCGTCGCTCTCGCACTTTCTATACTTACCTACTTCCTGGTTCGCTGGTACTACTCGGGCCGAGAAATGAAAATTGCCCAGGCCCCGCAACCGCCAACGGATAAGGATATTGAGCAAATTGAACGTGATCGAGTGAAACCTCGGTATTGGTTCGGTTCCGTCTTTCTGGTAGCAGTATTCTTAGCCTGGTCACTTTCTCCTCCAGCTGTCGACGGCGCGACACCGATCCAAACCTTTACATGCTCGGAAAGTTCGCACTAATGTCGATTGCGACTCTGGTTATCGGCCTTGGCGGTACAGGAGTACTCACACTACGTGCCCTCAAGAGGCTCTACCTTCGCCTCCCCGCGAGAGAGCGGGTTCCAGCGAGTTTTCTAGCCATTGATTTTGACCGCTCTGCCTTGGAGTCAGCAGGCAACGGAGAACTAGAGGATTTCGGCGACGATGAGTTTCTTTTCCTTAACCCCCGCACGATCCAGGATGCGCTTCGCCACCTCGATCGCGTCCATGGCGATCAGCCCGCATGGGCAAACGTGCTTGACTGGTTCCCTGAGCGCGTCACGATCCCGGTCAGCGAAGTCGAAGCCAACGGAGCGAGTCAGCTTCGTGTCCTCGGCCGTCTCGGTTTCTTCCTTAATGACGAGTCCCTCGGCAGAACCGTGCGAGCGAAGCTTCACGAAATCGGCGGTGAAGTTGACTCGGTTCGGCTCTCTGAAGACAAGCGAGTCATCTTGGTCGGTTCGATTGCGGGAGGGACGGGCGCCGGAATGCTCGTCGACATGGCCTACCTCGCAAGGCGCCAGATGGGGCGGCCACGTGTCTTCGGCTACCTGATGTTACCCGAGGTCTTTCAGGACGTCGACAACGGCGGCCGAATCCTTCAGAACGCATATGCCTGTATCCGCGAGCTGTGTTATCTGAAGGACCAGCAGATTCCGATTCAGGCGCGGTACTTCCACCTTCCACCCCTCGACATTCCAGTCCACGGTGAGGCACCCTTTTCTCGCATTTTCCTTTGTCCGAGCCAGGGCTTCTGCGGCACCGATCCGATTCTCGCCGCCAACGTGCGAATAGCCGAGTCGATCCTGGGCCAACTGCAGAGAGACATTCAGCTCAAGACGCTTTCGGTCGCAGCAAACGTCGTTTCGGGAGATGCGCTAACGGAGCAAGGTCGCAAGAGATCCCACTGCTTTAGTACCTCTGGTAGCCAGTTCGTACCGCTCGTACCCATCGAGAACCTCGACGAGGTACTCTTCGACAGTGCACTTCGAGCACTAAAACAACCCTCCTTCCTGGCCCAAATCTTCGCGCCGAAGATCGAAGCAACCAATCGCTCGATGATGGAGGTGATGCGAGCAGGCTCCATCACCTCGGTCGATCCAAGAGAGGGTGAAGAGGATCTCAAACCTAGTGGTGACACTCAGTCTGATGATACTAGTCACCGAAGACTCATTCGGCAGTGGCGAGGCCGCATAGAACGCCACGCAAATGAGGCGAAGGAGCAGATTTTCAAGGGCCTGGAGCAACAGCTCGCTTGGATAGACCAGCGACTACGCGGCGGACATTCCGACGAAGTCAATGCGTCGATCGAGCGACTCAAACAGTTCGGCGAGCTGGCGTTTTCTGAATTCAGCGCCGATGATAAGATCTATAGCCGCAAGTTGGATTTGTTCCGAGTTCTCACTGCGCCCATTCCTACCTTAGAGCCAGGGGAGAAGAGACAAGTACTACCGTCCGCCTTCGATCAATTTGACGCTGGAATCAGAGACGAGGTTCGCACACACGTCCGCGCCGCACTCACCTCATTGGGAGAGAGTGCCCTTGCCCGTCGGGGATTTCTGAAGGGACTTCTTGATGATCCACGGCTTTTCTTTTATCCCTTCCCGCAGACCACCGAGGCACTTACCGAAATCCGCAAGCGATGGGAAAACGCGTTAGCGCGCTTGAGCAGTCACCAGAAGAGGCGATGGTGGCGTCCCTCTAAGTCGCCAAAGGTCAATCAGATGATTGCATCTCGGCGAGCATTGCCCGAGGTTCAAGCAGGCCTAGCCGATACGTCGGTCCAGGGTTGCTTGGATTCCACTCTGCGTGTCCGGGCAATAAAGGAACTTCGCGAGACCCTCAGGAGAGCTCTTGAGGAAACGGAACAGTCTCTTCCTGGAAAGGAAGTCTGGGAAAGGGTGCCCGAGGCCGAGCTTGCGCCGATCGCAAAGCTCTACCAGTTAACTGAACCTCTCCTCTCGATTGCACTCGAAGTCCTCCGCACTAAGCTTCCCTCCCTTCTTGAGGGCGCCCGAACATTCGCGTCGGAGAAGGATCCAGAGGTCCTGAGGCAACGCCTTTTCGATTTGGTCCAAGAACGAATCGGCCAGGACCAAGGCCTAAGTGGCGATCACATGATCCTTGAACTGAATGAAAAAGATGCCCAAGCTCGCCTGCGCGAAGCACTCGTACGGTGCCGACAGAGCGTCTTTGAGAGGCGGACACCGAATGTCCTCCGCGTGGGATTCGCATTCATCATGGTGCCAAAAGGACTGGTATGGCCAGGGAAAGATGCGGATCATCTCCTTAAGTTTATTAAGGCAAGCGCTGCCCAGATTCTTGATAGTCAGGTGCAGGTCCAGTGGTACCACGGCTCGCGGATCTGGATCTATACCGAGGATCTCTTCAACCCTCCAGACCACATACGCAACATTGAGGACTACTATCAGTCGTATCAGGCCTCCGAATTCGTTGAGCTTTACCACATTGATCGTCGCTTCTTGAAGCTGCGGGAGTTTCTAGATATTCGCACCACGGTTTCAGCCGCCGCGGTGACCTGCGGCAACGACGCTTGTTCCTACGGCATTGCCAATGTACCAAGGGATACTCGGAACTGCCCGGGTTGTCACCGGCCCATCCGTTCGCGATGCGGAAATCCTGATTGCACAGCCAGTGAACTCCATAAGGATCCGCGGCGCCAGGACAAAAGCTGCCCGTTCTGCCAGGGCTTTAACCATGCCGAGTGGTGGACCTGCTGTCGGCACGGCGAGATTCCCGAAGAGATCTCGATCGACAAAGAGCTTTGCCCCCGCTGCATCGAAGAGCATCGGCGCGACCCGATTGCCTTCCCAAAATCACGGATCGGGAAGCGACCGGACGTGCGCGAGGCATTGTTCTGTCCAAATTGTGAAGACCTCCATGAAAAAGATCGCAGCCATGAGACCTTCCGAGTGCCCGCGGACCTCATCTGCTTCTATCTCGACGGCGTCAATGGGCACGACTCCGAAAAGTTTAAAATGTTAGCGGCCCATCACGGACTCCCTGACAATGTACGTTGCCCAAACTGTAGAACGTTGCTGATTCCGGTCGACCACGCGACGGGACGAAACTGTTGCACCGGAGAGGAGCTCAAATGCCCCACGCACTGAGCTACCTCTTTCGGCGCGCGGGCGGCAACGTCTTCCTTTGCGCCTCGGCAAAGGCAGATCAGGAGATCCGCTACGAGACGGCTTGCGGCCACTGTGGCTATCCGATCCTAGCTGACCAGTCGCGCTGCCCGCGTTGCCGTCGCGAGCTTGAAAACTGCCCGTGCTGTAATGCTATTCGCCATGTCCGATCGCCGCTCCACGACCCGGATCCCGAGACCGAGATCAAGATCTGTACGGTCTGCGGAGTGCGCAGGTCGCCTTTTGGGATTCGAAAGCACAGCGAGCTCGACGACTCCTTCTGCACCAACATTTTTGGCTGCCCCGTGGGCGGGCTCCTCCTCCCTACTGGAGAATTCGCCCTTCTGCCGCGCGGCGCAAGCCGCTGTCCGATCTGTGAACACGCGACGCTTAAGCCGCTCGCAGTAAGGTCGTTTCTTGCCCGATTGGAGAAGTGCCTATTCTGTCATGCTTGCTTCAGCTCCGAGAGTTTAAAGAAGCAACGGGTGAAGGATTCCATAATTCCGCCAGAACTTCCGGCTGGTTTTCAATCGGCCCCCGCCGAACCATGCCTCCTTTGTGGTCGCCGCGATCACCGCGTGAAGGATTCGGATGAGATTGTCGTGCCCCAGTACGACGGAGCATCCGACGAATGGCTCGAGTCCGACGACTATCGCGTACTCGTCGTGGTCGGCCACGCCTTGATTCAAGAGGTGCTCGATCAGTCTTCGGTTGAAGCTTCGATTTTTCGTCTGGCCAGCTACAACCATGAGCTCCTCTCACGAGTAACTGGAGTGCTCGTCGGAGGTACTCATGATCCAGTCGTTCGCAAGATTCTCGAAGGACGAACTCGGCACCTCATCGAGAGCTTTCAACGTCAGCATGGCCCAGAGAGGCAGTAAGGAATTGTAGCTGAGCCTCGTTTTTGCCTGCCTTCAAGGACGCAAGACGTCTGTACCCGGACACTGAATTGCTCGGGCGGCCACCTTGGGAGTTGTGGGAGAGGCCGCAGCAAGGAACTTTCGGAAAGGAATGAATCATGACAACTCCGACTCTAGTACTCGGTCTCGGCGGCTTTGGCGCTTCGGTTGCGGTGGAAGTAAAGAAGTCTCTCGAGAAAATGGCATCCTTTTCGCGCGTGCCCACGGCGTTTCTGGTGATCGATCAGTCTAAGCCCCTCGGCGATCCAGGGAACGTGCTCGGCGCAGAGGAGTGGCTACACTTACCGTCACGAAAGGCCACAGAGATTCTCGAGCAGCTCGGCCTGAATGAAGAGGGGCGTTCGGGATGGCGCGATTTGCTTCCCTGGTTTCCCGAGGGAAAATCGTTCCAGCTCATTGATGCTCTAGAGCCTTCCGGAGCGCGGCGCTACCGTCCACTCGGCCGCCTTGGACTGTTTGCCGCCGATGAGAGTGTCGAGAGGTCTATCAAGAGGGGCATATTTCGCGCTCGCTGCGCCAGCCCCGCACCCGATCCGGAAACCAGTATGCGGGTGGCGCTGGTGACCTCGCTGGGCGGAGGATCGGGCTCTGGGATGCTCCTCGACGTGGCGCACCTTACGCGACGTCTTGACGGGACGGCATTTATTCTTGGCTATTTTGCGCTTCCAGGTGCCTTTTCGGACCACGACTTCTCGAATCGGCTTGAGGCCAACACCTATGCCGCACTCCAAGAGATCACGGCTCTGCGGGCGGGAAATATCGAATTCGAGGCTCAATTTGAACGCATCCCCTCGATCAGAGCGGCGGTCTCGCGCCGAGAGTTGTTCGCGCGCAGCTTTCTGTTTGGTGAAGTGGAACGCTGCGATGCGTTGGGCGACATCGTTCGACGCACAGCTCGGGCCATCGTCGCGCAGCTCGATACCCAAGTTCAGCGCGCAACGATCTGCGCAGTTCAGGGCATGGCGCGACTCGCGGATGAGGAAACGCGGCGAGTGCTCGCTCCCGAGGCTTTCGGGGCTGCAGCGGCCCGGTGGCTCTTTCGAGAAGACTTTTCGGCCTTGGAGCTGCAAGAAACCGAAGCTTCATTGGCACAGGGGATGCCGCAAGGAACCTCTCGAACCGATACAGGTTCCGCTCCACAGACGAACAAAGAGGACCCTACCGATGCCCGAGCTCCGGCTGAAACGGTGGCCGACCCGACGCATGAGGTCCGCTGGCGCTTGGCCGTCCGGCGTGAGACCGATGAGTTAGGTTCCGCAATACAAGGTGAGATTCAGAAAAGGCTTAGGGGGCTTGGCGCCCGTTTCCGCGAGATTCGGTTTGCCACCGAGGGAGATGTGCGCGAACTTAGCGGCCTGGAAGACATAATCGTAATCTCAGGGACCGGCAGTACTCAGAAGTGGTCGGTGGATCCAGAGGCTCTGGCAACCCATGAGGCGTTCCGCGCTATCGGGGCGAAGGAAAGAATCCGAAAGGCCAGCGAAGATTTCCTGAAACTCCCGATCGAAGCGGATCTGCCTTTAGGAAATTCGCCAGCGCCACCCGAGTCCAATTCCGCGGCCATGTTGCAGCTTCTCGCGCATTGGGAGGCGCTTCGTAGGGCCACCGCACGCCAGCCGAGTCTCTGGGCGCGTTTCTGGCGGGCGATATCTCTGGGGAGCCGTCGGCCACTGCCGCTCGAAGAGCGCTGCAATGCCTTTAACAATGTCGTTGATCGCTCCGAGTTCAGGGACGGGCTCCACAGTGCTCTTGAAAACTATGCGCGCGCGCTCCGTGACCAAGAGCGCGGAGTCTCTTCAGTCCGGGTTTCGTCGGAAGAAGCCGGATCTGGTTCTTCCCAGGCGCCGGGTTCCAGCGAAAAAGACCCTGAAACGGTTCCCGGCTATGAGATCCCGAAAGCGACCTCTCGGGTCGTGCGTTGGGAGGAATACCTGCTGCAAGTTGTGCGAGGCCTTCGGGAGTCCGTATTCGGAGATCCTGAGCCAAGGCCGCGGCGCCGTGCCTTCCTCCTAGCCCTCGTTCCACAGGACTTTCCATGGCCGACGGGCTTCCTTGGCTTGAAGAATGCTTTAGAAAGTGCAGCGGACGAACTGGGGGCGCGCTGCCTCGTCGAGAGATACTCAGGGGATCGGCTTTGGCTCGTGGCCGAAGATCTTTTCAACTCGGCCGATCACGTTCGGCTTCTCGAAGGCTATAAGAAGGCCTACGAGAACGACAACGGCGAGCCAAAAGAGCTTTACCACCTCGACCGGCGGTGGGTTGAAAAACTCGGCCTGCCCAAGCGTCCGAGTTCTTGACGCGCCGGCCTGGTAGGACAACTCGGCGAAATCAGAGGTTTCCCCTCTCACCGATTCATCACTACCCGAAACATCCCCCCCTCCCCCACCACCCTCGCCCCCTCCAGCTCAACCGGCAGGGGCTTTTTATGCTGCATGTCCACCACCACAAACACCCTCCCCGCCCCATTCCATCTCCGCCAGAACTCCGAATCGCCAATCACCCAGCCTGTCGTGTCGTCGTGGCGAGCCCCGAATTCCAATTCCCCCGTGTAGCCAACGATGGTGATCCGGCGCCCCAAGTAGTAAGCGAGGGTGTGAGGGTAGAAGTGGTAGCTCGCCACTTCGTCTCCGGGTTGGAGCTGGGGCAAAAGAGCCTCGACGAGGGGCTTCGTCGAGCGGTAGGCGTCGAAGCGGGGGGCCAGCGCGCCCAGGGTAGTGAAGAGGAAGGCGTTGCCTAGGACCAGCGCGGCGATGCCAGCCCGTCGTTGGCCGAGGCGGTCAAGGATGAAGGGCGCGAGGGCAATGAAGGCGAAGCAGATCGCCAGGGCGGGGCGGTAAGCCCCGAGCAGATCGAGGAAGGCGCGGTCTTTGGTGCCTTCGGTCGGCGTGGGCCAGAAGGCTACTGCCAAGGCGAGGATCAGCCCCAAGGGCAGGAGAACCCAAAGCGCCGCGCGGAGCGGGGAGCGACCGGGTTGCTGAGTCGCCCACTCGACGCCCGCAATCCACCTTCCGACGAGGAGTGCCAGCGGCGGCACGGCGGGGAGGACGTAGGGCATCAACTTCGAGTCGGAAAGCGAAAAGAAGCCGAAGACGAGCGCGGCCCACAAGGCTAGGAAGAGGGTTTGTCTGCGCTCTGTGGGTTCCGAGCGCCAGGCGGATTTGAGGGCCTGCGGAAGGAAGAGGGTCCACGGCAGCAGGCCCCCCAGGAGGACGGGGACGAAGTACCAGGGGGGCTCGTAGCGGTTGTGGACTTGGGTCAGGTAGCGCTGGAAGTGCTCGTGGACGAAGTAGAACCAGGCGAACTCCGGGTGGGCTTGCGCGGCGAGAAGGTGCCAGGGGGCCGCGATGGCGAGGAAGAGGAGGATTCCGGTGGGGGCGAGGGCCACGGGGATCAGGCGCCATTGGCGGGTGAGGAGGATCCAGGCTCCGATCACCAGGGCGGGGATCAGGACGCCGATCAGTCCTTTGGAGAGGACCGCGAGCGCAGCGAAGGCGTAGAAGGCCCAGAGGAGCAGGCGGCGGTTCCAGCCCGGGGGCTCGCGGACGGCCAGGAGGAAGGCTAGGAGCGAGGCGGTGAGGAGGGCCGAGACCGGCATGTCGAGCGAGAGGACTTGGCCTAGGCCGAGCCAGAGGGGCGAGGTGGCTAGGACGAGCGCCGACCAGAGTCCCGCGGCTCGGCCGAAGAGGCGGCGGCCTGCGATGTAGACGGCGATCCCTCCGAGCAGGGCGAAGAGGGCGATGGGTGAACGAACCGCCGCTTCGGAGGTGCCGGCGATTCGGATCGCGGCGGCCGTGGCCCAATAGACGAGGGGCGGCTTTTCGAAGTATTTGATTCCGTCGATCCTGGGGGTCAGGTAGTCGCCGGTCGCGACCATTTCGCGTGGGATCTCGGCGTAGCGCCCCTCGTCCGGCTCCCAGAGCGCGCGGCGGCCGATCGAGGGGCCGAGCAGGGCGGCGAAGACGAGAACCAGGAGAAGGACATCGGAGAGCCAGGATTTCCGGCTCGAAGGGGCATTGAGGGGTTCGCTCATAGGGCCGAAAACTATCGCATCGCAGGTTCCTTCCGGGGCCTTCCGGAGTTTGCGGGTCGGCCGGGAATGAACTACGCTCCGCCGGTGCTGCCGAAGAACCCGCCCCTGCCTTTTTCGCGCCCCGACATCGGCGAGGAAGAGATCGACGAGGTCGTCCGCTGCCTGCGTTCGGGGTGGATTACGACCGGGCCGATCACCGCAACGTTGGAGAAGGAATTCGCCGCCATGTCGGGCGCCGAGCATGCGCTCGCGTTCTCGTCCTGCACGGGGGCGCTGCACGTCATTTTCCTGGCTCTTGGGTACGGGCCCGGAGACGAGGTGGTGGTTCCCGCGCTCACCTGGCCCGCGACCTCGAACATGGTGATCGCTTGCGGTGCCACTCCGATTTTCGCGGACGTCGATCGCTCGACCTGGAACCTCGATCCGGCGTCGTTCGCCGCCGCCCTTACCCCGCGCACCAAGGCGGTGGTACCCGTCCATTTCGCCGGCCAGCCGGCGGACCTGGACGCGATCCGGGCGGTCCTTAAAGAAGCCGGGCGGGAGGATGTGGCGATCATCGAGGATGCCGCCCATGCCGCGGGGTCTGAGTACAAGGGAACGCCGATCGGGGCGACCACGAAGCTGGGCACCACGGCCGCCTGTTTCTCTTTCCATCCGATCAAGAACATGACCTCGGCCGAAGGAGGCATGATCACGACCGATGACGCCGAATTGGCGGACCGAATCAAACTCTGGCGCTTTCATGGCGTGCGGCGCGACGCCTGGAAGGCGTACTCAGCGACCGAAAAGGCGCCCGCCACTTACGACGTGGTGCTTCCGGGCTTCAAGTACAACCTGACCGATCTCCACGCCGCCGTCGGCCTGCACCAGCTGCGGAAGCTCGCTCGGTTCAACGCCCGCCGGGCGGAGATCGCCGCGATCTACCGGCGCGGCCTTTCCGACCTGCCCGGGCTCGGACTGCCGGGGACCGCCCCGTACGCTCACGTCCACCCCTGGCACCTGTTCACGGTCTTGGCTCCGGAGCGGGCGCCGTTCATGGCCCGGTTGAAGGATCTTGGAATCGGCACCGGGCTCCATTTCGAGGCGGTTCATCTCCACGCCTACTATCGCGAGCGGTACCACTTTTCCGAGGGGCGCTTCCCCGTCGCCGAAGAGGTCTGCTCGCGGATCGTCTCGCTGCCGCTGTTCCCGACGATGACCGACGAAGATGCCGAGGACGTCGTCGCCGCGGTGCGCGACGCGGTGGAGCAGGCGGGAGCCTAAAGCCCCAAGGAACGGGGCCGGTTCTTGCAGGCAGAATCTTCGATGCGCCTTTCGGTCGTCATTCCGGTTTGGAACGAGGAGGGGAACTTGCCGTCGCTCTACGAGCGGCTCCGGCCGGTGCTCGACAGCATTGAGAGCGAATCCCGAAAACCTCCGGGCAAGTCGGGCGTCGAGGCGATCCTGGTCGACGATGGCAGCTCCGACCGGTCGCTCCCAATCTTGCGCGAGATCGCCGCCGCCGATCGCCGGATCAAGGTCATCTCGTTCAACCGCAATTACGGCCAGCACGCCGCGGTGCTTAGCGGTCTCGAAGCGTCGCGTGGCGACGTCGTCGTGACCCTCGACGCCGATTTGCAGAATCCCCCCGAGGACATTCCGAAGCTGCTCGCCAAAGCCGAGGAAGGTTTCGACGTGGTCGGCGGCTACCGGGTGGAGCGGAAGGATTCTTTCTTCCGCCGCTTCGCCTCGCGCCAGATCAATCGGATGATGCGGCGGGTGATGCCGGGGGTCGATTTCCGCGATTACGGCTGCATGCTGCGCGCCTATTCGCGGCCGGTGGTCGACGCGATGGGCCGCTGCCCGGAACGGTCGTCATTCGTGCCCGCGCTCGCCTGCCAGTTCGCCCGGCGGATCGCCGAGGTGCCGGTGGGCCACGCCGAGCGGACGGTCGGCGATTCCAAATATTCGCTGTGGAAGCTGTTCAAGCTTCAGGCGGATTTGATCACCGGTTTCTCTTCGCTGCCGCTCCGTTTCGCGACCTGGACCGGCCTGCTGATCGCCTTCTTCTCTTCAGGGTTCGGCCTGTTCCTCGGGATTCGCCGGTTGATCCGCGGGCCCGAGGCCGAGGGGCTGTTCACGTTGTTTGCGATCCTCTTCTTTCTGATGGGGCTTCTGTTCATGGCGATGGGCGTGCTCGGCGAATACGTCGGTCGGATCTACGTCGAGGTCCGCCAACGCCCCCGGAGCGTCGTGGTCGAAACCCTCAATTTCGACTCGAAAGAAGGCGTGACCGCGCGATGAGGGTCCTCTTCTTCGGCTACAGCCAAATCGGCTACCGGGCGGTCGAATTGCTGGTCGAGCGCGGCGACGAGGTGCTCGCGGTCGTCACCCCTCGCGATGACCCGCACGAGAACCGCTGGTACAAGACCCCGGCCGATGCCGCGGTGAGGCACGGGTTGCGCATCGTCTACTCAGAAGACATGGCGGAACTGGGAGACACAGGAGCCACGCTCGCCGCGTACCTCGCCCCCGATCTGATCCTCTCGGTCTTCTATCGCAGCCTGCTTCCCGATTCGGTTCTCGCCGCAGCGAAGATCGCGGCGCTTAACCTTCACCCTTCGCTCCTCCCCGCGTATCGCGGCCGAGCTCCGATCAATTGGGCGCTCGTCCATGGCGAACGGGAAACCGGGATCACCCTCCACCACATGGCGCGCCGGGCCGATGCGGGGGACATCGTGGCCCAGCGGGCGGTACCGATCGCACCACGCGCCACCGCCCTTTCGCTCTACCTGGAGATTGAGCAGGCGGGCATCGAGCTGCTTCGCGAGGCGCTCCCCCAGGTCGCCGCCGGCACGGCGCCGCGGATCGTCCAGGACGAGTCGAAGGCGTCGAAAGTGGGCCGTCGCCGGCCGGAGGACGGGCTCATCGACTGGTCGTGGCCGGCCGCCCGGGTGGATGGCCTGGTGCGCGCCGTGGCCCCCCCGTGGCCGGGCGCTTTCGGTACGATCGACGGCAAGCGGGTGGAGATCCACGCGGGAGAGCCTGAGGAGGAGATCGCGGCCGATTTCGGCGGGGTACGCCCCGCGCCGGGCACGGTAGACCGGATCGGTGAGAGAATTCGCATCGCCACCGCCGATCGCTGGTTCCGGATCGACGAGAGCTTGGGGTTAGACGAAGCCCTGCGCACCCCCTCATAGCTTTCCCTATCGACCACCGAAATTCCTACCGACATTCCCACTGAAAAGAGCTCGCCATGAAAATTCTGATCACCGGAGGAGCCGGCTTTCTCGGCTCCCACCTCGGTGACTTCCTGCTGGCCCAAGGGCACGAGATCGTCGCGCTCGACACGTCGTCGGATCTAAAGATCCGCCACAACATCGGCAATCCGAAATTCCAGTTCATCAAGGGGTCGATCCTCGACCACGACCTGCTCGAAAGCCTGATCGCCAAGTGCGACAAGGTGTTCCACCTGGCCGCCGTGGTGGGTGTGGAGCACTACGTCGAGGACCCCCTCCACGTCCTGAACATCAACGTCAACGGCACCCAAGAAGTGATCAAGCTCGCCTACCGGTACGACAAGAAGGTGATCTTCTCGTCGACTTCGGAGGTCTACGGCAAGTCGAAGGACACGCCGTTCCGCGAGTACGGCGACCGGCTGCTCGGCGCGACCTCGATCGACCGCTGGTGCTATTCGACCTCGAAGGCGGTGGGCGAGCATTTCTGTTTCGCCTACGGCAAGCTGGGCTTACCCGTCGTGATCGTCCGCTTCTTCAACGCCTACGGCCCGCGCCTCGACCGGATCGACGTCGGCCGAGTGATCACCATTTTCATGGGCCAGCTGCTGCGCGGCGAGCCGCTCACCGTGATCGGCGACGGCAAGCAGACGAGGGCGTTCACCTACGTCGGGGACGCCGTGCGGGCGCTCGCGATGGCGGGAGAAAAAGACGAGGCGGTGGGCGGCATCTTCAACATCGGCACCGACCGCGAGACGACGATCCTGGAGCTGGCCGAAGCGATGATCCGCGCATATCCAGAGACCGGGTCGAAGATCACGTTCGTCCAGCAGCAGGAAATCTACGGCGAGAGCTACGAGGACATTCCGCGCCGCTATCCCGACATTACGCGGATGAGGGAGATTCTCGGGGTCGATCCAGGGACGCCGCTCGAACAGGGGCTGCGCCAGACGATCGAATGGTTCCGGGCGGACGAGGAAGGGAAGCTGCGGCGCTAGATCCCCGATGAAACCGACCCGGGTCGTCCTTAAGATCGACGTCGACACCTTCCGCGGCACGGGCGAAGGCGTGCCGGCGATGCTCGAAGATCTCGCCGCGGCGGGGGTGCGGGCGAGCTTCTACTGGACGCTCGGGCCGGACAACTCGGGGCGGGCGATCTTCCGGGTGTTCACCAAGCCCGGCTTCTTGACCAAGATGCTGCGCACCAACGCGGCGAAGATGTATGGCTGGAAGACCGCGCTCTACGGCACCCTCCTGCCGGCACCGAAGATCGGCCGGCGCTGCGCGGCGACGATCCGAAAGGCGCGCGAGCTGGGTCACGAGGTCGGCCTTCACGCCTGGGATCACGTCCTCTGGCAGGATCGACTTCACCGGCTCGATCGGGCGAAGATCGACAAGACGCTCGAACGCGGCATCGCCGAATTCACCGAGATTTTCGGCGCGCCGCCGCGAGCGTTTGCCGCCCCCGCTTGGTACATGACGGACGACGGCTGGGAAGCGCTCCTCCATAAAGGTTTCGACTACGTCTCGGTTTCGCGCGGCACCGCGCCGCCGTTCTTCCCCTGCGTCCGCGAACGGGTGCTCGACCTGCTCGAAATTCCGACCACGTTGCCGACACTCGACGAGGATCTCGGCCGCGACGGCATCGGTCCCCAGAACTACGTCGATCGCCTGGTCGCACGCTATCGCCCGGGGGAGACCGAGGTGCTCACCCTCCACGCCGAGACCGAGGGGCTCGCCTACCGTCATCTGTTTCGCGCCCTGCTCGAACGGCATCGCTCGATGGGGATCGAGCACCTCACGGCTGCCGACTATGCCGCCGAGACGAGGGAGCGGGCGATCGCCCGCGAGGTCACTTTGGGCGAGATTCCAGGGCGCTCAGGCCGGGTCGCGGTGGTGGGAAATCTCTAGTAGGGGCGGAGCTTGCGCCGGCCAGGTCGGTCGTGGGAGGAAAACGGCGAACTCCTCGCCGCCGTGGCGGGCGACCAGATCGCCCGTACGCTGGACCGCTTGGGCGAGAAACACCGCCACAAGCTCCTCCTACGAGCACCCCGATAGCCGCACCCGGAACGCCTGGGGTTCCGCGGTCGACCAGAGCGCCGCCCGTTCGCAGCGGGCGGTGGGGGTGAGCACGGTCTCCCAATCTCGCCAGGGCTGGATGTCGGAGGGGAGTGCGAGTGGAAACTTCTCCAGCCCGGCGCGCATCCGGGCGACCACTACGAGCGCCGGCTCGGGGGCGAGCCAGACGGCCATGCGGACCCGGGGGCTGGGGGACGGCCCTTCCGGCGGCGCGATCCGGGCGACCGCCGGGGCAAGCGCCGCGCCCCGGCCAAGGCTCTTTTCGTCGAGCGCCACCATCTCCCAGCCCGCGCTCGCGCCGTGGGGCAGCCGGTCGGCGAGCAGCCCGCCGATCCCCCCGCCGGGCAGGTCCCAGCGAGCCCGTTTCGGCGGATGGAACAGCACGCCGTTCGGCAGGCCGAAAGTGCCCTTGCCCTCGTAAAACGCCAGCGCCGCCGCCGGGTTTTTCCCCTCTTCTCCGGCGACCACGAGCAGGATCGGCCGGTCGGTCGCGAGCTGGCCTGGATCGAACGGCGGTTTTTCGGGGAAGCGCGAGCCTTCGAGCGTCAGATCGATCGCGTCGCCGCGATGGGCCAGGCGGTAAGTTCCGGCGGGAAAGCTCTCGGCCGGGCGCGCCAGGCGAAACGCGCCGAGCACCGCCGAGTCGGGCGCCCAACCGGTCTCGGGGATCGCGGTCGGCGTGCCCACCTCGACCGTCCAGAGCGTTCCGTCCCAGGCCACGGTCGCCGGCCGATCCGAAACTTTGACGTCGCCGCCTGCGAGCCACGGGTTGCCGGCAATGCGGCCGGCGAGCTTGGCGACCAGGGCGAGCCCCGGATAGACCCGGGCGGAGACCCGTAACCGCTCCTTGGATCGATCCGCGCAGGCGGCCAGCTCGCGCGCCGGAGGCACGGCAAACGGCCCGAACGCGGGCATCGCCGGCTCGGCCGAGCCCGACAGCCGCGCGACCGCGGCGAAATAGGTCTGCGCGTCGTCCAACTCCTCGGCGAGGGCGGCAAGGTTTTGATGCGGATAGGGAATCCACAGACAGGCGTCCCAGGCGCCCGCCGCGAGCATCCGCGCCGGAACGTCGGAGGCATCCGGCACCACCGCCCGTTCGCGCGGCCAGTACCACCAGCCCACATGGCCGGCGATCGCGGCGAGCCCAGCAAGGCCGACGAGCACCCATTTCCCCCGAGTCATCGCGCCGCGGAGCTTATCTCGGAAGGGTCATTTCGATTGAGTCTTTTGAACCGCGTGAGCCCCTACGCCTCAACCCAGCCGAGCTCCGAAAGCTCGGTCGCCAGCTCGGCGAGCAGCTCGCTGTCCCGTTCCCCCCCGCCGAGATCGACCCAATCGGCCGCAACGGAGGCGATCAGGTCGTTGCCAATCTCCTCCGGCGGATACGGGGCGAGCGGCGGCACGGCGCGCGCTGGGAGGGGGGCCGAGCGGAGCGCCTCGATCGCCTGGGCGTAAGCGTCCGCGGTCTGCTCGATCCTGTGCTCCGCCGTGACGAACCGCCGGGCGTTCTCGCCCATCGCGCGGCGCAGCGGCTCGTCGGCCGATAGGCGGCGGAGGATTTCGAGCAGCAGCTCCCCTTCGCTCTCGTCGGGCGGCACCCTGGCGCAGGCGCCGTCCGGGATCTCGTCGAACGAGCCCCCTTCGGTCACGATCACGGCTCGGCCTAGGCCCAGCAGCCGCATCAGCGTCGCCGAGGTCTCGCCGCCGCTCGGGTAACGAAGGTTGATCGCCACGTCGGTCGCCGCCATCGCCGCGTGGAAGGTGTCGAGATCGACCCGGCCGAGGGGGCGCACCCGCGAGGCGAGGTCGGCGGGCACGAGTGCCGGTAGGTCGTAGTCCTTCGAGATCTCGCCCACGGCCAGAAACAGCGCGTTCGGCCGTTCGCGGGCGAGGGTGCAAAACGCTCGAAGCGCCACGTCCAATCGTTTCGACCGGGTCAGGAATCCGAACGAGGCGATCACGAACGCGTCGGACGGCAGGCCGAGCCGCGCGAGCATTTCGCTTCGGGCGGGGAGCGGCGGCGGCGGAGTCCAGGGGAACGGAATCCGAAACACCGCCGCCTCCGGCCGGCTCGCGAGCACTCTCCGCCGCGCCCCTTCGCTGTGAACCAAAACCCCTAAGCTCGCATCGACCGCGCGTTCGAACAGCGGATAGCGCCAGGCGTCCAAGGGAGTGCCGGTCTCCAACGATCCGCGGGCGAGCAGCTGCCCGCTTTTGCCCGCGGCGTAACGGATCTCTTCGAGGTACCCTTCCGCATCCCCCTTGGCGAGCGTCATCTCGCGCAGCATGTGGTGGAGCACGATCTCGTGGAGCACGACGAAGCCCGGCACCTCCAGCAGTGTCGAGTAGGCGCCGGAATGGAAATCCGCGTTGTTGCCCAACTGGTAGATCACCGCGTCGAACGGCCGTTCGGCCCGGCGGGCGGCGAACGCGCGCCAGGGGAAGATCTGCACGGCGCCCCATTCGGCGGAAGCGTCGAGCCGCGAGCCCTCCTCGGCGAACAGCTCCAGTTCGAAACGGGAAGAAAGATGCGGCAGCAGCTCGACGCAATAATCCGCGATGCCGCTCGATAGAGGCGGCAGCGGCGAGAACATCGCGACGCGAAGGCGACCGCTCATTTTGGAATTCGCCGCCGGGCTTACCCGAGCAGCCCGTCGATCACCTGATCCCACGAGACGTCGCGCGCTTTTTCCGCCCCCGCCTCGCCCAGCCGCCGGGCGAGCGCGCGGTCGGCATAGAGGGCGTCGAGCCGCGCGGCGATCGCCGCCGGGTCGTCGGGCGCCACGACGTAACCGGTTTTGCCGTCCGCCACCCATTCGAGCACGCCGCCCGAATCCGCGACCGTGATCACCGGCTTGGCCGAGCGGCAGGCTTCGACCGTCACATAACCGTAGTCCTCGTCGTACGGCGCGTAGAACACCGCGAGCGCGCCGGAATAGAGGGCGACCGCGCGATCGTCGTCGATCCAGCCAAGCAGCTCCACCCGGTCTTCCAGCCGCAGATCGGCGATCAGCTTCTCCAACGCCTCGCGCTCTTCGCCGGTCCCCGCGATCCGGCAGCGGACGGGGGTCTTGGTGTGCTTCATCGCCCGGATCAACAGGTCGAACCGCTTGATCCGATTGAGCCGTCCAGCGGTGAACACGTAGTCGCCCATCTCGCCCGGCGCCAGGCGGTCGATCAGCCGCGGCGGCGGATAGAGGGTACCGATCTTCATGTTGTTGTGCCGTTCAAGCCGGGCCGCGACGTTGTCCGAGATCGCGTAGACCCGCCGCGCCTCGCCGAGCGTCCGCTCGTCCATCGAGCGCAGCATCTCGACCACCCGGGCGTCTCGATCCCCGCGCCCCTCGACGGTGAAATCGCTGTAGCCGGTGCCGCGCAGGTCGTACGCCTGGCGCAGCTGATGGACCAGCCAGACCACCTTGTCGGGATGTTTGACGACATAGGAAGGGAAGCGGGTGGCGATCACCCGGTCGATCCGCTGACCGTCGACTTCCGAAAGATCGAGCATCCGCCAGGCCATGCAGCTCTTGAACAGCTGCACCCGGTTCGGCCAGGTGAACGGCAGGGAGACCACGTCCACCGTATGTCCCCGCCGCTTGAGCTCGTCGGCGAGCGAAGCGACCAGAATCTCGGCGCCGCCGTAGGCGAACGGCACCTGAACGCCGCAAACGCAGATCCGCAGGCCCATAGCGGTTACGGCTCGGAACCTGGGGTGGCTGGAGAGACGGAGACCGAAGAGGCCACCTCCGCCGCGCGGGCCGCCGCCACTTCGCGCTCCAGCCGGCCGACTTCGCCGGCGAGCCGGGTCTGTTGTGCGAGCAGCTCCTGAATCAATTGGCTCGCGACCTGATTGAACCGGTTTTGCCGTTGCAGCAACGGGCGCGCATACCACTTGACGAACGCGTGGAAGAAAACCTTGCGCAACAGGACGATCAGCTTGCCCAGACCCGGGCGATGCGAAAAGAGCGGCGGCTCCTCGACCCATTCGAGCGTCTTGAGCTCCAACACCCGCAGCTTGGTCGCCTCGCTCTCGTCGCCCAGGGTCGCCAGCTCCGCGCGCCGTTGGCGCACCCCGGCACGCAGGCGATCCAGTGCGGCGGCCACGTCGACCGACTCTCCCCTCTCGCCCGCCGGCATCGATCGCGCCTCGCCCGGCTCCGCCATCTCGGTCTCAGCCATCGTCACTTCCCCGCGCCCGCGAAATCGAGGAACACGCCGAGGTAGCGGTAGTCCTCGATCTTGTCGTCACGCCGATTGGGCATCACGCCGTCGGAACAGGAGAGGGTGAACGAGTAGAAATACTCGTCCTTCCCCTCGGGGAAGAAGCCGAGATTCCTCGCCACCCGCTGGAGGCGCAGCTCGATCGGCGTGCCGCGGCGCTTCTCTTCGCTGTCGAAACGGACGGTGACCTGATCGACCGGGCTTTTGAACGTCACCACGTTTTGATCCGAAAGGGACCGCAGCCGAACCCGGATCGAGGCGACCGGTTGCGGCGCCACCAGGTACACCTCGGAGCGCGACGCGCCGCGCACCCAGACGCCGTCCGGGTTCGGCTCCTGGGCGTGGAAGTTTTCTTTCGGCACGACCCAAACCGCATCGGTCCAACCCTTGAGGAAATAGCCGGGGATCTTTTGCAGCAGCGTCAATTCGAGCGGCAGCGCCTGGAACGACGGCCGCCGCACGTGCGCTTGGAGGGTGGCCTCCGGCGCGATCTGGAGCAGCGGCACGGCGACCACTGCGGCGGTCCAGAGCCCGGCCGCGGCATACGGCAGCAGTAGACTCTTCCGCGACCGGATCGCGACCGGCAGCAGCGCGAAGGCGGGATAAATGCTGGCGAAATACCGGTTGCCCACGAAGCCCGCGCCGCCGTGGTAGTTGTTCGGCCGCAGGATCAGGATCGCAAGGCAGTAGCCGACGATCCCCAGCAGCAGCAGGTGGCGCGAGCGGTCCTTCGGTCCGAAGGCGTAGAGGCCGATCGCGAACAGCGCGAATGGAAAGTAGGGCAGCAGCCCGGTGTGGCGGCCGATCAGAAAGTATTCGAGGTCGCGCAGGAACATCCGCGGCGTGGTCTCGACCCCGAGCCCCGACCAGGAGCCGAAGCTGGTCCCGCGGTACTGCGCCCAGAGATCCTTCTTGCTCTCGATCGGATACTCGGATTCGAACGACCGGCGCTGCACGCCGCGGTACGGGCTCCACGCCCCCGTCGCGTGGTGCTGGAGAACCATCAATCCCGCGAGTCCCAAAAGCGCGGGCGCCGCAAGCGCCAGAATCCCCTTCCACCGCTTCTGCCAGATCAGGTCGAGCCCGATCGGCCCGCCGAGCAGGATGGTCGGTTCTTTGGAGATGTACGCCGCCGCAAGCAGCGCGCCGGCCAGCCCCATCAGCACCAGGTGGCGCGAGGTCCAATTCGGAATGCCGCGCAGGTGGAGCCAGATCAGCAGCGCGAAGAACAGGCAAGCCATGTTGAACACTTCGGGCTGCATCCAGAAGACGTAGCAGAACGCCGCCGAAGCGAAGAAGAAACCGCCGAGGAAGATCCCGGCCGATCCCGCCTGGCCGCTCCGCTCCGGCCGTTGCCAGAACCAGATCGCCCCCCAGAGCATGGCGAGAAACAGCGCCATGTTGAACACCACCATCCCCTGCACGCCAAACAAAGCGTAGAACGGCACCGCGGCGAGCGAATAGACGTAGGGCTTGCCGTAGTACATCGACTTGCCGCCGTCCGAGGTGAACAGGATGACTCCGTTCGGCCCCTGGTCCCACGCCTGGTAGCCGCGCAGCAGATCACGATGGTCGTAGACCAGGTCGTGATCGTGCCAGAGGCTCTGGGTCATCATCACGTACGCCGGCTCGTCGCCGATCGGCCCGGGCGGAAAATGGACTTTGTACAAGCTCCAGGACAGGCCCATCAGGAGCACGGTGACGCACAGCAGGGCGGGAGAGCGGCGCATGGGATCGGCGCGAAGATATCAGGCCGGGCCGGGGGGCGGCACTCGGCCCTCCGGGTCAGGGGGTGAGGGCTGGCGCGAAACACCCTAGACTGGGGAAATGAACGACCCAACGGACCGGAAAGATCCGATGCCCCCACCCGACGCCAAAGCCGCAAAACGTCCCCTGCGCCACCTGCGGGCCTCCGATCTCCGCGCGCTCGCCCAACTGGCCGCCGAGGGGACGGAGGGGATCACCGACATCGTCGAAGGGGTTCACCATTCGGTCTGGAGCAGGCTGGGCGCGCCGGTCGGCGAACCGGGCCGGACCCGCGGGATCACCGGCTTCGTCTTCCGCAGCATCCGCTGCATCACCCGGCGAGTGGGAAGGGGAACGGATCGAGGGCTCTCCTGGCTGCAACCGCGGTTCGCCGCGCGAGACGAAGCAAAACCCTCGACCCCGGAGCGAGAGGCGATCCTCGCGGCCCTGAACGGAGTGATGGGCGACCGCCTGGCCACGAGCGGCAACTCTCTCGCCATCCCGATGACGTTTCGCTTGGCGGGCGAAGCGCTCAATTGGCAGGCACTGCCTCCGATTCCTGAGGCCACGGGCAAGGTTCTCGTCCTGATCCACGGCCTCTGCATGAACGACCTGCAATGGCACACGCAACGCGAGGGCCAAGTCGTCAATCACGGCGAAACCCTCGCCGCGGAGCTCGGCTACACGCCGGTCTATGTCCGCTACAACTCAGGGCGCCACATCTCGGAAAACGGCCGCGAGCTGTCGGCACACCTTGAGCAGCTCGTCGCCCAATGGCCCGTGCCCATCGAAAACCTCACCCTCCTCGTCCACAGCATGGGAGGCCTCCTAACCCGTAGCGCCTTCCACTACGCGCAACAGGATTCGCTACGCTGGCCCGGCACCCTCAAGAACATCGTCTTCCTCGCAACGCCCCACCACGGCGCCCCGCTCGAACGAGCCGGCAACTGGGTGGACGTCCTCCTCGGCCGCTACGCCGCCCCCTTCGCCAAGATCGGTCATCTCCGAAGCGCGGGCATCACCGACCTCCGCTACAGCAACCTCCTCGACGAAGACTGGCAAGGGCGGGACCGCTTTGAACGCCAGGCTGACGAAAGGCAGCACGTGCCCCTACCGGAAGGGGTTAACTGTTACGCCATCGCGGCGACCACCGCGGCTGACCGGAAGGCGTTGGCCAATCGAGTAATCGGAGACGGCCTGGTCCTCACCGAAAGCGCGTTGGGTCACCACCCGGACGAGCGGCGGCGGCTGGCGATTCCGGAGGGGAACCAGTGGATCGCGTTCCGGGCGAACCATCTGGAGCTGCTCAGCCGGCCGGAGGTGGGGCGGGTGGTGGTGGGGTGGTTGGGGGCGGAATGATGTTCCACGGCAACCACCTCGCTCGCTCGAAGCCTGACGCGCGCTAAACTGCCGAGCATTCTCGCGCCGCGTTCATAGCGCGATAGGCCAAATCAGTTTAGACCGTCGCGAAAATGAGGATTTCGATGCCAAGACTGACTGAACAAGAGCGACAGGAGATCCTCCGCTTTCTCGAGTCGCAGAAGCAAACCCTTCTAGCTGAGCTGGCGGAGGCGACCCATCGCCGCCGAGAGCTTGAGGTGCGATGCGTCACCGATCATGGGCGGATCGTGCGCATGCTCCAGGGGCACTTCACCCTCTATTCGGATCGCCTGCGTGAGTTCGGCCTGCGTCCACGGACGAGATTGGCGCGGAAAGCGGCCACTCCCGCCCCGACCCAGCCCAAACCGACGCCTGCGGCTCCGGAGAAGGTGAACGACGATCAGCCGTAAGGTAGTCCCACGGGGGGGCGCGCTTGGGCGCGCTCCCCTTTTTTTGGCGCTCGCGGTCCGGTTCATGCAAGATTCACCGGGAAGCGTTGCGACGGCCGGCCCGCCGGAGCAACTCGAAGGAGATCCTCATGAAAATAACCGACTTCCTGCTGTCCGCTTTCGTCGTTCTCTCGGCGCTCGGTGCGGGCGCCTGCAAAAACCCCGCGGTGAAGGAGCAGACCCGCCAGGCGGGCGAGGCGATCAAGGCCGCGGGAAAGGAGACGGGCGAAGCCGTCACCGCAGCGGGCAATGCGGCCGCTGAGGAAACGAAGGCCGCGGTGAAACAAGCCGGCGGCGCGATCAAAGAGGCGGGTCAGGAGGTCTCGGCGAGCGCCCAGAAGGCCGGCAAGGACATCACCGCCGCCGCGGAGCGGGCGGGCGACTCGGCCAAGAAGGAACTCGAGAAGGCAGGCGACTCGGCCAAGCGGGAACTCGAGCAGGCGGGCGACACCGCCAAGAAGAAGATCGCCGACGCTACGGTGACCGGATCGATCAAGGCCCGGTTGATCGCCGACAAAGACGTCAAGGCCGTCTCGATCGACGTCGACACCGCGGGGGGCCGAGTGACTCTCAAAGGAACCGCCAAGACCGCCGCTCAGAAAGACGCGGCGGAAAGAATTGCGCGCGAAACGGACGGCGTGGTGTCGGTCGACAACCGGATCGTGGTCAGCCCCGGGTAGAGTGACAACAAGCGCAGGCCTGGATACGGCTGGCGAAGTCTTGCGGCCTCGCCGGCCCGTCGCCCCTCCGGATCAATCCCACCCTGAAACCTCTTTGCTTGTTACGGCTGTCTTCGCCTGCGCAAAAACGAGTTCTATTTTCTGTGTCGCGTCAATGTCTGTCGTGGTCGTAAGGGCTCCACCGAAAGCCTTTAGCTCAAGTCCCGAAGACGAAGCGGTTTGCCTTTTTACCCCGAAAGCCAAGACAATCTCAATCTTCTTCGGTTCGAGACGAGGCGGTTGATTCATTCCCGACCGTAACCCCTCGTGAACAGCCCGGATCGCCGAGGCGAGGCCTAGTTTCGTAAGGTCGATCTCCGACTTGGTAATGTTCGGGGAAGGAGGTTCGAGAAGTACGGTCACCGTTTGAGTTCGACTGGTTACCTCACTGGCCGATGCTTTGGTCGTTATCCCTAACGGCAGGAGCATGGCTTTGCCCTCGCCGCTGGTTCCTTCGAGCACGACCACCTGAAGCTCTAGCTTGACCGAAGCTAGGGGCAGATCCTCAGTAGAAAGATACGGCGTTGCCGCCTCGATCTCTCGTTTGACAGCTGCTAGGACATCGGCAAGCGGCACCGTTGCCAGATCCTCAATCTTCTGGACCGGCCGCGAGATCCGCCAAAGGTGAAAGACCAAGCCTGCGAGGACGGAGAGACCGAGGACCAGGGTGACGACAACCTGCAGGGTACGATAGTTCAAGAGTTCCTCCGGCATTAGTCGATTACCTTGACCGGCAGTAATTTTGGATCCCAGAGCCCGAATTTCCCGAAAAGCTTCGCGATGTGGTCTGAGGTCACCAGACCGCTGCCGACTTCATTCGTCCCGAATCCTGGCATCGGGATCGCCGCGTCCAGCAGGATCTGTTTCACGACCAAGGGATCGTCCGGACGTAGAGGATAGATTGCCACGACGGCGCCGCCGACGTCTTTGATCGTTCCGGCAAAGCGCTTCGTGCGTACCAGTTCGTCGCGCTCTGCCAGGCGAAAGTGCGTGTAGAGAGTGGCCATCGTGGGCTCGGCCTTGTCTTTCTCCTCTTCAGCAACAGCAAGTGCCTTTTGGAGAAAAAAGACGATCTGCGCCGCCGACTTCGAAACGTCGGGAGTTGCGAAACTGGTTCCTGAGACGATGGTGTAAGCACTCCGCTTCTCAGGGGCAACCATTCGATCGAATCCGACTCGTCTTTCCGCGGCTTTCATCTCCTCGGTCTTCGGCACGGCCGAAGGATGGGTAGTCAGCACATCGACCCCAAGCGCCAGGACTCCGGGTCGGTAGCGCGAATCTCTGGGCCGTCCTCTGGAGGATTTTTCCCAAGGGACTGCCTTCTGGCTGACCACGGCGGCGGCTCCTACGCAGAGAACCCAGTCCGCCAAGCACCAAGGGTTCAAGGTGTCGGGCTTCGGACCGTCGTTGCCAGCGGACACAATCGTCAACTTGCCAGCCGCCGCTGCACGGCGAGTCGCGAGATTGAGCGGTTCTCCCTCTTGGAAGGGCATCGGGAGCATTCCAGACGGTGGTCCTAGGCTCAGATTGATCGGTCCGGGACCGGGATCGGTGGCCACGACATAGCCAAGTCCCTGGATGATTCGCACATAATTTTCAAAGAGATCTCGTGGCACCATCCAAATCCTGGCGATCCCCTTGCTCTCGGCGAGTGCCTTGATCCCTGCCCCGCTCGCTTTCGCGGCAATTCCCTCGATCAGCTCGAGACGCGCCCGCTGAATCCCGCCCGGAAACGGCGCCGACCCGTGCTGACGCACAGCTGATTCGGCCGCCGCGACCTGACCTGCTTCAGCAAGAACGATCACCTCGTAGGCTCCATCTACCTTCACCTCCGCCCGGCGATCTTCCGGAAAAATCTTCTCGCGCCACACCTTGGCTCCTTCGTCCGACCCGCCACGAATGGTATAGAGTGCCCAGAACATTCCGATCCAAGCTGCTCGCTTCGAGGGCATTTCGCCTCCTGCACTACAACGCGCTTCGCTCCGATGTTGTAGTAGATCTAAGACGGCCGCAAGGGGCCGATTTCCGTCGGACCGACACCTTCCCTCGGTCAGGCAGGGCAGTCGGCGGTCTAACTTTAGATCCGCCGAGAGCGAAAATCCGCGGCGGGAATGCCCGAGAGTCTCGGTCAGCCGAACGTTTTTCTGGGCCAGCCGAGGGGTGTCGCCGGTCATCAGCCGCTTTTGCGGGCTCAACGGGGAGTCGTGCGACCGGCGCGACCGTTTTCGTCGGTGAGGAATTCGATTTTGTGAGTCCGCCGAGGCGTTTCGCCGTTCACTAAGCGTTTTTCTGACCGCGACGCGGGATCGCGTGATCGGCGCGAGCGATTTTCGCAGTAAGGAATTCGATTTTCTGGGTGAGCCGAGGGGTTTCGGGAGTCACGAAATCGAATTCGCGGACCGGAAGCGGGTTTCTGATCCAGAAAATCGAATTCGGCAGTCAGAAAACCCTCCGCCGAGTCAGCCGAGGGGTTTTGCGAGCCGGGAAATCGAATTCGGGACCGCGAAAATCGAATTCGCAGTCCGAAAGGTCGTTGCGCAGTCCCGAAATCGAATTTCTGGGCCGGAAAAGGGGTCGCGGCACTCAGGAAATCGAATTCGGTGGTCGGTTTCGAGAGGGCAGCGTTGCGGCGACACGTCGCCGCGATCAAAGCGCCGACGCGTCGGCGCACTCCAAAGGGTCGGGTTCGACAGGGGTGGCGCTTTCCGATAGAAACGCGTCCAAGGACGCCGATGCCGAGGAGACTTCTAGCCCTGTTTTGGTTCGCCCTGGCAACCGCCAGTGGATTTGCGCAGGCCGCGCTACTCTCCCCTGCCGTTCGGACCGTCGTCGACTCCGCCAGAGCCCAGACGCACCTGACGACCAGCTACGATCCCTCCTACGTTCGGATCGGCTATCCCGACGGCGACGTAAAGCCGGAGACCGGGGTGTGCGCCGATGTGGTGATCCGGGCGTTCCGAAAGGCCGGGGTGGATCTCCAGAAGGACGTTCACGAGGACATGGCGCGGAAGTTCAAGGCATATCCGCAGCGGTGGGGCTTGAAACGACCCGATACCAATATCGACCATCGGCGAGTGCCGAATCTGATGACGTTCTTCCGCCGGGCGGGCAAGGAGCTGCCGATCACCGCGCAGGCCGGCGACTACCTGCCGGGCGATGTCGTCGCGTGGGATTTGGGCGGAGGCATTACCCACATCGGGGTCGTGAGCGACGAGAACGACAGAAGGAGCGGGCGGCACTGGATGGTCCACAACATCGGACGGGGCGCTCGGCTGGAGGATGTTCTATTCTCCTGGAAGGTGATCGGCCACTACCGGTATTTTCGGTGAGGCGAGATCGAATCAGATCGTGCAAATTGATACACCACTCGAAGGGCCTCTCCTGCCGGACACCGAAAGAACTCCAGGTAACCTGCCGCGGTTCTTTTTGCTTTTCGGTGGCGCGGTCATCGGATTGAACCTACTGGCCCTCGGCGTGGCCTGGTATGACAGGAGTTGGTTTGCCCTTGTGATTTCTGTGGCGCTTGGACCAGCGCTTAACGCAGGCCTGGCGATTGGGGGTTCGGTTTGGGCCATTCGATGGAGGCGTCGCTACCCAGGTACTTTGGTGCGGAACCTGGTGGTTTCCTGGTGCCTTCCGGCCACCCTTGTCGTTGCCGATTACTTTCTCATCTCGTCGATGGGTTTGCACGGATGCTGATCGGCGGGCGGGCGGCTAAAGCGCACGTCCCCCCACCTGCCTAGGGCCCGGCGACCCCCGCCCCCCGTGGCGCGATGATCTTCGATTGCAGGTCGTCCTTCCCTTCAGCCCTTACGAGGTGGGAACTCGCGGAGGACTGCCGTGGTAGTTGATCGAATAGACCGCGGGTCCCGCGTGCTCCGCAAACGCGGATCGGCGCCCGGCGATTCTTGACCGCCACCTACATCCCCTTCGATCGAGATCTGGTTCTGCCCGTGCGCCGGGTCAGTGTAAAGGTTCCTCGGCAGCGCTGGATGGTCCACAACATCGGCCAGGGCGCGCGGCTGGAGGATGTTCTATTCTCTTGGAAGGTGATCGGGCACTACCGATATTTTCGCTGAGGCGGCGATCGGCCGGGCGATCCCAGTGGCAAAGACACGAACCAAGAAAGGGCTTCCATGGACATGCTCCACAGCATCTGGAACCTCTCTGACCAGCGCGACATCAACCGCAAGCAGGATCGTCAGCTCGCAGCCGCGGATTCGGGCCTCCAGGGGGCGCAGCAGCGAATCCGAGATCTCCAGTTTCGGGTGGGCAACCTGGCAGCGACCTGCCAAGCTCTCTGCGATTTGATGGTCGAAAAGCTGGGGATCTCGCCCGAGGAAGTCAAAGGTGCCATCGAGCAGACTCTGAGTCTGAGCGCGGTCTCGGCGTCCGGGACCTGCCCCTCTTGCAATCACCCGTTCGATAAGGGGAGAACCGCCTGTCTCTATTGCGGCTTCAAGCCGAGCTCGGACGCTCCGTAGGGAATCAGACCGTGCCCGCCATCAGCGACGAAGCTCGCGGCTCCGGGCTTTCCGTTCGCCTATGTCGCGGACCTGATAGCTACGAGATCGAGATCTGGTACGGGGCTCGCGGTGAAACAAGGCTCGCGGTCGTAGGGGCGGAGCTTGCCTCCGCCCACGATTTGCGCAGACCTCCGGGCGGAGACAAGCTCCGCCCCTACCCCTCTACTATTTGGCAGGAGCCTCCGCCCCTCGCGGCGCAATGATCTTCGACAACACGTCGTCCTTGCCCTCGGCCCGCACGAGGTGCGGCTCGCGAAGGCCGCCGTGGTAGTCGATCGAATAGGTGCGGTACATCTCGCCGTCTTCGACCAGTAGATCGAGCGGACCGGTGGCGGTCTTGGTGGCGGCTAGGCCGTCGTGGAGGAGGTCGGGGCTCCACTTACGGGAATTGATCGCGATCAGCTTCATGCCCGGGCGGACGCCGGCCTGGTAGGCGGGGAGGCCGCGGATCGCGTCGCGAACTTCGCCTTCGTCGTTGAGCCATAGGCCGAGGGAGAAGGCGGCTTCGATCGATTTGCGCTCTCCTTTCGCCTGGTCCGCGAGGATCGCGTTGTCCTTTTCGGTGTAGGCAAGATTCCAGCCGCCGCGCTCGATGCCTTCGAGCGGTGTCGGGGCTCTCGGGGTGCGTAGGCGCTCCTGCCAGAAGCCGCGCCAGTCGTAGGGAGCGACTGCGTTCAGGGTCGAGATCACGTCCTCAAAGGTGTAGGTCACGACCTTCGGCGAACCGCTCGTTCCGCCGTGGAAGAGGTGGCAGAAATCGTCGAGCGTTCGGGCGCCGTGAGTCTTCTCGCGAATCAGCGTGTCGACTTCCAGCCAGAGCAGCCAACCCTCGTCGTAGAAATCGACACCGCGCCGGTAAGATCCCCATTCGCGCGGCGAGCCGTAGAGCAGTTGGGCGGCGACCGTCGTGTCGATCAGCGGCCGCCAGGCGCGGCCCGGCCGGTGGTCGTAGGTCGCGGCGATCTGCGCCATTTCTTCCTGGTAATGCTCGGGAGTCCAGAGGCCGCTTCGGGCCGCGAGCAGGTTGCCCAGGTACTCGGTGAGCCCTTCGTAGACCCAAAGCAGCTCGCCCTGCATCGGCACTTGGAAGTCGGGTGTCGCGAGGCCCGTCGGGCGGCGGTATTTGCCGTTCCAGGAGTGGACGAATTCGTGTGGCAGAACGCCGAGCGAAAGATTGCCGAGCGTCTCGTCGATCAGCGCGCGCTCGGAGATGCGCGAGTCGTTCGATTGGTGATGCTCCAGCCCGAAATGCGCGACGTGGTCGGAGAGAGTGAGGAGGAAATGGTAGTTGTCGAAATGGCGGGCGCCGAACAGGGCGTCGGCTTCGACCACCAGCCGTTCGAGTTTCTTTTCGAGCTCCGGACTGATTTCGAGCGCCGCGGCGCTGTCCGCCGCGAGGTCGATCTCGACCGGCCGGCTCGACCGATCGAGCGGCACGGCGCGGAAATACTCGCCCATCAAGACCGGCGAATCGACCAGCGCGGTGAGCGAGACCGGTGCGAAATCGGTCCATCCATCGGCGCCCGGCGTGCCGGAAAGCGACGTGCCGAACTTCCATCCGGCGGGGGTTAAGAGGCTCGCGTGGAAGATCAGGTCGTCGCTCTTTGGCCCAAGCGGATAGAGCAGTAGCTGGTTCCAGGTGAGCAGGAAAAGATGCGGCGTCGCCGAGGCCGCGGAGGTGAAGCCGGACTCCGAAGTGGGCGAAAGGAAATCGAGCGCCACGTCGACCGATGCGACTCCCGCCGGCACGTCGAGATGGAAAGCGTACATGTCGACCCCGTCGCGCGACCAGACGAGGGTCTTGCCGCCGGAGGAGAATTCGAGCCCCACGAGGTCGGTGATGGGGCCGGTCGGCCCGTGCTCTCCGGGCAGCCACTTGGGATAGACGAAGGTGAGAGGCCCGGGCTTTACCGGAATCGAGAGCTTCGCGTGGATCAGCTTGCCCGGCGCCTCCCGGGCATCGACCTTGAGCGTGATCTCGCCCGCCGCGGCGAGCGGCCGGGCAGTTCCAACGAGCGCGAGACAAAGGGTTCCTGCAAGGACGGGCGCGGCGAACGGTGCTCTCATCGACGTTTCCTCCCGGCGGAGATCATACGAGCAAGATAGCGATTTTCGTCAAACGCCCGCCCGCGCTTCGATCAGGTTTTCTCGCGCCCGCTTGGTCGTGTTGTGATCGGGGCCGAGCACCCTCTCCGCCCGGGCGAGAGCGTCGGGCAGGACTTTCAGCGCCTCGGCGAACTTGCCTTCCTTGACCAGGATGTTGCCGAGGTCGCCGAGAGAATAGATGGTGTGGGGATGGTCGGGGCCGAGCGTCTTGTTGCGGATGGCGAGAGTCGCACGGCAGAGGTCCTCGGCCTCCGTGAGCTTGCCCTCTCCCGTCAGCGCCCGGACCAGGTTGTGGCGGGTGGTCAGGGTCTCAGGATGCTCCGGCCCGAAGATCCGGAGTTGGCGCGCGCCAAGATCGCGGTAGAGAGCCTCGGCCTCGGCGAATTTCTCTTCATTGGTCAATACGTTTCCGAGGTTGTTGAGGATCGCCAGGGTCTCCGGATAGTCGGGTCCCTTGACCCGCGCCATCCGCACCAGCAGGTCGCGGTGGAGCGCCTCGGCTTCCGCCAGATGGCCCGTGTGATCGAGAAACTGGGCGAGCTGCGCCGCGGCCGAGAGCGCCATCCTGTCGTCCCCTCCGCGCGTCCGCTCCAGGCGCGCCACGACGTCGCGGCCGATCGGCAGCGCCTCGTCCGAGCGGGACAGCTCGTGGAGGATCTGGGCCTGGACGATCCGCGAATCGAGCAGTTTCGGGTCGTCGGGCGAAAGGATGCGGCTTTGCGCCGCCACGGTCTTTTCCGCGAGGGCGAGCGCCTCTTGGAGCTGTCCTGCGCCGATCAGCGCCGTCGCGTAACCGGTTTGCGCTTCGAGCGTTTCGGGGTCGTCGAGGCCGAGCAGGCGGCGCTGGATGTCGAGCGCGCGGGCAAGCTCCGCCCGCGCCGGATCGGCAAGCCCGAGGCCGTCGTAAGTCGAGCCGAGGGTGGAATGGAGCGCCGCTTCCACCTCCGGTCGATCGTGGAACTTCTTCGGCAGCTCAGCCGACGCGCGGTCGAGGACATCGACAACCTTGACCTGGCGCCCGCTTTCGAGCGGCGAGGCGGAAGCGAGCATGGCGGTCAAGAACTGGTTGATCGCCGTGGCTTTCTCGGCCTCGCTCGCGGCGCGCGCCTCGGCGCGGCGGGAGCGGACCAGGGCAATCGAGGTGGCGACCACGCCCGCGATCAGCGACAGCGCGATCAGAGCGGAGGCCGCGACTCTGAGCCGGTTGCGGCGGACGAACTTTTTTACCCGGACCGCCAGGTTCGGCGGGCTCGCGTGGACCGGCCGATCGTCGAGGTAGCGTTCCAGATCGGCGCGCAGCTCGGCGACTGAGGGGTAACGATCGGCCGGCCGCTTTTCGAGTGTCCGGCGGACGATCCATTCGAGATCACCCGACAGCTCGCGCGCAAGGGTCGCCGCATCGGTTCCTCGCGAGCTGGCGATCTCAGCGCTCGATTCCGCGGTCGCGAAACGCCGGGCGAGCGATTCGGGCTCGGCATTCAAGACCTGCTCGATCAGCGAGGTCGCGTTCCGCCCGAAAAACGGGGGTTCCCCCACGAGCAACAAATAGAGCAGCAGACCTAGCCCATAGACGTCGGACCGGGTGTCGGCGATCCGCGCGGCCTGCGGATCGAGCTGTTCGGGACTCGCAAAAGCGATCGTGCCGACCTGGAAGCCGAGCTGGGTGGGCGCTCTCTCGCTCGCCAGGTCCCCCTCGATCGCCTTGGCGATGCCGAAATCGATCACCTTCGGCACCGGGCGGCCGAAGGGATCACCCTCCGGAGCGTTCGCGACGAGGACGTTCGACGGCTTCAAGTCGCGATGGAGGATGCCCTTTTGGTGGGCATGCTCGATCGCGCGGCAGACGTCTAAAAACAGCTCGATCCGGGCGCGCACCAGAAGCTTTTCCCGATCCGCGTGCTTGGTGATCGGCAAACCGTCCACGTATTCCATGACGAAATAAGGATCGCCCTCGGAGGTGACGCCCGCATCGTAGAGGCGCGCGATGTTCGGGTGTTCGAGCAGCGCCAGCACCTGCCGCTCCAGCTCGAAGCGCGCGACGATCCGTTCGCTCGCCCGGCCGATCGCGCGAATTACTTTGAGCGCGACAGAACGACGCACCGGCTCCATCTGCTCGGCGGCGTAGACCACTCCCATCCCACCTTCCCCGAGCAGCTCGCCCAACTGGTAGCGGTCGATCCGGCGCGACTCGCTTTCGGTAAAATTCTTGGCAAGGTGCTTCGCCGAGGGCGTCTCGGCCAGGGTGGCATCCAAAGGCTCGTTCAGAGGCTCGTTCATCGGCGGCTCGTTCGAATCAGGGGGAAGGCCCCGATTCTACGGCCGAAACGGCCGCCGTGGGCGGATCAAAGCGACGACGCGGGACGGAGAAACCCAGCCCTACTGGAGGTATCCGTTCACGTCCAGAATCATCTGCACCGTTGCGCCCGCTGAAAGATCGGTGTGGACCGTCAGGCTACCGTTCGCGTCGAGCCCCAGGATCGCATTGTTGGTGCGCGTCTGGCCGGCGGAGAAGTTGATCGCCGTGGTGCCCGGAACGGGAATCCCGGTCGGCAGAAGGCGCAACCCGCCCGCGCCGGAGGGGAGGGTCACCGAGAGGTTGAGCGCCACGGCTTTCGCCCCCGCCGGAACGCCGCACCGGCCGGCGATCACGAACGCCCGATCGCCCGGCCCGAGCGCCGGGCCACCGTAGGCGCCGGTCGGGTTTCGGGTGTCGATCACCCGGCAGGGCGAGACGGTGAAGAAGCCCGGCGCAGGCGCTCCGCCCGCGAGGCGCAGGACCGCGAGCGTGGCGGACCGGGCGGGCAGATCGAGCGAGAGCGCGCCGCCGCTCGGGGTCGCCGTACCCAGAAGCCCCAGACGCCGCGTGCCGTCGAACCGGTAGAGCGTCGCTGAGCCGATATAGCTGCCGGCGACGAGCGCCGAATCCACGTGCCTTTGGACCGTGTCCTTGTTGAACAGGAGGAGGAACAGCTTGCCGTCGGCCGAACGGATGGCATACGAGCCGACTCCGTCGATCTCCGACGACGTCGCCCGCACGCTGTCGCCCGTCACCTTCGATCCCGCGCCGTCGTAGTCGAGGTAGAGCTTGAAGGCATCCTCCACCCGCGACCCTTCCGCCGGGGCCACCCAGCGGGCGGCTAGATCCACCCCTTCGCGGCCGAAAATAGCCAGCGCCTCGGCGTGGGCCAGGGCGCTTGAGACCCCGTCGTCGTTGCCCCAATTCCATTCGGTGAGCGCCAGTTTGGTGCCCGGCAACCTTCCCGCAATCCAAGCCTTCATCCGCGGAATCAGGTTGACCGGCTGGCCGATCCAGCTCTCGTCGATGTAAGCCGGATCGTAAAGCCCGCGTAGCGAGCGTAGGCGTAGCGCCGAAGTCCCGGCCGACTCGTCGTTCGACAGGGCGACGTTCGCCCCTTGCGGGTAGTAGTGAACGTCGAGCTGATCGACCAGGCGGACGCCGGTCGCGGTGCGGTAGTCGGCCACCTGTTTCAAATACCAGTCGGTGAGCGCCAGGCCGCCGTGCGCCTGCATGTCCGCCCCGGGCGAGCAGCCGTCGGCGGCGGAATAGAAAAACTCACACCACCCCCAAGAGACCGGGCCGAGCACTTGGGCGTTCGGATCCTGCGCCTTGATCGCGGCGGCCGTGTCGCGCGACTTCTGCCACAGCTCGTCGTAGGTCAACGGGTTCGGGTGGACGTCGCGGTGGCTCGAATTCCACAGCGCCGGCTCGTTGTCGAGCGCGAACAGGCGAATTCCCCCTTGCGCCGCCGTGCCGTAGCGGGAGGCGAGGTGCGCCATCCACGCCGTGACGAACGAAGGGCCGACCTCGCGGGAGGTGTCGTGCGGATCGTTGCCGGTGACGTTCGTGCCATTCGGCTTGACCCCGTTGCCCGCATCGGCGTTACAGCCCTGGAACGGGTTGATCGTGCATTCGTTCTGCTGCTGCGCGCCGTATTTCGCGACCGAAAATCCCCAGCGCACCGCGCGGTCCTTGGGCGTCCAGCCGATCGTCGGCACAGTCAAGATCGCCTCGCCCCCGGCCGCGCGGGTCACGTCGAGAAAATGATCGGCGGCCGAGCCGTTGGGAAGAGCGCCCGGGTTCGCGTTGGGCTCCGGAATGTTCATGAACAGATAGTCGAACGCGCGGTTCGCCGTGTCGTCCTGCCACGAATAGCGGGTGGTCGCGTTGCCGCCCCAGCGGCGGATCGGCCAATGCCGCCGGCCGGCCTGGGCATCGTCGCCGAACGAGACGCCGAAGATCTGCGGCGAGACCGGATGGCGGTCCGCGTCTACGTTGATCGAAACCGAAATCGCCGCGGGCGGCGGCGGCGGAGTGGTCCGCTCGGCCAGCCGGACATCGTCGACGTAGATCGGAGCTTGATTTCCGCCCGTCGCATCCTGGAACCAGAAACCGTCGGGACTCCCCGAGGTGACCCCGAGCGAAGCGAACGGCACCCGCACGAACGTCCAAGAGGGGGTCAACATCCCGCCGGGGAGGAACTCACCCAGCGCATGCGCCTGGCCGAGAGGCGAGCCTCCGGTGGTCACCGCGAACGTCATCAACTGTCCGCCGGTACCACCGCCCCGGATCCAAAACTCGACCGCCTCGTAATTCGCCAACTCCAGCCCCAGATCCCGATGGAAGAACAACCCCGTCCACCCATCCGGCTCGAACGAAATCGCCGCCGTCCCGCCATGCACGGGGGACGGCGAGGCGAAGTTCCGCACGCCCCAACCCCAATCGGCGAAGCCGTTGCGTAGAGCGTCGTCATAGACGGTGAGCGGCGCCGCCGGGGCGGACGCGGAGAGACCGACAGCGAGAACCAGGGCGAGAGCCGGGCCGGAAGTTATTCGCATTTGGCGATGAGTTTAGCAGAGGGGGCGAGGATCGCGCGGGGCTGGCCGATCACCAGCCCGGAACCAAAGCCGCTGCGCGCCTGAACTCTATTGAAACTGCGACTTCCTGGGAGTATTCTGACCTCGGAGGTGGCCCCATGGGACGAACGCCTTGCGCGGCTTCTGCGCTTTTGATGGCCGCTATCTTTTCTCTAAGCGCCTCGCAGTCTGGCCAATGCGCCACCGCCAGGGACACAGCTAAGCCCGCCGCTCCCCAACCCAACCTCAATGAAGTCGTCCTGTTTACGTCCACGACTGGAAAGGGGAACGGTTACATCGAAGCCGATCCTGGGGGGTTCACCTGCCCTTTTTCCGGACTCCATTGCTATACGTTCGGAACTCGGGTCACTCTGACCGCCAGGTCATACTCCGGCTCGATGTTCGACGGATGGAGCGGAAGTGGATGCTCGGGAACGGGATCTTGCGTTCTGATCATGGACACTGGGAGATCCGTGACGGCCATGTTTTCTCCGCTCGGCCCGACGGGCAGCCTCGACTTTTACAGCGTCACTCCCTGCCGCGTCTTCGATACGAGGTCCGGCGCTCAGGCCCTGATCTCCGGAGTCCCGCGAAATGTTCAGATCACGGGGCTTTGCTCCATTCCTCCGGACGCCGTCGCGGTTTCGCTCAACCTAACGGCGATTTCACCCTCCTCCAACGGCTGGATCATGCTCTTCCCCAGCAACGACATCCCGCAACTCATCAGCACCCTCAATTTCTCCAACGGGATGAACCGCACCAATAACGCGATCGCCTTTCTCGCCACCGATCAATCCGGAACTCTAGGCGCCCAAGCATTGCTGGACGGTGGCGGTCAGGTAGATCTGGTTCTCGACGTCAACGGGTTCTTTCGCTAAGCGAAGGCGTGGAGTGCCGCCTAGGCCGCCGCCGCTACAATGCGCGGATGATCGACCTCCCCTCCCTCCTCGGCCCGATCGACATCTACCTGCTGGATCAAGTGCTGCGCGGCCGGATCGTGCCCGGCCAGCGGATTTTCGACGCCGGCTGCGGCGGGGGGCGGAATCTCGTCTATTTCCTGCGCGCCGGATTCGAGGTCTTAGGGGTCGATATGAATCGGGAAGCGATCGAAGGAGCTCGCGCTCTCTCGGCCGAGCTTGCCCCCCATCTGCCTATCGAAAACTTCCGGGCCGAATCGATCGAGCGAAGCACGTTTCCCGATCGATGCGCCGAGGTGGTGATCAGCAGCGCGGTTCTTCACTTCTCCCGCGACGAGGCGCACTTCCGGGCGATCCTCAAGGGCTCCTGGCGTCACCTCGCCCCCGGCGGCCTGTTCTTCTGCCGCCTCGCTTCGACCATCGGACTGGAATCGCGTTTCACCCCGCTCGGCGGAAGGCGCTTCCTCCTCCCCGAAGGATCGGAACTGTTCCTGGTCGATCAGGCATTCCTGCTCGACCTCACCGAAGAGCTGGGCGGCGAGCTTCTCGATCCGATCAAGACGACCGTGGTTCAGGATCGGCGGTGCATGACGACCTGGGTGGTGAGGAGAGACGGTTGATGCGCTTGAGATCGCGCCCTCTTTGCCTTCACTCCACCTCAGTCCCCTCATTCAGAACTGCCAGGTAGCGATCGTAGGCGAACACCCGGTTACGTCTCCGTCCGGTGAGCTCGCTCGCAACGCCTAGCTCGACGAGCAGTGCCATTCCCGCAGCGGTGGCGGGGAAAGAGAGATTCGCACGCTGGCTTGCATCCTGGAGGGTGATGACCGGGCGAGCCTGAAGGGCGGCGTGAACTCGTAGGGCAGAGCCCGATCGGCGACCGTGGGCTTGAATGCGCGCCCGATCCTCTTCGAATGTCGCGGTCAGCCGACGAACCGTCGCGACCGCACCGTCTCCGGTCTCGGCGACTCCCCGGAGAAAGAACGCCAGCCAAGCCTCCCAGTCCCCTTCATGCCGCACCTCGTCGAGCAAGCGGTAATACTCGGAGCGATGCTTTTTGAGGTAGAGGCTCAGGTAGAGGAGCGGCTCCTGCAATACCCCGGCATGGCAGAGGATCAGGGTGATGAGCAGGCGGCCGATCCTGCCGTTGCCGTCGAGAAACGGGTGGATCGTCTCGAACTGGACGTGCGCGAGCGCCGCCTTGACCAGTACCGCCTGGCCATCGCTGTCGTCGTGGAGGAACCGTTCGAGGTGGGATACCGCATCCGGCACCGCTAGGTGGGGCGGCGGCACGAACAGCGCGTTGCCCGGTCGCGTACCGCCAATCCAGTTTTGAGATCGACGAAATTCCCCGGGGGCTTTGTCGGCCCCTCGACCGGAGGCGAGAAGCTCGGCATGAATCTCGCGGATCAGGCGGGAGCTCAACGGGAATCCGCCCCGCAACCGGGCGAGTCCGTGCTCCAAAGCCCGTACGTAGCTGGAGACCTCCGCGACGTCATCGAACGGGACGCCCGGAGCCTGGTCCAGCTCAAAGAGCATCAAGTCGGAAAGGGACGACTGCGTGCCCTCGATCTGGGACGACAGCACAGCCTCCTTTCGCACGTAGGCGTAGAGGAAGAGGCTGGGGTCGGGAAGGAGGGTAGAGAGACTGTCCAGACGCCCGACCGCGAGTAGTCCCCGCTCGAGGAGGGGTTGCAACTCTCCTTGAAGGACCAGCGGCGGTTCGGGCGGCAGCGGTCGGGGCAAGAACGCCCGAACCGTTTCGCCGCCGACCGCAAGAGCCTCGTAGCTGCCGGTGGGACCCCGTTTCATGGACCGAACCTCGTTAAGCCGAGCTGAATAGCGAGCCGCGCTATTAAGACTTGGGCGCCAACTTTAAACAACGACCTCGCCTAGTGGCAAGCATTGGCACCAATCTTAGGATTGGCACTCAGATTGAAGGCCCAGAACCCCATTCAACTAAGTTGAATAGCGCGTCTCGCTATTAAGACTTGGGGCCTAACTTTGAATAACGCCAATCCCTAGGCCCGGCAGATGCCCCTGCCACGGCAGGACTAAGTTCCATCATGAAACGACAAGAAAGACTCGCTTAAACGTCTCCGTGCTAACCGGTTGCGCGAGATGATCTCGCACGATCTCAACCCAGGAGGACGTATGCGACTGAAGAAAGAGTCAGCCTTTTTTCTCACCGCCCTGCTCGTCGCCTGTGGCCTGATGCTCTCCGTTCATGGCGCCTCGGCGGCAACCGGCCCGGTACCACGCTGGCGAGCTGCCGAAGGCGGCGTAAGGGACTCGACTAGGAGTTGTCCCCGTCGCCTCGCGGCGGCACCGGATCGAGCGTGCAGTTGAGGAAGACGCCGTGCGTCCAGGGAGGGTCGAAATCGTTGGTCGCCTGCGCGAGATCGAACCACAGGTCCCAGGCGCGATCGAGCTCCTCAGGCGTCATGTCCTTGAGGTTGAGGTCGTCCTCGCTGAGGAGCTCCATAGTTAATCAGCCTTTCGCTTCGTCTGGATCGAAGGGCAACCAGCGCTCCGCGATCTCGCAGATCCGCTCGTGGGCGGACGGAAGATCCAGATCCCCAATTCTCGCGGCCTGGATCTCTCGCAGGTAGCCCACTGCCGCCGCCCGATATTTGTCGAGCCGCGCACGATCCTCCCGCTGATTTTGATCCGCCTCTCGCGCGAGTGCAACGACGACGTCTTCTCGCACTCCGGAAAGCGCAGCCCTAACGGATGACCGCCCGGAGTCCTTTCCAACCGCTTGGACCAATTCCAGGATCCGATCCGGGTCGGTCGTCAGCTCAATCTCTAGATCGGGTGGAAGCAGCCGCGCCAGCTCACCGATGACCGGATAATCCTTCGCTCGCTGGGTCTGTTTCATTCGAATCAGCGGCTCAAGACCCACCACCCGAAAGGGCTCGGGCATCTCCTCGGGTGAGAACAAAGCGGCTACCTCGTCAGGCCGAATCCGAGGAGGGCGCGAGAAGAAATCGCAGCGCACCCGCCGCGCCTGAGGATCGCTCATCTCGAAGTGGCTCGACCAACCACCAGCAAGCCACCGCACATCCAAAGGAGCGCCGGGCCGATACCGCGCCCCATGCTTTTCGAGCACAGTCAGAGCCCGCCGACACGCTTCCGGAGCCTCCCGAAGAATCCAATCACCGTCCTTGCTCATCAGGGCAAGTCGGTAGAAAACAACCGCCTGCCCGGAGGCCAGAACCGCGATCGTGCCCTCGGCATTCAACTCCTCGGTCAGGTCGAAGTAGATATTCCGCATCGGGGGAACGATATCCTGACCTGAGGGTTGAGAGCCTTTTGAGGATTCGGGCGCTGGTGTCGGGTCCCTTCTCGTCGATCACCAAGAGGGCAGGAAAAACAAATCCGCCCGGTGGGGAGACCTCACCGGGCGGACGGAAATCTCAAAACCGCGGAACCCTATTGCTGCTGACCGGCTTTGCCTTGCGCCGCATGGCCGAAAACTGCCCGGGTCTTCGTCGCTTCAGCCTGCGCCGCGGCGGCACTGTCTTCCAGGACGATTCTCATCCGGCGTACCGTGCCGTCGGCGGCGCGCCGCATCTTGAGCACGATCGGCTGGTTCGCCGAGAGCGTTCCGGGGGTGCGCCCGCGCCGTCCTTTGCGCCCTTCGAGCAGCACGAAGTGGTCCTTGGTGACATGGTAGACGGTGCCGTCGGCGAGGCGGACCGTCACGGTGTTTCCTTGGGTGGAGAGCTGCGCCAAGGTCGTAGCCCGGACCTCCTGGGGCACCATGCGTGCCGCCTCCGCAGGGAGCGCACCGAGGGCGAGCGTAACGACCAGTGCGGGCGCCGCAAGTCCCTTCTTTCTCCGAAGGAGCAGGAAGCCAGCCGCCGCGGTGAGGGCGGCAAACAGGACCTTGCCGAAGTCTCCGAGCGTCGGAACTTCGATCACCGACAGGTCGTCCGCGGGATCGGAGAGAATCGTCACCTGCTCGGTCGTTGCCGAACCGAGAGTTGCACCGCCCGTCGGAGCCGAGATCGAAACGCTGAAAGTCTCGTCCGGTTCCGGATCGGTATCGTTGACGATCGTGACGTTGATCGATTTCGACGCTCCGTCGCCGTCGGCCCAGCTGAGCATCGTCCCTCCGGGAATTGCGCCGTAGTCTCCGGGGGCGATCGCCGAGCCGTTGGCTGAGGTGATGGTCACCGAAACCGCGCCGTCGGTGCCTCCCGTCCGGGTGGCGGTGATCGTCACCGTCCCGGCATTTTCCGCCACGGAGGTGGTGGTCATCGTGAGCTGGATCGTGCCGGGGGCGAGCGGAGCGCCAACCTCGACCGCACCCATGTCGATCCGGCCGTTGAAGACCCGAGGCAGCCCGCGCTGATCGGTGGCGGGCGGCGGCGCAAAGGCCGGGTCGCCCGAGTCGACCGCCGGGCTGGCCGCCGCCGGCAGCTGGGTTTCGGTCGTGCCGCCGTTGTTCGCCAGCGCCGCGAGCTGCGGGTCCTGATTCAAGACGTTGCCGACGATGTCGTTGATCGTTGCGCTACCCGGCGCCTCCACCAGGCTGTACGACAGATCGAACGTGCCGCCCGAGAGGTCGGCGTCGCCCGCCGCCGTGTTGTCGCCCAGGATCATGTGATTCATCGGGACCGAGCCGTTCCTCAGGATCAGCCCGCCGCCGTTGCCGGCTGCCGAGTTGCCGGCGATCGTCGTATGGCGCAGCTCGGAAGAGCCGGTGTAGAGGTTATATAGGTAGATGCCACCCCCGTCGGCCACCGTCGCCTGGTTTCCCGAGACCGTACAGTTCTCGACCGTGAGCGGTTCTACGGGCAGGTAGAAGAACACCCCGCCGCCGGCCGCACCCGAGTTGCCGCTCACCGTGGAACCGGTGAACGAGGCGCTGCCATAGCTGAAGAAGAACTCGACTCCGCCCCCGGGACCCGCCGCGGTGTTGCCCGAGATCGTGGTTCCGTCAAAGGCGGCCGGGCCCACGGGAAGGTAGAAATAGACGCCGCCGCCGACGTTGCTTGCCGTGTTGTTGGCGATCGTCGAGTTTTTGACCGCGACCGAGGCGGCGGTGGCGACGTAGATTCCGCCCCCGCTGTTTCCTGCAATGTTGCCGGTGATCCGGGAGTTCTGGATGTTGAGGGCCATGTCGCCCCCGGTCACCGCAAGACCGCCGCCGCTGGAGCTTGCGTTGTTGTTGCGGATCGTCACGTCGTCGAGCGTCAGGTTTTCGTCGAAGTCGACGAGGCCGGCACCAAACCCCGCAGCTCCGCTGTCGATCGTCAGACCGGAGATCGTCACATCGATCATCGACGAGGGGTTGTACAGGTAGAAGACGCGCGACGCGCTGTTGCCCGAAACCGAGATCGACGCGGCACCCGGCCCTTGGATGGTGACCGAGTCGGAGATCTCAAGCTGTCCCGTAGTGAGGAGGATCGTCCCCAAAAGCCCCGCCTGAAAATCGATCGTGTCCGCCCCGGCCGCGCCGTTGGCGTCCGTGATCGCCTGGCGCAGACTGCCGGCCCCCGAGTCGGCGAGGGTGGTGACGGTGAACGTCGCGGCGTCTGCCGGAGTGGCGCCTCCTGCGGCGAGCGCCGCGAGTCCCGCGAGCCCTGCCCCGATCGCGGCTCCCGACGCCGGGCGTGCCGCCCGCGGGGTCTTCCGACGATCGAGGGCGCGCCGCTCGCGACGGGTTCGTTCCGGTCGATTCGGTTCCATACTTGGCTATCCTCCGGCGGGGCTGACTCACGCTCAAGGCGCCCACTCGCGGGCTTTTCAGATGGGCTAGTCAGGGTATTTTATCCGAACTTCAAACGTCTGCCCAGACCTTTGGGACAAATAGAATGCCTTTGCACCGAACGTTTCCCCGGAAAGGTACCGCTCTGCCGTGAAGCTCGACACCGAGTTCATCCAGCTGCCTCTGAGCTTCGAGGCCGCGCTTCTCGCCGAGGAGGTCGCGGCGATTCCCGAAGAGGATTGGCGCCCGCATCCTCAGGGGCATCCGGGCAATTCCGCGCTGCCACTGATCGCGAGCGGCGGCGATCCGGGCAACGACGCGACCAAAGGGCCGATGCGGCCGACCGCTCATCTGGCGCGCCTCCCTTACCTGCGCCAGGCGCTCGCCGCTTTCGGCACGGTATTCGGTCGCACCCGGCTGATGCGCCTCGACGGCAATGCCGAGGCGACGCCGCACACCGACACCAACTACTACTGGCTGCGCAGGGTCCGGCTCCATATCCCCCTGGTGACCCGCCCCGAGGTGGAGTTCCTGTGCGGCGAGCGGCGGGTCCACATGGACGCGGGCGAGGCCTGGGTGTTCGACACCTGGAAGACCCACAACGTGCTCAACCCCCACCCGACGCGGCGGATCCACCTGGTCGCCGACACGATCGGCAGCGCCGCGTTCTGGGATCTGGTGGCGCACGGGCGACGGCCGTTTGCGCCGAACGGCCAGGCGGCGGAGCCGCGCGAAGTGCCGTTCGACCCGGCGCTCGATTCCGTTCTCGCCTTCGAAACCGTCAACCAGCCGGTCGTGATGTCGCCCTGGGAGCAGGAGGCGCACCTCAAGTTCCTGTTCGAAGACTTGAGCACGGCGCCCCAGACCCAACCGGATCGACTCGCCGAGCTGCGGCTGGAGCTGGATCGCTTCCGGCTCGACTGGGGCGCGCTTTGGGCGCTCTACGGCGAGAAGGCCGCGGGCTGGCCCGCATTCGCCGAGCGCCTGGCGGACCTCGACCGCCGCCTCGCCCGTTTCTCCGGCCAGCTGCGCCTGGGCAACGGCTCGGAAGCGATCGAGATCGTGCGCCAGATGGTGGTGCGGCCGGCGTTGAATCCCGATCTCGCGGCGGAAGGCCCGGGCGGCTCGGCCCCCGGCCCTAGTTTCGCCGCACCGGCCCCCGCTTCGGCTCCTCGCTCCCCGGTGCCCTCGGCCCCGACGGGCTCGACCGCGCCCCGGTTCGATCGACCGATCTTCCTCGTCTCCTCGCCTCGCTCGGGATCGAGCCTGCTGTTCGAGACGCTCGCCCAGGCGCGCGGCCTGCTGACGATCGGCGGCGAAAGCCACGCGGCCATCGAGGAGATCGAGGGCCTGCATCCCCGGCAACGGGATTGGGATTCGAATCGGCTGACCGCCGCGGACGCGACGCCCGAGATCGTGCGGCGGCTCACCGCCAGCTTTTCCTCCCGGCTGCGAGATCGCGAGGGCCGGGCTCCCGAGCTCCCCGCGAGCGGTTTGCGGCTGCTCGAAAAGACGCCCAAGAACTCGCTGCGGGTGCCGTTCCTCGCCGCCGCGTTTCCCGACGCGCTGTTCGTCTATCTCTACCGCGACCCGCGGGAGACGGTATCGAGCCTGCTCGACGCCTGGCGCTCGGGGCGTTTCGTCACCTATCCGGACCTGCCGGGCTGGAGCGGCCTCCCCTGGTCGCTGCTGCTGGTTCCCGGATGGCGCGAGCTGATCGGCCTCCCCCTGGCAGAGATCGCCGCGCGGCAATGGTCGATCGCGACCGCCCGGCTGGTCGAGGATCTCGAAGCGCTTCCCGCGGATTCCTGGTGCGTCGCGAGCTATGACCGGCTGGTGGCCGAGCCTCAGGCCGAGATCCTCCGGCTCTGCGAGTTTCTCGACCTGCCTTGGGACCGCGAAATCCAGGCGCCGCTGCCTCTCTCGCGCCACACGCTCACCTCGCCAGAGCCCGAAAAGTGGCGCCACAACGCGGAAGAGCTACGCCCGATCTTGCCGCTGCTCGAAGAATCCGCGGCCCGGGCGCGCGACCTGTTCGGGGAAGTCCCTGCGGTCCGCCCAGCGCGGCGAAGGTCGCAGGCCGAAGCGCCGCGGCCCCTTCGGCCGCCGGTTTCGCCGGTTCCATCAGCCGCCGGAACCGCCCCGGCTCCCGCCGTGAAAGCGGATGCCCCAGAGGAGTTCCGCAGCGTCTTTACCGCCAGCCTGCCCGCGCTGCTCACCGAGCTGCGTTCATCGCTCCTGGTCTCGACCTATCAGAGCGGCCGGCTGATCGCGGTGCGCGCCGAAAACGGCGAGCTGAACACCCACTTCCGCTCGTTCGCGAGCCCTATGGGGATCGCAGTCGGCCGTAAGAGCCTGGCGCTCGGCACGCTGCGGCACGTTTGGAGCTATCACAACCAGCCCGAGGCCGGCCGACGCCTTTCGCCCCCGGATCGCCACGACGCCTGCTTTCTGCCACGCCGCGCCTACGTGACGGGCGACGTGCGGATTCACGAGCTGGCTTTTGCCGGGGAGGAGCTCTGGTTCGTCGCCACCCGGTTTTCCTGCCTCGCGACGCTCGACGGCGAGCACAGCTTCGTGCCGCGCTGGCGCCCGCCGTTCGTCTCCGCCTACTCGCCCGACGATCGCTGCCACTTGAACGGCCTCTGCGTGATTGACGACCGTCCCCGCTTCGTCACCGCCCTGGGGGCGACCGATACGCCGCACGGCTGGCGGGACACCAAAGCGAGCGGCGGCGTCCTGATGGATGTCGAAAGCCGCGAGATCGTGGCCCGCGGCCTCTCGATGCCCCATTCGCCCCGCTGGTACGGCGGCCGGCTCTGGGTGCTCGAATCGGCCAAAGGCGAGGTCGGGGTGGTCGACCTGGGCACCGGCCGAGTGGAAACGATCGCGCGCCTGCCCGGTTTCACGCGAGGGCTGGCCTTCCTGGGACCTTACGCCTTCGTGGGCCTCTCCCAGGTCCGCGAGACGCAGATCTTCGACGGCCTGCCTCTCTCCGAGCGGGTGACGGAAAAGCAATGCGGCGTCTGGGTACTCGACGTACGGACCGGAGCGGTGGTCGGCTTCCTTCGCTTCGAGGGAAGAGTCCAGGAGATCTTCGACGTCCAAGCGCTGCCGGGCATCCGCTACCCGGAAATCGCCGAGCCGGATTCCGACCTGATCGCCACCTCGTTCGCATTGCCGGAAGCGGCGTTGGCGGAGGTGGCTCGGTAGGGTTCGGCAAGATTCGGGCATGCGTCTCGCATTTGACCTGATCGGCGCCGTTCCCGCTTCGACTCCCCCCAGGGGGCAGAGGCGGCCTATCGGCGAATACCGGAAGGAGATGCCGACGATGAAAATGACCGAACTGTTTTTGGCGCAGCTGGAACGAGAAGCCGCGAAATCGCGCCGGGCGCTGGAACGCGTGCCCGAAGGACGTCCGGATTGGAAACCGCACGAGAAGTCGATGCCTCTCGGCTATCTGTCAACGTTGGTCGGGATGATCCCGGAATGGATTGCCAGGATCGTTTCTGAGGACGAGCTGGACGTCAAACCCAAGGCTGGCGGAAAGAGACCTGCCGCGCCCGGCACGAATCAGGAACTCCTCGCGCTGCTGGATGCATCGGTCGCCAAGGCCCAGGAAGCCCTCGGCAACACCGACGACGAGCATTTGCTGACGCCGTGGAGGTTGCTGTCGGCGGGCGAGGTGAAGATGGAACAACCGCGGTACGAGGCGATCGCCGACACGTTTACCCACCTGGCTCACCACCGCGGACAGTTGACCGTCTATCTCCGGCTGAATGACCTGCCGGTACCGTCGATCTACGGGCCGACGGCGGATGACCCGAGCTTCGGATAGCGGCTGAAGTTACCCCACCGCACCGCGAACAAACGCCTCGATCCGCTCCGCGGGCATCGCGCCGGCGGTGCGGGCCGCTTCCTGGCCGGATTTCCAGACGGCGAGGGTTGGAATCGACTGAATGCGGGCTCGCGCCGCGAGGTCGGGGACCGCTTCGGTATCGACCTTCGCGACCAGCCAACGTCCGGCGTTCCTTTGGGCCACCTTTTCGAGCTCCGGCGCCACGGTGCGGCAGGGGCCGCACCAGGCGGCCCAGTAATCGACCAGGACGGGGAGGCTCGCCTTGCCGACCAGGGCGTCGAAGTGCGCCGCCGAGTCGACCGCGAAGGGCTCTCCCGGGGCGGAGATCTCGGCATGGCACTGTCCACAGCGCGAAGCTTGCCCGAGGTGGTCGAAGGCCAGCCGGTTCGCTTTGCCGCAAGAGGGGCAGGTGACGATCAGGCCGCGGTCATCGGATCGAACGTTGCTCATGACAGATCCTCCTGACGACCGGCGGAGCGTTGACAGGATGCCGGCCTTCCCGATCATAGCCGCTGGTCCAAAGGGCGACAGCCAGACATTAAAAGGTCTGGCGATTTGGTAGATTTGCCGCCATGGCCAACGATCCTATCGCCCAACTTCTCGTCTCGATCGACCAGGCGTACGACCGGAAATCGTGGCACGGCACGAACCTGCGCGGCTCGTTGCGCGGCATCACGGCGGAAGAGGCCGCTTGGCGCCCGGCCCCCGGAAGGCACAATATCTGGGAGCTGGTGGTCCACTGCGCGTATTGGAAATACAGCGCCCGGCGTCAGATGCTCGGCGAGCCGAAGGGCACGTTTCCCTATCCCGGCGCGGATTTCTTCCCACGACCCGATCCGGCGTCGTCCGAGCCCGTCGAGCGCGCGTGGATCGCGGATCTTGAGGTCCTCGCCTCGATGCACAAGAGCTTGCGCTCCGCGATCGCCGACCTATCCCCCAAGGAGCTCGCTGGTCAGGCGCGCGGCCGAAAAAGGCTGATGTTCGACATCGCGGTGGGTGTCGCCGCACACGACCTGTACCATGCGGGGCAGATTCAGCTGCTCAAGCGGCTGCGGGAAGCGGGCTAAACCCTCGATTCTTGCCGCCTTTTCCAGGAGACCCTTCGAAATGCCCAACGCTGTAATCATCGGCCGCCCCGGCCCGGACGAATACGCGCCGTTTTACGCCAGCTACATCGATCGCGCCACGGAAGAGGACCTCCTCGGCGCGCTCGCCGCGCAGGCCGATACCGTCTCGACGACTTTCCTCGGCTTACCGAAGCACAAGGTGGATTTTCGCTACGCGCCGGACAAGTGGACGCCGCGCGAGTTACTCGGTCACATGATCGACGGCGAACGGGTGATGGGTTTCCGCGCGCTCTGGTTCGCGCGCCAGGACCCGTCCCCGCTGCCGGGCTTCGAGGAGAACGATTGGGCAAACGCCTCCGGCCACGGCAACGTACCGCTCGAAGAGTTGATCGAGGAGTTCCTCACCGTCCGGAGCGGCCACGTTTTGATGTTCCAGCACCTGCCCGCCGAGGCTTGGACGCGCCTCGGCACCGCAAACGGCAGACCGGTGAGCGTTCGGGCTCTCGCTCACGTGATGCTCGGCCATGCCCGGCACCATTTCGCGGTGCTCAAGGAGCGCTACCTGATCGGATGAACCGGCCATGAAGCCGACTGAAACCCTCGCTAGGGAAACCCTCCCGGACGGCGCCGAGTTGATCCTCACCCGCCGGGACGGCGTCTTCCGCCTGAGCCTGGACGGCCAGGAGCTGATGGCCAGCCGCCAGTTCGAATCCGAGCGGCAGCTCGCGCAGCTAGCCCTGGCGGACATCGACGGCCGACCGGCGCCGCGCGTGCTGGTCGGAGGTCTCGGCTTCGGATATACGCTTCGAGCGGCGCTCGATCACCTGCCGAAATCCGCGAAGGTCGTGATCAGCGAGCTGTTCGCGTTCCTGCTCGCGGCGCACCACGACCCAGAAATCGGGGCAGGTGATCTAGCCGGCCGGCCGCTTGAAGACCCCCGAGTCACCGCGGTCCAGGGGGACGTGCGGACCTTACTCGCCCGGCCCGAGCGCTTCGACGCGATTCTGCTCGACGTCGACAACGGCCCTTGGGCGTTCACCCTGCCGTCAAACGAGCACCTCTATTCTGCCAACGGTCTCGATCGACTGCGCCAGAGCCTCACGCCCGGCGGAGTGCTCGCGATCTGGTCGGCCGAGCCGTCGCCGGAATTCGTGCAGCGGATGGAGCGGGCGGGATTCAAAGTCCGCACCGAGCGCGTCGCCGCACGGCCGGGCAGTCGGCGGCGGCATTCGATCTTCATTGGGCGGACCCGATAGCCTTCTTCCCAAGAAAAATGGTTAGCTCGGGACCGGTGTTCGATCCCGCGGGGCGCCAGATCGGAACCTTCAGTTCGATCTGGCGCCTAGAGCCCCCCGGCCGAACGGGTACCTAGGGCGTTGCCCTAGGTTAACGACAAAGCAACTGATTCCTAGGGCTGTAGGCCCGCCCTATGAATGCCCCTCAGGCCAACGCCTTTTTGTACTCACCCGAGATGAAATCCCAGTTGATGACCTTGAGCCAGGCGGCGATGTAGTCGGGCCGGCGGTTCTGGTACTTGAGGTAATAGGCGTGCTCCCAGACGTCGATGCCGAGCAGCGGGGTCTTCCCTTCCATCCAGGGGTTGTCCTGGTTCGGCGTCGTCGTGAGGCCAAGCGCCTTGTCTTTTCCGACCGAGAGCCAAGCCCAGCCGCTGCCGAAAACCCCGGCGGCCGATGTCGAAAGTTGCTCGGCGAATTTGTCGTACGAGCCGAACGTCTTGTCGATCGCCTTGGCGAGATCTCCCGAGGGCTTGCTCGGCGCGCCCGGCGCCATGATCTGCCAGAACAGGCTGTGGTTCGCATGGCCGCCGCCGTGATTCCGCACCGCGGTCCGCACCGACTCGGGCACCGCGGCCAGGTTGCTCACCAGTTGCTCGACCGTCTTGCCGGCCAGCTCCGGTTTGCCTTCCACCGCGGCGTTCAGCTTCGCGACGTAGGTCGCGTGATGCTTGTCGTGATGGATCGTCATGGTCTGCGCGTCGATGTTCGGTTCGAGCGCGTCGTAGGCGTACGGAAGCTTCGGCAGGGTGAACGGGCCGGTGGGGGCCGGCGCCGCGGCGGGAGCGGCGGTCGGGGCGGCCGTAGGAGGCATCATGGTTCCCTGGGCACCGGCAAATCGGGCGGAAAGGAGGGTGCCCGCGGTTCCTGCGGCAACGACCGAACCTACGAGAACTTCACGGCGGGTAAGCATAGGGCGACTCCTTTAAAGAGAGGCGCCGGGGCGGGACCTCGGCGCGGTCCGAATCGGTACCGCGCCACTTTACCTTACGCGTGCGATCAGCTCATCGAAAACCGCTCGAACCTCGGTGAAGCCCGGATCGGGGAAGTTGTCGGGATGGTCCCAGAACTCGGCGAGCGCGCCCTGGTGCCAGCTCTCGTAGACCGAAACCTTGAGCATCAATTGCAGCTTGTCGCACGCTTTGACCAGCCGCGCCTCGGCGCTCTCGCCCCGCTCGTATTCCTCGTAGAGCGCGCGGGTTTCGGCCGGCAGCGGTGCCAGAATGTCGTCCATCGCGAGCGATTCCGCGGCTTTCTTGGCCCCTTCGGGAAAATAGGGCGCTGCCGTTCGCGGCAGGTCGCCGACGCGGATCTCCGCCAGATCGTGGACCAAGGCGATACCCACCGCCCGCAACAGGTCGAGACCCGGAATGCGGGGGCCGAGAGCCCAAACCAGAAAGACGACGTGGAAGCTGTGCTCGGTTACGCTTTCGGGATCCGGGACGCCGCGCAACACGAAGCCGCTGCGCGGGACCCGATCGAGAGTCTGCAGCTCGAGGAACAGATCGAGCGGCGACTCGTTGCGGCGGTTGCCGCGTTGCGTTCCTTTATTCGCCATCAGGAGCGACCGATCCAGCCGGGGTGGCCGTGGAGGACACCGGATCGGTCGGCCCTCCCGGCCCTCCAACATCTCCCAACTGTCCCGCCGAACCGCGGCCCGGCGCTTCGTACGGAGCGCCGCGCACCTCGTCCGACATGCGGCGAGAGGCGTAGTCCATCATCGTCACGCCGATCAGGAACGCGAGCCAGAGCACCGAACCGATCACCGTCAGCTTGGTGAGACGCGTGCTGTATTTGACGTGCATGAAGAACAGGACGACCAGGGTCGCCTTGGTCACCGCGATCACCAGAGCCACGATGTCGTTGGCGGCGCCGAGGTCGAACTTCGCCACCAGGACGGTCGCCGCGGTGAGCACCATCAAGGCGAGGAAGACCAGGATGTACGGCCGGAGGGAAGGCTGATGTTCTGACATTTCGCGGTCTCCCGGCCGGTTCAGCGCGCGTGGTAGCCGAGCAGGTAAAGGAGCGGAAAGAGGAAAATCCAGACGATGTCGACGAAGTGCCAGTACAGGCCGGTCATTTCGAGCGGGTTGTAGTACGTCGAGTCGAACCGCCCCTTCCGCGACTGAACGACCAGCCAGGAGAGCAAGCCGATGCCGATGATCATGTGCAGCGCATGGACGCCGGTCATCACGAAGTAGAGCGAGAAGAACATCTCGGCCGGCCGCGCGTGATCCGGGGTGAACAGCGAGAGGTCAAAGTTCGGCCCCGGCACCAGGTGATGGGCGAACTTCTCCTTGTACTCGAACGCTTTGATCACCAGGAATGTGGCGCCGAGCAGAATGGTGGCGATCAGCCAGGGGACGATCGCCTTCTTCTTGTTGACCTGCGCGGCATAGATCGCGAGAGCCATGGTGAGCGACGAACAGATCAGAACCGCCGTGTTGAGCGCGCCCATCGGCACGTTCAAGTGGTGGCTCGCCTCGGCGAAAACACCGGGGAAGCGCAGCCGATAGAGCACGTAGGTGACAAACAGGCCGCCGAAGAACAGAACCTCGGTGACCAGGAACATCCACATGCCGAGCGAGGAGGATTCCTTCTGCTGTTCGAGCGTGTCGAAGTGATGCTGCAGCGCGGGGTGCGCGTCGTGTCCCGCGACCCCGGCGCTTGCCTGGCCCGGCGCCGGATTAACCAAGGGAGGCCTCCCCTTTGGCAGCGATCGTCGGCCGCTGGTGTTGGTAGTCGTAGGCGTCGTGGGTGACGATCGGGGTTTCGTGGAAATTGAACGTCGGCGGCGGCGAGCTGGTCTGCCATTCAAGGCCGACCGCGCCCCACGGATTGTCTTCCGCCTTCTCGCCGTAGCGCATCGACCAGGTTAAATAGATCGCTGGCAGCAGGTAGCCGAGCGCGAGGATCGAGGCGCCCGCGGTCGACAAAACGTTCAGCACCTGAAACTCCGGCGCGTAGCTCCAGTAGCGGCGCGGCATGCCCATGTAGCCGAGCAGGAACTGCGGGAAGAACGTCAGGTTGAAGCCGACGAACACGAGCATCGCCGAGACTTTGGCCCAGAAGGGCTTGTACTTGCGGCCGGTGATCTTCGGCCACCAGTAGTGAAGGCCACCCAAGTACGCCATGATCGTTCCGCCGACCATCACGTAGTGGAAGTGCGCGACGATGAAATAGGTGTCGTGCAGGTGGACATCGATGCCGAGAGTGGCGATCATGACGCCGGTCAGGCCACCGATCGTGAACAGGCCGATGAATCCCAGAGCGTAGAGCATCGGCGTATCCCAACTGACCGAACCCTCGTAGAGCGTCGCGGTCCAGTTGAACACTTTGACCGCCGAGGGGATCGCGACCAGCATGGAAAGCAAGGAGAATACCGTCGAGGCGTAGATCGATTGGCCGGAGACGAACATGTGGTGGCCCCAGACCAGGAAGCCGAGCACCGCGATCGCGATCGAGGCGACCGCAACGATCTTGTAGCCGAAAACCGGTTTGCGCGAGAACGCCGCGATCAGCTCGGAGACCACCCCCATCGCGGGCAGCACCATGATGTAGACCGCCGGGTGGGAGTAGAACCAGAACAGGTGCTGGAACAGCACCGGGTCGCCGCCCAGCCGCGGATCGAACAGCCCGAGGTGCAGCGCGCGCTCGGCCGCGACCATCAGGATCGTCACCGCGATCACCGGCGTGCCGAGCAGCATGATCAGGCTGGTCGCGTAGTGCGACCAGATGAACAGCGGCATCCGGAACCAGGTCATCCCCGGCGCCCGCATGCGATGGATCGTGACGACGAAGTTGAGGCCGGTGAGGATCGAGGAGAATCCGGCAATGAACACCCCGAGCGCCGCCATCATCACCTGGCCCTGCGCGTATTGGGTCGAGAGCGGGGTGTAGAACGTCCAGCCGGTGTCGACTCCGCCGTGGATCATCGCCCAGAGCGTGAAGGCTCCGCCGGTGATGTAGAGGTACCAGGAGAGCAGGTTGATCCGCGGAAAAGCCAGGTCTTTGGCGCCGATCATCAGCGGCACCAGGAAATTGCCGAGAACCGCCGGGATCGCCGGGATCAAGAAGAAGAACACCATCGAGATCCCGTGCATCGAAAACACCCGGTTGTAGGTGTCGGCCTGGAGCAGGTCGCCCTCGGGAGTCAGCAGCTCCAGGCGGATCAGCATCGCCATGATGCCGCCGATGAAGAAGAACACGCTGACCGAGATCAGATAGAGGATCGCGATCCGCTTATGGTCCCGGGTCAGGAGCCAGGAGCGCAGGCCATAGCCGTTGTTCAGGTAGTTGGTACCCGAGCTGGGAGCGTGGATGTCGGTCGAGACTGCGTGACTCATAGCGTCCCTCGGTCGGCTGCGGCGCCGTTGCCGTCGGCCGAAGCCTGCTGTGGGGTACCTTCCAGAGACTTGATGTAGGCGAGCAGGGCGGCGAGCTGTTCTTCACTGATCTGTCCCTGGAACGTCGGCATGATCGGCTGCCAGCCGGCGACCAGCTTGGCGCCCGGATTGAGGATCGACTCGCGCAGATAGGTGTCGTCGGCCTTCGCGCTCCCGCCGTCGGCGAACGTCACGTCTCGGCCGTAGAGCCCGGCGAGCTGCGGCGCGCGCGCAGGTCGCGGGTCCTTGGCGTCGCGATGGCAAGTATTGCAGGCAAAGGTTTCGAACAGCTGAGCGCCGGAGGCGACTGGGGTCTTCCCCGCCGGGCTGCCGCTGAGCCATTGCTCGTAATCGCGCGGTTCCATCGCGATCAGGTGGCCGATCATCCTGGAATGCTCGGTGCCGCAGTACTCGGCGCAAAACAAGTGGTAGGTCCCCGCCTTGGTCGCCTTGAACCAGAGCGTCGTGTAGCGCCCGGGCACCGCGTCCTGCTTGGTGCGGAACGCCGGCACGTAGAGGCTGTGGATCACGTCCTCCGAGGTCATCGTCACCTTGATCGCCTGGCCGACCGGCACGTGGAGGTCGTTGATCTCCCGCACCCCTTCCGGATGCTGGAACTTCCACATCCACTGCTTGCCGACCGCGAAGTATTCCTGGGCGTTTCCGGGGGGCCGGTAGATGTCGAAAAAGACGCGCGTGCCCCAAACGAACATCACCAGGCAGATGAGCAACGGGATCACCGACCAGGCGATCTCGAGCAGCGGCGCCTCGCGCTCTTCTTGGCCGATGTCGTCTTCGTTGCGGCGCTTGTATTTGACGAAGAAGAAGACCAGCAACACCGCGATCAGGAGCGAGAAGAAGACGCTGACCGCCGCCCACACGAGATAGAGGCCGTCGACCTGGCCGGCCAGGCTCGACGCCGCATCGGGAAAGAGTTGGAGCTCGCTCCGCATGGTCACGCAGCCCTCAGCGAGTTGATCTCCCGCCGCCGCAGGATGACGATCATCGACACCAGGCCGAGGAGGGTCAGCGCAGCTGCTACGCGGAGGATGTTGAAGGTCGCGGCGCTGTATTTGCCCACGGCCGGATCGTAGTGAAAGCAGAACAACAATAGGCGATCGGACACCGTGCCAATCCGCAGCGACGCCGCCTCGACCAGGCCGAGCCGAACGTCGCGCGGGGGGTAGTCGATGCCGTAAAAGTAGCGCGAGATCTGGCCTTGGGGCGTCAGCACGATCACCCCCGCCGCGTGGGCGAACTGCCGGGTCTTCTCGTCCCATTGATATCGGAAGCCGACCGCGCGGGTGAGCTGGCGGATCGATGCCTCGTCGCCGGAGAGGAAGTGCCAGGCCGGCGCCGTCGCCTCGTCGCCGTAGCGGGCGACCACCTTGTTCTTGGTCTCGGCCGCCGCCCCCGGCGTGTCGCGCGGGTCGAAGCTAGCGACCACGATGTCGAAATCCTTGCCCGGAGTGAGACCCACCGCTTTGAGCGTCGAGGCGAGGTCGTCGAGCACCACGGTGCAGAGCATCGGGCAGCTGTAATAGGCGAGCGCGAAGACCACCGGTCGCTTCTGAAAGTATTCGCCCAGATGGACCGCCTTGCCCGCCTCGTCTTTGAACGCGAGCGAGAGCGGCAGCCGGTCGCCCAGGCGCTGGTCGTAGCCCACGCCGGTGAGCTGCGGCGGCAGCTGGGTGGGAGGGGGCGGCGAAAGCTGCGCCCGGCCCGCCGACGCCGAGCCGCCCGCTGCAAGTAGAGCGAGCAGGGCGATCCGCACCGCACGCGCCGCAGGCTTCGCAATTGGCCGGGAATGGCTCAATGCGCGCCTCCGGCCGGCGGGGCGGCAGCGGTGGAATCGGCGGCCGCCGGCGTGGTGCCAGGCGCCGCGGGGGTCTCCGCCGGGGTCGGAGCGGCTTCGGCGGACGGCGCCTCGCCCAGACCGCGGCGCGCGACGACGTCGAGCGCGAGATCGATCGGCAAACGGACTTTGCCCTGGGCCTGATCGATCCACGACGGGGCGTCGAGCACCGTCGCCTCGCTCTCGCGCAGCTCTTTGAGGTTCTCCGGCGGCGAGAGCTCCAGCCGCGGCGAGGGGGGCACTTGCCTTTCCGCCGCTTCGGGGAGCGCGGAGGGCTTCGGGTCTTCCCGGTCCTCCAGCTTCTTGAAACCTTGGAACATCCAGAAGACCAGGATCATCGAAACGAGCGTCACGACGACGGTTCCGACCCCGGCGTAGACGATCGCCTTGACGTTCAGCTCGCTGTCCGTGGCCTCGCCGGACGGATCGGTCGAATGCCCGTGCGGGTTGGTCATGAGCGAAGAGCCTCCGAGAGATACGGCTCATGGATCGGCACCAGCGGACGCTTCTGCAACTGGCCCAGGAACGCCCAGAGCCAGAGACCGAAGACGCCGACGAGAGCCGCGGGGAACAGCCAATGGAAATAGAGACCGTTCGGATGGTAGCTCGGCTCGACCTGCCAGAAGAAGTCGAAGTAGCGCATCACCAGCATCCAGACCGCCACCGCGGCGAGCGCCTTCGGTCGCCGCTTCAAGCCGCGGGATAGGAGCAGGCCGAACGGCACGAAGAAGTGGCAAAGGGCGACGAAGAGCGCGAGCGGACCCCAGCCATGAGCGATGCGGTGGTCGTACCACGAGGTTTCTTCCGGCAGGTTGCCCGACCAGATGATCAGGAACTGGGAGAACGAAAAGTAGGCCCAGAGCATGGTGAAGGCGAACAGCAACTTGCCGTAGTCATGAAAATGGTTCGGGTTGAACAGCTCGTTCATCGGCGGGCGGTTCGCGAGCCAGCGCGTCACCAGGATCAGGAACGCCATCGCGGAGAGTGCATGGCCGCCGAAGAAGTAGACGCCGTAGATGGTCGAAAACCAATGCGGTTCGATCGACATCAGCCAATCGACCGCGGCAAACGTCGAGACCAGGCAGTAGATCACCAGGCCGGGCGCGGCGATCCGTTGCATGCGGCGGAACAGGTCGGGATCGGCCCGGCGGTCTTGGGCGACCGACAAACGATCGAGCCGCCAGGCGAGAAGCATCCAGATCAGGAAGTAGGCGACCAGGCGAATCCAGAAGAACGTCGGATTCAGGTAGCTCGACTTTTCGACCAGGATGGGATCGTGCGCCGCTTCCGGCCGCGCCCATTCGTACAGCTCCTTCATGCCGAGCATCAACGGCAGGGAGAGGAGGAGCAGGAGGGGCAGGGTGCGGGCCGCGGCCTCCCAGATCCGCCGCGCCATGATGCCCCAGGCGCCCCGCGACAGATGGTGAACCATCGACAGCGCGAGCGAGCCGAGGGCGATCGCCACGCAGAAGACCCATGCGAGCAGATAGGCGCGGAAAAACACCGGCCGGTTGACGAAAAAGCCGATCGCGGTGAGAACCAAGCCGATCGCGCCGGCGATCAGCGCCTTGGATTTCACCCCGGCGATGTCTTTCGGCGGCGCGAAGGTGGCCGCCTCCAAGAGCAGCGGGCGCGAGGTTTCGGGGGTCGAGCTCATGTCAGTGTGCGCTCCCTTCGCCTTCGGTCGCCTCATGCTCCGAACCGGGCTCAGCGCCCTGCTTCGGAGCCTGCGCCGCTTCGAGCGCCTTCCAAGCTTCGTCGAGCTTCTGCTTTTCCGCCGGGTCGAGATCCGCGACCTGTGCGTTTTCGGCGTACTGGAGAACCCGAATATAGGAGGCGATCGCCCAGCGGTCGGCCGGTGGAATCTGCGCCGCGTAGCTCGGCATCTGGCCGAAGCCCTCGGTCATGTTGTTGACGAAGTAGCCGAGCGGCGAATTGCGCAGCCGTTCGTCGTGAAACGACACCGGCTGCTTGAATCCGCGCTGGACGATCATGCCGTGGCCGTCGCCCAACCGGCCGTGGCAGGGCGAGCAATAGACGTTGAACCGCTCCTGGCCGCGGACCAGCAGGTCGCGACCCACGGGCATCGGCGGCACGGTCGCGAGTTCTCCCTCGTCCGAAAGGCCGGTATAGAACACGGCGTCGTCGCGCAATTGCCCGCGCGCCACGGTGTGCGCCGGCAGCGGCCGCGCTTCGACGCCGTCGGCGAAGAAGTCGCTCTCGCGGTAGGTCTTCGCCTTGGCCTGGTCGTGCATGTTCTGGCGGCAGCCGGCCAGCGGCGGCAGAAGCAACAGGCCGGCCGCCAGGGTGGTGAACCTCGCGACTCGGCCGGCCTGCGCGGCCGGGGAAACCCTCGGGGTGCTCATCGGTTTAGGGCTCAACCTCGGACACCTCGCTGGGATTCAGGTCCTGAAGGAAGATCTCCGTGCCGCTGCGATCGAACTTCGGGTCGGCCGCTTCGATGACCAGGAAATAGCCGTCGGTCGAAGCGCGCTCGGAGAACCGCGGCACGTTGAACACCGGGTGGTAGGGCATCGGCAAGCCGTTCAACGCGAACATCCCGATCACCGCGGAGAGGCAGGCTCCGAGGATCGTGCATTCGAACGTCGGAATGATGAACGCCGGCCAGCTGATCAGCGGCCGGCCGCCGATGTTCATCGGATAGGCCGAAAGGTTGGTCCACATCTGCAGGCCGAAGCCGCCGAGGCCGCCCAGGATGCCGCCGATCAGCACCATCAGAGGCACCTTCGAATGGTGATGGTCGAGCGCCTCCATCACCTCTTCGACTGGAAAGGGCGTATAGGCCTCGACTCTGCGATATCCGGCGTCGTGGGTCCGGCGCGCTGCTTGGGCCAAGCTTTTCGGGTCCGGGAACTCGGCCATCAGGCCCCACGGACCGACGGGAGGGCCGGCGACGGAAGCGCTCATTGCGCCTTCTCCTTCTCACCCGCGTCGGCGGGCACCATCGTCCGCATCTCGAAGATCGAGATCATCGGCAAGAAGCGAATGAACAGGAACAGCAGCGAGGTGAACAGGCCGAGGGTTCCGATGAACACGCCCCAGTCCCAGATCGACCCGCGGTACATGCCCCAGGACGAGGGGAGGAAATCGCGGGAGAGCGAGACGACGATGATCACGAACCGTTCGAGCCACATGCCGACGTTGATGAACATCGAGACGATGAACAGCATCACCGGAGAGCTGCGCACCTTCTTGAACCAGAGCGCTTGCGGCACGATCGCGTTGCATAGGATCAGCGTCATCCAGTGGAAGCGGAACGGCCCGATCGCCCGGTTCATCAGCATGAACCGCTCGGAGTGGCTGCCGCTGTACCAGCCAAAGAAGAACTCCATCGCGTAGCCGTAGACCACGATCAGGCCGGTCGCGAGCATGACTTTCGCCATGTTCTGCAAATGCCGCTCGGTGATGAAATCCTTGAGCTTGAGCAGCGGCCGGAGGGGCAGGATCAGGGTGAGCACCATCGCGAAGCCGGCGTAGACCGCGCCGGCCACGAAGTAGGGCGGAAAGATCGTGGCGTGCCAGCCGGGGATGATGCCGGCCGAGAAGTCGAACGACACCACCGTATGGACCGAAAGCACGAGCGGGGTCGAAAGCCCGGCGAGCAGCAGGTAGGCCGTCTCGTAGTTGTGCCAGTGGGAAGCCGAGCCGCGCCAGCCGAGCGCGAGAGCGCCATATGCCATCTTGGCGAATCGGTTCTGCGCCCGGTCGCGCATCGTCGCGAGGTCGGGCACCAGGCCGGTGTACCAGAACAAGAGGGATACGGTCGCATAGGTCGAGACCGCGAACACGTCCCAGATGAGCGGGCTCCGGAACTGCGGCCAGAGCCCCATCGTGTTGGGGTAGGGCAGCAGCCAGTAGGCGAGCCACGGCCGGCCGGTGTGGAGGATCGGATACATGCCGGCGCAGGCCACGGCGAACAGTGTCATCGCCTCGGCAAAGCGGTTGATCGAGGTGCGCCATCCCTGGCGGAACAGCAGCAAGATCGCCGAGATCAGCGTACCCGCGTGGCCGATGCCGATCCACCAGACGAAGTTGATGATGTCGAAGCCCCAGCCGACCGGCTGGTTGATGCCCCAGATGCCGACGCCGCGGACCAGCAGGTTTCCCACCGACCAGAGGAACACCATCAGCAGCATGAAGGCGACGGTGAAGCCGGCAAGCCACCACTTCGGCGTCTTTTGGATCGGCTTGAGCGGAATCGAGGCGATGTGGTCGGTCACCGACCCCGGCGTGTGGCCGGGGGCGATCATCGGCGCCTTGTAGGGCTTGGCGGGGAGGGGCGGCTCTAAGGGGTGCCGCGTGTCGAGGGTCGCCATGCCTCAGCTCCTCTCCGCGCTCGAAAGCTGCGGGTTGGGGTTGGTGATCTTGGCCAGATAGGTGGTGCGCGGCCGGGTGTTCAGCTCTTCGAGCAGGGTGTACCCGCTCGGCTGGGCTTTTTCCCGCGTGACCGCCCAGGCCGGATCGTTCTGATCGCCGAAGACGATCGCCTCGGTCGGGCAGGCCTGCTGGCAGGCGGTGACGATCTCGCCCGGCTTGATCGGCCGCTGGGCGACCCGGGCGTCGATCCGCACCTCGTGAATGCGCTGGACGCAGTAGGTGCATTTTTCCATCACGCCGCGCATGCGCACCGTGACGTCGGGGTTCATCGCCAGCTTGAGCACCGGCACGTCGTGATTCGAGTAGCGCAGGAAGTTGAAGCGGCGCACCTTGTACGGGCAGTTGTTCGAGCAGTAGCGGGTGCCGACGCAGCGGTTGTAGACCATGTCGTTCAGGCCCTCTTCGCTGTGCACCGTCGCCGCGACCGGACAGACCACCTCGCACGGCGCCTGCTCGCACTGCATGCAGGGGACCGGCTGGTTCATCAGCTGCGGATCGTCGAGGTCGCCCGCGAAGTAGCGGTCGATCCGGATCCAGTGCATCTCGCGCCCCTTGATCACCTGTTCCTTGCCGACGATCGGGATGTTGTTCTCCGCCTGGCAGGCGATCACGCAAGCGACGCAACCGGTGCAGGCCGAAAGGTCGATCGACATCCCCCAGGCGTGACCGTTGTATTCCCAAGTCTGCGGGAAGAGCGTCGCGGGCTTCTCTTCTTCGCCGCCGTGCCCGCCTTCCTTCTTCCCGACGTGATCGCCGGCATGCATCGCCGCGAATTCGGCCAGCGTGAGAGCCTTGACCGGCTGGCGGATCTTCACCTCTTCGGTCGCCGTCTTGTACTCGTCGGCGCCGCTTTCGAGCAGGTGATGGTTCTGGGTGTTGGCGAACACATAACGGCCGGGCAACGGCTTGACCGCCACGACCGCGGACCCAAGCGAATCGCTGCCGCGCAGCTTGTAGGCGTTGAATCCGTGGCCGCTGCCGAGCGGTCCGGCGGTCCACCGGCCGTGACCTAAATGAAGAGTCGCGCAACCGTCGGCGTGCCCCGGCTGGACCCAGACGCCCACTTCGAGCTTGCGGCCGGCCAGGTCGATCTCGGCCTTGCCTTCCATCGCGAGCCCAAGATCCTGCGCGGTCCTGGGCGAGACGATCAGACCGTTGTCCCAGACCAGCTTGGTGATCGGCTTCGGCAGCTCCTGAAGCCAAGCGTTGGTGGCGAGGCTGCCGTCCCCAAGCGTCGGATCGGGCCGGAACAGGAGCGGCAGCGCGCTCGCGGAGGCTTTCCCTCCGGGCGTTCCGGCAGCCCGGCCGGCGATCGCCTGGGCCGCAGTGCCCGCCGCGGCGGCCGAAAAAGCCCCGGAGCTTCCGGCAGGGGTCGCGGTGGTCGCAGTCGGCGGAATCACACCATCGTGGATCGCCTTGCGAAAGGCCTTTTCCGGATCGCCCGCGCCGCCAAGCCGCGCGGCCCAGGTCTCATGCACCAGGTCGTACCCCGAGGCTTCGAGCTTGTCTTGGAACACGCCGAGGAACTCGATGGCCGACTTGCCGCCATAGAGCGGCTCGACCAGCGGCTGGATCAGCGAAGCCGTCCCGTCGTGAGCGAGCGCGTCGCCCCAGCTCTCCAGCTCGTGGGTGCCGGTGATGTGCCACTGGCACAGCTCGCCGGTCTCGTCGTCGTGAAGACCCCAATGAACGCGGCTCTTCGCCTTCTTGATCGCCTCGCCGAATTTGAGCTCGGCGGGAGCGTCATAGACCGGGTTCGAGCCGAGCACCACGAGCATCTCGACTCTGCCCGCGGCGAGGTCGCGGCCCAGCTCGACGATCGAGGCCACGTGATCGATCGGATCGACTTCGAGGACGGGCGGGTAGGAGACGGTTTGCCCGACGTTTCCCAGGCCCAAGTTGATCACATGCGCCAAGACCTGCATTTCGACCGAGCCGTAAGGGTCGGCGATCACCGCGCTCGCCCCGGCGTTGGCCTTCAAGTCGGCGACCGCCGCATCGAGGAAGGCTTTCGCCTTGTCGGGCACCGTGGCCGCGGAAACCCCCGCCGCTCCCACTCCCGCAGCGACGCCGAGCGCGAACGCTTCAAGCTCCGCCGGGGCCAGGATCATCCGGTGGTCGGCGATCGTCGAGCTGGCGGTCGGCGAGCTCTCGACCGCGTAGTAGCGGTTCATTTCGAGCCGTTCGCTGCGCGGCCGGCGACCTTGGGAAAAATCGCGCGCGTAGCGGATGCTCGAGGGACCCTGGGTCAGGAAATCGGCGCCCAGCGAAAGGACGACTTTCGCTTTCGTAAAGTCGTAGACCGTCTCTTGCGGACTGCCGAAAGACGCGATCGCCGCCGCCCGGGCCGCATGCGGGGCGGCCGGTTCCCAGCGATGCCACTTGGCCTGCGGGAAGCGGGCGAGGATCGCGGTCATCTGGGTGGCGAACGTCGGCGAGGTGGTGGCGCCCGAAATGAACCGCAGCCCCTCGCCCTGGAGCGCTTCGAGCGCCCGGATTTCAGCCACGATCGCGCCGGTGAAATCGCTCCAGCTCCGCGTCTGCTGGATGTAGCGGATGGTGGTCGACCGGGCCGGGTCGTACAGACCGATGATCGCCGCCTGGGTGCGGGCATCGGTCGAGCCGAGGCTCGAAGGGTGATCGGCGTTGCCTTCGAGCTTGGTCGGCCGGCCCTCGTGGCTCTCGGCGATCACGCCGACGCCGTAGCCCCCCTGGGTGATCGTGGTCGCGAAGTACATCGGCCGGCCGGGAATCATCCCCTCCGGCATGTTGACGTAAGGCACGACTTTTTCGACCGGCTGCTTGGTACATCCGGCAAGACCGGCGAGCGCCAACGACGCGCCGGACAGCTGGAGAAAATTGCGCCGGGAGAGACCGTCCGCCGGATTCTCCAGCCATTCCGAGGCCTGGCGCGGAAATTCGCGGTGCAGCCAGTCTTGAAACGTCGGCGTCGCGGCCAACTCGTCGAGGCTCCGCCAGAGCGGCGCGCCCTGCCGGTCTTGGGCACCCAGATGCTCTCGAACCGCCGCCAAATCGATCGGCCCGGAAGCCGCGGGCTCCGGCCCAAGGCCGGGAATCGGCGCCTCGCTTAAGGCGGGCAGACCGTCTGGAAGTTCCATAGCGCTAAGGATCTCGTCTCTCACGTCGAAAGTTCCTCTCCGACCTTACCGATGGCAGGTCGAGCAGGTCGTCTGAGGCTTGACGTCGTATTCCTGGATCAGCTTCGCCGCCTCCGCGCCGAAATGCGGCGGCCGAACCCAGGCCATGTTGAAGACCTCGGAGCGCGGGCGGATGTTCTTTTCCGGGTTGCGGTGGCAATCGACGCACCACGACATGGTGAGCGGCGCGTTCTGCCGCATCAGCGCCATCTGATCGACCCGGCCGTGGCACGAGGCGCAGCCGATCCCTTTGGCGACGTGGATGCTGTGATTGAAGTAGACGTAGTCGGGCAGGTCGTGCACCTTGGTCCACCGCAGCGGCTGGTTCTTGGCGAAGCTCTCGCGCACCGGGGCGAGCAGCTCGGCGTTGGTCCAGATGTATCGATGGCAATTCATGCAGACCTGGGTGGGAGGAATGCCCGCGTTCGCCGATTTCTCGACCGAGAAGTGGCAATACCGACAGTCGAGCCCCAGCCCGGCCACGTGGTGCTCGTGACTGAACGGCACGGGCTGCTCCCGGACGACCCCCTGCTGCGTGCCGTAACCGGAATCGAGGAGACTCGAATAGACCCAGAAGAACAGGCCCACGAAGATCACTCCCCCAAAGAGGCTCACTTTGGCGATCGTGTTCGTGCTGCGGTGGAAGATCTGCGCCATCTCGTCCCCCGGGGCTACGGCGGTACCCAGCTCAAAGCCCAGCCGCAAGTGAGCACCCCCCCTCCCAGGGTCATGCTCGGTGGCTGGGCCTTGTGAAATTCGTCACAAGCATCCTAGCAGCACGAATCCGATTCCCGCAAGGCGCCGGCTTCCGCCTCTCCTGCAACGCCTTTGCCGGGCGTCAACTCTATAAAACCGGACCTAAGGTCGGCACTGTGCCACCTATAATGACACCCCAAAAGGGGAACCGCCACAACTACCCGCCTGGGCTCGCCAGGCTCCAGCCTGACGCCTTGGGTTCGAGCCACCGGGCCATTCCCAAACTGCGAAAAACGCCAGGCTGGAGCCTGGCGAGCCCAGGAAAAGCACCCGCTGCCAAACACCAGCGGGCTCCAGGAGACCCCACCCCATGCCCCACCGCCGCCTCACCCTCCAACACCTCGCCCAGGCCACCACCCTCGCCATCATCCTCCTCGGCCCCCTAGGCCTGTCTCTCCTATTCGCCTGCGGCTCCCCGCCACCGGACTCCAAGCCAACCCCAACAGCCTCCGCACCAACCGCCCCCTTCCCCCCCGCCGACGCCGGTCGCATCGAAGGGCAAATCACCTACAACGGCCCGGACCCGGATGTCGCGGTCCCCCTCTCCGCCGACCCCACCTGCGCCAAGCTCCACACCGGACCCTTAGAAACCGAAAAAATCGTGGGAGACGGAGCCGGCCACCTCGGCAACGTCTTCGTCTACATCAAAGCCGGCCTGGCGCCCCGCACCTACCCAACCCCCACCGAAAATGCCGAAATCGACCAGAACGGCTGCGCCTACCGCCCTCACATCCTCGGCCTCCGCGCCGGCCAAACCCTCCTCTTCAAAAACAGCGACCCGACCATCCACAACGTCTTCGCCCAGACGCAAGCCAACCCCCAATTCAACCGAGGCCTCCCCCAAGCCGGAATGAGCTTCGAGAAGACCTTCGAAAAACCGGAGGTCATGGTCACCCTCCACTGCAACGTCCACCCCTGGATGACCGCTTACGTGGGAGTGCTGGATCACCCGTATTTCGCGGTGACGGGACCGGATGGGAAGTTTTCGATTGGGGATGTGCCGCCGGGGACCTATACGGTCGGGGTCTGGCACGAGACGCTGGGGGTGAGGGAAGCGGTGGTTACGGTTGAAAAAGGGGAGGTGGGGCGGGTGGGGGTTGGGTTTGGTACGGTACAGACTGGGTTCATAGGTAATACTTCAGACCGGGACCATAGGTAACACCAGTAGCGGAATATGTGCAAGAAAATCACTAACGAAAGCACCGTCGAAGCTAGTCGGGCGCAACCTCTACCTCGACTATCTCAGCATCTGTGTTCTTAGCAATGCCGTGCAATTTCGCTGCGTCTAGTGCTTCGTAACTCCAGATCTTTATTCTAGATACCTGCTTGTCGTCGCTAATAATGAATCGACTCTGCTTTTCTACCATTGGCATAGCGCGTACTTTCTCTAGGAATGCTGTATTGCGCTCTTCGCCGCCCGCAAGCCGAACATAGGCGATTATTAGGTCTGCCAGGCGTACCTGGCTGACAATGCGCTCAAGTATAGTTTCTTGAAAAATCTGCTCGTCTACTCTCTGACAGTCGACATCGACTTCGACGCAGGCGGCTCGGACACCAAGTTGGTACACGTCCTCAAAAACTTTGGCGAACGGCATAAGCACAAACTCGTTTACAGTAAAAAACACTCCAAGCGAAGGTCCGCATGGCACCTATAAGGGGACACCCTGCTAGAGCCCCGTTACTCCTGAAGATGCTATCTGCAGCTATCTCCTCCGATAGCCGGTGTTGTAAGAACTTAAGTCACTTGAGCCGGATGAGTTCGATGCCTTGACCCAGTAGTAGTAGGTTGTGCCCGCGATCGCCGAGGTGTCATCGAAGCTCGTGAATGCCAATGAGTATGCCAAGACAGTCTTGGTCCCGCTCGTTGATGTCGCTCGATAAACCACGTATCCGGAGGCTCCGGAGACCGCGTTCCAGGTGATCCGCACACGGTCTGTGTAAGTGCCATCGGTTGCGGAAACTCCAGTCGGTGCCACTGGGGGAGCAACCGCGCGATAGCCAGTGTTGTAGGAACTGAAGTCACTTGAGCCAGATGAACTCGATGCCTTGACCCAATAATAGTAGATCGTACCCGCGACTGCCGAGGTGTCATCGAAACTTGTCGAAGTTAAGGAGTTTTCGATGGTCGTCTTGGTGCCGCTTGTCGAGGTCGCTCGGTAGACGAAATAAGTCGCCCCAGACACCGTGTTCCAGGTGATCCGCACGCGGTCTGTGTACGAGCCATCTGTTGCCGAAACCCCCGTCGGTGCCGCTGGAGGGGCAGCCGCACGGTAGCCAGCGTTGTAGGAACTGAAGTCGCTTGAGCCGGATGAATTCAATGCCTTGACCCAGTAATAATAGGTCGTACCCGCGGCTCCCGAGGTGTCATCGAAGCTGGCCGACGTTAAGGAGGTTGCAATGGTTGTCTTGGCGCCGCTTGTTGACGTGGCTCGGAAGACGGAATACGTCGTGGCTCCAGACACCGCGTTCCAGGTGATCCACACACGGTCTGTGTAGGTGCCGTCAGTAGCCGAAACCCCCGTCGGGGCCTCTGGGGGAGCAACCGCGCGATAGCCGGTGTTGTAGGAGCTGAAATCGCTCGAGCTGGATGAGTTCATCGCTTTGACCCAGTAATAATAGGTCTGGCCAGCGACCGCCGAGGTGTCATCCAAGCTGGTCGCAGTCAAGGAGGTCGCGAGGGTCGTCTTGGTGCCGCTTGTCGACGTCGCTCGGAAGACGGAGTACGTCGCCCCGGACACCGCGTTCCAGGTGATCCGCACGCGGTCTGTGTAGGTGCCATCAGTGGCCGAAACCCCCGCAGGTGCCGCTGGAGGAGCAACCGCGCTATAGCCAGTGTTGTAGGAACTGAAGTCACTCGAACCGGATGAGTTCGAAGCCTTGACCCAATAATAGTAGGTCGTGCCCCCGATTACCGAGGCGTCATCGAAGTTTGTTGATGTTAAGGAGGTCGCGATGGACGTTTTAGCGCCGCTTGTCGAGGTCGCGCGGAAAACGGAGTAAGTCGTTCCGGACACCGTGCTCCAGGTGATCCGCACGCGGTCTGTGTAAGCACCATCCGTTGCCGAAACTCCCGTCGGCGCCGCTGGAGGAGCCGCCGCGCGATAGCCAGTGTTGTAGGGACTGAGGTTGCTTGAGCCAGCCGAGTTCGATGCCTTGACCCAATAATAGTAGGTCGTACCCGCGATTGCCGAGGTATCATCGAAGCTTGTCAAAGCTAAGGAACTCGCAATAGCCGTCTTCGGGCCGGTTGTGGAGGCAGAGCGATAGAGCGCGTAAAACTCCGCCCTGTCGACAGAGTTCCACGTGGTTCGGACGCGATCCATGTAGGTGCCGTCCGATGCCTGAACATTTTCCGGGGTTCGGGGCAGAGGCACTCGGAAGTTCGCTACATAGACCGCCGTCTGGTTCAGAACCCGGTGGTTATCCTGCTCCTCTGCCACTCCGGTCGGATCGCCATTTATTTCGACCGCGGGATTAGAGAAATGCGGGACCACAGGGCAAGAGTGCGGGCAATAAACCAGGTTTGGGTAGGACATGATGGTCCGGAATGAGCCATCCACGTAATGACCGTGGCCGTAAGGAAAAGCTGGAGTACCACTACCCGGTACCTCGACATTATGAGTGGCACCCATAGAATGGCCGAACTCATGAGCCAAAATTTGAAAATTCAGGCCACTCCAGGCGGAGACCTGGAAAGCATAGGGCGCAAAGCCGGTGCCCACGTCGTTGGGTCCCATGATGCGCGCTCTCCCTCCATCGCCGTCGATAACGGACACCACCATACCAACCAAGTCGGCAGCAAGCTCGTTCCGGATTTGAGCTACGGTGTCGTCGTTCGTTAGCCAATTCAAATCGCTTTCGCTGCTCCTGGTCTCCTCGTACTCGATCTCTTGAACGCCGACCGGGTTAAAACGGGTACTGACTTCGCTGTTTTGGAAAGCGAGATTTGCGTCGCTGACAGCCATCAGGATAGTGGACTCGACGTTGTCGCGCCCGCCAGCGATCTCGCGTGCCTGTGCCGTGTAGAACACGAGCACGTCAATGATGGAGCCGTCCTCAGCATAGGGAGAAACCGAGGGAGGGCTTGAGGCGACCCCGTCACTGCCCTCTCGAACAATTACGACGTCCTCAGGAGAGACGCCACAGGGCAAGGGCTCGGGATCGTCGAGTTGTGAAAGGATTGCCCTGCCATTTCCGAGCGGAGACAGTACGTAAGTCACCTCTTTGGTGTAGATCTTCCCGGCGATGGCTCCGTTCTGAACGCTGATCACGATTTGACCTACGCGCTCACCGGAAACCAAGAGAGTCCCCTGCCAAGTATATATCCTTGAATTCTTGAGAGCCTCACGCGCACCGGTTACCAGGTACTGCTCCCCATTAGGGAGTTGGAGGTGAAACGGGCGATGGCTCCCATCTAGGAGAGGTGACACGTTCACCTCGACCTCTCTGTCGCTCAGCATTCCGCTGACCAGTGCGGATAGCTTCGCTTCGGTGTGAGGCAGGTAGGTGAGGAACTCGACTTGTGCATGGCCCTGCGGCAAGGCCGGAACAGCTGCCAGGAAAAAGAATGCTAGGAAAGCGCCGTATCGCGAGCGGATCGACACAGCCGTTCGTGGGACCGGCCTACAGCTACGGTTCAAGGCAGCGGAAAGGGCGGCGAACAGCGCACGAGGGTGCATAAACAGCCTCCTTCCTTTCGCAGATCTAGTGAACCCCGGTGGGTTCCGAGTCCACAGGCGCGAACGCCGTCTTCCACGCAACGGGCAGGCGCATCCGGGATCTAGAGGCGTCAAGATACACCAACTTCCCGTCAAAAGGGTAGAGTCGGCGGCGGGCGCGGTGGCTGTAGGTCAGGCCCATCTGTTTCTCGCCCTTTCGGTTGCGAGTGCCTCAATCTCCTGACCGTAGCTCCGTTTCCCACCGCCGCTCATCGAACCGGACGTGCGGATCTCCCGCATCCGGCTCTCGGACGGACTTCACAAGCGAGCATGCACGGGCCTTCGTTGCAGGCGCATCTGGCGGATGTCGGTCACCCCCACCTTCTTGCCGTACACCTCGCTGAATCCAAAGTGGCCGGTTCCTGGAGGGAGCTTGTGCCGACGACAGAGAAACCGCCGTACCCGTCCCGCGACGTGCCACCGGATAGCCGTATCGGCCTGCCCAGTGTGGCCAAAGCTGAAGTATCCGGCCCAGCCCTTCAGGAGCTGATTGAGCCGAGCTTGCAGCTCCGGCCAGGGCGTGGGGTTGCCCCGATAGACCAGAGCGTTGATCTTTTCCTTGAGCCGCTTTTGGGCTTTCTTCGAGGGCCGGGCCGAGAGGAATCTCTTCCCGGTCAGCCAGTGCCGTGCCGGACCGAAGGTGTAGCCCAGGAAGTCGAACTGCTCTTCGCGGGCCTGACAGAGGCGCGTCTTGGTGGGATGGATCGTCAGACCGAGCGTCGCCAGCCATTGCGAGACCAGCGCCAGACTTGCTTCCGCCTGGCGGCCCCGGTTGGAGAGAACGGGTTCTTCGGTCGGTTGCTCCCCCGCTCTCCGACGGCCTTCCCTTTATGGCAGCAGGGTCGGCTCCAACGAGAAACTGTCGAGGCCTGGGGAGGCCGGGGAGGGCACGGCCGTCGCATCCGACGCTCGTGGCACCTTCGGCACTACGTTGAAGAGCTATGACCAAGCCAGCCCCAGGAGGTGACCCCCGGGGCTGGCCTGATGGTTCTGGAATGCTTGTTAGCCGCAGCTGCACGAGCCGTCGGCAAAGAGATGGCACGCCTGTCCCGGGTCGCAGTAGCAACGACCGCACTGCGACGGCGATACGTTCTCGTTTACCGGGTCGTTGACGGCACTAGTCTGACACGACATCTTGCTGAAGATCGCCTGAAGATCAGGGGATGGGATGGCTGAGGCCTCAATCGCGGTCGGAGCGAGAATTGGGGTTGCCATCAGAGTTCCGGCTACTAGAAGCATGCAGAGAAGAAGACCGAAGGTTTTCATAGAACCTCTTTTCGAGAGTAGGCGCCTTTCGTGACATCCGACTAGACGAAGATACGGGAGCAATAAACATGCCTTCGCTAATAGAGTGGCTGGGATCCAGATCACGAAATCTTTGAGCACTATGTTGCAGGTGATAACAGCGCAGCTCTCCGAAGATCTGGGGGCTATTTTTCTTTTCTTGTGCCCTTTGTTACTCCAAGAAGAACTGGAAAGGCTTGCCGTACAGCTCGGCAAGTTCCGGCAAAAGGTGCGGCAAAAGGGTACAGCCGACGGCGGGCGCGGTGGCTGTAGTTCGAGGGAGTCGCTGTTGACCGGCGGCTTTCGCGTGGATGCCGGTGCCTCAGTCTCGGCCGCAGTTCCGTTTCCCACCGCCGCTCATCGAACCCAAAAGGTGCCACCCTCTTCTGGGAGACTAGCACCTCGAAGTGCAGCAGCCCCGGCAAAGGGGGTCGAAAGGCCCTCTCGTGGCAACCGGAAGTTGGAGAGGGAGCCCCTTCGCCGCCAGCCTATGGCGGTAGGAGGTGGAGATCGGGTCGGCTGACGATCGTGCCGGCCACGTAGACGCCGAATCGCGGCCCACCGGCCAAGCGGCCGGGACTTCGAGCGGGCTCTGTTTCGCGTTGAGCGGGTGATCCTGACTACGTGGACGGCGTGCTCGCCAACCGGCCCGCTCGAACGAACGGCAAGCCGGGCGGAAAGCATCCTTGCGGAAAGCGCGCCTGCCGGTCGCCGGCTCTCAGGTACTCGGCTGCCTCGCGGAAGGCCCTAACAAACCAGGCGTAGGTGATCCTGATCTGGGTACGCACCCGTTTGCTGGCGGCGTGGACGAGCGACGCCGACGACTTCTTGGTCTTGGTCGGCTGCGAGAACGGGTACTGCTTGAGGATCGCTGCCCGGCCGAGGGGTTCAATTCCCGTCTCGGATCGCCGAGCTGCGGCTTTTTCAACGATCGCCTCGACCAACTCGGCGATCCGGTCGCGGTACTCCTCCGCCGAGAGACGCCGCCAGTAGGGCAAGGGGGCGAGGTTCACGACTTCCGTTTCGGCGAACTGCCGGACGCCGAAGTCTTCGCCGCGAAGCCTGGCTTCCCATTCCTTGGTGCGATCGAACCAGGTTCCCTCGATCAGCTGGCCGGTGAGCAGGGCGGTGACGCATTGGACTCCCGGCCAATCCAATCCTGGGGTCGGGCGACCAGGTTCTCTTTGCAGACATGAGAAAGGATGTAGACCAGGCGCCCGACCTGGGCCTCTTCCTCGTCGCTCACGAGGATTGCCTGGTAACGGCGAGAGAAGACCTTGTCCAACCGGAAAAGGTGCCATCCTCTTCTGGGAGAAGAGCCCGCAGCAAAGCGTGCCAGCCGGTTCTGGAATAACCCGAATCGCAGAAGGTGCAGAATCTCTCTGCTCGACCCGGACACGAGCAGAGAGGGAGTTCGGGTTGGAGCAGGCGGGGCCCTTGGAAGCTTCAAGGCACCTCGCTGGAGTTCTCTAGCAGAAACAGTATGAGTCCGGGCAGATGCCGTCGGGCCATGCTTGAGAGGACGCGGCCTTATTCCCTCCGGCCACATGGGTGAGGTCTGGCTTCTTGAGGGACAGGAGGGTTTCTTTGGCGAGGGTCAATTTCCTGGCTGCATTCTTCATCTAGTTCTCCTAAGCCGTTAGGTGGCCGACGGAAGCAGCCTAGCACCCCTTCAAGCTTTTGCAGGAGTGGTTGTGGTCCTCCCGGTCCTCCCGCCCCAAAAGGTGCCACCCTCTTCTGGGAGAAGAACACCTCGAAGCCTGCAGCCCGGAAAAGGGGTGTCGAAAGGCCCCCTCGTGGCAACCGGAAGTTGGAGACGGAGCCCCTTCGCCGCCAGCCCATGGCGGTGAATGAGGTGGAGATCGGGCCGGCTGACGATCGTGGCGGCCACGTAGGCGCCGAATCGCAGCCCACAGGCCTGACAGCCGGGACTTCGAGCGTGCTCTGCTTCGAGTTGAGCGGGTGATGTTGACTACGTAGCCGGTGTGATTCCCTACCGGCCCGCTCGAACGAACGGCAAGCCGGGCGGAAAGCATCCTTGGGGAAATCGCGCCTGCCGGTCGCCGGCCTCTCGGGTACTCGGCCGCCTCGCGGAAGGCCCGAACGAACCAGGCGTAGGTGATCCTGATCTGGGTACGGACCCGCTTGCAGGCGGCGTGGACGAGTGGCGCGGGCGACTTCTTCGTCTTAATTAGCGGGCTGGGAAAACGGTTGCTGCCGGAGGATCGCCTCGACCAACTCGGCGATCCGGCCGCGGTACGGCTCCGCCGAGAGATGCTGCCAGCAGGGCAAGCGCGCGAGGTTCACGACTTCCGTTTCGGCGAACTGCGGGACGCCGAACTCTTCCCCGCCTACCCTCGCCTTCCATTCCTTGGTGCGATCGAACCAGGTTCCCTCGATCGGCTGGCCGGTGAGCAGGGCGGTGACGCATTGGACTCCCGGCCAATCCTGGGGGCGGGCGACCAGGTTCTCTTTGCAGCCATGGGAAAGGATGTAGACCAGGCGCCCGACCCAGCCTCTTCCTCGTCGCTCACGAGGATGGCCTGGTAACGGCGAGAGAAGACCTTGTCCCGCCAGCCGGTCGATCGGGCGATCTCGCGGGCGAGCTTCGAGTTGAAATAGCCCATGAAGCGGGTGAGGCGCTCGCTGTCTTCGACCCGCGCTAAGAGGTGGAAGTGATTGGAGGCAAAAAAGAACGCGCAGATGTCGATCAGGTAGAGGCGCTGCGCTCGGCCGAGGTCGCCGACGATGATCTCGTTGAGCAGCGGACCCGGCCACAGGAGGAACCGGCTCTGGAAGGTGCGGCAGGTCACCTCGTAGAGCGAACCTCCTTGGGGCGGCCGGGCGCGAAACTCGAACGCTGCATCGTTGCGCTGCTAGCGCGGCTGTCGTAATAATGAGCGATGCCGGATGGGAGAATTGCGCGATCGCCTGGTCAGGGGAGGCTTGGTCTGGCGCAAGACTTTTTTTTCGCTCTGCGCTTTTATCGCCGCCGTTTCGGCCAGCTTATTGGCGCGGCGCTCACGCTGGCGCTGGGCATCGGCGCCAACGTTGCGGTATTCCAAGCGGTCAATGGGGTGCTGCTTCGGCCCCTGCCCTTCCCCAACTCCGACCGGCTGGTCGCGGTTTGGGAAGAGGATCTCGAAAAAGATTGGCGATTCGTCCAAGTATCACCCGCCGATTTCCTCGACTATCGCCAAGCGCGGTCGGCATTCCTCGACATTACCGCTCACTCGGATCAGTCGACCGAGCTGACGCTGTCAGGAGCAGGCGAGCCGCAATCCATCGTCGGCGCGATGGTCTATGGGAACTTCTTCTCCGTTCTCGAAGCGAAACCCCTGATCGGAAGAGTCTTTCGCGAAGAGGAGAGCTGGGAGGGCCATTCTCCCGTCGTGCTCCTTTCCTACGGGCTATGGCACCGGCAGGGCGGAGATCCTGCAGTTCTAGGACGGACCGTCCGTATTGACGGCATTTCGCGCACCGTCGTCGGCGTGATGCCGGACGGTTTCTCCTATCCGTTTCCCGATCTGGATGTTTGGCTGCCCTTCAAATGGCAGCCCAGCCAGGTGACGAACCCTTACTTTCGTAGCGGCCACTCCCTGCGCCCGATCGGACGACTCCGGAAGGGAATTTCGCTTCAGCAAGGGCAGCTCGATCTGGCGACGGTGGCCAAGCGGCTGAGCCGCGAATTTCCAACCACCAATGCCACGCTACGACCCGGTTTGACGCCGCTCAAAGAATGGATCCAAGGCAACCTTCAGCGCCCTCTTCTGTTGGCGCTCGGATCGGCGGGAATGGTCCTGCTGATCGCCTGCCTGAACCTGGGAATCCTACAGCTGGCGCTGATCGTGGGCCGCAGGCGAGAGATCTTCATCCGCACGGCCCTGGGAGCCGGACGCTTCCGCATGAGCCGGCAACTTTTTTGCGAGGGGCTCCTTCTCTCTTTCCTCGGAGGAGGTGTTGGAACGTTTCTCGGCACCTGGACATTCTCCATTCTGCGGAACCTGGCCCCAAGCGCAGCACGACTCAACGAGATCGGCTGGGACAGCACCGCGGCAGGGTTCGCGTTTCTCCTCACTTTGTTGGCGGGCGTGCTTCTCGGCATCGCTCCGACTCTGCGCACCGTCCATCTGATGCAGCACCCCGCCGCGATGGGCCTGGCTGAGGAAGCTTCCGATGTCGGCGGCAAGCGGGTGCAATCGGCGCTGGTCGTCCTGGAGGTCGCTCTCGCCGTGGTTCTCGTCGCGAGCGCAGTCCTGCTCGGGCAAAGCCAGACACATCTCCTGCGGGCGAACCTGGGGGCCGACCCCGAGCAAGTACTGACCGCGCGCATCTCCCTGCCGCCGGCGGAATATTTCGCCCCTTCCCGAATCACTTCTTTCTTTCATCTCTTTCTCGAAAGGAGCCAAGCGCTTCCAGGAGTCGTCGCATCAGGCTGGGTGGATGCTCTCCCTTCGCAAGGGCTCCAGGAGACGGTCGACGTTTACCTGGAGGGTCGCCCCTCGGGAGAGAGCGTCGTAGAGACGAGCCATCGCATCGCGAGCGGAGGGTATTTCGCCGTTCTCAAGGTGCCGCTCTTGAAGGGCCGCTTGCTGGCGGAGAGCGATGTCGCGGCCGCTCCCCAGGTTGCACTCATCAACGCCGCTCTCGAAAAGAAGCTCTTCCACGGTGCCAATCCGCTGGGGTCCCGCATCTCGCTAGCGGAGGATCCCGAGGCCCGGGACGGTACGTGGTACCAGGTCGTCGGAGTCGTCGGCGACGAAAGGCTCGAGGGCGGAAGCGCACCGGCTCGACCCGAGGTTTTTACCTCCTATCTGCAAACCCCGATTTGGTCCATGAGGCTCACCGTCCGTTCGACGATCCCGCCTCGTTCGCTGACCCAGCCCATGCGCCGACAACTCGGAGCACTCGACCGCAACCTTGCCTTTGCCGATATCAAAACGCTGCGGGAGGTGATCTCCCGATCGCTGGCTCGAGAGCGCTTCGTCTCGGCGCTGTCCGCTTTCTTCGCCGTCTTGGCGCTGGTCCTTGCCGCGCTGGGAACTTTCACCCTTACGGCGTACAGCGTTGCGAGCGCCCGCCTCGAAATCGGCGTTCGTTTGGCGCTGGGCTCGACGCGCGGGAGGCTGCTCGGAGGCATCCTCGGTCGTGCCCTCTTACCGGTGGCGATAGGAGTGGTTCTCGGCCTTGCCCTGACCCTCGCAGTCTCCAGCCTCTTGCGCGGCCTGCTGTTCGGAATCGGACCGCGAGACGGGCTGACCCTTGCGCTCGTCGCGTTGACCCTCCTTGGCATCGCGCTCGCGGCAAGCCTGCTCGCGGCGAGGAGGGCCGTACGCCTCGACATCCTGAGCCTGCTCCGTCGCGCTTAGGACCCGTCGTCACGCGCGGAGCATAGAAACAACCGATCCCATTTCGGCTCTACGTCTGTTGCGGCCGAGAGGAGAGCGAGGCCCACACCTGCAGCCCCCGTCAGAAGGCCCGGATCCGCCAGCCAAGTCTCTTGATCGGCGCGATCAGGACCCCGCGCGCGAAAACCTCCGACCCCTTCGCCCGGACTCCTGAGCTCGAGCGTAAGGCGCAGCCAGTAGACCGCCGCCTCTCTGAACAGCTCGTCTCCCGTTTTCTGGAAAAGACGATTGAACTGATGGCCCAGGCCTGCGGCGCCGTGACAAAAACCCGCATCGACCACATCGCAAGTGTCTGCGGGACGCACCGCGGCACCCCGAGCGATTTCCAGCGCCAGTTGCTCCCAAGTCTCCTCGCCGATGGCGAGTGCGGCAGCGTGAAGTGCGAGCGCGATTCCGAGATCGCCATAGCACCATGCGAGACGCGTCGGCTGCGGCGGTTGGGTACCACCCACCCAGGAAGGAAATTGCGACCTCTCTCCTGGCGAGAGTCTCTGTCCACGAAGCCATCGCACCGCGTCGCGCAGCACGAGCTGATTCTTGGGCTGAATGATTCCTGCGGCTTCAGCGAGGGCGAGCGCTCCGACAATTCCAGGTACGCCGTGCGCCAGCCCAAGATTGAAGTTTCCGTTTGGATATTGACCTCGGCGCATCGGAATCAGCCGCTCGGGCGCGGTCAACCAGCTCGATCCATCGTCGCGAATCACAGCGGCCTCGTAAAGCCGCGTGGCGGTCGCCTCGATCAGTTCCCGGCTGTCGGGCAGCGGCAGGCGTTCAAGGCCGTAGAGGCAGAGTCCAGCGAGCCCCTCGATAAGATCGAGTTCCCCTTGCCAGGGCGTTTCGTCGGCCAGCTTCAAAAGAAATGTGGCGACATCCGCGCCCAAGTCTTCGGCCTGCGGATCGACGATCTCCGCGCGAAGGTGCTCGAGAGCCCAAGCCACGCCGGCAAATCCGGTAAATAGGCCTACGCTGGTCTCTGCCGAAGACATCCATTCGATCGCCCGGTCAAGGCAATTTGCAGCGATTACGTCGTTGCCTCGATCCGGCTGGGAACGGTCGAGGTAGGAGAAGAATAGGGCCAGCCCGGCCTGACCGCCACTTAGCGAGCCGTAGCGCTCAGAAAAGTGCGACCAAGCCGGGCCGGCGGGATCTGCGCAAAAAGTGAGGCGGAGGTCCTTTGCCACGTCATCAACGGCTCCGAGCGCTTCTCTGGCCAAATCGCCCGAAAGCACCGGAGCCCAATGCTTGCCGTGACTGCCCATCCAACGTTCCGCCTGAGCGTCTCGGTCGGTCGCCTTTTCTACGGAGGGCAGGTGACTTGGGTCGGGCAGGTGCAGCTCTCGCAACCCGAGCACCCTGGTCGGGTCACCGTAGTGCAAGCAAGGGTGGCGGCTCCGACCACTCCTTCGAGTGCCAGACCCTCAAGGCGATGAACCGTCTCGCGGGAGATGGAAAGCTTCCGGAAGACCTTGTTTTTCATCTTTCCTCCTTTAGATGGCCGTATCAGAATAAAATGAAAGGCCCAACGCCTCCCAGGCACGCGACGGCCAGAAAACTGAAAATAGTATTTCGAACCTCCCAACAAAGGGAACGCCGGCTCTACCGTCTCGCGGAAGACGCGAAGCTTCTGGCCTCAGTCCGCTGAAGGGCGGTGTGCTAAGGAGGGCAGGTCGCGCTTTGGCCGGCACACCCTTGAATACAGCTGCAGGTCGACATGGTATAGGCCCCCAGGACTTCCCGGAGTGACTGGACTTCCAGACGCTGAATCGTCTCGCGAGAAACGGAAAGTTTTCTGGCGAATTTTCGTTCCTTCATATTGCCTCCTCTATCGTTCGCTTAACCAACAGAGACAGAGCGCTCGGTGAGAATATCGAGGATAAGAGCACTGACGAAAGGCCAGGTCAAGCGCACATCGTGCCACGCCTGAGGCCACCCTCTCGCCCTTATCTTTGGAATTTCACCTGACCCCGGGCCCAAAACGTGCCTAAAAGGTGGAGCGACCCCGCTCGAAGTGCGGCAACCGCGAGGCGAAGAGACTCCGCCCGGCGTCCGGAAGCTGTAGAGAGGTCCTGGCGTAAGCCAGCTCTTGGCAGGAAGTGAGGCCAAAATCGAAGCACTTGGGGTCTCGGGGCGGCGAATCGCGGCCCACCGGCCGGGACTTCGAGAGGACTCTGCTTTGCGTTGAACGGGTGATCCCCGACTACGTGGCCGGCATGATCGCTACTAACCGCCCCTCTCGAACAAACGGCAACCCGGGCGGAAAGCACCCTTGCGGAAAGCGCGCCTGCCGGTCGCCAGCTCTCAGGAATTCCGCCGCCTCGCGGAAGGCCCGGACAAACCAATCGTAGGTGATCCTGATCTGGGTCCGCACCTGTTTGCTGGCGGCGTGGACGAGCGGGGCGGGCGACTTCTTGGTCTTGGCCGGTTGAGAGAACTGCTGTTGCTTGAGGATCGCTGCCGGGCCGAGGGGTTCGATTCCAGTCTCGGATCGCCGAGCGGCGGCTTTTTTAATGATCGCATCGACCAACTCGGCGATGTCTTCAACCCGCGCTCGTTGAGAAGCGGCCCGGGCCAGCCGGATCGAAAACGGTCGGGGGACCTCAGGTGGGGAAGGGTCAGACGGCCGGACTCGATGGTATCATCGGCGCCACCATGCCAAGAGTGCCTCGTATCGTCCTCGACACGAACGTTCTCTACGCGGCAATGAGGTCGTCGAAGGGTGCCTCGTATCGTTTGCTTCAGCTGGTCGGCGGGTCGAAGTTCCAGGTCGTTGTATCCGTACCTCTCGTTCTCGAGTACGAACATGCTCTGGCCCCGCTTCCGGCGATCACGCCGATCACCGTCGAGGATATCGCGGTCGTTCTCGATTACCTTTGCGCCACGAGCCATCGCCAAGAGATCTTCTTTCTCTGGCGCCCGACGCTTCGCGATCCCGGCGATGACATGGTGCTTGAGGTCGCAGTTGCGGGCAGCTGCCAGTTCATCGTCACTTTCAATATCCGCGATTTCGTCGGCGCCGATCGGTTTGGGATCGAAGTCCTCACCCCCGCTGACTTCCTCACGGTTCTAGGAGAATTGCCATGAGTACCCTAAGCCTTCGACTCCCGGAATCCCTGCATCGCTCGGTGGGCGAACTGGCGCGGCAGGAAGGGATCTCGATGAATCAGTTCATCGCGACCGCCGTAGCCGAGAAACTCGCCGCTTTGACGACCGTCGCCTATTTGGAGGGTCGCGCGAGCCGTGGCGACCGCGCGTTGTTCGAGCGGGTCCTCGCCAAGGTGCCCTCTTCCGAGCCCAGACCGGAGGATCGCCTGCCCGGTGGCGAATGAGCGAATGAGCACCGTCAGCTTCCTTGAGGAGTTCTCTCAATGGACACACTGATCACAAGTCAGAGCGAGTTGAGGCACCGCGGTTTTCAGGCTCTCACAGAGGCTCTCGGGTGGGTCAATGCGGTCCGGTTCCTTCGCCAATACGATCCTGGCTCGGGCAACTACACCGAAGAGCGAAGGACCCTGCTTCCGGTTTGGGATGCATCCACTCTCTTTCGAGAAGCCCGAAAGCTACAGGGGCCTCGGTAAGACTGGCGCTCAAAACGCCGAGGTCTTCGCCGCGTAGATCTCGAGTAGCTCGACAGTGGAAGATATAGTCCCGTAGAAGAAGGAGGAAGCAACCATGAGTCGAGTCCAAGCTTTGGAGCGGGAAGTCGAGGAGCTGACAGCCGAAGAGCTGGCGGTATTTCGGAACTGGTTCGCAGCCTTCGACGCGGTGGCCTGGGACGTCCAGTTCGAAGGCGATGTTGGGGCTGGCCGGCTCGACCACTTGGCTGAAAAGGCGCTCTCCGACTTGCGCTCAGGCGAAACCACCGAGCTGTGAAGCATCGCGCCTCGGCCGACTTTTGGGCGTGCTACCGAGGTCTTCCGGACTCGATCCGTGACCTGGCGGACAGGTGCGCCGGCGCTCCTCGAAGCCTACCGATTGCGCGTCGCCGGGGGCTACTCGCCCCCCGAATTATGTCGCTCTAGAGCTGATGTAGCATCGGTCGGGCTCTTGGCCACGCGCCCGCAACCTCCACATGCCGCGTTTTGAAGTCATCTCTCAGATCTCCGCCCCCGCCATCCGCTGCTTCGACGCCGCGCGCGATATCGACTTGCATGAGTCCTCGTTGAAGCACACGGGGGAACGCGCGGTAGGCGGGAAAACGAGCGGCCTGATCGGCCTGGGCGAGACGGTCACTTGGCGCGCGAGGCATTTGGGCGTCGTGCAGAACCTCACCTCGAGGATTACGGCGTTCGATCCGCCTCGGTACTTTCAGGATCGAATGATTCAAGGGGTGTTCGCGTCGTTCGTCCACGACCACTACTTCGAGGAGATGGACGGCCGTACGAAGATGAGGGATGTGATCGAGTTCCGCTCGCCCTTGGGTCCTCTCGGCTGGCTGGCCGACACGCTTTTCCTTCGTCGTTACTTGGAGCGACTCATCACGCGAAGGGCCTACGCGCTCAGGCAGGCGATCGAGCGCAGCCATCCGGCGGCAGTTGGCGATGGCTTCGGGCTTCCAGTGGGACGAGGGGAACCTTGAGAAGAACCTCGAAAAACACGGCGTCGCCTTTTGGGAGGCCGAGGAGATTTTCTTCAACCGGCCTTTTGTGGTGCGACTCGACTCGGAATCAGGGGTCGCCTTCGAATGGAACCGGTGGTCGCCTTCGAGCGGAATACGCAGCCAGACGGCCCCGGTACGTTAGATAACGACGAGATGCTCGGGCGTAGCTCCCAGGGCCGCCGACAGCGGGATGGAGCGATCGAAAGTGACGAATCTTCCTTTGTGCTCGACGGCGAGCGCGAGAAGATAGATATCGGTCACTTGGCGAGGCCCGTGAACTCGGCTGGGGTCAATGCGACGGTCGTCGAGAAGGCTGATCGAACAGGGCCAAAACTCGTGGTACTCGGTGCGGGTCGCTCGGTTGAGTCGCTCGACGGCCTCGGAGGGAGACACCGGGCTCGGGTACTTCGGCTGGCTGATGATGCGAACGAACCCGTTTTGGGTCAGGGCGCAAGATGCCCAGCCGTGTTGGATCTCCGCGGAGACCCACTCTTGGGCTCGCTGATGGTCGGCGTGTTCTGCATCCAGCAGCGCGAGGAGAACGTTGATGTCGAGAAGCGCCCGCATCAATCGAGGTCTTCTTCTCGGAGTTTGTCGATCAGCTCGTTGGAGACCGTCCCGCCCCGAAGAGGCAACGGATCGAAGCCATAGAAGCTCTTCGGCTTGATTTCACTGTTTTCCCGGTACCTGTGAGTCAAAGCAGCCCGGGCAAGCTCGGACAGGAGGTCTCCGATACTGCGCTTCTGCCGTCGTGCCCTGTCCTTGACCGCCATCAGTACGTCGTCTGCGATGTCGAGAGTGGTGCGCATGCATCAGATGTTAGCACGAGGAGCTCGCCCGGGAGCATCTGGATCGTCGTTTCGATCACAGCTCGACCCGAGTGGGACTCTACGCCGCTCGATCCCCTGCGATCACCTCGGCCAGGTCGCGATCGGAAGCTCCGAGCGCGAGCAGGGTCCGAATCAATAGATCCAAGGAGACCGATTCGTCGGCGGCCTCCGCTTTCGCGATGCGGCTCTGGCTGGATTGCAGCCGCTCGGCGAGCTGCAGCTGGGTCAAACTCCGCTCCCTACGAAGCCGGCGGACGGCATCGCTGAGCTTGAGCCACAGGTCGATGTAGGAACTCTCGTCGGCGGTGAGACCGAGGAACTCCTCGGCGGAGCCCACCTTCCAACCGTGGGATTCGAGCCGCTCTCTCTTCTTTGAATCCATGGGCAGCCTCCTACTTGTAGCGGTCATACTCGGCCAAGCGACGTCGGCAGGTTTCGATCGTCGCTTTCGGGGTCGCTCTGGTCTTGGCCGGTTGTCGCCCAGCGCCTTGCAATTCGGCCCCGCTCCTTGCGGTGGCCCCTCTCTCCTTGCTAGGTTTTCGGCCAAGGAGGGCGCAATGGAAACCGCGGTCACCAAAAAATCCGCAAGCGGCATCAGATTCGCGAGGGAGACCGCCTGGTGTGGCTCGATGAAGGGGATGTCATCCGCGTGATTCCCGTGCCGGCGGACCCTGTCGCCGCCCTTCGCGGCTCCGCCAAGGGAGAGCGGCTCCTAGAGCATCTTCTAGGACAACGCCGGGCTCGCCAGCCGGTTGAGCGCAATCTTGGTCCACAAGGATCCCGAGTTTGAAGCCTTACACGGCGTTGTGGATCTCGAGGCCCTCCCTTACAAATCCGAGACATGACCCGCCGGGAACTCGCGGCTTCGACCTCGCTCGACATTCGTGGCCACCGGAACTTCTTTTCTGGTTCAGATTTGTGCAAACGCGAGTGGCGCCTGTGCGAACCTAGAACACCAAACCCCTTTGCTGGAAGACGCATGTGCGGATCTGGACGAGATCTGTGCGAGATTAATTGGGGCACGCCAAGAACTGGGTGGACCTACTTTAATTGCAACCGGCTTTGTACAGAGAATATCCTCGGCTTGTGCGGACATCAGACAAAAGAGTCCGCAGTTGACCCGTCTCAGATCGCCACTCGTCCAGAATTGTGTATTTTCCACCCAGATCAGTACTCTCCCCATTGAGGTTTGCACAGAGTTTACTAGCAATCCGCACAACGACGACCCGAGAAATTCCCGATTTCTCCCAACTTCGCACTAATTTCTTCCAGGTCCGCACAGAGCGCAACGGCGAAAGCGTTTTCCGGGGTCAGAAAAGGAGCTCCGCCATCGGTTTTCGCACAATGTTGATTCAAATCCGCACAGTTGGCGAGCGGCGTTGCCTTTTCCTGGCCGGCGAAACCCCATTTCCGGACGATTCTTCAGGCGAGCAGGGGACCTTCAGTGGCGAGGGGTGACGCTTTGGACTCCCCGCCGCTGCTGGCGGGCGAGCTCGAGTTGAAACAGCCCATGAAGCGGGCGAGCTTGGGGCTCCAACCTCGCGGCTCCGGTCCGAATAGGGGGTCCAAATAGGTGCCGCCCTCTTCTAGCGGGCGGGCGGTATGCGATTTCGCAGGTGGCTATTGCGAGTTGGCGGACGGCTCCTGCGTCTTGGCAGGCGGCTTCTTGTAGAGCCGGGCTCGCCTGACCGAAACGAGCGCACCAGCCTTTACAGGAGCGCTCGCGCCTAATGCCGGGAGGCGAGCTTCGCTTGGGAGCCCCCATGAACCGCATAGCTAGGATTTCCAACGCAATCGCCGTCGTCTTCGCCATTTCGTTCTCGATGCCGGCGCTCGCCAATCAATCGAAGGAATGCACGGAGCTGTGTGACTGCGCTTCTCTCTGCTCGAAGCCTTGCTCGTTCGCCTTCAACGGCCCCCTCAACCACACCTGCGCCGAGGTCGGCCTGTGCGTCGGAGGATACGACTGCGGTGGATTCGCGGCCGGCGGGAGCGAGAAGGCGGCGGCCGGACGGGCTTCCGCGGAACTGCCGTGGCTCGCGACGAGCTGCACGCCGGAGTCGCGACACGCGGCAGTCGCCAGCCGAAACCGGTAAAGCCCATCTTGAAGGGTTGCTTTTCGCTGTTCCAGGGCGCGAAGCTCGGAGTGCCGCTCTGGGTGCTCGGATTGTTGGATATACACAAAATCAACCGGCGGGACCGCGCGGGCCAGCCTAACCTCGCGCCCTACGGGGCGGGCTGGCCCGCGCAGGGACCGTCGTGGTCGACGCTCGTCCCGGCGGCACCGGCCAGGCAGGCGTTGTCGTAGGTCTTCCCATCGCATCCGCACATCGGTTTGACGTAACTGTGCCCGTGCTCCGCGCAGTCCTTGGGCCGGGTTTCGCAGGCGCCCGGCTTGGCGCACTCGCCGTATAGGCGGGCGCAGAACTCGTCGGCGCCGCACTGGTCGTTGGCGGCGCAGCCCGAAACCTCTGCCTTGGCGACCGCGGCCTGATCCGAGCGGCAGGCGCCACCCTGGAACCGGTCGAAATCGATTCCGCCCGCCGCCGCCCCGGCTCCGAGCGAAGCCGCAAGAAGCAGGAGGGAGAACGCGAGAGCTTTGGCCGCTTTTGAATCGAGTCGTCGCATGGGAGCTTCCGCCTTCAGGAGTAGTGTTTGGCCCAGTCTATCGAATGCGGGGTGATCTCCGCCCCTGTCGCCTTTTTTCCCGCGCGCATGCTCGCCGACATTTTAGGGATTCCCGTCTTCGGCTCGCGCCAGCGCCTCTCAAAGACCCACCACACGGCGACCGGATTCAATCCGCTGTTCGCCAACGTCCTGATCGAGGCCGCTCCTTCGAGGTCCGGCTCGCGGCCAGGCTCTTTCGGGGAGGTGTAGCGAATCGGAGAGCTCCCACTCCTTCGGGGGGTTCCGGCCGGGATTCCGCGTTAGACTGACCCGGTTCCCCCGGGACCCTCCGGGGCACATTTTCCGACGGATTCCCGAATCTTGGATTCTTTCGACGCAAACTCTTCCACGCCCCCGGTTTCGCGGGCGCTCCACCGCTTCGCCCTGGTCCTTGCCGGGCTGGTCGTCCTGCTGATCGCGGCAGGCGCATTGGTCAAGAGCAAAGAGGCGGGGCTGTCGGTTCCCGATTGGCCGCTTTCTTACGGCAGCCTGAACCCGCCGGGCTGGTGGCATCTCGATGCGGTCCGGGCCGAGCACGGTCACCGGCTGTTCGCCGGAACGGTCGCCCTTTTGACCGTGGCGCTCGCGATCTGGCTGTCGCGGGCGGAGCGGCGTCCTGGCGTGCGGCGGCTCGGCGGCTTCGCGGTCGCCGCGGTGTTCGCCCAGGCGCTGCTGGGCGGATTGACCGTCCTTCTCTTCCTGCCGCCCGCGGTTTCGATCTCCCACGCGGCGCTGGCCGAGCTGTTCCTCTGCCTGGTCACTTCGATCGCCGTCGTCACCTCGCCCCGCTATTGGGGCGGCACGGAATCGCCGGCCGAGCCGGTCGGGCCGCTGCGACGAATGGCGTTTGCGACCACCGGGCTCATCTATCTTCAGATTCTGCTCGGCGCGTTCGTGCGGCACAACGGCGCGGGGTTAGCGATCCCTGACTTCCCGCTCGCGTTCGGCCGGCTGGTGCCCGCGCAGTTCGATCTGAAAATCGGTCTGCACTACGCCCACCGGGTGGGCGCGCTGCTGGTGCTGATCCTCCTCTCTTGGACGGTCGTCCGGGTATTCCGCCACCATGCCGACCTCGGCGCGCTCACCCGGCCGGCCCTCGCGATGGCGCTTCTGGTGGTCGCTCAAATTTCGCTCGGCGGCGCGGTGGTGCTCACCGGCCGAGTCGTGTGGGTGAACACCCTCCACGTGGCGACCGGCGCCTCGCTGCTCGCCTGCAGCCTGATCCTGTCGCTCCATGCCGCCCGCCTCGCCCGGGCGACTGAATCGGCCGCCGCTCCGGCAGCCTCGGGGCCGCCCCGACTCTCCCCGCGGCCGGATTCCCTCGGCACGCGACAGGTGACCCTATGAAAGCGGCGGACGCCGTGGAGGCGGAGGGGGTGGTCACGGACCGGCCGGCGCGGGAGAGCCGCCTGCTCTCCGATCTCTCGACCCTCGCCAAGCCGCGGATCACGACGATGGTCGTGCTCACCGCCGGGATGGGCTTCCTGCTCGCCGAGCGGGGGGGACCGATCTCGTTCTGGCTGCTGGTCCACACCCTCATCGGCACGGGGCTGGTCTCGGCCGGCGCGTCGGCGCTCAACCAGGTGCTGGAGCGCGAGCGCGACGCCCGAATGCGCAGGACGCTCGACCGCCCGGTTCCCTCCGGCCGCATGCATCCGGATGCCGCCCTGCTCTGGGGCGTGGCGCTCGGCATCGGCGGACTCGGTTATTTGGCGATCCGGGTCAATCTGCTGACCGCCCTGCTCGGGGTCGCGGCGCTGGTGGGCTACGTCTTCATCTATACGCCGCTCAAACCGATCACCTCGCTCTCGACGATCATCGGCGCGGTGCCCGGCGCGATCCCGCCGATGATGGGCTGGGCGGCGGTGCGCGACCAGGTCGGCCTGCCCGCTTGGGTCCTGTTCGGCATCCTGTTCTTCTGGCAGATGCCGCATTTCCTGGCGATCGCCTGGCTCTGCCGCGACGACTACCGAGCCGGCGGTTTCCCCATGCTCACGGTGACCGATCCCACGGGAACCCAGGCCGCCCGCCAGGCGGTCCTCTACGGCGCGGCGCTGGTGCCGGTCTCCCTTCTGCCCACGCCATTGAAGCTGCTGGGCCCGGTCTATTTCTGGGCGGCATTGGCGATCGGGATCGCCTATCTCTTCGCGGCACTCCGTTTCAGCCGCGACAAGAGCGACGCTTCGGCCAGGCGGCTGATGTTCGCGTCGATCCTCTATCTGCCCGCGCTGCTCGGCGTCATGCTGGTCGATCGCATCCTGTTCTGATCCGGGCCTGATTGGGAACGATGGGCGAACCGGTGAGCGAAGAGCCGCAAGACGGCCCGCCGAGCGGAGGCGAGCACGGCGAGGATTCGACGATCCTCGACGGCTCCGGCCGTTGGCGGCGCCGGCTGCTCTGGGCCGTGCTGGTCGCCGCCCTCGCCGGGATCGCCTTTTCGGCGATCTCCAGCCGCCTCGCGCTCGGCCGCCCGGGCGCGCCGCCGCCGATCCTCGGCCAGGTGCCCGAATTCGAGCTGACCAACCGGGACGGCCGCCGGGTCGGACCGTCCGACCTCGCCGGATCCCCCTGGATCGCCGATTTCATCTTCACCCGCTGCGCCACCAGCTGCCCGCTGATCACGGAGCGGATGATGAAGCTCGAACGCGAGCTGCCCCCCCGAATCGGCGCAAGGCTCGTCTCCTTCACGGTCGATCCGGACAACGACACCCCGGAAGTCCTGGAAGCCTACGCCGAGAAATTCGCCGCCCCGGAGCACTGGTGGTTCCTAACCGGGGACCGGGCGACGATGTACGACCTGATCAAGGGCGGTTTCAAGCTCGCGGTCGATCCAAACCCGCCCCCTTCCGTCGAAGGCGTCATCGATCCGATCATCCACAGCACCCGCTTCGTCCTGATCGACGCCCAAGGCGCAATCCGCGGCTACTACGACAGCCAGGACGAATCGTCGATCAAGAAGCTGAAGAAGGATCTGGAGGCGCTGGAGGGGGCGAAGGGGTAGGGCGGCTGTGGGGATGCCGCGTGATTCGAGAGCCGTCACAGGATTTCGCGAGCGCCCGCAGGATTCGCGAGCCGCCGGAGGGTTCGCAATGCCGCCGCAGGACGCGAGGCCAGCAGGATTCGCGAGCCGCCGCAGCCGCCGCGAGGGGTTGAAACCCCTCGCTATATTAATCGTCCCTGCCGGGACGGGAACAACACGTCCCGTAGGGACGTCGTATCGTAGCGAGCGATTTCAATCGCTCGCGGCGCCTGCTGGGCAGATCCTCCGTTTCCACCTTAAACGCGCCGCATATCCCCCTCTCCCCCGCTCTCGCCTACAATACCCACGCGGAGCTTCCAAAACGCACCCTTAGCTCAATTGGATAGAGCATCAGACTTCGAATCTGAGGGTTGGGGGTTCGAGTCCCTCAGGGTGCACCACCCCGCTACTTCGTCTCGACCCACTCAACCAACCGTTCCGCCGCCGCCTCGCCCGCCGCGATCGAATCCGGCAGACCGTAGGCGCCGAGCGGCCCGCCCGCAAATTCAAGCCCGGGATGCTGCGCAAGTTGCGCGGAAAGCCTCGCTGTGAGCGCCAGGTGTCCAACCGGGCGCTGGGGAATCGCCAGCGGATGACGCCAAACACGGCTCCACGCCGGGGCCTGCCGCAACCCTAAGAGCGGTTCCAAGGTGCTCACTGCGAGGTCGACGAGTTCGGCGTCGCTACCGCTCAGGGCATCCGGGTGGAGCGCTCCACCTAAGAAGACCCTCGCGACGATCTGACCTTTCGGTACCCGTTCGGGAAATTTGACGCTGACGAACGTCGCCGCCACAACGGGGAGACCCGCGGTGCGAGGTACGAAAAAACCGTGGCCTTGAGGCGGGCGTTCGACGCCGTCCTGGGGCCAGGCGAGGTTCACGGTTGCGCAGGAGGCGTAAGCGATCTTCCCCAGCCCTTCGGCGAGATTCGCATCGAGATCCGAGAAAAGTGCCGCCGCGGCGTGAGCCGGAATGGCGATCAGCACGCCATCGACGGAAAGAGACTCTTCACCGGCCAGCCGGAGCTGGATCTCGCCGCCCTGGCGGACGATCCCCTCCACCGCCTGGCCAAGCAGCAGGGAGCGAGCGGGCAGCCGCGCGACCAGGGCGTCGACGATCTGGCCCAGGCCGCCGGAGAGCGTCGCGGTCGGAGGAGGGGCGGCTTTGCCAGGGCCGCCCGCCGAACCGGGCGAGGCGGGGCGTCGACTCCAACCGCCGGAGAGGCGGCCCGGCCGTTGCTCCAGGCTCGCCAGCCGTGGAAAGGTGGCCGCGAGGCTTAGGTTCTCGACATCGGCCATGGTGATCCCGCCGACCACCGGCTCGCTCAGGCGGCGGTAGAGTTCGTTGCCGAACCGCCGCCGCACGAACGACGCGACGCTCTCGTCGGCCGGCTCGCCCGTCGGTCGCAATCCTTGCGTTCTGGATGCGATCAGCGGCTCGGCGAGCGCGCGCACCTTGCCGGGCCAGGAGAGCAACGGCGAGGAGAGCAACGGTTTCCAAGCCGTTGGGGCGAGCAGGGCGAAGCCCGCCGGCAAGGGAAGCAGGCGCCCTTTTTCCAGGATGTCGATGTGCCCGGATTCAGGGTAGACCACCCGGTCGGAAAGGCCCAGGCGTTCGCACAGGGCGAGGCCGGCCGGTTTGTGGGTGACCAGCGTGTCGGGGCCGCGTTCGAGGAGCACGTCTTCGAAGGTCTCGGTCGCGAGCACTCCCCCGGACCGGTCGGACGCCTCCAGAATCGTGATCTCGACGGGCAAGCCGCGCTCGGCGGCTCGGCGGCGCAGATGATCGGCCGCGGCCAGGCCGCCGATTCCGGCGCCCACGATCGCCACCCGCTGCGGCATGGTCAGGAGGCCGAGGCCCTGCGAGCGAGGCCGGACGATTCGCCTGCCATTCGACCGATCGCGGCTTCAAGCCAGGTCGAATTCTCGGCGGCGATCCCGATCAGCGCTTCGACGAAGCGGTCGTCGGCGTTCACCGCCGGCACGACTCTGAGCGTCTCGCCGCCGTTCTCAGCCCAAGTCTCGGCGCCGCGGATGCTCAACTCTTCGAGCGTCTCCAGGCAGTCGGTGACGAACGAGGGAATGATCACCGCGTGGCGGGTGCCCTTCTTGGCCTCCTCGGCGAGCACCTGGTCGGTGGCGGGCGTCAGCCAGGGGGTGCGCCCCAGGCGCGACTGAAAACAGACGGTGACGCGCTCCTCCGGGATGCCGAGCCGCTTCGTCAACGCACGCGCCGTGGCGAAGCACTGGGCGCGATAGCAGAAGCGGTTCGCCGACCCCATCACGGCGCAGCAGTCGGGTTTCGCCAGGCAGTGGCTGCCGGTCGGATCGCTTTTGCGGATCTGCCGCTCGGGCAGCCCGTGGAAGCTCATGAAGACCCGCTCGGGGCTAGGATCTAAATACGGTCGCGCCACCGCGGCGCGCGCCTCGATGTAGGCCGGGTGGTCGTAGAACGGCGGGACGATCTGGAGGTACGGGGTGTTCCAGCGCTTGCCCACGACCCGCAGAATCTCCTCGATCGACGAGCCGGTCGCGGCGGAGCTGTACTCCGGATAGAGAAGGAAGACCACGATGCGGGTCACCCCGGAACGTTCCAGCCGATCGATCGCGCTCTCGATCGAGGGATTGCCGTAGCGCATCGCCAGCTCGACCTGCACCGCCTCCCCCAACCGGGCCTGTACCTTCGCCGCCAGTTCGCGGCCGATCACCAGAAGGGGAGAGCCCTCGGGACCCCAGACCTTGGCGTACGCCTCCGCCGACTTCTTCGGCCGGGTCGGCAGGATCAGCAGCTCCAGCACGAGAAACCGCGCGAGCGCCGAGGTATCGATCACTCTGGGATCGGAGAGAAACTGCCGCAGATACCGCCGCACCTCCGGCGTCCGCGGAGCGTCCGGGGTTCCTAGGTTCACGATCAGCAGACCGACGCGGTCTTCTATAGAGGTAGGCATGAGCCGGCGTATCGTATACGGAACCCAGCGGCTTCGCGGACCCGACGAAAACGCCTTGACCCGTCGAAACAGCCCACGGTAGACTGCGCCCGCTTTACACATCGAGCCAGAGCCGGTAGTCGTTGGAGAGATGCCTTGAGGAAGGTCTGCAAGCGCTCACGCGTGCAGCTGATCGATCGGGAGCGGGGCTAGCGCGTGGCGCAGATTTTCGAGCGCTGGACTAACGATTTGCCGCTGCGCATCGCCGCAGCCAGCCTGGTCGCGGGCGGCCTGGTGGTTGCCGGCATTGGGTACTTCTTTTCCCCCAAGTTCACCGATGTCGGCTACCAACCGGAGCAGCCGGTCCCCTACAGCCACAAGCTCCACGCGGGCGATCTCGGCATCAACTGCCTCTACTGCCACGCCACGGTCGATCGGGCGCCGGTGGCCGTCGTGCCGCCGACCCAGATCTGCATGAACTGCCACCGGGTGATCAAGCGCGACTCTCCGGCGCTCGCCGCGATCCGCGACAGCTCTTCGACCAGCCGGCCGATGCGCTGGGTGCGGGTCCACAACCTGCCCGGCTTCGCCTATTTCGACCACCGGCCGCATATCCGCGCCGGGGTCGGCTGCGCCAGTTGCCATGGGCGGATCGACAAGATGGAAGTGGTGGCCCAGGCGCAGCCTCTCTCGATGAGCTGGTGCCTCGATTGCCACCGCAACCCCGGCCCCAATCTTCGCCCGGCGCATGAGGTCACCAACATGGATTGGACCCCGGGCAAGGATCAAGCCCAGCTCGCCGCCCAAATCATCAAAGAGAAGCGGCTGGCGCCGCCCCTCGACTGCACGGGGTGCCACCGATGATCGAGCCCACCGAAGCATCGTCCGTCGGCGAACCCTTCGACCCAGCCGCCGGTTCCTGCGGTCCGGGATGCGGCTGCGGGGCGACCGCCGAACCGTTGGGATCTCCCTGGGAACATCGCGAGCACTGGCGCAGCCTCGAAGCACTGGCCGGAACCGACGAGTCTCGGGAGTTCATGGAGCGCGAGTTCCCGGTCGGCGCCTCGGAACTGCCCGAGGGGATCGACCGCCGGACGCTGGTCCAGCTCTTGGGCGCGTCGCTCGCGCTCGCCGGGGCCGCGGGTTGCCGACGGCCGGTCGAAAACATCGTACCGTTCGTGACCCCTCCGGAAGAGACGGTCCCGGGCATCCCGAAGCACTACGCGACGACGATGCCCTTCGGCACCGACGGCTACGGCCTGGTGGTCGAGAGCCACGAGGGTCGGCCGACCAAGATCGAGGGGAACGAGCTGCACCCGGCGACCTTCGGCAGCGCGAGCGCCCAGATGCAGGCTTCGATCCTGGGCCTTTACGATCCGGACCGCTCGCAGCACGTCCTGTCGGGAAAAGAGAAAGCGAAGAAGACCTGGGCCGACTTCGTCGCCGCTTGGAAGACGCTCGAAGCCGATCATCTGGGCAACGGCGGCTCCGGCCTGGCCGTCCTTTCGCTCCCGTCGTCCTCCCCCACCCTGTTCCGATTGGCCGAGGCGTTCCGGACGCGCTTTCCGCAGGCGCGCTGGGCCACCTGGGAGCCGGTGAACGACGAAAACGCGATTGCCGGTGCGGCGATGATCTCCGGCCGGCCGCTCAAGACTTCGTACGACGTCGGCGCGGCGAAGGTGATCGTCAGCCTGGACGCCGATCTGCTGCTCGGAGAGAGCGGCGCGGTGGCCAACAGTCGCGGTTTTGCCGCGGGACGGCGGCTCGCGTCGGAAAAAGAGACGATGAACCGGTTGTGGGTGGTCGAAAGCGCCCATACGACGACCGGCGCGATGGCGGATCATCGCCTGGCTCTCCCCAGCCGCCAGATCGGTCCGTTCGCGCTCGCCCTCAGGCAGGCGCTGGCGGCTTCTGGCGTCGGGGTGGCACTGCCTTCAGCCGGTGGAGCCATTCCCGGCGTGCCTCTTCGCTGGATCGAGGCGCTGGCGAAAGACCTGGCGGCGAACGTCGGAACCGGACTGGTGGTCGCGGGGCGCCATCAGCCTCCCGCGGTTCATGCCCTCGCCCTGGCGATCAACGCCGCGCTGGGCAACGTCGGAACCACGGTCCTCCTGCGCGAGCCGGTCGACGTCTTGGCGCCAAGCACCGCGGATCTTGCGGGTCTGGTCGCCGGGATGAACGGCGGCCAGGTTTCGACGCTCTTCGTCCTCTCCGGCAACCCGGTCTTCGACGCGCCCGCCGATCTCGGCTTCGAGAAGGCGCTCGCTAGTGTCAAGAACATCGTCCACCTCGGGCTCGCTGAGGATGAAACCTCGGCGGCCGCGGCGACCCCGGCGAACACCGGCTGGCACCTGCCGGAAGCCCATTTCCTCGAAGCTTGGGGCGACTGCCGCGCCGCCGACGGCACGGCGAGCGTAGTGCAGCCGCTGATCGAGCCGCTGTTCGGCGGCAAGTCCGCGATCGAGGTCGTCGGTCTGCTCGCCACGGGCGAGGACAAACCGGGCCACGATCTGCTGCTGGAGACCTGGAAGACCCTGATGCCGGCGGCGGCGGATGCCGCGGATCCCGACGCGGCGTTTGAAAACTCGTTCAACAAGGTGCTCCACGACGGTCTGCTCGCCGGGAGCACCACGCCGCCGGTCGCCCTCGCTGCCGCCGCACTTCCGGCCGATGCGACCCCGGCGATTACCGCGCTCGCCGCCCCGGCGGCTCCCGGCCTCGAGCTGTCGTTCCGTCCGTCACCTGCCGTGCATGACGGGCGCTTCGCCAACGTCGGCTGGCTCCAGGAGCTGCCCGACGCGGTGACCAAGATCACCTGGGGTAACGCCGCGCTGCTGGCGCCAAAGACCGCCGAGCGGTTGAAGCTGGAGAACGAGGACGGCGTCAAGCTGACGCTCGGCGCAGCCTCGGTCGAGCTGCCGGTGTGGATCGTCCCCGGACAGGCCGAAGAGACGGTGATCGTCCACCTCGGCTACGGGCGGCGGATCTCCGGCCGGATCGGCACCGGGGTCGGCGCGAACGTCTATCCCTTACGGACCCAAGCGGCGCTCGACTGCGCGGCCGGCGTGAAGGTCGAGCCCTCCGGAACCGACCACCAGATCGCCCAGACGCAGGATCACGGCACCATGGAAGGGCGGCCGATCGTCCGCGAGGCGACGCTCGAAGAGTGGCGCCGCGAGCCGGATTTTGCGCCCGAGAGGGTCGAGATCCCGAAGAGCGATCCGCTCTGGGAGCAGCACAAGTACGACACCGGCCCGCAGTGGGGCATGGCGATCGACTTGAACGCCTGCACCGGGTGCAACGCCTGCGTCATCGCCTGCCAGAGCGAAAACAACGTGCCGATCGTCGGCCACGAGCAGGTTCGCCGGGGCCGCGAGATGCACTGGCTGCGCCTCGATCGCTATTTCTCAGGTTCGCCCGACCAGCCCGACATGGTGTTCCAGCCGATGCCTTGCCAGCAGTGCGAAAACGCCCCCTGCGAGCAGGTCTGTCCGGTCGCCGCGACCGTCCATACCGCCGACGGCTTGAATGCGATGGTCTACAACCGTTGCATCGGCACCCGCTACTGCTCGAACAACTGCCCGTACAAGGTCCGGCGGTTCAACTTCTTCAACTACACCAAGGACACGCCGGAGCTGTTGAAGCTCGCGGCGAACCCGGACGTCACCGTGCGCTCGCGCGGCGTGATGGAAAAATGCACCTACTGCGTGCAGCGCATCCAGCGCGCAAAGATCGACGCCAAGATGGCCGAACGGCCGCTGAAAGACGGCGACGTTCGCACCGCCTGCCAGCAGACCTGCCCGACCCAGGCGATCGTCTTCGGCGACATCCACGCCGCGGAAACTCAGGTCAACGTCCAAAAGAAAAACAGCCGCAACTACGTGCTGCTCGCCGAGCTGGGCAATAAGCCGCGCACCAGCTACCTCGCGCGCATCAAGAATCCGCATCCCGACCTGGCGGCCGAGGCCTGAACCGTGCGCAGACACCACGCCTCGCTTGCGCTCGTCCTGCTCGCCCTCGGCGGGTGTGCCCGGGGCTGCACCTCCAGCCGGCCGCCGATCCATCTGAATCCCAACATGGACATCCAACCCCGCTACGAGCCGCAGGCCGCGAGCGCCTTCTTCTACGACGGCGCGGTGATGCGGCCGCCGGTTCCCGGTACGGTGGCGCGCGGCGAGCTGCGCGACCTGATCAAGGACGGTCCGTACTGGACCGGCATGACGCCCGAAGGCGAATTCGCGACCACCGTGCCGATCGAAGTGACCGACGCGGTGAGCGCCCGGGGGCAGGAGCGGTTCGACATCTATTGCGCCGCCTGCCACGACACCCACGGCGACGGCAAGGGCATCCTGTTCGAGCGCGGCAAGGTGCCGACCCCGACGTTCCACAGCGACCGGCTGCGCCAGATGCCCGTCGGGCAGATCTTCGACACCGTGACCAACGGGTTCGGCCTGATGCCCTCGTACAAGTACCCGATTCCCGTCGCCGATCGCTGGGCGATCATCGTCCACCTGCGCGAGTTGCAGGCGCGTCGCCTCGAACGCCAGGGAAGTCAGCCGGCGGCGGCAGCGGCTGAAACCGCCGCGCCCGGGGCGGAAGCGCCCGCCGCCGCTTCGACGCCTGCAGCCGCTCCTCCAGCGGGGACTCCATGAAAAACCGGATGTTGCTCGCCATCGTGGCCGCCGTCGTGGGACTGGGCCTGGCTGCCGGGGTCGCCAAGTTCCTGATGGGCCGGGAGTACCACGCGCCCTATCGGCCGCAATCCTCGGCCGCCGCGGTCGCCGCGGAAACCCCGCGCGATCAGGGAATCGCCGACCAGAAGGCCGAGCAGGAGAAGGCCGACAAGGCGAAGCCTTACCAGGAGGTCGAGTACCGCGCGTTTCCGAAGATCGGCAGCCGGGTCGCGATTTGGATTGTCGCGCAGCTTCACCTGCTGTTCGCTGCGTTCGTGCTGGCGGTGCCGCTGTTCGCGCTGATCATCGAGTTCATCGGCTACCGCACCAAGGATCCTCGCTACGACCGGCTGGCGCACGAGTTCACCAAGCTGCTCTCGGTGTCGTTCTCGCTCACCGGCACGTTCGGCGCCTTCCTCACCTTCATGTTGATCATCCTGTACCCCAAGTTCACGGCCTATCTGGTGAGCGTCTTCTCGGTCACCTTTCTGCCTTACGTGCTGCTGTTCTTCGCCGAGGCGTTCTTCCTTTATACCTACTACTACGGTTGGGGGAAGTTCTCGCCCCGAGTCCATCTGCTGCTCGGCCTTGGGCTCAACCTGGTCGGCACGGCGATCATGCTGATCGCCAACGCCTGGCTGACGTTCATGACCTCGCCTTCGGGAATCTCGGAAAAAGGCGCGCTGATCAGCACCTGGGACGCCGTCCACAACTACACCTGGATGCCGATCAACATCCACCGCATCGTCGCCAACGTCGCCTTCGGCGGCTCGGTGGCCGCCGCCTACGCCGCATTCAAGTTCCTGGGCGCCAAGACCGACGAGGATCGAGCCCACTACGACTGGATGGGCTACATCGGCAACTTCGTGGCGATCTGCGCCTTCCTGCCGCTCCCGTTCGCCGGTTACTACTTGGCGAAAGAGATCTACGCCTACTCCCAGACGCTCGGCCTGACGATGATGGGCGGCGCGTTCTCCTGGCTGTTCATCATCCAGGCGGTGTTGATCGGCAACCTGTTCCTCGCCGCCAACTACTACCTCTGGCTGGGCATGGGGCGGATCAACGGAGCCGAGAAGTTCCAAAAATATATCAAGTACCTGCTGATTCTCGTGGCGATCTGCTTCGCCGTCTGGGCGACGCCGCGTTCGATCATCTCGACCGTCTCCGAAATTCGGGCCATGGGTGGCTCGTCCCACCCGGCGCTCGGCTTCCTCGGCGTCATGTCGGCGAAGAACACCGCCGTCAACATCCTGATCCTCACGACCTACGTGAGCTTCCTGCTCTATCGCCGCAGCGGCAAGACGCCGACCGTCAAATGGGCGAAGGCGGGAAACCGGGCGCAGCTTGCGATCTTCCTCGTCGCTGCGTCGATCGTCATCTTCCTCGGCGTCTACGGCTATTTCGTCGAAGCGGCCGTGCGCATCGCGTTCTCGATCCCGCAGGTTCTCTCGGTGCTGCTCGCGATGATCTCGGTCACGGTGATCGATGTCTTCCTGTTCAAGAACGCGCAGAAGGCCGCCGAGCCGCGCTGGGGCCAGATCAACCCGATCTCGCAATACGTGCTGATCTTCATCGCCGTCACGTTCACCTGGCTGATGGGCCTGATGGGCTACGTCCGTTCCGGGCTGCGCCAACATTGGCACGTCTACGGCGTCATGCGGGACACCTCGGTGGACGCCTTCACGCCGACTCTCGGATTCGCCACCAAGGTGGTTTCGGCGACCGTGCTGATCTTCTTCCTGCTGATCAGCTTCGTGTTCTGGCTCTCCGGTCTCGCCGGTAAGAAAGACTGGGAAGAGAAGCCCAAAGCCGTCAAAGCCCTCGAAGAAGGAGCTGCCGCGTGAAGGTTCCGGTGAGCTTGCGGATCGCCGCGCTGGCGGTCGCCACGACCGGCTTTTACACCTACGTCGGTCAGTTGGTGCCCCAGAAGGAAGTGCATCCGCCCGAGGACATCGTCCTCGCCAAGGACATGAAGCCGGAGGAGATGCAGAAGGTCGGCCGCCAGATCATGGAAGGCAAAGGGCTCTGCTTCACCTGCCACACGATCGGCAAGTCCTCCGGCCCGTTCCGCTTTCCGGACCTCGGCGGCATCGGCTCCCGCGCCGGGACCCGGATCCCGGGCATGAGCGACGTCGAGTACATCGCGCAGTCGATGTACGAACCGGCCAAATTCATCGTGCCCGGCTTCAACCCGGGCATGCCGGAGATCAGCAAGCCGCCGATCGGCTTGACCGACGACGAAATCCTGGCGGTGATCGCGTATCTCCAGAGCCTCGGGGGAACGACCACCGTGACCATGCAGACCAAGCTGCCCTGGCAGGCGGGCGGCGGCGGAGATGCCGCGATCGGCGCGACGCCGCCGGCAGCCCCTGCGACCCCCGCAGACACCGCACCGGCCGCCACCCCGGGCGCCACCGACTCCGCCACGCCGGCCGAAGTCCCGACGACCTCTGAAGCCCCGGGGTCTGCTCCCGCTCCGGCGGCCCCAGGCTCGGGTCAGTGAGTCAAGGACCGACCGAGGGATAATGACGCGATGAGCCTGCCGATCATCTTGTGGGTGGTGCTGGCGCTTGCCGCGGTGCAATTCTTGTTGCGCCTGCGCCGGGCGGGCACGTTCCTCTGGACCCTGGTGACCTGGGCCTCGGTCTGGGTCTTTCTGCGCTTCGGATTCAAAGTGCCGATCCCGCAGTCGGTGATCACGCTTTACATGGGGATCGTGACGCTCGCGACGATCGCCTACGTCACCTCCAGCCGCGAACGGCTCCAGGCGTTCACCGGGCCGCTGGTCCGGCTGTGCGTCGAGCCGCGCCGACGCCCGATCCTCTATGCGGTCGTCCTGCTGATTCCGGCGATCGTGGCATTCGGGGTCTACCGGAAGATGTCGGTCAAGCTCGAAGCCCCCGCGTTCGGCCGCACGATCCACCCGGCACCGCCCGACTCGATCTCGGTGCACGAGAAGCCGTTCGACCTAGTGAAGCTGGACAACCCTTACCGGCCGCTCCAGAAGACCGATCCGGCGGCGTTCGCCGTTCACTTGGCCGATGGCCGGCGGGTCTATTACCAGAACTGCGTCTTCTGCCACGGTGACGCGATGCGCGGCGACGGAATGTACTCCCGGGGCTTGAACCCGATCCCCACCAACTTCGCCGATGCCGGCGCGATCGCCCTGCTCCAGGAATCGTTCCTGTTCTGGCGCATCTCCAAAGGCGGCCCGGGCCTGCCGGAAGAGGCCGGTCCGTGGGATACCGCCATGCCGCAATGGGAGAAGTTCCTGACCGAGGACGAGATGTGGGACGTGATCCTGTTCCTCTACGACTTCTCGGGCCAGACCCCCCGGGCGCACGAGGTGCATGAGTGAGCGCTCGCGGAGCCTTCATCCTCGTGACGCTGGGCGTGGCGCTGGCGGCCCCCGGCGCGCGCGCCGCCGACCAGGTCCCGGGCGGACCGCTCTACCAGAAGCTCTGCTCGCAGTGCCATGGCGAAAAAGGCGACGGTCAGGGCGTTGCGGCGCTGCGGCTGATGCCGCGTCCGCGCGACTTCACCGCGGGCAAGTTCAAGATCCGCCACACGCCGAGCGGCTCGCTGCCGACCGACGAGGATCTCACCCACGTCATTCGCGAGGGAATGCCCTACACCTCGATGCCGGCCTGGAAGCAGCTGTCCGACGAGGAGATCAAGACCCTGGTGGCGGCGGTCAAGTCGTTCTCGCCGGATTTCGCGGATCCCGCCAAGAAGCCGAAAGCGATCGAGATCCCGAAAGCCCCGAGCTACTCCGAAGAGTCGGCGAAGAAGGGCAAAGAGGTCTACGCCAAAATCGGCTGCGCGGCCTGCCACGGCGAGGTCGGGCGCGGCGACGGAACCTCCGCCCCGACGCTCAAGGACGATTGGGACCACCCGATCCGGCCGGCCGACCTCACGATGCGTTGGACGTATCGCGGCGGACCGACGCGCGAGGACATCTACCGCACCTTCACCACCGGTCTGAATGGCACGCCGATGCCAGCGTTCGCCGAGTCGCTCACCGACGCCGAGCGCTGGCAGCTGGTCGATTACATCGAATCGCTCGATCCGCGCGACGCGCCGGGCTACTCGAACCTGCTGCAGGTGCAGTGGAGCAACGAGGAACTCGACCTCGCGAAAACCAAGGATCTGTTCGCGACCGCCCCGTCTTCGCTCTTCCCGGTGATCGGTCAGGTGACCGAGCCCGGCCGCGCGTTCCATCCGTCCGCCACGGCGGTCGAAGTCCGCGCGGTCTATAACGCCCGGGAGATCGCGTTCCGCGTCACCTGGCACGACCTGCGCGCCGATGCGGTGGGCCACAATGCCCCCGACCTCATCGTGCCGCCCGCGGAAGAACAGGCTGCAGAGGCCGCCGCAGTGCCGGCCGCCGAAGGGGACGTTTGGGGCGGCGAGGAAACCGCAACGCCCGCCGCCGAGCCGGCGGCCTCCGGCAGTGGCACGGAGGGCGGCGTCTGGGGCGACGAGGTCGAAGCGGCACCGGGTGCCGCACCGGCGGTCACACCGGAGACCGAGTTCTCCGATGCCCTGGCGATTCAGCTGCCGGTGACGCTCCCGAGCGGCATCCGCAAGCCGTATTTCATCTTCGGCGACTCGCAGAACCCGGTCGACCTCTGGTTCATCGATCTCGCGTCCAAGGCCGTGCAGCGCTACACCGGAGCGGGAAGTTCGAGCGTGACGGTGGTCGAAGGCGAGGACGTGACGGCTGTGGCGAGCTACGATCACGGCGAATGGACGGTGGTGATGAAGCGCGCCCTGCGCGGCGGCGGCAGCGTCTCTTTCGAGCCGGGCCAGTTCGTCCCGGTGGCGTTCTCGGTCTGGGACGGCTACAGCCGAGAGCGCGGCAGCAAGCGGGGCTTGACGCAGTGGATGTACCTGTACACCATGCCGCAGGAAGCGCCTTCGCCGATCGTCCCGATGATCGAGGCCGCCGTAGCGGTCTTGGGCATCGAAATTCTCCTGGTACTGTGGGTGCGGCGGCGACAACGAGCAAGCCAAAACGGAGAGGTCCAGGCTCATGTATAGCAAGATCTACGTTCCGGTCGACAACTCCGACCATTCGAATCGGGCGATCGTCAACAGCGTCGCACTGGGCAAAACCTTCGGCTCCTCGCTGGTCGGCAGTCACGTCTACGCCGCCCGCATGCACGACTACCGCTTCAAGCAGATGGAGTACACGCTTCCCGAGGAGTACCTCGACGAGGTCGAGCTCGAGCGGCAGAGGAAGATCCACGACAGCTTGATCACGCTGGGCTTGAAGCTGATCTCCGAGAGCTACCTCGACCAGATGCAGAACCTCTGCCGCGACCAGGGCCTCCCCTTCGAGCCGCGGATGATGGACGGCAAGCACCACACCGAGCTGGTGCGCGACATCGAGGACGTCGATTGCGACCTGGTGGTGATGGGCGCGCTGGGCATCGGCCGGGTGAAGGACAGCGAGATCGGCTCGGTCTGCGAGCGGGTGACCCGCAGCGCCAAGCGCGACGTCTGGGTGGTGAAGCGTCTGTACAAAAAGGACGAGCCCGAAGGCGACACGATCCTGGTCGGCGTGGACGGCAGCCCGCAGTCGTTCGGCGCCTTGAAGACCGCGCTGGACCTGGCGAAGCGATTCGACAAGAAGGTGGAGATCATCGGCGTCTACGACCCGTACCTTCACTACTCGGTGTTCCACGGCATCGTCGGCGTCCTCTCCGAGAAGGCTTCGAAGGTCTTCCGCTTTGAGGAGCAGAACCAGCTCCACGAGGAGATCATCGACACCGGCCTGGCGCAGATCTACCAGTCGCACCTGGATGTCGCGGAGCGCATGGCGCTCGACGACGACACGATCGTGACCAAGACGCTGCTCGACGGCAAGGCGTTCCAAAAGATTCTCGACCACGCGCGGAAGACCAATCCCTGGCTGCTGATCGTCGGCCGGATCGGCGTCCACAGCGAAGCCTCGGAGACGGGGCTCGGCAGCAACACCGAGAACCTCCTGCGCCGCAGCCCCTGCGACATTCTGCTTTCGACCCGGCTCGCCTATCCGGACATCGACGTCCGCGCCGAGGAGAGCATCAAGTGGACGCCGGAGGCGGAAGAGCGCATGCAGCGCGTACCGCCCCAGGTGAAAGGCATCGCCCGCACCGGCATCCTGCGCCTGGCGCTCGAAAAGGGGCACAGCGTGGTCACCAATTCGGTGATCGACGAGGCGATGGACCGCTTCATGCCCAAGCAGTCGCGCGACCTGACGTTCGAGCTGGCCGAGCGCATGGCGCTGGAGCTGGCTTCCCGCCAGCCGGTCGCCATCTGCAAGAGCTGCGGAATCGCCGCAAGCGAGCCGGACGCGGTGCGCTGCGGCGTCTGCGGCAGCGATAAGCTGGAGCGGATCGACCGCGAGATGCTGGAACGGATCGCCCGCGCCGAAGGGGGCTTGACCGAGGAGGTCACCTACGACGGCAAGAAGCTCCAATGGACCGAGAGCGCGCGGCGGGCGCTGTGGACCCTAAAGGACGCCTACAAGCGGCGGCGGGCCAAGGCACGGATCGAAAAGACCGCCCGGACCCGGAAGCTGCCCACCATCACGCTGGAGCTGGCGCAGCAGGTGGTCGAGGAAGAGACCGGCGTGCCGCTCGCCGACGGAATCGCCGCCGCGGGCGACGCACCGGTCACCGCGTCGATGGACGACGCGCCGGAGGCGCTCGAGGCGCAAGCTTCCGCTTCGGCCCCGGACCCGGACGGCGAGAAGCGCCTGATCGCACGGGACAGCAAGAACGTGCCCCTGCTCTCGGCGTTCCACTGGCAGGGCGAGGCGGTCGAGCGCATCCTGCGGGTTCCCTCGGGCTTCATGCGCAACCGGACCCAGGAGCGGATCGAGGCGCTGGCCGGCGAACGCCAGGTCGGCACGATCAACTTGAGCCTGGTCGAGGATGGAATCGCGGTCGGTCGCCAGATGATGGAAGAGATGCTCCAGAATCAGGTGGCGGCGAAGGCGGCCACGGTCCCCCATCCGGAAGGCAGCGGAACTTCGGCTTCCGGAGAGGCCTCCCACGCGGCGAACGGGAACGGAACAGCGAACGGAACGGAGGCAGCGCCTCTCGCCGCCGACGAGCGCAAGCCCCCGATCAACGAGGTGGGATCGCCCTCTGCCCTCCAGGCCCGCCGCGCCGGACCGCACCCCGAGCTGGACGGCGCCGCGTAAGCGGCTCGCCTGTTCGCCTGAATGACGTGACGGCGTACCGTTTCTGCCGGACCGACGACCGCGCCCTCCTGGTCGCCGCCTTTGAAAGCTGTCGCGGCCCAGAGGACGAGGCCGAGCCGCCGCTCGACAACGAGGGTTTCAAGCGGCTGGTGCGCGACCTCGACCTCTGGTGCAGCAGCTGCATGGTGGCCTTCGAAGGAAAAGACGCAGTGGGCGTCCTGCTCGGCGCCAAACGAGCCACCACCACCCTGGTCTACGGCCTGCGCGTCCACCCCGAGCATCGCCGGCTCGGGCATGCCCGGCACCTCCTCACCTCTCTCAGCTCGAAGCTCGCGATCCTCGGGCCGCCGGGTCTGCTGGCGGAGGTCCCGGCGGAGCGGCGCAAGGTGGCCGGTGCCGCGTTCGAGGCCTGCGGCTGGAAGCTCACCGGAGAATTCCGCGACTGGTGCCGACCGGCCGGTCGGAACAGAGAACCGGCACTCCCGGTAGGGGGCGCAGCCCGCGAGGCCTTGGGGCCCGTGAGCCTTGATGACTTAGTTTCGGGCGGGCTGGTGGGCAATGGCCTGTGCTGCTGGCAACGCGACCTACCCGCCCTCACGAAACCTGGCCGGTCTATCGAAGGTCTGGCGTTCCATTCTCAGGAGCGGCTGGAAGCCTGGGCGCTCTACGAGCCAAGTGCGACAGCGGGCGAGCCGTGTCAGATTTTCCTCACGGGTTCGGCGGAGGGGCCGCTCGGCCGGTTCGGGTTTTCCACCGTGATGGATGAGCTTGCGACCCGCGCCGCCGATTCGCCGCTTGTCCTCGCCCGGGCGGCTCCGGACGAGATCGAACCGGATCTGCTGGGCGAGGTCGGATTCGAGCCTGGCTACAAATATTTTCTGTACACCAGCGAAGCGCTGGCGGCGTAGACTGGGCTCAGGGTTAGCCGACGGGGCATGTGCTCAGGAAAATTTTTGGCAAGTTTAGTCGATGCGGTAGCCAGCGGGGCATGTGCTCAGGAAAATTTTTGGCAAGTTTAGTCGATGCGGTAGCCAGCGGCCCTTACCTCGGGTGGGTCCTCGAGGGTGCCGTACTCGACATCGAACTCCCAGAACATCAGTTCGTCCACGCAATGACCCAGAAACCCGCAGTGACACCAGACTGCCTCGACTTGGTTTAGGGAAAGCACTTCGGCCTGGTCACGAAGTCCGTGCTTTCCGCGAGCAGTGTACTTGTGGCGAGTAACGCCTGTGCCATTGACGACCGGGCGCCAGTTCGAATGCATGACCTGATTGCGCCGCTGCTCGATCTGGAGGCAGGCGCCGCAGAGTTGCCGGAGAGAGTCTAAATGCTTCGATTCCGGCCTCTCGTGGCGGAAGAGTACCTCGACGAGGTTGACCTTAGCTTTGAAGGAGAGTTCGCAAGTTACGATTCGTCCCACTTCCTCGCCACGCCGCAAAAGGAAGGAGATCGCCGTCGAGAGCTAGTCATCAAGTTCCTCAAACCAGAGGACAGTTTCGCCGAGGCACTGGGCGAGGGTTCTTTCCTCGTGCGGGAATTCCGCAGGCGACTCATCGGGGTCTGGATTCTCGAAGTCGTACTGGCTCATTGGCACTCCTGTAGTCCCCTCGATTCAGACCGCTGCCGGACTATCATAGGTGTTCGCCTGGTCGCCTAACTGAGGCGCGGCATCAACGGCGGCATGCAGCGGCGTCGGCCGCATGGCGTTGTTAGGGGAGATGTTCCTCATGACCGGCGATCCATCATCTTCTTCCGAAAGAACCGGATCGCATCTTTTACCACCTCGTTCAGATTCACGCCCAACCCGAAGAAGTTTGGTTTGAGTTCAAGCCATTCAGACTTTTCTGCCAGCTCTGCTGCTAGCCGGTCGCGACCATCGCGGTCGATTAGGTGCGAGTCAGTAAGCTGAGCCACGGAGTATTGGCTTTCTCGGGCCTCTACGTACTGCGTGTCGCTGGGGTCAGCGGCGACGACAGATGCCGTGCCTGCGACCACGAATGAGAACGAGCCCCGGCTCGACCGCATCATCATTTCGGCCAACTGCGTTGAACAATCGGGGTCCCAGATCACGGAGAACTGGAACTGCTTCTTGCGCGAGACATCTTCGTGCTTGCGATCGTAGGGGTCAGAGAAAAACAGGCTCCGGCATCGCCAGCCCGGCGGAAGTACCAAGTTGTACGCCCCGCCGTGCGCCTCTTTAGAAGGTCCGAGTGGTATGCCCATGTGCTCGAACTGAAAGCGGAAAGAGTGCCCGTCTGCCCCAAGCTCGAGCGCACGCAGTCTGGAGGTGATCTTGTCGATCGAGCAACGCGACGCGTTGTAGATCCTCGTGCCTCCGATATCGAGATCGGCGTCGCCGAAACGCTCGGGGTGGATGTCCCGAAGCCGGTCCATCGTTAGTCCCCTGGGACCCGCAGTCGGCAGAACTTTATACGTCGTGAGGACGCCGTCCGGCCTCAGCATGTCGATAAGCACGATGTCAAGATTCATTTGGCCGTCCTTGTCTCGGCGTCACGTCATGGCTTTGCCGGTGAGCGGAGGCGCCGTTTTGCTGTCCGCTCGATCGGTTCGGGTCCGGCGGCGGGTTGTCACCGCGCCGACTTGAGGTCTGCCGTGCTAGCCGTGACTAAGAGGCGGCAGACCCCCTGCGGTCGTGCTGATTCACTAATCGCCGCGCAGCAGGTACGCCCGCAATTATGCAAGCGGCTCCTGGTGCAACCCAGTTGCCTGCCTTCAACGGGCCCCCTGCTTCGAACAAGTCCTCCTCGAATAGGTCGAAGGCAACAGTGTACTCCTTCATTATCGGAAAATCCTGCGAGTACTCCAACCTGCAGAACTTAATCTCCGAGCGATACGCCAGAAACCAGTTGTGGTCGTGAATCACAAGAACGCAAAGCACCTCGGGACGAAGGTTGAGCAGATTCACCGACATACCAGTGACCACTAGTTCTGCTGCGCCCGACTCCAGAAGCGACTCCAGGGCCGCCACTTCGGGAAGCAAGTACAAGTCCTTCGGCGTGGTGATTGTCGTACCTTCCTCTGCTCCTCCACCCTCGGGTCGTGAGAACAGTTCCTCCGCCACCTCTCGAAGTACGTTATAGCGTAGACTAAATTCACTTAGTTCATGGCCTACAAGCATCGGCTGGAACATGAACGAAGGGACCACGTGGTAGTTGAGCGGGTGGACCGCGACGGTCGGCGAGCGACGTCGAACGTAGAAGCGATACTCGTCACCGTCAAAACATACGAACAGCACCGACACGGCGATAGCCGCACTCCTGCCCGTACCACTCCAAACTTCTGCCAGCGTAGTCGCACCCACCTTCCCGTGATGGAGGCCCCGTCGAAGGGGCAGGCCCTCGTACGCCTTTCGAAAGTCGCCCACTGCTTCTAGAGGCATCAAGCCGATGGCTTTGAGTTCCTCTTCTAGGACGTCACAAGTGTTGACCGCGGCAAAGTACGCGCCGATTGAACAGTCTATTGTTTCGATACGGCCATCGCTTCCATCAGTGACGCTCCGGAGTGTGAAAGTGGCCTGATCCCACAGTCTCGCTCCCTCGAGTCGCCTTCGTTCGATTAGGCCACCCGTCACGTCGAAGGCGCAACTGTCTGGAACTAGTGCCCGGGGCAGCACGGCAGGGTCGGTGCTTGCTGTGGGCCTGACAGCAATGGGGAATTCTTCTCCCGATGGCGCCTTCAGCAGTGAGTTCTCGCCGTAGAGCCAGCGAAGAAAGCGGAGGGCACCGGGCGTGCAACCAGGATCGGGGGCGTCAACCAGTGACTTGAACGATGGCAACTGCGGTCGTCCGACGTTGGGACGACGCTGTGACTCATCGAAGCACGTATTTACGAGGTGGCCGAATTCGGCGGAATCGTCCCGCCGGAGATCGATCCAAAAGCGATCTTGTAGGGCTTCCGGAATGGCCTCCACCGCGTCCCCTTCCAACAAGACTGGGATAATGCGGCGGGTTCGTCGGTCACGGTGAACCTCGGCCCTGATCAGCGTATACTCGTCGCGAACACCAGTCGCGTTCTTACGTGCCTTCTCAGCGTAGGCGGGCTCACACATGACCAGCACCTTAGAAGCCCATCGCAGCGACTCCTCAATATAGTCGAGAATGCTGTCGCCTGGCACAAGGTCTCTCCGATCGATGCGGACTTCGCAATCCCGATCTCGAAGGCGTCGGGCAACTTCCTCAACGCGAGCATTGTGGACATCACTTCCCCACGCATACGAGAAGAACACCCGCGGCTTCCAGTTCATGGTTACCTCAGTTGCCTAGTGTCGGCCAGGTGGAGGTTTGAGGAGAAAAAGGCTAAGGAGGCAGAGAGGGACATGCTTCGACTGCCGCCCGCCAAAGACTTGCCACGTCGATCGCTTCCTGGGGCCTATTCTCCTTGATTTTCAATTCGTGACAGATGCTAAAGCAAGGGTCTCCCTGGTGTCAAAGGCAACGGAAGAAAAGTGCCAGGCCACCCTAACCTGCGGCTCGATCCGAATAGGTGCCCCCCCCGATGGTGCCACCCTAACCTGCGAACCGACCCGCCCAGCCTTCGACCGCAATAGGGGAAGCGCGACTGTGCCACAAGGAATTCGGTACTCGGTAGTTCGCGGAAACCGAAACCGTAGGTCTCGCGCCCTTGCCCTACTGGCGAGAGATCTTTCGGCGGAGCAGTACCTCAAGCGGATCGCGGAGTTGGTCGAGGCGATCATCGCCAAGGCCGCTGCTCGCCGAGCCGAAACGGGAATCGAGCCCCTCGGCCGGGCCGCCGTCCTCCGACAGCACCCGTTCTCTCAGCAGACCGAGACCAAGAGATTTCTCGCGCCGCCCGTCCACGCCGCCAGCGAAACGAGTTCGAACCGAGATGAAGATCGCCTACACGACGGCTGGTTACCTTCCGTCACGAAGCTCCGAGTTGACGCGGCGTGCCAGCTCGCATAGCTTTGACGCTAAGCCGCAGAGCACCACTGGGAAGTTCCTTCTGGGATGCCGAGGCCTCAGGGAGCCAGGTAGCGGCATAAACACTCCGTGGGCCTCGGGGCGACAGTGATTATCGTCAGACCGTTAGGCAGATTCAGAGCGATACTTCGCCACCGGGAGGCACATGCCGCAAATTGACTCAGCGCTCAAGGATTGGCTCGACGCTCTGGCCTCGGCCGCAACGTTCTTGGGTATCCCGATTGCTATTCTGGTCTTCTGGTTTGAGCAGCGTCGAGAGCGGTTTGAGCGGCAGGCTCAGATCTACTTATCCCCGAACAATCAATACATCGAGTACCTAAAGTTGTGCTTCGAGCATCCGGAACTCGATATCTACGATCTCGTTTCTCCTGGGGCGTCCACTCCACGCGACGTGAAACGCGAATGGATTGCTTTCAATATACTGGTTTCGGTCATGGAACAGGCATTTCTCTTGTACCGTGGGCATCCTGATCCAGCCAACAAACAATGGACCGGGTGGTGCGACTATATGCGCTGGTGGCTCTCGCGTTCCAATTTCAGACGGGCTTGGGATCTCGAACTCTCATCTCAATTCGATTCTGATTTCATTCAGTTCATGAACTCGCTGCCGCCCTACAATGCGTCACCGACTGAACGGTCGGACGCGTGGATGCACGAGGGCCTGGCCACCGGTCAGGCCACCTCCGAGGTGGTGCCTGAAGGGCAAGAACGTACACCGATTTCAAGCCCAAAATAGGTGCCAAAATAGGTGCCAGCTTAACCGAGAGCGACCCTCGCCGAGCCGAAACCGGAATCGAGCCACTCGGCCGGACCGCCTTCCTCCGACAGCACCCGTTCTCCCAGCCGACCAAGACCAAGAGATCGCCTGCGCCGCTCGTCCACGCTGCCAGCAAACGGGTTCGGACCGCGATGAAGATCGCCTTCACGTGGTTCGCCAGCAAGAGGTGCCACCCAAGTAGAGGCAGCCAACAGCCCGGAATAGGTGCCAGCCTAATCTCCGGACGGCCCCCTCCCTTCCTCTTTGGCGCCGCGTTCGAGCAGATCAACAATCCGCTTTAAGCTGCTGTCGATCGAGAATAGTTTGAGTTGAGCGAACATGAGCACCAGACCGATGACCGCAATCAGCAATGACACCAGACCATTGGCTTCCATGGGACCTCCCGTCCGACCGCGACCTCCGATATCGCTTCCTTCTAAGAACGCGAGAAATCGGGAAGAAACGCTCCATCACGAATAGGTGCCGCCCGGAATAGGTGTGGAATAGGCGCCCGGCAAGAGGTGCCAGCCAAGTAGAGGCAGCCAACCAGATCCCCCTCTGCCAGAAGAGCTTCAAAGGCCGTTCGAGTGTCCCGGTTTAGGCAGCCGGCGGTCGCGACGATTCACATTCGGGAAGAGAGTCATTGAATAGCAGGTCTTCACCACGGCCGACGAGTGCGGCTCGGCCTTCGGCGGTAGGCACCGCCGATAGTTTGTGTCGTAGCGATGAATCATGGCGTGGAGCGGCCGGCGCCGCCGGCGGTCAACCCGCCGGGCCGACCGCCGCTCGGACGAAGGGTAGACCGGGAGGGAAGCTCCCCTTCGGGAATCGGGCGAGGCGGTCCCCGGCGCGCAGGTACTCGGCTGCTTCCCGGAATACCCTCACGAACCAGGCATAGGCGATCTTGATCTCGGTGCGGACGCGCTTGCTGGCGGCGTGGACGAGCGGGGCGGGCGACTTCTTGGTCTTGGTGGGCTGGGAAAACGGATGCTGGCTCAGGATCGCGGCCCGGCCGAGCGGCTGGATCCCCGTCGCCGATCGCCGATTGGCGGCTCCGGTGACGATCGCTTCAAGGAGATCGGCAATTCGCGCCTTGTATTCCTCCGGCGAGAGGTCGGCCCAACAGGGCAGGGGTGTCAACGCGACGGTCTCGGCGCTGGAGTATTCGCGGGCGCCGAATTCCCCGCCGCGCTGGCGGGCGGTGTACTCCTCCGTCCGATCGAACCAGGTGCCTTCCAAAGATTCACCGGTCAGAAGGGCATCGACGCAGTGAACGCCCGGCCACTCCCGAAGGTCGGCGACCAGGTTCTCCTTGGCGCCATGAGAGAGCAGATAGAGCAAGCGCCCGACCTGGGCTTCCTCTTCTTCACTGACCAGGATCGCCTGGTAGCGGCGAGCAAAGATCTTGTCGCGCCAGCCGGTCAGCCGACCCACCTCTCGGGCGAGCTTGGAGTTGAAATAGCCCATGAAGTTGGCGAGGCGCTGGCTGTCGTCTGCGCGCGCCAAGAGGTGGAAGTGATTACTAACGAAGAAGAACGCGCAGATTTCGAGCGGGTAGAGTCGCTGAGCGCGGCCGAGCGCGCCGAGGATGACCTCGTTGAGAAGAGGGCTCGGCCGCAGCAGGAATCAGCTCTGGATCGTGCGGCAGGTGACCTCGTAAAGGGCGCCGCCTTCGGGCGTGAAGCGAATCTTGCGAGGCATGGCAGTCTGCCAGCAACTCAAGGTCAGTGCCAATCTGCCCACTAGGGGCTAGCTGCATGAGAAGCAGCAACTTAGAGTCGTCGCGCCGGAGCTGAGTGTCCGTCCGAGGCGCAAGGGATCTGGCCAAAGCCGAGGCGACGATCGAGGAAATCCCCGCCGATTCCTCTCTGCGCGGCAGGGGGTGCAAAAGATCTTGACGGTCCGCCAGATCTTTTGCGGGGGGCGAGTCGGCGTCTCTGATTCGAGCTTCTAGGATCGCATGGCACCTTCCGGGGGCGGGCCCCCTAGCTGAGCTAGCTAGGGCCCGCCTGCCTTCGTCGCAAGCGCGTTCAGAAACAGCCCAATCAGGATGATCTCGAGAACAGCCTCGATTCCCACTGCGGTTCTGGCGGTAACCGTCAGTGGCACAATATCACCGAATCCCACAGTAGTTGCAATCACAGCACTCAAGTACAGCATCCGCTCGAAACTTCCGCTTTCGGCGGGAAAACCCGCCTCCACTCGGTCTAATGTTTCGATAGACTCAGCAACCTCGACTGGCATCTCGACACAGCAAATGCTCGAGTCACTTTCCCCCGTTCTGCACTTAAAAATCTCTCTCAAATCATTGATTGTCTTGCCAGCAGCATTAATTTTCACTACATATATTGCACCTATCCTGCCACCTTTCATGCCCAAGACAAATCCACGCTCGGCGATGCTTATATCGACATTACGCTCTGCTATCTTCCCTTCCTCACCACCGCCAAAAAAATGCACCGACGCCTTCAGATTCATCCCTACAAGCTCGGGATTCGTTCCGAGGTCGCCTATTCCTGAAACGTACAACCTCTGATCCATCACCACACCTTGCAACCATCCTAGAACGTCCGCTCCGGCCTCAACCCTCGCCTGCATTGCTCCGATCTCGTGCCTAGCGGTTGCATGGTAAAAGCCTCGTGGCAATCGAGTGTAGATCGCTGCAAAGACAGGAATAGTTGCTAGGTAGAGAACTCCATAGAGCAGAGCGAGATTCCTCCTCGGGCGCGTTCTTTGCCCCGCCTTGACCCAGGCTCTTCTTCGCGCCGCTAAGTTTCTCACTGGCTAAATATTTCCACTTATCCTTCTTCGTTATCGGCGTCGCTTAAGGTTTAATCACACGCGCCACAAAATCAAAGGCGCTGCCTGCTGGTCGCCCCCGCCGTTCTCTGAGCCACGCGGGAGCAGGTGCCGAATAGGTGGCCCGAATAGGTGCCATCCTAACCCGAGGACGAGACCGATCCTCGTGCGACGACGAGACAGGACGACCGCTTCCTGGACGAAAACTGACTCCGGCAGGGCGACCTACGGCCGGTCTTAGGCGAAATCATGCCGCTCTCGGAGCCTGCGGGGCCACCAGGACAGGCGGTCGTAGCGATTTGAAGATTTGGGATAGGCGGCTGGCCCTGGTCTAGGTGGCCGGCCTGATCGCCAACCGAACAAACGGCAGACCGGGAGGAAACCAACCCCGGGGAAACCGAGCCAGCCGATCGCCGGCCCGCAGATTCTCCGCCGCTTCTCGAAATGCCCTGGCGAACCAGGCGTAGGCGATCTTGACCTCGGTTCGGACCCTTTTGCTGGCGGCGTGGACCCACGGCGCGGGGGATTTCTTGGTCTTCGCCGGCTGGGTGAACGGATGCTGCCGGAGGATCGCGGCGGCGCCCAGAGATTCGATTCCCGTCACCACTCGCCGAGGCGACATCAGAGGCCGGGAGACACTCTACTCGTTATCCCTGATTGAGCTTCCGCCGCCGCGCGGTAGACTGAGGCTCTCATGAGAAGCCGCGCGTACGTGGAGACTTCGATCCCCAGCTTCTACTTCGAAACGAGGCCGGAGGCTGAGATGGTGGCGCGTCGCGAGTGGACACGCGAGTGGTGGGCCCGGGCCTCAGACACGGTCGAGTTGGTTACGAGCCTGGCCGTCGTCGAAGAACTGGGGAGGGGGGACTTTCCGTCGCGGCAGGCCTGCCTTGATTTGGTAGCAGAACTTCCTGCTCTGGCTATCGAACCGGCAGTCCTCGAAATCGTTGCGGGGTACATTCGCCACCAAGTTATGCCCGCGGATCCTGCGGGGGACGCGCTGCACCTGGCTCTCGCTTCCTACCACCGCTGTGACTTTCTCGTGACGTGGAACTGCAAGCACCTGGCGAACGCCAACAAGTTCGGACATATCCGACGTGTTAATAGCCTTCTCGGACTCTTGAGTCCCTCTCTCGTCACTCCGCTTGAAATGCTTGGAGGCAGCGATGACCAAGGATGATCCGGCTCTCGCCGCGGTCCGAAAGATCCGTAGCGAGATTTCGCGGGAGTTCGGTAACGATCCGGCTCGGTTGATTGCCCACTACGAGGAGTTGCAGGCACAGTTTAAGGGACGGCTGATCTATGGGCCAGAAGGCCATGGTGAAGCTAGCGAAAGCAATTCTCGGGACGCCGCTTGAGGCGCGGGACGCCGCTTGAGGCGCGCCAGACAGGTGCCACCTTAACCTGCGGCCCGACCCCGCCCAGCCTTCGGCGCTCGGCGCCGCAATAGATCGGGCCCGATCGCCAACCGATCCGCTCGGACAAACGGCAGACCGGGAGGAAAGCAACCCCGGGGAAACCGAGCCAGTCGATCGCCGGCCCGCATTCTCCGCCGCTTCTCGAAAAGCCCTGGCGAACCAGGCGTAGGCGATCTTGACCTCGGTTCGGACCCTCTTGCTGGCGGCGTGGACCCACGGCGCGGGGGACCTCTTGGTCTTGGCCGGTTGGGTGAACGGTTGCTGCCGGAGGATCGCGGCTATCAATTTCTATCGGCCGATCATTCAACTTCCCCCAGCCACCGACCGAAGATCGACCGGATCAGGTCCTCGCTCACATAGAAGCTCGTACGGCGCAAGCGAGCGAGGACTTCAGGGAGATCGATCTGCCGGAATAGGTGCCCGGAATAGGTGCCAGCCTAACCCGAGGACAAGACCGATCCTCGTGCGGCGAAAGGGCTCAGAACGACCGCTCCCGGCCGAGAACGGCGGCCGGCAGCGCGAACTGCAGCCGGTCTTGGGTGGAAATCAGGTCGAGATCGGAGCTCGTGGGGCCTTCGGGAGGGTCGAACCAGGTGTCGGAACGTGGAACCGCAGCCACCAGGGCAGGCGGTCGTAGCTATCCGAAGCCTTTTGGCTTTAAGCGGCTGGTCCTGCCTACGCCGCTGGGCTGATCGCCAACCGCCTCGCTCGAACAAACGGCAATCCGCGCGGGAAGCTCCCCCCGGGGAACCGAGCCAGCCGATCTCCGGCCCGCAGAAAATCCGCCGCCTCTAGGAAAGCCCGGGCGAACCAGGCGTAGGCGTTCTTGATCTCCGTCCGGACCCGTTTGCTGGCGGCGTGGACGAGCGGCGCGGGCGACTTCTTGGTCTTGGCCGGCTGGGTAAACGGATGCTGGCGCAGGATCGCGGCGGCGCCCAGAGGCTCGATTCCCGTCGCCGCTCGACGAGCTGCGGCTTGTTCGATGATCGTGTTGATCAACTCGCCAATCCGCTCGCGGTACTGCTCGGGCGAGAGGTGCGCCAAACAGGGCAAGACCGCGAGGCTTACGGTTTCGCTTTCCGCGAACTGTCGAGCGCCGAATTCTTGGCCGCGCCACCTATCTGAGCTCGGTTATTCAACTTCTCCCAGCCACTGACCGAAGATCGACCTGAGCAGGTCCTCGTTCACATAGAAGCTCGTACAGCGCAGGCGAGTGAGAACTTCCGGTAGATCGATCCATCCCTTTTCGGCTGCGATCCGAAGGATACCCAACGTACCCGTCACTCGCAGGCTTCGACGACGCGCCTCGGCTCGCCCTGCGGCTTCATCGATCAGGAGCAGATCGGCGCGAAGGAGATGAGCAAGTGCAATCGCCTCCCGTTCACCGAGATCCAGGTCGGCGGTAACGAGCTCGGTTTCAGCGAAAGGCACCGCTTGGACCTGCAGCCAGGAAGGAGGTAGGGAGAGCCAGTCCTTCACCGGCTGGGGCGCACTCGCCACGGTCAACTCTCTGAGGACTGCCTCTGGGGCAATGACCTGCCCGTAGACACGGTGCAGAAGCTCTGTCTTGTCCAGAAGAATGAGGTAGTGGAGCGGCCCGCTGTCTGCAATGACGATCATCGGCCGGCCAGGAGGCCGAGATCCCGGTGGGCGGCGATGTCTACTTCCAGATCGGCTTTCGTGTAGAGGAGGGGCACTCTGTGCTCCTTGAACAGCGCATGGACCTCGAACCGCGTTTCTAGGCAGAGGAGACGCCTCACCTGCGTCTCGGTCAGAGCGCCCGTTCGGTAGCCCTCCACGGCAATAGCTTCAAGGGCGTGGCGAGACACGTTTCCCCAATGCCCTGCGAGGGATTCAGAGATGTCTTCTGGCAGGCTGATCGTAACGACCATTGTGTCCCTCCGATTTCATCCTAGATCACAACAACCTGGACTGGCGAGTCTTGCGCCCCGAGGCTCGATCCCCATCGCCGCTCGCCGAGTGGCAGCCTTGGCGATGATCGCCACGACCACTCCGCGATCCGATCGCGGTATTGCTCTGCCGCAAGATCCTGCCTGCAGGGCAGGGGCGCGACATTCACGACTTCGGTTTCCGCGAACTGAGCGCCGACCTCCCTACCCCGTAACCGTGCCACCCATTCCCGTGTGCGATCGAACTAGGTCCCCTCGATCTGCTGGCCGGTGAGAAGCGCAGTGACACAGTGAACCCCTGGCCAGTCTTGGAGCCACCGGAAATAGGTGCCGGGAATAGGTGCCACTCTAACCCGAGGACAAGACCGATCCTCGTGCGGCGAAAGGGGTCAGAACGACCGCTCCCGGCCGAGAACGGCGGCCGGCAGCGCGAGCTGCAGCCTGTCTTGGGTGGAAATCAGGTCGAGATCGGAGCTCGTAGGGCCTTCGGGAGGGTCGAACCAGGTGTCGGAACGTGGAACCGCAGCCACCTGGGCAGCCGGTCGTAGCTATCCGAAGCCTTTTGGCTTTAAGCGGCTGGTCCTGCCTACGCCGCTGGGCTGATCGCCAACCGCCTCGCTCGAACAAACGGCAATCCGCGCGGGAAGCTCCCCCCGGGGAACCGAGCCAGCCGATCTCCGGCCCGCAGAAAATCCGCCGCCTCTAGGAAAGCCCGGGCGAACCAGGCGTAGGCGTTCTTGATCTCCGTCCGGACCCGTTTGCTGGCGGCGTGGACGAGCGGCGCGGGCGACTTCTTGGTCTTGGCCGGCTGGGTAAACGGATGCTGGCGCAGGATCGCGGCGGCGCCCAGAGGCTCGATTCCCGTCGCCGCTCGACGAGCTGCGGCTTGTTCGATGATCGTGTTGATCAACTCGGCGATCCGCTCGCGGTACTGCTCGGGCGAGAGATGCGCCAAACAGGGCAAGGGCGCGAGGCTTACGGTTTCGGTCTCCGCGAACTGGCGAGCGCCGAATTCCTGACCGCACAAGCGCGCCTCCCATTCCCGTGTGCGATCGAACCAGGTCCCCTCGATCGGCTGGCCGGTGAGAAGCGCGGTTACACAGTGAACCCCCGGCCAGTCTTGGGGCCGGGCGACCAGATTCTCCTTGCAGCCATGCAAGAGGATGTACACCAGGCGCCCAACCTGAGCTTCCTCCTCGTCGCTCACGAGAATCGCCTGGTAGCGGCGAGAAAAGACCTTGTCCCGCCAGCCGGTCGATCGGGCGACCTCGCGGGCGAGCTTCGAGTTGAAATAGCCCATGAAGCGGGCCAGGCGCTCGCTGTCCTCCGCCCGGGCGAGAAGGTGAAAGTGATTCGAGGCGAAGATGAGCGCGCAGATCTCCAGCGGATAGAGGCGCTGCGCTCGGCCGAGCGCGCCAACGATGATCTCGTTGAGCAGTGGCCCCGGCCGCAGAAGGAATCGGCTGTGGACCGTGCGACAGGTCACCTCGTAGAGGGCTCCCCCTTCGGGCGTGAATCGGATCTTCCGGGCCATTTCGGCAGCCGGGCATCTCAAAATCCCTGCCAGGCGAGGCGCGTCGAGTGAAACGACAGAAAACGCATGGCTTTCGCCGAGCGATCAAGTTCCCGGCAGCGACCCGACCCCGCAAAAGATCTTGCGGGGTAACCAGGGAAATCTGATTCAATCGGGTGGAAAGCACTGATTGTGCAGGGCTTACCTAAGTGTCAAAAGATCCTGACAGACGCGAGATCTTTTACGGGGGAGCCGCGCTGCAGGCCGGCGGGCGGCGAAACCTCCGAACCAGTGGTCGTGGCGCCAAGGTCGTTCGGTTGCGGCCGGAAGCCACAGAGAAATTCGCTGAAGCCGCCGCGCCGATCATTCAAGCGGCCCGGCAGAACGGTGAAGCCACCGCGCCGAACGGTGAAGCCACACAACGGAACGCTGGTTTCACCGCGGCGAGGCGTGAAGCCACAGAGCGGAACGCCTAAGCCACTGAGGAAATCACTGAAGCCACTGAGAAATTCGCTGAAGCCACCGAGAAATTCACTGAAGCCACTGAGAAAACCCCTGAAGCCACGCAGAAATTCACTGAAGTCCCGCCGTCGACCCGCCACATCGGTGGATCGACCGAATTTTCCGGCCATTTTGGCACATTCCTCGGTGACTCCGGCGGACGGCTCGGTAATTTTTGCCATTCGATGAGTGGCTTCACCAGCGATGTGCGTGGCTTCACCGGCTCCGAGCGTTGCTTCGTCCCTTAAATGTGTGGCTTCAGTGAATTTCTCGGTGGCTTCGCCGAATTTCTCGGTGGCTTCGCCGGCCCCAGCGGCCGATTTTGGTCCGTTCGCGTTGCTTCAGCCCCGTTTGGCGTGGCTTCGTACCCCCATGCTACGTGGCTTCGCGGGAACGCTCGCGTGGCTTCCGCGTGACGGTCGGCGAGACTTTGGGACTTCGGCAGTCATAACGATCAACCCGAATAGGTGCCAGCCTAACCCGAGGACGGGACCGATCCTCGAGCGACGAAAGGGGTCAGCACGACCGCTCTCGGTCGAAAATGGCAGCCGGCAGCGCAAGCTGCAGCTGGTCTTAGTTAGGCGGTAGTCAGGTCTCGATCGGAGCTGGTGGAGCCTTCAATAGACTTCGTCGTGGGTGCCGATTTCGATCAGGAACAGGTCTTCCTCAACTCGCTCCGGGTTGGGAACCAGCTCGAACAGAATGCGGAGGTCGTAGCCGGCGGTGCAGGCCCAGGTGCCGGCCAGTTTTCCTTTGAGCTTGTGGGTGGAGAGCTGGGGGGCGAAAAGATTTTCCTGCAGGAGGCGCAACGCCGCTTGGATGTCGGCGAGGGACTGTGGCTGGCGCTTGAGCGTCCGCCGCAAGGCGCGGCGAAAAGTGTTGCTCCAGACCAGCTCTCTCACTCGTTGGTCTCGGTGTTCTCGGCGAGATCCGACATCAGATCCTCGACCGTGCCGCGCCGAGCTTCTCCGCGGGCGAACTCACCGCGGGCCTGTTCGATTCCGGCCGCCAGGGTCTCACGGCGGTGCTCTCTCTGTCGATGGCGCACGATCTCGATCAGCTCTCCTTGCTGGTCTTCCGGCAGTCCTTCGACGATCTCCAGAACCTGCTGAAACGTCACGGTCGCGGAGCTTGGCATGTTAGAGGCCTCCGGATCGGCAACAGCCGATCGCCAAGCCATTATAACCGGCTCCCTCTCCCGCATCCGATCGGCGCGAAGGAGATGAGCGAGCGCAATCGCCTCCCGCTCGCCGAGATCCAGGTCGGCGGTAACGAGTTCGGTTCGGTGAAAGGGACTGGAATGGGTGCCTGGATTGGGTGCTGCCTGGATTGGGTGCCAGCCTAACCAAAGGACAAGCCCGATCCTCGTGGGGCGACAGGGGACAGGACGACCGCCGGCCTCCTTCGGGAATCGGGAGAGCGCGCAGATTTCGAGCGGATTGAGGCGCTGTGCATGGGCCGAGGGCGCCAACAATCACTTCGTTGAGCAGAGGGCTCGGCCAAGTTTAAGGAGGGACCGATCTTGGGTAACTCTTGTGTTACCATACCTCATGCTGCCGATTGAGCTTTTTGAGTACCTTGATGAGCGAGGCTCCTCACCTCATGCAGCATGGTTCGGCAACTTGAGCGCCGAAGCGGCGGCGAAGGTAGCCATGGCTCTCTACCGATTGGAAGCCGGCAACTTCTCGAACGTCAAAGGGGTCGGTTCCGGAGTCTTCGAGCGAAAGGTCGATTTTGGACCGGGCTATCGCATCTACTTTGGGAAGGACGGGAATCGCTTCGTGATCTTGCTCGGGGGAAGCAGCAAGCAACGGCAGCAGGACGCGATTGCGATAGCGCAAGGCCGCTGGGCAGATTATAAACGGCGCAAGAAACGGCCCTAAGGTTCTAACAGCGAGGAGTTTGACATGGCACTGACACGGGATTTCAAGGAAACCATCGTGGCTCGCGCTGGCAGCGACCCCCGCTTCCGCGAAGCCCTTTTCAGCGAGGCGATCAACGCATTCCTTGCCGGCCAGACTGCGGAGGGAAGGGCGGTATTGCGCGACCTCGTCAATGCAACCATCGGTTTCGAAGGCCTTGCGGCCGAAATCGCCACCCCAAGCAAGAGCTTGCACCGGATGCTGGGGCCGAACGGAAACCCGAGCACCGAGAACTTCTTCTCGATCATTAGCGCGCTTCAGAAGAAGACCCAGGTCAAACTCCGCGTGACCGCCGCTGCTGCATAAACTGAGTGGAGCGGGAATAGGTGCCCCGGAAAGGGCGCGACCAGCGCCAGGCTTGCTTCCCCGCCCTCCGATGGCCTTGCCGGCGATGTACCTTTCGTGGTACACGTGATTCGTGGTGAGCCATGACTGAGCAATGATCTCGCTATTGCGCGGAAGCGCCTGAAGGAGTTGAAATCATGAGCAAGCGACATCACGGCAGCACCCTTGACGACTTCCTCAGAGAGGAAGGGACGTTCGAGGAAAATCAAGCCCTCGCCATCAAAGAAGTTGTCGTGTGGCAGCTGACTGACGCAATGCAGGCACGGTCACTTAGCAAGTCTCGCCTTGCCACGCTGCTTGGAACCAGCCGATCGCAAGTCGACAGACTTTTGGACCCCACACGCGATGTCACGCTTTCCACGCTGCAGCGGGCGGCGGCACTGGTTGGGCGGAAACTTCAGATCGAGTTGGTCTGACAAGCGTCGGACCGTAGCGTCGAAACGCGGAACCGCAGCCACCAGGACAGGCGATCTTGACCTCGGTTCGGACCCTCTTGCTTGCGGCGTGGACCCACGGCGCGGGGGACCTCTTGGTCTTGACCGGCTCGGTGAACGGATGCTGGCGGAGGATCGCGGCGGCGCCCAGAGGCTCGATCCCGGTCGCCATTCGCCGAGCGGCGGCGCCAGGACTGAAGGCTCTCACCTCTCTAGCAGCCCGTGGCAGAAGGGCCGTTTTCCTGAGGTTCAGGTCCACTGAGCCTG
>JBDTZG010000058.1:0-33724 GCA_040005235.1 Acidobacteriota bacterium | reverse complement strand
CTGCGCTGCATCGGCGCCACCACCTGGGAGGAATACCGTCAAAACTTCCAACGCGATGCGGCGCTCGCCCGGCGGTTCCAAAAGGTGGAAGTCCTGGAGCCCTCGATCGAAGAGACCGTGCGGATCTTGGAAGGTCTGCGCGAACGGTACGAGCTACACCACGGCGTCACTTACACCAAGTCCGCCCTGCGCGCCGCGGCCGAGCTGGCCGAGCGCCATCTGCGCGACAAGCGCCTGCCCGACAAGGCGATCGACCTGATGGACGAAGCGGGCGCGGCGGTGTCGCTCGGCGGAGGCAAGCGGGTCGGCGCGCCGGAGATCGAGCGGATCTTGTCGACCATGGCGCAGATTCCGCCCAAGCGGGTCCACGGCAGCGATCGCGATCGGTTGCAGGCGCTCGAATCGGAATTGAAGGCGGTGGTGTTCGGCCAGGACGCGGCGATCGAACGGCTGGTGATGGCGATCAAGGTCTCCCGCGCGGGACTGCGCGAACCGCAAAAACCGGTCGGCGCCTTCCTGCTCACGGGACCGACCGGCGTGGGCAAGACCGAGATGGCCAAGCAGCTCGCCCTGACCCTCGGCATCTCGTTCCTGCGTTTCGACATGAGCGAGTACATGGAGCGCCACACGGTCTCGCGCCTGGTTGGCGCCCCCCCGGGCTACGTCGGCTACGACCGCGGCGGCCTGCTCACCGAGGCGGTGGCCAAAAGCCCGCACGCCGTGCTGCTGCTCGACGAGGTGGAAAAAGCCCACGAGGACGTATTCAACCTGCTGCTCCAGGTGATGGACCACGGCACGCTCACCGACACCAACGGCAAGGCGACCGATTTCCGCCACGTCATCCTGCTGATGACCTCGAACGTCGGAGCGCGGGAGATGGCTCAAAGGACGCCCGGCTTCGGCGTTTCGCCGGTCGGCGCGATCGAGGGCGTGGGCGCCGGATTCGGAGCGCTCCGCGACGAGCCCGGCGCCTCCCCCGCGCTCCGCGGCGACCCGGCGAGCGACCAAGCGGTCGAGCGTCTGTTCAGCCCGGAGTTCCGCAACCGGCTCGACGCCCGGCTCCGCTTCCGGCCGCTCGATCCGGCGGTAATGGAACAGATCGTCGACAAGATGATCGCCGAGTTGGCCAAGCAGCTCCAGACCAAAAAGGTGACCCTCGAAATTACGCCGGAAGCGCGCACCCTACTCGCCCAGAAAGGCTACGACCCAGCCTTCGGAGCCCGCCCGCTCGGGCGTGTGATCGACGAGACGATCCGCCAGCCGCTCACCGACCAGCTCCTGTTCGGCAAGCTGCAAAACGGCGGCAAGGCGGTGGCCGTGGTGTTGGAGGGGACGATCGTGGTGGAGGTGCCGTAGTAGAAATTATTGGCCAACGGGCTCCCAGGACGAGCACTCCCGATGATTCAGCCCAATGCGAGCCTGTCGCGCTTCGCTTCGGGCGACAGGCTCTTCATTCGCAGCAACACCCGCGCGATCTTCTCGCTTTGGCCTTGACGCGACTCCGCGGCGAGGACCGCGGCTCCGAGGCCTGCGACCGTCGGCGCCTCGAACAGGCGCTTGAGCGGCAGCTCGACTTGGAAGCTCGCGGCCACCTTCGAGGCGAGTCCCACCGCGAGGAGAGAGTGGCCGCCCAGCTCGAAGAAGTTGTCTTCGATCGCCAGGTCCTCCCCCGCCTCCGGCAGCGCCTCGCGCCAAAGATCGGCGATCACCTGATGGATCGCCGTCCGCGGCGGGGTCCGTTCGGTACCGGTAGAGCGCGCCGGTTCGGGAAGCGCCTGGCGATCGATTTTTCCCGTCGCCGAGATCGGCCATTCCAGGACCTCTACGAACGCCGCGGGGACCATGTAGGCCGGTAGCCGTGCAGCGAGGAAGGCGCGCAGGTCGGCGGCGGTCGATTCAGCGGAAGACCGGTACCAGGCGATCAGCCGCGGACCTGCGCCGAGTACTTCGCGGGCGAGGACGATCGCATCGTGGATTGCCGGATGTAGGCTGAGTGCCGCTTGGATCTCTCCCGGCTCGATGCGGAAGCCGCGGATCTTGATTTGGGCATCGGTGCGACCTAGGTAATCGAACGAGCCGTCGCCCCGCTGGCGGACGCGATCGCCGGTCCCATAGACCCTCGCTCCGAAAAAAGCGTCTGGTAAGGGGTTGGGGCGGAATCGCTCGGCGGTAAGGTCCGGCCGATCGAGATAGCCTCGCGCGAGCAGGCCGCCCAAAACCAACTCGCCGATGCCGCCGAGCGGTTGGATCTCCCCTAACTCGTCCACCACGATCCCGGTGCGCCCAGGCAGAAGTCGGCCGATCGTCACCGCGCCGGATTCAGGCAGGCGCCCGTAACGAAGGTCGTAGCAGGTGGCGGTGACCACCGTCTCGGTCGGCCCGTAGCCGTTGTAAACAACCGGCGGATCGTCCATCTGGGCGAGCCTTTTTCGGAACCGCTCCGCCGCCGCGGGAGTCATCGCCTCGCCGCCCGTCACCAGCACGCGCAGGTCCTTGGGCAGCGGCGCCTCCGAACGGCTCCACTCGGTCCAGACGGCGGTGGGCAGGTTCGCGTTCGTGATCCTGTGCCGCGTCAGCCACGCCGAAAGCTCCAGCGGCGGCGGCAGCTCCGGCCCGCGCACGACGAGAGTTCCTCCCGAAGCCAAGGCCACTCCCACCTGTTCCATCGACACGTCGAAACCCGCGGCGGCAAACTGCACCACCCGATCCGTCGCATCCATTCCGTAGAAGCCCGCCGCCGCCGCGAAATGCCCCGCCGCGTGCCGGTGGCTGACGGCCACCCCCTTCGGCACCCCGGTGGAGCCCGACGTGTAGATCATGTACGCAAGGTTTTCCGGCAAGACCGCTCGCGGAATCCCCTCCGGTCCGAAGTCCATCGGCAACCCGTTCTCCTTACTGAGAAGAAGCGGCTCAACCGTTCCGCTCAAACCCAAAAGATCCGGCGTTAAATCCCTGGCGATCAGCACGACCGCCCGCGCATCTTCAAGCATCAGCGCCCGCCGCTCCACAGGCAGATCCGGATCGACCGGCAGATAGCAGGCACCCGCTTTCCAGATCGCGTACATCGCGAGCACCCGATCGACCGACCGTTCGAGCGCCACGCCCACCACTCTCTCGGGACCCACCCCGAGCCCTGCGAGTCTTCTCGCCAACAGATCCGTGTGAAAGGCGACTTGCCGCCACGAATACCGCCGGCCCGGCTCGTGCTCCGATTCGAGAGCCGGATCGTCCGGCCGCTCCCGCGCGTGCCGCGCAATCCAGTCGTGAATCACCCGCGGCGCGAGCGCGAGATCCCGGTCGTTCCATTCGGCGAGCAACTGGTGCCGCTCCGGCGCCCCGATCAGCACCGCTTCTCCGAGGGCGCGCTCTGGGTGCGCCGCAACCTCCCCCAGGATCGCCTCGAAGCCGCGCAACAGCCGCGCGCCGGTCGCCGGGTCGAACAGATCGAGATTCAGCTCCAAGAGGGCCGCGAGCCGATCGCCCGTCGCTTCGCGCAAGGGCACCACCGCGAGCCCCAGGTCGATCTTCGCGAGGCCACCGCGCAGCTCCTCGGCCGTAGTCCGGAGACCCGGCAGCATCGCCGGTTCGGGCAGATTCTGAAACATCAGCGACACCTGGTAGATCGGCGGAACGCCGCCGCCCCTAACTCCGCCCAGCTCGGCAACCAATCGATCGAACGGGAAATCCTGGTGCGCGTAGGCCCCGAGCGCCGCGGTCCGGGCGCGCGTGAGAAGCTCGGCGAGAGTGGGATCGGACGCGGTCGACAGCCGCACCGGGAGCGAGTTGACGAAAAATCCGATCAGCCCTTCAGTCTCCTTCCGGTTGCGGTTTGCGATCGGCAGCCCGATAACCAGATCGCTCCCTGCCCCCATCCGCGAGAGCAGGCCGGCCCACGCGGCGAGCAGCACCATGTATGAAGTGGCACCCGCGGCTCGCGCCCGGCTGGCGACGGCTGCCGAAAGGTCGGCCGAAAGTTCGCGACGCATCGTGCGGGCGCGCCGTCTCGGCAGAGCCGGGCGCGGCCGGTCTAGACTCAAGTCGAGCACCTCGGGCGCTCCGGCGAGCCGCTCGCGCCACCAGGCGAGCTGGCGATCGTAGGTCTGACCGGCGAGCAGGGTGCGTTGCCAAAGGGCCCAATCGGCGTACTCGATCGGCAGCGGCGGCAGGCGCGAGGGGCGGCGTGCCGAGGCGGCGGCATACAGTTCCACCAGCTCGCGGGAGAAGACGCCGATCGACCAGCCGTCAGTCGCGATGTGGTGGAACACGAAAAGAACTTCGTGCCGCTCGGGGGCGCGGCGAATCAAGGCCGAACGCAGGACCGGCCCGCGCGCGAGATCGAACGGCCGGCGGCCCTCGAACGCCGCGAGGCGCTCGGCTTCCGGGCTGGCGCTCTTTTCATCGAGCCTTTCGAGATCGACCGCTCGAAGCGAGAAACCGCCCGGCGGATCGATTCTCTGGAACGGCAAATCGCCGGAGATCACGTACCGGGTGCGCAGCGGCTCATGCCGCGCGACTAGCGCGCCGAGCGCTGCGGCAAGCGCCGCAGGGACCAACGGACCCCCGAGGGTGAGCCTCAAGCCGACGTTATACGTGGCCGTTCCGGGCTCCAGGCGATCGAGAAACCAGAGACGCTCCTGGGCGAACGAAAGCGGTACCTCTGCGGGCCGCGGGGATCTGGCCAGAGGGGCGATGGACTCCTGGGGCCGGCCGGCGAGCGCATCGATCCGTTCGGCGATCCCCGCCACCGTCGGGCCGGCGAAAAGCTCGGCGAGGGGAAGCTCGGCCTCGAAAGTTCTTCGTAGGCGGGAGGTGAGCTGCGTCGCGAGAAGCGAATGACCGCCGAGGGCGAAGAAATCGGAGTCCGCGCCAGGGTCCGTGGCTCCCAGAAGCTCGGTGAACAGACCCGCAATGATCTCTTCCGAAGGCGTGCGCAGGGAGGACCGCGCGCCGGTTTCGAAGGCGGGATCGGGCAGCGCGCGGCGATCGACTTTTCCGGAGGGCGAAAGCGGCCATTCGGCGATCTCGACGAATGCCGAGGGCACCATGTATGCGGGAAGGCGTAGGTTGAGAAAGCGGGCGATCTCGCCGGGGTCGAGCGCGTCCTGCGGCCGCACCCAGGCGATCAGGCGTTTGCCGATCCGCGGCGTCTCGCGGACGAGGACGATCGCTTCTTTGATTTGAGAGTGGGCGGCGAGCGCGGCTTCGATCTCCCCCGGCTCGATGCGGAAACCGCGGATTTTGATTTGGCCGTCGATGCGGCCGAGGTAGTCGAACGAGCCGTCGCCCCGCCTCCTCACGCGATCGCCGGTTCGATAGGTTCTCGCTCCGAATTGGTCAGTAAAAGGATTGGGGCGGAATCGCTCGGCGGTGAGGTCCGGCCGATCGAGATAGCCGCGCGCGAGCAGGCCGCCGAGCGCCAGCTCGCCGAGGCCGCCGAGCGGCACCGGCACGCCGATTTCGTCCAACACATAGGCGCTCCGTCGAGGCAACAAACGACCGATCGACACCGCGCCCGACTCCGGCAGGCGGCCCTTGAGAAAGTCGTGGCAGGTGGCGGCCACCACCGCCTCGGTGGGTCCATAGGCGTTCAAGGCCAACAGCGCCCCCAATCCTGCCCGCCCGCGAAACCTCTCCGCCGCCGCGATGCTCATCGCTTCGCCCCCGGCGTAGAGCATTCGAAGGGCTTTCGGCAGCGGCTCCGGCGCGAAGGTCCACTCGTTGAACAGCGGCGTCGGCAACGTCGCGCAGCTGATCCGCAGATCGCCCAGCCACCGCGAAAGATCCGCCGGAGCCGGCATCTGGGGACCGCGCACCACCAGCGTCGCCCCTGCCGCCAAGGCACAGCCGACCTGATCGACCGAAAGATCGAAGCTGATCGCGCCGAGCAGGATCACCCGATCGTCGGCTCGCCAGCCATAGAAATCCGTGGAGCCCGCAAAATGCCCCGTCGCATCCCGATGCGAAACCGCCACCCCCTTCGGCACGCCGGTCGAGCCCGAGGTATAGATCAGATACGCAAGGTTTTCCGGCAACGCCGTCCGCGGATCCTCCTCCGGCCCGGCAGCCACCGGCAGCCCATTCTCCTTACTGAGGACAAGCAGCGCCGCCGGCCCGATCCATCCCAAATCCCCAGACGTCTCTCGGGCCACAAGCGCCACCGCTCTCGCATCGGCAAGCAGCAGTCGCTTCCTCTCGACCGGCAGATCCGGATCGACCGGCAGATAGCAGGCGCCCGCCTTCCAGATCGCATAGACGCTAAGCACCCGATCGACCGACCACTCCAGCGACACGCCGACCACCCGCTCCGGTCCGGCTCCCAGCCCCGCCAACCTCCGGGCCAGCCGATCGGCCTGCGCCTCCACCTCGCGCCAGGTAGAGCGGCGGTGCGGCTCGTGCTCCGATTCGAGCGCAGGATCGTCCGGCCGCTCGCGGGCATGCCGGGCGATCCAATCGTGGACCAACGCCTTCGGCAGCGCGAGATCCGCGTCGTTCCATTCGACGAGCAGCTGATGCCGCTCCGCAGGTCCGAACAGCTCCGCCTCCGCCAACGATCTACCCGGATCATTCGCCAACTCCCCAACCATCGCCTCGAAACCGCGAAGCAACCGCGCTCCGGTCGCCGGATCGAGCCGGTCGAGCGAGATCTCGATCCGCGTGAGGAGACCCTCGGCATCAGGCACCACGATCAGGCCGAGATCGAACTTCGCCCCACCGCCGCCCAGCTCTTCGACCTGCGTTTCGATCCCCGGCAGCAGCACCGGCGCGGGAAGGTTTTGGAAAGCGAACGAGACCTGCGGGTGCGGCGCTCCGGCGCTCGCCACCAAGCGCTCGAACGGAAAATCCTGGTGCGCGTAGGCCGGCAGCGCCGCCTCACGAACGCGGGCGAGCAGGCCGCCGAGGGTGACACCGCTTTCCGGAATCTCGATCCGGAGCGCCAGAGTGTTGACGAAGAACCCGATCAGCCCCTCGGTCTCCGCCCGGTTGCGGTTCGCGATCGGCAGCGCGATCACCAGGTCGGTCCCGGCACCCAGGCGCGCAAGGAGGCCGGCCCAGGCGGCGAACAGGGCCATCGAGAGGGTAGATCCGGCGCTCCGGGCGCGCGCCGCCAGGCGGCTCGCCAGATCGGCCGAAAGCTCGCCGTCGCCCATCCATCCAAGCCCCGCCGGCCGCGCGGGTCGCGGATGGTCGAACGGCAGATCGAGCGCCTCCGGCGCACCCGCCAGGCGCCCGCGCCACCAGGCAAGCTCCCGGTCGAAGACCTCACCCGAGAGCCACGCGCGCTGCCAGATCGCCCAGTCCGCGTACGCAAGCGGCAGAGCGGGCAGCGTCACCGCTCGGCGCTCGACCCGGGCGGCGTACAGTTCTGCCAGCTCGCGCGCGAAGACGCCGAGCGACCAGCCGTCGGTCGCGATGTGGTGGAGGATCAGCTGCAGCTCGCTCTTTCCCCGACCCAGAGTTACCCGCACCACTCGCAGCAGCGGCCCGCGCGAGAGATCGAAAGGCCGGCGCCCCTCACCGCGGGCAAGCCGGGCCGCTTCCACCGCACTTGGGGCAGCCGATAGATCGATGCGCGGCATTCGAAATGCGCACGCCGCCGCCTCGGGCGGAGCGATCTCCTGGATCGGCCGATCTTCCGCCAGGACGAAGCGGGTGCGCAGCGGCTCATGGCGGGCGATCAACGCGCGGAACGCTCCCGCGAGAGCTTCTTCGTCCAGGGCGCCGTTCAGCGTCAGCCTAAAGCCCGTGTTGTAAGTCGCCGGGTCCGGCTCCAAGCGGTCGAGGAACCAGAGCCGCTCCTGCGCAAACGAGAGCGGGATCTCCGCCGGCCGCGGCGGAACGGGAAGGAGGGCTGGCGGCGGCGGGGCACCGATGTTCGCGAGCGCCTCGATCCTCCCGGCAATGCCGGCGACCGTCGAGCCGGCGAACAGCTCACCGAGGGGAATCTCGACCTGGAACGTTCGTCGCAATCGCGATGCGAGTTGCGTTGCAACCAGCGAGTGGCCGCCGAGCGCGAAGAAATCCGCATCGGCCGAAAGATCGGGACCGGTCCCAAGCAACGAGGCGAAAAGACCGGCGACGATCTCTTCGGTTGGCGTGCGCAGGGCGACACGCTCGCCGGACTCGCGATCGATCATCGGCTCCGGCAGAGCGCGGCGGTCGATCTTGCCGGTCGGCGAGAGCGGCCACTCCGCCATTTCGACGAACGCCGAGGGAACCAGGGCGGCGGGCAGTTGGGCGGCGACGAAGCGGCGTAGGTCGGCCGGATCGATCTCGCCGCCGTCTCCAAGCGCCCCGAGCGCCCCGTGAGGCCGGTACCAGGCGATCAGCCGCCGGCCCGTGCCCGTTTCTCGAAGGAGGACGATCGCCTCTTGGACTTGTCGGTGCCGGCCGAGCGCCGCTTCGATCTCTCCCGGCTCGATGCGGATTCCTCGCAGCTTGATCTGGCTGTCGGTGCGCCCCAGGTAGTCGAACGAGCCGTCGACCCGCTGCCGGACGCGGTCGCCGGTACAATAGACCCGCGCGCCGGCTTTTTCGGCGAAGGGATCGGGACGGAATCGCTCGGCGGTCAAGTCCGGCCGGTCGAGGTAGCCGCGGGCGAGCAATCCCCCGAGCACCAGCTCGCCGATCCCGCCAAGCGCCTGCGGCTCGCCCAATGCATCGACGACGAAAGCCGAGCGACCTGGCAGCGCCCGGCCGATCGCGACCGCCCCCGATTCGCCCAGCCGGCCGACCGCCACGTCTTGGCAGGTGGCGGTCACCACCGTCTCGGTCGGGCCGTAGGCGTTCCACAGCCGAGGGGGATTCGCGCTCGCGGCGAGCTTCTCGCGAAACCGCGCTGCCGCCGCGGGAGTCATCGCTTCGCCGCCCACCACCAGGACACGCAGCTTCTCGGGCAACGGCGCGTCGGAAAACGCCCACTCGTTCCAGACCGCGGTCGGCAGGTTCGCGTCCGTTATGCCCAGCCAATCGAGCCAGGCCGGAAGCTCCGCGGGCATCTCGGGACCGCGCACGACCAGCGTGGCGCCGCAGACCAGCGCGAGCCCCAACTGCTCCATCGAAACGTCGAAACTTGCTTCCGCAAACTGAACGATTCGATCGTCGGCTCCCAGGTCATAGAACCGCGCCGCCGCACCGAAGTGCTCCGCCGCGTCGCAATGCGTCACTGCGACGCCCTTCGGCACACCGGTCGAGCCCGAGGTATAGAGCAGGTACGCAAGGTTTTCCGGCACCGCCGCCCGCGGCTCCCCCTCCGGTCCGTGATCTACCGGCAGACCGCCCTCCTTGCTGAGAAGAAGCGGCGCCACACTCCCGATCCACTCCAACCCTTCCGACGTCTCGCCCCTAAGAACCAGCACCACCGCCCCCGCATCGCGCAACAGCAGCGATCGCCGCTCCCGCGGCAGCTCGGGATCGACCGGCAGATAGCAGGCGCCCGCCTTCCAGATCGAAAGAATGGCTACCTGCCGATCGACTCCGCGCTCAAGCGACACCCCAACCACCCGCTCCGGCCCGGCACCCAGGCCCGCGAGCTTTCTTGCCAGCCGACCGGTTACAGCGTCCAGCTCCGCCCAGGAATAACGCCGGCCCGCCGGATCTTCCGATTCGAGTGCCGAACCTTCCGGCCGCTCGCTCGCGTTGCGAAACAGAAAATCGTGGATCCGCTTCGGCGCGCTCGCGCATTCCGCGGCGTTCCATTCGATAAGCAGTTGGTGCCGCTCCGCCCGCCCCAACAGCTCGACCTCGGCCAGGCGCCTCTCCGGATGCTCCGCCAGCTCCCTTGCCATCGCCTCGAACCCAGCGAGCAGCCGCGTGCCGGTCGCGGGATCGAATAGATCGAGGTTCAGCTCCAAGATCGCCGAGAGGCCCTCGTCCGGAGCGCGCGTCGGCAGCACCGTCAGGGCCAGATCAAGCTTCGCGGTCTCACCGCCGATCTCCTCGAACGTGGTCGCAAGTCCCGGCAACAGCGCCGGCTCGGGCAGATTCTGAAAGACCATCGATACCTGATAGATCGGCGGTGCGTGCCCCCCGCGGACGCCGCCCAGCTCGGCCACCAGCCGGTCGAACGGGAAATCCTGATGGGCGTACGAGGAAAGCGCCGCCTCGCGCACACGAGACAAAAGCTCAACGAAAGAAGAAGGCCCGTTCGTCGCGATGCGGATCGCGAGCGAGTTGACGAAGAAACCGATCAGCCCCTCGGTCTCCGCACGGTTCCGATTCGCGACGGCAGTGCCGATCACCAGGTCGTCGCCCGCTCCAAGGCGCGTGAGAAGCGCCGCCCACGAGGTGAAAAGCGCCATGAATGGGGTCGATCCGGAGGACCTTGCGCGCGCGGCGAGCGCCTTCGATAGATCGTGCGGCAGCTCGCGACGTAGAACCGCCACGGGCCGGCGAGGGGATGCTAGAGGGCGGGGACGATCGGCCGGCAGCTCAAGACTTTCCGGCGCGCCGGAAAGCCGCTCCCGCCACCAGGCAAGCTGCGCGTCGTAGACCTCTCCCGCCATCCATCCCCGCTGCCAAGCCGCCCAGTCGGCATACTCGATCGGCAGCGCGGGAAGGATCGCCGGCCGCCGCTCGACCGCGGCGCCGTACAGCTCGGCCAGCTCGCGCGAGAAGACGCCGAGCGACCAGCCGTCGGTCCCAATGTGGTGAAACACCAACAGCGCGTCGTGCCGGTCGAGAGCGCGGCGCACGAGCGTCGTTCGCAGGACCGGACCGCGCGCGAGATTGAACAGCCGTCGCCCTTCGGCCTGGGCAATCCGCACCGCTTCGACGTCGCTTTGAATCGCCGACAGATCGATGCACGGCAGGTCGAGCGCCATGGCCGGTTCGATCGCGGCGTAGGGCTTCCCGTCGCGCTCGCCGAACCGGCTGCGCAGCGGAGCGTGGCGCTCGACGATTCTCTGCAACGCCGCATCGAACGCTGGAGGTTCGAAAGCCCCTTCCAACGTGAGCCGGAGCCCCACGTTGTAGGTGGCGCGACCCGGCTCCAAGCGATCGAGGAACCAAAGCCGCTCCTGACCGAACGAAAGTTCAACCTCGCCGGAGCGAACCGTACGCAGCAACGGCGGAGCTTGGGGACGGCCCGCTCGCGCATCGATCCTTCCGGCGATCGCTGCCACGGTCGAGCCGGCGAAAAGCTCGGCGAGGGCAATCTCGGCGGCGAAGGTCGTGCGCAAACGAGAGGCGAGCTGCGTGGCGAGCAGCGAGTGGCCGCCGAGGACAAAGAAATCAGCGTCGGCGCCAGGGTTCGAGACGCCGAGGAGCTCGGCGAAAAGGCCGGCGACGATCTCCTCGGTCGGCGTTCGAAGGGCGATCCGCCCACCGCTCTCCGCCGCCGGATCGGGCAGCGCGCCGCGATCGATCTTACCCGTGGGGGTGAGCGGCCATTCGGCGATCTCGACGAACGCCCACGGCACCATGTATTTGGGGAGGCGACTCGATAGGAAGCGACGCAGCTCGGAGGCATCGATGGGAAGACCGACGAGAGGACGAACCCAGGCAATCAATCGCTGACCCGCCCCAGAGATCCCCGCCGGTTCGCGCGCGAGGACGATCGCCTCTTTGACTTGGCGGTGCTGGCCAAGCGCGGACTCGATCTCTCCCGGCTCGATGCGGAATCCTCGGATCTTGATCTGATAGTCGGTACGGCCGAGGTAGTCGAACGAGCCGTCTCCCCGCTGCCTTACGCGGTCGCCGGTCCAGTAGAGCCTCTCGCCGAAAGAAGCGTCAGTAAGAGGGTTGGGACGGAATCGCTCGGCGGTAAGGTCCGGCCGATCGAGATAGCCGCGCGCGAGCAAGCCGCCCAACACCAGCTCGCCGATGCCGCCGAGCGCCTGGACCTCGCCTGTTTCACCCACCACCCAACCGGTTCGCGCGGGCAACAGGCGGCCGATCGAAACCGAGCCCGATTCCGGAAGCCGGCCATACCTCAAGTCATAACAGGTGGCGGTCACCACCGTCTCGGTCGGCCCATAGCCGTTGTAGACGACCGGCGGAGGGTCCATCTCAGCCAGCCGCAACCGGAATCTTTCGGCCGCCGCCGGGGTCATCGCCTCGCCCCCGGTCACCAAATTGCGCAACTCTCTCGGCAGCGGCGCATCCGACCAGCTCCACTCCGTCCAAACGGCGGTCGGCAAATTGGCGTTCGTAATCCCCCACCGCGTCATCCAAGCCGAAAGCTCCAAAGGTGGCGGCAGCTCCGGACCGCGCACCACCAGCGTTCCGCCGGAAGCGAGCGCCAACCCCACCTGCTCCATCGAGACGTCAAAGCTCGCCGAAGCAAACTGCACTACCCGATCCGTCGAATCCATCCGATAGAAACCACAAGCAGCCGCAAAGTGCCCTGCCGCATTCCGATTCGAAATGCCCACGCCTTTCGGCACCCCGGTCGATCCGGACGTATAGATCACATACGCAAGGTTTTCCGGCAACGCCGCCCGCGGATCCTCCTCCGGTCCGAAGTCCACCGGCAACCCGCTCTCCTTACTGAGAAGAAGCGACGCCACCGTCCCGATCCAACCCGTCATCTCCGACGGTATCGCCCGCGCCATCAGCACGACCGCCCCCGCATGGGACAGCAGCCACGCCCGCCGCTCCGCCGGCAACTCCGGATCGACCGGCAGATAACACGCCCCCGCCTTCCAGATCGCATAGATCGCCAGCACCCGATCGATCGAGCGCTCCAGAGACACCGCGACCACCTTCTCCGGCCCGGCGCCCAACCCGGCGAGCCGCCGCGCGAGCACGTCCGTATGGGTAGCGACCTCCGCCCAGGTCATCCGCCGCCCAGGCTCATGCTCCGATTCCAAGGCCAACGCATCCGGCCGCTCCAGCGCATGCTTCGCGATCCAGTCGTGCACGAGAATTGGCGGCAGATCGAGGTTCTTTCCTTTCCATTCGAGGAGCAGTTGATGCCGCTCCGGCTGGCCCAATAGCTCTGCATCCGCCAACGACCGCTCCGGATGCGCTACCCCCTCCCCAACCATCGCCTCGAAACCGCGCAGCAGACGAGCGCCGGTCGCCGGATCGAACAGGTCGAGATTGATCTCCAGGAGCGCCGACAGCCGCTCTTGCTCCCTCTCCCGAACCGGTGAGAGGAGGAGGGAAAGATCGAGTTTCGCGACACCCCCGCCGAGCGGTTCGATCGCCGTCGTAAGCCCCGGCAACAGCACCGGTTCGGGTAGGTTCTGAAACACCAGAGAAACCTGAAAAATCGGCGATACTTTGACGCCGCGCCCACCGCCCAGCTCCGCGACCAGGCGATCGAACGGGAAGTCCTGGTGCGCGTACGCGCCGAGCGCCGCCTCGCGAGTCCGTTCGACCAAGGCCCCTAGCGACTCCTCGGCGGGGATCGAAATGCGCAACGCCAGCGAGTTGATGAAGAAGCCGATCAGCCCTTCGGTCTCCGCCCGGTTGCGGTTTGCGATCGGCGCACCGATCACCAGGTCTCTGCCCGCCCCCAGCCGCGAGAGCAAACCGGCCCAAGCCGCGAGCAGAAGCATGAACGGCGTGGCGCCCGCCGCACGAGAGCGGGCGACGACGGAAGAAAAGAGCGCCGAAGGAAGCTCGCGGCGCACCAGCCACGAAGGACTCTTGGCCAATGCCGGCCTCGGCCGATCAACCGGAAGGTCAAGAACCTCCGGCGCCCCCGCGAGCCGCTCGCGCCACCAGGCGAGCTGCCGGAGGTAGACCTCGCCCGAAAGCCAGTCGCGCTGCCAGGCTGCCCAATCGGCAACCTCGATCGGCAACGAGGGAAGAAGTGCGGGCCGCTTCTCAATGGCGGCGGCATACAGCTCCGCCATCTCACGGGAGAAGACCGAAATCGACCAGCCATCGGTCACGATGTGGTGGAACACGAACAGCGCGTCGTGCCGATCGGCAGCGTGCCTGAGGAGAGCAACGCGAAGCAGCGGCCCGCGCGCGAGATCGAACGGCCGGCGACCCTCGGCGGCGGCGAGGCGCAGGGCTTCCGTTGGGCTTTCGATCGCGGAAAGGTCGATCCGCGGCACGGGAAAGACACGAGGGAAATCGGCCTCGGCGAACGGCTTTCCCTCCCGTTCGCCAAACCGGGTGCGAAGCCGCGCATGCCGGGCGACCACGGCGGAGAGTGCCGCGACGAAAGGAGCGAACGCGAGCGGTCCGTCGAGCGCGAGCCGAAAACCCACGTTGTAAGTCGCCGTCCCCGGCTCGAGCCGGTCGAGAAACCACAGCCGCTCTTCCGCAAACGAAAGCTCGCCTTCGTTCTCCTTACCAGACGCTTTTCTTCTTTTCAAAGGCGGCGCGATTGGACCGCCCGAGAACGCGTCGATCCGCTCGGCGATCACGGCGACCCTGGCCGCAGCGAAAAGCTCACCGAGGGGAAACTCGACATCGAAAGTCTTGCGGATGCGGGACGCCAGTTGGGTCGCGAGCAGCGAGTGGCCGCCGAGTGAAAAGAAGTCGTCTTCGACACCGATCTCGGCGACTCCGAGCAGCTCGGTAAAGAGCCCGGCGACGATCTCCTCCGTAGGCGTGCGCAATGCGATGCGCCCGGCGTTGGATTCGAACGACGGATCGGGCAGCGCGCGCCGATCGATCTTGCCGGTAGGCGTGAGCGGCCATCCGGCGATCTCGACGAACGCGGCGGGCACCATGTAGGAAGGAAGGCGGGCGGCGAGGTAGCGGCGCAGCTCGTTGGAATCGAAAGCGGCCAGAGGGCGGACCCAGGCGATCAGGGTCAGGCCGAGGTTTGGAATCTCGCGGGCGAGGACGATCGCCTCTTGGACGACGGGATGTCGGGCGAGAGCGGCTTCGATCTCCCCCGGCTCGATGCGGAAGCCGCGGATCTTGATTTGGCTGTCGATGCGTCCGAGGTAGTCGAAAGTGCCGTCGCCCCGCTGCCTTACGCGGTCGCCGGTCCGATAGAGCCTCTCGCCGGCTTTGTCAGTAAAGGGATCGGGGCGGAATCGCTCGGCGGTGAGGTCCGGCCGGTCGAGATAGCCTCGCGCGAGCAGGCCGCCCAGCGCCAGCTCGCCGATGCCGCCGAGCGGTAGCGGGCGACCTTCCGGATCGACGACGAAGCCGGTGCGGGAAGGAAGCAGGCGGCCGATCGAGACCGCGCCGGAATCGTTGAGCTTGCCGACCGCCAAGTCGTAACAGGTGGCGGTCACCACCGTCTCGGTCGGGCCATAGCCGTTGTAGACGACCGGAGGGTTTTCCATCTCGACGAGCGCTTTTCGGAACCGCTCGGCCGCCGTAGGAGTCATCGCCTCGCCACCCGTCACCAGCACGCGCAGACAGCGCGGCAACGGAGTCTCCGACCGGCTCCACTCGGTCCAAACGGCGGTCGGCAAATTCGCGTTGGTAATCCCCCATCGCGCCATCCAACCTGAAAGCTCCAACGGCGGAGGAAGCTCCGGCCCACGCACGACCAAACATCCGCCGGAAGCCAACGCCACGCCCACCTGCTCCATCGAAACGTCGAAACTCGCGGAGGCAAACTGCACCACCCGGTCGGTCGCATCCATCCGATAAAAACCCACCGCCGCCGCGAAGTGCCCGGCGGCATGCCGATGTGAAACCCCCACACCTTTCGGCACCCCGGTCGATCCGGACGTATAGATCACGTACGCAAGGTTTTCCGCCACCGCCGCCCGCGGCTCCCACTCCGGCCCGGCGTCCACCGGCAACCCGCTCTCCTTACTGATAAGAAGCGGAGTCACCGACCCGATCCAACCACCCTCCCCCGACGTCACATCCCTCGCCATCACCACCACAACCCTGGCATCCTCAAGCAACAGCGCCCGACGCTCTAGCGGAAGCTCCGGATCGACCGGCAAATAACAAGCGCCCGCCTTCCAAATCGCAAACATCGCCAGCACCCGATCGACCGAGCGCTCCAACGACACCGCGACCACCCCTTCCGGTCCCGCGCCCAAACCCGCGAGCCGCCGAGCCAGCCGATCGGTATGCGCCGCCACCTCAAACCACGAATACCGCCGGCCCGGCTCGTGCTCCGACTCCAACGCCAACGCCGCCGGCCGCTCGCGCGCATGCTTCGCGATCCACTCGTGCATAAGGAGCGGCGGCACCGCGACATCCCCTTCCCGCCATTCGATCAGCAGTTGATGCCGCTCCGCCGGCCCCAGCAGCTCCGCGTCCGCCAACGCCTTCTCCGGCAGCGCTGCCAGCTCCGCCGCCATCCGCTCGAACCCGGCGAGTAGCCGCGCTCCCGTCGCCGGATCGAACAGATCCAGATTCAGCTCCAGCTCCGCGGCGAGCCGCTCGGTCCCTCCCTCCCGGATCGGCGAAAGGACGAGCGACAAGTCGAGCTTCGCGACTCCGCCATCGAGCGACTCGATCGCGGTCGAAAGCCCCGGCAGCAGCACCGGCTCGGGGAGATTCTGGAGCACCAGTGAGGCCTGATAGAGCGGCGGTACTCCGCCCCAACGCGCACCGCCGCCCAGCTCTGCCACCAGGCGGTCCAACGGGAGCTCCTGGTGCGCGTAGGCGCCGAGCGCCGCCGCCCGCGTCCGTTCGAGCAGCTCGCCCAACGTCGGCTCGCCCTCGGCGGAAATCCGAACGGCGAGCGAATTGACGAAGAATCCGATCAGCCCTTCGATCTCGGGCAGGTTGCGATTCGCGACCACCGTGCCGAGAACCAGATCGGTCCCGGCTCCAAGGCGTGACAGAACTCCGGCCCAGGCCGCAAGAAGCACCATGAAGGGGGTCGATCCCGCTGCACGCGAGCGGGCCGCGATCGCCTCGGTCAGCTCCGCCGACAGCTCACGGCGGACCCAGCGGGAACGCCGGCCCTGCGAATTTTTCTGCGACGATCGCGGCCGATCGAGGGGCAGGTCGAGCACTTCCGGCGCTCCGGAGAGCCGCTCGCGCCACCAGGACAACTCGCGCTCGTAGACCTCGCCCGAAAGCCAACCGCGCTGCCAGGCCGCCCAATCCGCGTACTCGACGGCCAGCTCCGGAAGCTTCGCGGAGCGACCCTCGACCGCGGCGCCGTACAGCTCCGCCAGCTCGCGCGAGAACACCCCCAGCGACCAGCCGTCGGTCGCGATGTGATGAAACACGTACAGCGAATCGTGGAGATCCGCCGATCGCCGAACCAGCGACGCGCGCAGGAGCGGGCCGCGCGCAAGATCGAAAGGCCGCCGCCCTTCTCCTTCGGCGATCCGCGCGGCCTCGGCCTTCGCGCGTTCCGTCGAAATGGCTGTGGAGAGATCGACGAACGGCATTCGCCACGCCGACTCCGGCGGCGGAATCGTCGCGTAGGGCCGCCCCTCGCGGTCGGCGTACCGGGTGCGTAGGGGAGAATGGCGGGCGATGACCTCACGGAGCGCTCCTGCGAGTGCCTCGGAATCCAGCGGCCCGCCGAGCGCCAACCGAAAGCCGATGTTGTAGGTCGCCCGGCCGGGATCCAGCCGATCGAGGAACCAGAGCCGCTCTTCGCCAAACGACAGCGCCGCCTCGGGCGATTGAGCGATCCGCAGGAGAGGCGGCGCCTGCGGAGCTCCGGCGCGCGCATCGATGCGTTCGGCGATTGCGGCGACCGTCGAGCCGGCAAAAAGCTCACCGAGGGGAACCTCGACGCCGAACGCTCGGCGCAGGCGCGAGACGAGCTGCGCGGCCAAGAGCGAATGGCCTCCGAGCGCGAAGAAGTCCGCTTCGGCGCCCGGTGCGGAGGTTCCGAGAAGCTCGGTGAACAGGCCGGCGACAATCTGTTCGGTAGGGGTCCGCGGCGCAATCCAAATGGCGCCTGCACCGTCGTTCTCCGGCTCGGGCAGAGCGCGGCGGTCGATCTTGCCGGTAGGTCCCACCGGCCAGTCCGCGACCTCGACGAACGCGGCGGGCACGAGCGCCTGGGGCAGCCGGGCCGCGAGGAATTGCCGCAGGTCGGCCGCCGTCACCGCTTCGTCGGGGATTGGCCGGTACCAGGCGATCAGCCGCTTGCCAGCATTCGGCGCGTTCGGATCTTCCCGGGCGAGGACGATCGAATCCTTGACGCCCGGGTGGTCATCAAGCGCCGCTTCGATCTCCCCCGGCTCGATGCGGACGCCGCGGATTTTGATTTGGTGATCGATCCGTCCCAGGTATTCGATTGTGCCGTCGCCCCGCTGCCGGACGCGGTCGCCGGTTCGATAGACCCTCTCGCCGAATTTGTCAGTCAAGGGATCGGGACGGAATCGCTCGGCCGTAAGGTCCGGCCGATCGAGATAGCCGCGCGCGAGCAGTCCCCCCAACACCAGCTCGCCGGGGATACCGAACGGCTGCGCCACGCCCGTCCGATCGACGACGGCTCCGCTGCGCCCGGGCAGCAGGCGGCCGATCGGCACCGAGCCCGAATCCGGCCGATCGCCCTCCGCCAGATCGGCCAGATCGAAACAGGTCGCGGTCACCACCGCCTCGGTCGGCCCATAGCCGTTGTAGACGACCGGCGGGCGCTCCATTCGCGCCATTCGCCGCCGGAAACGCTCGGCAGCCGCCGGGGTCATCGCCTCGCCACCGGTCACCAGCACGCGCAGGTCCTTCGGCAGTGGATCTACAGCCCGGCTCCACTCGGTCCAGACCGCGGTCGGCAGATTCGCGTTCGTGATTCTCCACCGCGTCATCCAATCCGAAAGATCCAGCGGCGGCGGCAGCTCCGGACCCCGTACCACCAGCGTCCCGCCGGAAGCCAACGCCACGCCGACCTGCTCCATCGACACATCGAAGCTTGCCGAAGCGAACTGCACCACCCGGTCGGTCGAATCCATTCCGTAGAAACCCGCCGCCGCCGCAAAGTGCCCGGCCGCATCCCGATGAGAAATCCCCACGCCTTTCGGCACCCCGGTCGAGCCCGAGGTATAGATCACATACGCCAGGTTTTCCGGCAACGCCGCCCGCGGCTCTCCTTCCGGTCCGCCGTCCACCGGCAACCCGCGATCCTTACTGAGAAGAAGCGGTGCAGCCGACCCGATCCAGCCCGCCCCTTTCGACGGCATCGCCCTCGCAATCACCACCACCGCCCCGGCATCGCTCAACAACAACGCCCGCCGCTCCGCCGGCAGCTCCGGATCGACCGGCAGGTAACAGGCCCCCGCCTTCCAGATCGCATAAATCGACAGCACCCGATCGACCGAGCGCTCCAGCGACACGCCGACCACCTTCTCCGGCCCCGCGCCCAAACCCGCGAGCCGCCGTGCCAGCCGATCGGTATGGGCAGCCGCCTCGCCCCAGGTATAGCGCCGGCCCGGCTCGTGCTCCGATTCGACCGCCAGCTCCCCCGGCCGCTCCCGCGCATGGCGGGCGAGTAAATCGTGGACCAGCGCGGAGCTCGCGAACGCCACCGCGGGCGGTTCGCTCTCCAGCCGCAGCTCCTGCCGCTCCAAAGGCGAGAGCAACGGCAGATCGGAAAGCCGGAGCTCCGGCTCGGCCGCGGCGCCCTCGATCCACCGCACCAGCCATCCGGCCCAACGCTCGATCGTCGCGCGGTCGAACAGCTCGCTCGAAAAGCGCAGCGAGCCCGCAAGGCCGCCGCCCACCTCGGACACCGCGAGCGATAGATCGAAGGGCGAGCCCGAAGGCTCCACCCGCAGCGATTCGAGCGCGAGACCGCCGAGGTCCACCTGCGTTCCGGCAAGGCCCAACGCGAAGCCCCAAAATCCCTCGCCTCCGCGCGCTTTCTCGTAGGCCAACATCGCATCGAAAATCGGCGAGCGGCCGGGATCGCGCTCCGGTTGGATCTCCTCGGCAAGGCGTGAGAAGGGATACGCCTGAAGCGCGAGCGCGCCTTCTATCGTGGGTTTCTGCCGCGCCAAAAGATCGACGAACGAAGGATCGCCCGAAAGGTCGGCGCGGACCGGCACCGGGTTCACGAAGTAGCCGACTTGGGTGTCGACCCGGGCGCCGAACCGGCCGGTGGTGGGCGTGCCGACGATCAGATCGTCCTGCCCCGAAAGGCGTGAAAGAAACGCCTGGAACGCGGCGAGCAAACCTGAGAAAAGATTGCTCTTTGCGCCGCGCGCGATCCTGCCGAGACGGCGCGTGGCTTCGGCTCCGACGAAGACGTCCACCGAGCCGCCTACCCACGTCACCTTCGCCCGTCGCGGCCGATCGGTCGGCAGCTCCAGGCGCGGCAGCTCGCCTGCGAGGATCTCCTTCCAGACCGCCAGCTCGCGCTGCCCCGTTTCGCCCGCCGTCCGCTCGCGCTGCCAACGCGCCCACTCGGCATACGAGAGCTGTGGCCCGCCTTCCGTTTCGATTTCGTCGCCGGTGGCATAAGCCCGCCCCAGATCGCGCAGCATCACGGCGAGCGACCAGAAGTCGGCGACCAGATGATGAGCCGCGAGCCAGAGCACGGTTTCGCCGCCGGCGGTGATCAACCCGGCGCGAACCAGAGGCCCGCGCTCGAGGTCGAACGAAGCGTCGAGATGGCGGGCCAGAAGGGCGTTCAGAGCCTCGGCGTCTTCTGCGATCTCGCGCGAGAAGACGACTCCGGCGCCGCTACCGATCCGCTGTTCGGGCTTGCCGTCCGACCCCTCGCCGAAGGTGGTGCGAAGGACGGGGTGCCGTTCGGAAAGGGCTGCGAACGCGCGCTCCAGGCGCTCCGCGTCGCAAGGGCTTACGACGCGCGCCGCGCCGCACAGATGGTAGGCGCGCGACTCCGGCGCGAGCTTCGAGAGGAACCAGAGCGCCTCCTGGCCGAACGACATCGGCGCGCGGTTCTCGACTCTCGGCGTCAGTTCGATGGTGTTCACCCCGCGGCGAGCCGTTGCTTTTTCTCGTCCGGCGACAGGCTTTTCATTCGCAGCAGCACCCGGGCGATTTTCTCGCTTTGGCCCGGCCGGGACTCGGCGGCGAGGACGGCGGCTTCCAGGCCGGCGATCGACGGGGCTTCGAAGAGCCGTTTGAGCGGCAGCTCGACTTGGAAATTCGCCGCCACCTTGGACGTGATGCGCACGGCGAGCAGCGAATGGCCGCCCAGCTCGAAGAAGCTGTCCTCGATCGCCACCTCGTCGCCGAGATCTGGCAGCGCCTCGCGCCAGAGGTCGGCGATCAGGTGCTGCACCGACGTCTTCGGCGGCGTCCGCTGGCCCGTGCTCAAGCGCTGCGGATCGGGCAGGGCTCGGCGATCGATCTTGCCGGTGGCCGTCATCGGCCATTGCGCCACCTCGACGAACGCCCTCGGCACCATGTAGTCCGGCAGCCGCCCGGCGAGGAAGGCGCGGAGGTCGGGGCCGCCGCCTAAGTCCCCGAGCGGCCGATACCAGGCGATCAACCGCGGCCCCGCGCCCAGCACCTCGCGGGCGAGCACGATCGCATCTTTGACTCCCGGATGCCCCAGGAACGCCGCCTCGATCTCCCCCGGCTCGATACGGAAACCGCGGACCTTGATCTGGCTGTCGGTTCGCCCCAGGTAGTCAAACGAGCCATCTCCCCGCTGCCGGATACGGTCGCCGGTCCAATAGATCCGTGCGCCGGTTTGCGCAGCGAATGGATCGGGACGGAAGCGCTCGGCGGTCAGATCCGGCCGATCGAGATAGCCGCGCGCGAGCAGACCGCCAAGCACCAGCTCGCCGACGCCGCCGAGCGTTTGGACCTCGCCCGTTTCGTCGACCACGAACCCGCGGCGCCCCGGCAAGATCCTGCCGATCGACACGGAGCCCGATTCGGGCAGGCGGCCCCATCTCAAGTCGTAACAGGTGGCAGTCACCACCGTCTCGGTCGGCCCGTAGCCGTTATAGACCGTCGGCGGTCGATCCATCTCCGCGAGGCGCGAGCGGAAGCGTTCTGCCGCATCCGGCGTCATCGCCTCGCCGCCCGTCACCAGAACGCGCAACTCCCTAGGCAACGGCGCCTTCGATCGGCTCCATTCCGACCAGACCGCCGTCGGCAGATTCGCGTGGGTGATCCCGTGCCGTGTCATCCAGGCCGAAAGCTCCAGCGGCGGCGGCAGCTCTGGACCGCGCACCACGAGCGTTCCCCCCGAGGCGAGCGCCACCCCGACCTGTTCCATCGAGACGTCGAAGCTCGCCGCCGCAAACTGCACCACCCGGTCGCTCGAATCCATGCGATAGAAAGCCGATGCCGACGCGAAATGCCCCACCGCATGCCGATGGCTGATTCCAACCCCTTTCGGCAGCCCCGTCGAGCCCGAGGTGTAGATGAGGTACGCCAGGTTTTCCGGCACGGCCGGCCGCGGAATCCCTTCCGGTCCGAAGTTCATCGGCAATCCGCTCTCTTTCTTAAGAAGAAGCGGCGCAACCTTGAGGTTCAAGCCCGACAGCTCCGACGGCGTCTCTCTCGCCACCAGCACGACCGCCCGCGCGTCGGACAACAGCAAAGCCCGCCGTTCCGCCGGCAGCTCGGGATCGACCGGCAGGTAGCAGGCTCCCGCCTTCCAGATCGCGAACATTGCGAGAACCCGATCGACGGAGCGTTCGAGCGACACGCCCACCACCCGCTCCGGCCCCGCGCCCAAACCGGCGAGCCGGCGGGCCAAGCGATCCGTGTGCGCGGCCGCCTCGCCCCAGGTGTACCGCCGCTCCGGCTCGTGCTCCGATTCGAGCGCCGGAGCGTCCGGCCGCTCTCGCGCATGGCGGGCGAGGAAGTCGTGTACGCACAGCGGCGCGGGCGCGAGATCCCGCTCGTTCCAATCAACCCATTCGACGAGCAGTTGGTGCCGCTCGGCCGCAGCCAGCAACTCGGCCTGCGCGAACGACCGCTCCGGGTGGTGCGCAAGCTCCTCAAGCATCGCCTCGAAACCGGCGAGCAGCCGCGCGCCAGTCGGCGGATCGAACAGATCGAGGTTCAGCTCCAGCAGCGCGGTCAAACGCTCCGTTCCCTCCTCCGCGACCGGCACGACCGCGAGCCCCAGATCGAGCTTCGCGGTGCCGCCGCCCAGCTCTTTGACGCCGGCCAAGAGCCCCGGCATCCGCACGGGAGCTGGAAGGTTCTGGAGCATCAGCGACACCTGGTAGACGGGCGGGATGCCGCCGCCGCGACTGCCGCGACCACCGCCCAGCTCGGCCACCAGCCGGTCGAAGGGAAAATCCTGATGCGCGAACGCCCCGAGCGCCGCGGCGCGGGCGCGGGCGAGCAGGTCGCCCAGGGTCAGATCCGGTGCGGGGGCCGGATCGGCCGAAATCCGGATCGGCAGCGAGTTGACGAAGAACCCGACCAGACCCTCGGTCTCGGCGCGGTTGCGGTTCGCGATCGGCAGGCCGATCACCAGATCGCGCCCGGCCCCTAAGCGGGAGAGCAGCGCGGCCCACGCCGCGAGCAACGTCATGTAGATCGTGGCGCTCGCGCTGCGCGCGCGGAGGGCGACGGCGGAGGAAAGCTCGATCGACAGCTCGCGGCGGATCGTCTGAGCGTGCCGCTTCGGCTGCGCCGGACGCGGCCGGTCGAGCGGCAGGTCGATCACCTCGGGAGCCCCGGCCAGCCGCTCGCGCCACCAGGAGAGCTGGCGGTCGTACGCCTCGCCCGCGAGCCATGAGCGTTGCCAGAGCGCCCAATCGGCGTAGTCGATCGGCATCGGGGGAAGGTCCGCCGGCCGCGTTTCGAGCGCCGCGCCGTACAGCTCCACCAGGTCGCGCGAGAAGACGCCCGTCGACCAGCCGTCGGTCGCGATGTGATGGAACACGAACAGCGCCTCGTGATGATCCGGCGCCCGCCGGACGAGGTTCGAACGAAAGACCGGACCGCGCGCCAGATCGAACGGCCGGCGCCCTTCGGCCTGGGCGATTCGGTCGGCTTCGGCGAGGGCCCTCCCTGCGGCAATCCCCGAAAGATCGATTCCCGAAAGCGAAGAGTCGCCGGGCGGCTCGATCCGTTGGGTCGGCCGATCGTCGACGAAAGCGAAACGGGTGCGCAGCGGCTCGTGGCGCGCGACGAGCGCGCGTAGTGCTAAGGCGAGTGCCGCGGGCGAGAGCGCGCCGTCGAGCGAGAGCCGGAACCCGACGTTATACGTCGAAGTTCCGGGCTCCAGGCGATCGAGGAACCAGAGCCGCTCCTGGGCGAATGAGAGCGGCAGGTCGTCCGGGCGCTCGCTTCGAAGGAGGGGAAAGTTCGCTTGGCGCGGCCGGCCGGCGAGTGCATCGATCCGCCCGGCGATCGCGGCGACCGTCGAGCCGGCGAAAAGCTCCGCGAGGGGAAGCTCGACCTCGAACGTCCGGCGCAGACGGGAGGCGAGCTGCGTCGCGAGCAGCGAATGGCCGCCGAGGTTGAAGAAGTCCGAGTCCGCACCGAGATCCGAGACGCCGAGAAGCTCGGCAAAGAGACCTGCGACGATCTCCTCAGTCGGCGTGCGCAGGGCGATTCGCTCGCTCTTTGAATCGAACGAAGGATCGGGCAGCGCGCGGCGATCGATCTTGCCGGTGGCGGAAAGCGGCCACTCTTCGATCTGGACGAACGCCGAGGGGATCATGTAGGCCGGAAGGCGGCTGGAGAGATCGCGGCGCAGCTCGTCCGAATCGAGCACGACCTCCAGGGAGCGCGGCCGGACCCAGGCGATCAGCCGCTTGCCGGTCTCCGGAGTTTCGCGGGCGAGCACGATCGCCTCTTTGATCCCCGGATGCTGGGCGAGAGCGGCTTCGATCTCCCCCGGCTCGATGCGGAAGCCGCGGATTTTGATCTGCTGGTCGGTGCGGCCGAGGTAATCGAAAGAGCCGTCGCCCCGCTGCCTTACGCGGTCGCCGGTCCAATAGAGCCTCGCTCCGAAAGAAGCGTCAGTAAAGGGATCGGGACGGAATCGCTCGGCGGTAAGGTCCGGCCGATCGAGATAGCCGCGCGCGAGCAGGCCCCCCAGCACCAGCTCGCCGACGCCGCCGAGCGGTTGGATCTTGCCCGACTCATCCACCACAAGCCCCGAACGTCCCGGCAACAGACGGCCGATCGACACCGAGCCGGACTCCGGCAGACGTCCATGGCGAAGGTCATAACAGGTCGCCGTCACCACCGTCTCGGTCGGCCCATAGCCGTTGTAGACCACCGGCGGATCGTCCATCTCATTCAGCCGCACTCGAAACCGCTCCGCCGCCGCCGGAGTCATCGCCTCGCCCCCCGTCACCAACACCCTCAACTGCCGAGGAAGCTGCGCATCCGACCAGCTCCACTCGCTCCAGACCGCCGTCGGCAGGTTCGCGTTGGTAATCCCCCACCGCGTCATCCAGGCCGAAAGCTCCAACGGCGGCGGCAGCTCCGGCCCGCGAACCACCAACGTCCCGCCGGAGGCCAACGCCACGCCCACCTGCTCCATCGAAACGTCGAAGCTCGCCGAAGCGAATTGGACCACCCTGTCGGTCCCATCCATCCGATAGAAACCCGCCGCGGACGCGAAGTGACCGGCGGCATCTTCATGCGAAATGCCCACTCCCTTCGGCATCCCCGTCGAGCCCGAGGTATAGATGACGTACGCCAAATTTTCCGGCAATGCCGCACGCGGCTCCTCCTCCGGCCCGCCGTCCACCGGCAACCCGCTCTCCTTAATGACAAGAAGCGGAGCCACCGTGCCTATCCACCTCAAATCCCCCGACGGCACATCCCTCAAAATCACCACCACCGCCCCGGCATCCCCAAGCAGCAACATCCGCCGCTCCTCCGGAAGCTCCGGATCGATCGGCAGATAACAGGCGCCCGCCTTCCACACCGCAAACATCGCCAGAACCCGATCGACCGACCGATCCAGCGAAACCCCCACCACCGTTTCCGGCCCGGCCCCGAGTCCCGCCAGCCGCCGCGCCAACACATCCGTATGCGCCGCGACCTCCGCCCACGAATATCGCCGGCCCGGCTCGTGCTCCGACTCCAGAGCCAACGCCTCCGGCCGCTCGCGCGCGTTCCTCGCGATGAAGTCATGCACCAGAAGAGGATCCAGCGCGAGATCCCCTTCCCTCCATTCAATGAGCAGTTGCTGCCGCTCCGCCGGCCCCAGTAGCTCGGCATCCGCCAACACCTTCTCCGGATGCGCTGCCAGCTCCGCCGCCATCCGCTCGAAGCCGGCGAGCAGCCGCGCTCCCGTCGCCGGATCGAAGAAGTCGAGATTCAGCTCCAGCTGCGCCGCGAGCCCTCCTCCCGACAGGGGCGTCACCACCAGCCCCAGATCCAACTTCGCCGTGCCGCCGTCCAGCTCTTCGACCGTGGTGACGAGTCCCGGTAGCATCACCGGCGGAGGGAGGTTCTGAAACGCAAACGAAACTTGATAGATCGGCGGAACGTTTCCTCCCCGCGCACCGCCCAGCTCCGCCACCAGCCGCTCAAACGGAAAATCCTGATGAGCGAACGCCCCCACCGAAGCCTCCCGCGTCCGGCCGAGCAGAACCCGTAGGGGCGGCCCCCCGTGGCCGCCGTGTTCTTCCGCCGCGATGCGGATCGCGAGCGAGTTGACGAAGAAGCCGATCAGCCCTTCGGTTTCGGCACGGTTGCGGTTCGCGATCGGAGTGCCGATGACGAGATCGCGGCCCGCGCCCAGGCGCGAGAGGAGGCCCGCCCAGGCCGTCAAAAGCGTCATGAAGAGGGTTGAGGATTCGGCGTTAGCGCGGGCTCGGAGCGCTTGCGACAGATGGGGCGACAGTGAACGCCGAACTTGGGTCGCCAGGCGTTTCGGTGCGGCGGGCCGCGGCCGGTCGGCGGGGAGGTCGATCGCCTCCGGTGCTCCGAGAAGGTGCCCGCGCCACCACGACAGCTCGCGGTCGTAGCGGTCGCCCGCGAGCCATCCTCGCTGCCAGATCGCCCAATCGGAGTAGGCGATCGGCAGCTCGGGAAGGTGCGCTTCCCGTCCTTCGAGCGCCGCGCCGTACAGCTCGGCGATCTCGCGCGAGAAGATCGCGATCGACCAGCCGTCGATCGCGATGTGGTGAAAGGTGAATACCGCGTCGTGGCACGCCGTCCCGCGCCGCAGAAGCGCCGCGCGAACGACCGGGCCGCGCGCGAGGTCAAACGGCCGACGCCCGAGGGCCTTAGCGATCCGCGCCGCTTCCGCGGCGGAAGAGCGATCGTCGAGGGTCAGATCGACCAGCGGCCAGCGAGACGAAAGACTCGAACTAGGAGGATCGATCTCCTGGCGCGCGCGGTCGCCCGGTTGCGCGTAGCGGGTGCGCAGCGGTTCGTGGCGCCCGACGACGGCGGCGAGCGCCGCTTCGAGCGCCGCGCGCGAAAAGCGCCCTTGGAGCATGAGCCGGAACCCGACGTTGTAGGTGGCGTTCCCCGGCTCCAGCCGATCGATGAACCAGAGCCGCTCTTGAGCGAACGACAGCGAGACGTCCGCGGGTCTTGCCATGCGTGGGATCGGCTCTACATCGCTTCCCTCGGTGAGCTTCTTTTCGATCCGCCCGGCGATCCCGGCGACCGTCGGGGCGGCGAAAATCTCGGCGAGGGGAATCTCCACCCCGAACGCCCGGCGGAGGCGCGAGGCGAGCTGCGTGGCGAGCAGCGAATGGCCGCCGAGCGAAAAGAACTCCGCGTCCGCGCCGAGTGCGTCATTGATTCCGAGCAGCTCGGCGAACGCTCCGGCGACGATCTCCTCGATCGGTGTCGAGAGGGCAATCCGCGCCGGGCCTTCGGCTTCGATTGCCGGCTCGGGCAGCGCCCGCCGATCCACTTTGCCATTCGGCGTGAGCGGCCACTCCGCGATCTCGACGAAAGCGGTGGGAACCATGTAATCGGGAAGTCGCCCTCCCAGAAAGCGTTTGAAATCGGCGAAGGGTCCCTTCCCCCGGGGAGGGGGAGGGTTGGAGCCGGGGGAAGGACAGGATGGGGGTTCTCCCGGACGAGGCACGTACCACGCGATCAACCGCTTCCCAATCCCCGGCGCGTCGCGCACGAGCACGATCGCCTCTTGGACTCCCGGGTGCGCGGCGAGCGCCGCTTCGATCTCCCCCGGCTCGATGCGGACGCCGCGGATCTTCACCTGTCGGTCGATCCGGCCGAGGTACTCAAAAGCGCCGTCGGCCCGCCGCCGAACCCGATCGCCGGTCCAATAGACCCTTGCGCCTTCGTTCTCGGCGAAGGGATCGGGACGGAACCGCTCGGCGGTGAGGTCCGGCCGTCCGAGATAGCCGCGCGCGAGCAGCCCCCCGAGCGCCAGCTCGCCGCGCCCGCCGAGCGCCTGGAGATCGCCCGCGGGGTCGAGCACGTAGGCGATCCGGCGCGGCAAAGGGCGGCCGATCGGCACCGAGCCGGACTCCGGCAGGAAACCCGTCGCAAGATCGTGGCAGGTCGCGACCACCACCGCCTCGGTCGGTCCGTAGGCGTTCCACATCGTCGGGGGATCGGGCGATGCGGCGAGCTTTTTCCGGAAGCGTTCGGCCGCGGCGGCGCTCATCGCTTCGCCGCCCGCGTAGAGCCGGCGCAGTGTCTTGGGCAGCGGCTCGGTCGCGAGCGTCCATTCGGCCCAGAGGGGAGTCGGCAGCGTCGCGCAGGTGATCCGAAGCGCTCCCAGCCAGGCGGAGAGATCCGCGGGGGCGGGCGGCTCGGGACCGCGGACGACAAGTGTTGAACCCGCGGCAAGGGCAACGCCGATCTGATCGACCGAAAGGTCGAAGCCAGCCGCGCCGAGCTGGATCACCCGATCGCTCGCGTTCCAGCCGTAGAAGCCGGCGGAGGCTTCGAAATGTGCCGCCGCGCGGCGGTGGGAGACGGCGACCCCTTTGGGCGTTCCCGTCGATCCCGAGGTGTAGATGAGGTAGGCGAGGTTTTCCGGCAAGGCTGCCCGCGGAATCGCTTCCGGTCCGAAGGCCGCCGGGAATCCATTCTCCTTACTGAGAAGAAGCGGAGTCACCGTTGCGCTCGACCCGGAAAGCGCGGACGGCAAATTTCTCGCGATCAGCACGACCGCACGAGCCTCGGAAAGCAGCAACGCCCGCCGTTCGGCCGGCAAGTCGGGATCGACCGGCAGGTAGCAGGCGCCCGCCTTCCAGATCGCGTAGACGCTAAGCGCCCGATCGACCGACCAGGGGAGCGAGACGGCTACCACCCGCTCCGGCCCGGCCCCCAAAAACGCGAGACGGCGGGCGAGCCGATCGGTGTGGGCATCCAGCTCGCGCCAGGTATAGCGCCGACCGGGTTCGTGCTCAGATTCGAGCGCCGGCTCGTCGGGCCGCTCGCGGACATGCCGAGCTAGAAAATCGTGCACTCGAACGGGCGGCAGCGCCAGCTCCGCGTCGTTCCATTCGGCGAGCAGTTGATGGCGCTCCGACCGGTCGAGCAGCTCCGCTTCGGCGAGCGGCCGACCCGGATGCGCCGCCAGCTCCGCGGCGAGCGCCGAAAAACCGCGTAGCAGCCGTTCGCCGGTCGCGACTTCGAACAGGTCGAGATCGATCTCCAGCATCGCCGCGAGCCGATCGTGCCCTCCTGTGCCGGGCTCGCGCACCGGCAACACCACCAGGGAGAGATCGAATTTCGCCGTACCGCCGCCCAGCTCTTCGAACGTCGTGCGAAGGCCCGGCAGCAGCACCGGCTCGGGCTGATTCTGCAACCCCATCAGCACCTGGTAGATCGGCGGCGCTTGGCCGAACCGGGCTCCCCCACCCAGCTCCGCGACCAGGCGATCGAAGGGCAGATCCTGGTGCTCGTAGGCCGCGAGCGCCGCTCTCTTCGTCCGCAAGAGCAGCTCCGATAGCGTGAGGCCGGAGGGCGACTCGGTCGAAATCCGGAGGGCGAGCGAGTTGACGAAGAACCCGATCAGCGGCTCGGTCTCGGCCCGGTTGCGGTTCGCGACCGGCGTGCCGATCACCAGGTCGCTCCCCTCCCGGTGGCCCGCGAGCCGCGAGAGCAGGCCGGCCCAGGCGGCAAGCAGCGCCATGAAAAGCGTCGCGCCGGAAGCCCGCGCCCGGGCTGCGAGCGCCGCCGACAGCGAATCCGGCAGATCGTGGCGCAGGGCCGCGGCGAGCCGCCGGGGGTTGGCAGGGCGCGGCCGGTCGATCGGCAGCTCTGCGATCTCGGTCGCCCCGGCCAGCCGTTCGCGCCACCAGGCGACCTCGGCGTCATAAAAGCCTCCGGAGAGCCGGCGGCGCTGCCAGATCGCCCAGTCGGCATAGTCGATCGGCAGGTCGGGCAGGGGGGCGGCCCGGCCTTCGATCGCGGCGCCGTAGGCCGCCACCAGCTCGCGCGAAAAAACCGCCGTCGACCAGCCGTCGGTCGCGATGTGATGGAAGACGAACAGCAGGTCGGAGATCTCCGCGCCGCGCAGCAGCCGCGCCGCGCGCAGCACCGGCCCGCGCGCAAGGTCGAACGGGCGGCGGCCAAACGCCCTTGCGATCCGCCGAGCCTCGGCGGTGGCACTCGGCTCGGCGAGCGCGCCGGCAAGATCGACCGCCGGCAGCGCGGCAGAACCGCCTTCCTCGGGCGGCAGGATCTCCTGCACCGGCCGATCGTCGACCAGCGGGTACCGGGTGCGCAGCGGCTCGTGCCGGGAAACGACCGTGCCGAAAGCGACGCCGAGCGCCGCAGGCACGAGCGGCCCTTCGAGGGTCAACCGGAAGCCGAGGTTGTAGGTCGCCCGGCCCGGCTCCAGCCGATCGAGGAACCAAATGCGCTCCTGCGCGAACGACAGCGGCAGGGCCGAGCCCTCCCGCTCGATCCGATCAATCCGCTCCACCGGCGGCGCGGCCGGACCGCCCGCGAGCGCCGCCACCCGTTCGGCGATCCCGGCGACGGTCGAGGCGACGAACAGATCGGCGAGCGGCAGCTCGATCTCGAACGTCCTACGCAGGCGCGAGGCGAGCTGGGTGGCGAGCAACGAATGGCCGCCGAGCGCGAAGAAGTCCGAGTCGCCGCCGATCGGCGGCAGCTCCGCTGCGCCGCCGCCGCGCGCGAGCAGCTCGACGAAGAGCCCCGCGATGATCTCTTCGGCGGGCGTCCGCAACGCGACGAAGATCCGCTCCGCGCTCTCCCGCGACGGTTCGGGGAGAGCCTTCTTATCGACCTTGCCGGTGGCGGTCTTCGGCCACTCGGCGATCTCGACGAATGCCGCGGGAATCATGTAATCCGGCAGGACGGCGCCAAGGAAACGCCGCAGCTCGCGCGGGTCGATCGCCCTGCCCCCGGCCGTGAGCGGGCGGAACCAGGCGATCAGCCGGCTCGACTCCCCGGCGCCGCGCGCGAGCACGATCGCCTCTTTGACCGCCGGATGATGGCCGAGCGCCGACTCGATCTCCCCTGGCTCGATGCGGAAGCCGCGGATCTTTACCTGCTGGTCGATGCGGCCGAGAAACTCGAACGCGCCGGAGGCGATGACCCGCGCCCGGTCGCCGGTCCAATAGACCCGAGCGCCGGGCCGCCGGGCGATGCCGGAGGAGTCGGGCCGGAAGCGCTCCGCGGTCAAATCCGGCCGGCCGAAGTAGCCGCGGGCGAGCAGGCCGCCGAGCAGCAGCTCGCCGCGCCCGCCGAGTGTCTGGGGGGCGCCGGAGGGGTCGGCCACAAATCCCGTGCGCCGCGGCAGCAGTCGGCCGATCGGCACCGAGCCCGAACCGCCGGCGGGGCCGGATCGCACCTCATGCAGGGTGGCGTCGATCACCGCTTCGGTCGGGCCGTAGCCGTTCCACAACACCGGCGGCGCGGAGCGGGTCGCGAGCAGGGCCGCGAAGCGCTCGACCGCCGCGGCGCTCATCGCCTCGCCGCCGACGATCAGGGCGCGAAGATCGCGCGGCAGCGGCGCGCTCGCCGGATCGGACCAGCTCCACTCGGTCCAGATCGCGGTCGAGAGATGCGCCTGGGTGATCCGCAGCCGCGCGAGCCAGGACGACAGCTCGCCGGGAGCCGGCAACTCCGGTCCGCGCACCACGAGGGTGGCGCCCGAGGTGAGCGCGATGCCAATCTGCTCCATGGAAACATCGAAACTCGCGGCGGCGAATTGGAGAACCCGATCGCTCGCGTCCATCCGATAGACATCCACCATGGCCGCCAAGTGCACCGCGGCGTGGGCGTGAGAGACCGCCACTCCTTTCGGCACACCGGTCGAGCCCGAGGTGTACAGGATGTAGGCCAGGTTGTCCGGCAGCGCCGCGCTAGGCTCGGCCTCCGGTCCCGGCGCGAGCGGCAGGCCATCGTCACCAAGAAGCAGCGGCGCCCACGCCGCAGGGTCATCCGACGCCGTGGTCAGCTCGGCCCAGAACCGCTCGCGCGTGATCAACGCGACTGCCCCCGAGTCGGCGAGCAGCAGCGCCCGCCGCTCGACCGGCAGCTCCGGATCGACCGGCAGGTAGCAGGCGCCGGCCTTCCAGATCGCATAGATCGCGAGCGGCCGATCGACCGACCATTCGAGCGAGACGCCAATCACGCGCTCCGGCCCGGCTCCCAGGCCCGCGAGCCGGCGGGCGAGGCGATTGGTGTGCGCGTCGAGCTCGCCCCAGGTGTAACGGCGGCCGGCCTCGTGCTCGGATTCGACCGCCGGCTCGTCGGGCCGCTCGCGCGCGTTCCGCGCCAGGAAGTCGTGCAGCCGCCAGGGCGGCAGATTGTGATCCCGATCGGCCCCTTCGACGAGCAGCTGATGGCGTTCGGCCGGCCCCAGCAACTCGGCGTCGAGGAGCCTCGTCTTCGGCCGCGTCGCGAGCGCGTCGGCCATCGCCTCGAATCCGGCGAGCAGCCGCGCGCCGGTCGCCGGATCGAACAGGTCGAGATCGATCTCCAGACGAACCGCGTAGCGCTCCGCTCCGTCCTCGCGAACGGGCGAAACCCCGAGGCCGAGATCTACCTTCGGTCCGCCGCCGGCAAGCGGCTCGACACGGGTTTCGAGCCCCGGCAGCATCACCGGCTCCGGCAGGTTCTGAAACACCAGCGAGGTCTGATAGATCGGCGGCGCGCCGTTTTTCCGCGTACCACCGCCCGTACCGGCGCGCGTACCGGCCAGCTCGGCCACCAGGCGCTCGAACGGGAAGTCCTGATGCGCGTAAGCGCCGAGCGCCGCCGTCCGCGCCCCGGCGAGGAGATCTTCGAGCGAGCCCGCGGGGTCGGCCGAGAGCCGCAGCGCCAGCGAGTTGACGAAGAACCCGATCAACCCTTCGGTCTCGGCCCGGTTGCGGTTCGCGACCGGCGAACCGATCACCAGATCGGCCCCCGCTCCCAGGCGCGACAGCAGCCCGGCCCAGGCGGCGAGAAGCACCATGAACGCAGTAGCGCCCGCGGCCCGCGCTCTGGCCCCGATCGCGGCCGTCTGATCGGGCGACAGCTCGCGCCAGACGAAATGCGATGCCGAATGAATGCGCCGGCTCGGCCTCGGCCGATCGGCCGGCAGCTCCAAAACATCCGGCGCCCCGGCGAGTCGATCGCGCCACCAGGAAAGCTCCCGCGAATAGACCTCGCCCGAAAGCCAACCGCGCTGCCAGGCCGCCCAATCGGCAACCTCGATCGGCAGCGAAGGAAGGCGCGCCGGGCGCATTTCGAGCGCAGCGGCATACAGCTCCGCCATCTCGCGAGAGAAGACCGAGATCGACCAGCCGTCGGTCGCGATGTGATGGAACACGAACAGCGCGTCGTAGCTGTTCGGGCCATGGCGAATCAGCGTGACGCGCAGCAGCGGTCCGAGCGGGAGATCGAACGGTCGGCGCCCCTCCGCCGTGGCCAGACGCTCCGCCTCGGCATTCGTGGCCAAACCCGAGAGATCGATCCGGGGCACCGAGAATGCGCTCGGGGGCACGACCTCGGCGAACGGTTTTTCGTCCCGTTCGCCGAACCGGGTTCGCAACCTCGCATGGCGGGCCACGACGGCGGAGAGCGCCGCGACGAACGGAGCAAACGCGAGCGGGCCGGAGAGCGC
>JBDTZG010000022.1:0-84318 GCA_040005235.1 Acidobacteriota bacterium | reverse complement strand
CGCTCTCCCAACTGAGCTACGGCCCCACGCGGCGGCAGAGTCTAGCGGCGGGGGGAGGAGGTGTCAAACCGCGCCCGGCTGATAGCAGGATTCGGCGGCGAGCGGCTGGTACTCCCGTCCCGGCGAGCTCGCGTGGCCGCCCGACCCTCTAAAGCCGCTCGGCGAGCGCTGCGTGAAGGCTGTCCATTCCTTCCCCGGTCTCGGCCGAGATCCAGATTTCGCCAGGGCCGGGTTCTTCTTCCGGTCCCAGGCGGTCCATCTTGTTGAACACCTTGAGGATCTTTTCCGGCTCGACCCCGAGGTCGGCGAGGACCGCGTCGGCCACTTCCATCTGCTCCTGCCAGCGGGGATGGCTGCGGTCGATCAGATGGATCACCAGATCGGCCGCCGCCGCTTCGCCGAGCGTGCTGCGGAACGACGAGATCAGGTGGTGGGGCAGCTTGCGGATGAACCCTACGGTATCGGCGTAGACCACTGGACCCGAGCCGTCGACGATGCCGCGGCGGAGCTTCGCGTCGAGCGTCGCGAACAGACGGTCCTCGGCGAGGGTGCCGGCTTTGGTAAGGCGGTTGAACAGGGTCGATTTTCCCGCGTTGGTGTAGCCGGTGAGCGCGATCTCGGGCACCTTCGTGCGGCCCTGGCGCTGAACTTCGCGGGTCCGCTCGATCCGCTTCAGATCGGATTCCAGATGCTTGATCCGGCCACGCAGCAGACGGCGGTCCTGCTCCAGCTGCTTTTCGCCTTCGCCGCCGCGGGTTCCCTTGCCGCCCCCTTGGCGCGACAGGTGGCTCCATTGGCGGGTGAGGCGGGGCAACAGATATTTCGAACGCGCCAGCTCCACCTGGGTCTTCGCCTCGCTGGTGCGGGCGCGCTGGTTGAAGATCTCCAGGATCACGCCGCTGCGATCGAGCACCGGCAGCTGGGCGATCTCCTCCAGGTTCTTCACCTGGCTGGGCGACAGGTCGTCGTCGAAGACGAGCATCGCGGCGCCCCGTTCGCGAGCCAGCTCGGCGATCTCCTTCGCCTTGCCGCTGCCGATGAACGTCGCGGCTTCGAGCGCCTTCCTCGCCTGGACCGCGCGGCCGACGACCTCCACCCCCGCGCTGCCGACCAGTTGCTCCAACTCGTCGAGATGCTCTTCGACCACGAACGCCGGTTGGGTGGGAAGGATGACGCCGACCAGAAGCGCTTTTTCGATTGCGGGCCGCCCGGCTTCGACGGAGCGATTCGGACGATACAATGCGGGTTCGGTGCTCAAGATTTTCGAGGTCCTCGACTCATGGTGACAGGAAACGACTCCGAGGTTCAACCGACCGGCGGTTCGCCCGCCCCTCCAGGTCCCGCCGCCCCCAAAACCGGCATCGATACGCGCTGGTGGATGGCAGCTTTGGTCGTGGCTGCCGCGGTCGCGTTGTTCTGGCCGAAGGGGGAACATCCCCGGACGACGGCCCCGGGCGGGTTCGCGATCGACGCCGCAGGGCGTCCGGCGAAGCTGGGCGAACGGATGGGGGAGGTCACGCTGGTCCATTTCTGGGCGACCTGGTGTCCTCCGTGCGTTCAGGAGATTCCGGCGCTCCAGCGGTTCCGCCACGACTTCGCCGACCGGCACAACTTCAAGGTGGTGATGATTGCCGTCGCCGACGATCCTGGCAAGGCTCGCGAGTTCCTCGGTGGCGAACCGGACGACTCGCTGCTGTTCGATCCGAGCTGGGACGTCGCCCACCGCTACGGCAGCACCCAAATCCCCGAGTCGTACCTGATCGACCGGGGCCAAGTGGTGGAGAAATTCGTCGGCGCCACCAACTGGGACGACGCCGCGGTGAGGAAGAAGATCGCGGACCGGCTCTAGAAGTGGAACGCCAGCCCGATCTGGCCGCTGCCGAAATACTGCAAGTCGTCCAAATCCGCGTAGTGGACGGCGACCTCGGCGATCACGCCGAAGTGGCGGTTGAACGTGAACTCGCCCGTGGCACCTGCTGAAAGACCCGCCGCGGTCTTGCTGGAGCCGCCCGAGCCTTCCAGTCGATAGCCGCCGAGCGAGATGAAGATGCCGGAGTCGTAATAGGACTGCCGGGTCCGGTATTCGCCGCCGATCGTCACGTACTGGAGCTTGGGCTCGAACAGGCCATTCAGCCGCTCGCCCTGGCCGGTCAAGTCGACCTGCCCGACTCGGATGCCCACCTGGGTGCGGGCATCGGTCTCGAACTGAAGATTGAGCTGAAGGCTCTGGCGATCGAAGCTGGTGCTCTGAGTGTCGGGAGAGCCGGCGATCCCGCCCAGGACGCCGACGGTAAAAGTGTAAAGTTCCTGCGCCTGCAGGGCGGTTGCGCCCAAGCCAAACCCGGCGAGGACGGCGGCGAGCCGGGCGAAACGGGCGATTCTTCCGACCCGGACGACGGAAACAGAATGATCGAGCTCTGGCTTCAAGACCCCTCCTCGGTGGACCGACGCCTCTCGGCGCCGACGATTTCGCCCTTCGCGGGGCGTCGCGGCCTGGGAGTATAACGCGCCCCCTTTCGCCCGATGGCCGAACCTTTCTACGGAGCCCACGCCGCGGGCGTCGCGCGCCGGGTGCGCGAGACCTTCGCACGCTGGCTGTTTCCGGTCGCCTGCCTCGGCTGCGGGCGGCAGCTCGCGGGCCGGGAGTCGCTCCATCTCTGTCTCGGCTGCCGGGCTCGGCTGCGCCCGGCGTTGCCGATCGATCCCCTCGTCGGGCCGGCCGCTTTGCGCATTCTTTCCCTCTGGCGTTACGAGCCGCCGCTCGATGCGGTCATCCTGGCGCTCAAGTTCCGTCGCCTCGACTACCTCGGCCGGCACCTGGCCCTGGAGCTGGCCTCGGCGTTCGGCGGCGAGCTTGCCGCGGCGGATCTGGTGGTGCCGGTGCCGCTCCATTGGACCCGCCGGGTCGCGCGCGGCTTCGATCAGGCGGAGCGGATCGCAGCACCACTCGCCGTCCGTTTGGGTCTGCCATCCGCGCGGGTCTTGAGGCGGCGCCGGGCGACCGCAGCCCAGGCACGGCTGGGCCGCGCCGACCGGTTGGCGAATCTCGCCGGGGCCTTCCGGGTCGATCGTGCGTCGGCCGTGGCCGGCCGGCGTGTCCTTCTGGTGGACGACGTGACGACCACCGGGGCGACGCTCGAAGCGGCTGCCTACGCGCTCCGCGCGGCGGGAGCGGAGGAGGTGTTTGCCCTGACCGCCGCCCGCACCCCCCTATGACCGGTCGGGCGGAGGGCCAAATGGGATGGATCGAGGTGCGTTGGGATGGGGGGTTTGACGACCGCGACGGGGAGGTCTAGACTCCGGCACACGTAGGGGCAGACGAAATGAAAGCGCGCAAGAGTCTACCGGTGACCGTCGCCGCCATCCTTTTGGCGGTAGCTCCCGGTGTGGCCCGCTCTCAAGCGCCCTCGAGCGGTTCTACGACCGGCGCGTCGTCTGCGTCCAATACCCGGGGGGCGGTCGCCGGCCGGGTGATGGGCGCGAGCAACCCGCTCGGCGCGGCGGCGGTCTATGCCTACCAAGTGGTCGATCGCAGCTTGCAGAAAGTCGCCACCGACCTCCAGGGCAATTTCCGCTTCGACCAGCTTCCGGCCGGCGTCTACAACATCATCGCGCACCGCATCGGCTTCGTCCCCGCGGTCGTGCGGCTGACCCGGTCAACCGCCGAGGCGTACCAGTTCCTCGAAATCCAGCTGGCCCGGCAAGCCGCGAGCGCTTCCGGCGCGGGGGGCCAGGCGGCGGACTTCTGGAGCATCCGCTCGAAGATCCCCGCCGACGTGCTGCGCGACATCGAGGCCGTGAGCCTCGCCTCGGCCCAGCTGGAAGCTTCCCACGGGACTTCGGGAACCGCCGCGAGCGATTTCGCCGATTTCAAAACCGAGCTGGCGGCGGTGTCGGGGGTCGATTCGACCCTCGCGGGCGCTCAGTCGCAAATGAAGGGCGGCCAGGTGGACGTCGAGGGTCGAATCGGCAAACTGCAGGTCGGCCTTTCCGGCAAACTGTTGCAACTCGCGAGCGGCGCGGCCAGTACCCAGTCCTTTACCGACGGCGAGGTCCGCGCGCTTTCGTTGGCGGTAGGGAACGGCTCGTCGAATCAAATCTCCGTGACCTCGCTCACCAACCGGCTGACCGGCCGTCCGGCCGGCGGCGGCTTTTCGTTCGGCCGGGACGACGCGGGCCAGCCGGTCGATTTCGAGAACTATCGGGTCAGTTGGTCGCAGGAGCACGGCAAGAGCGGTCGCTCCGACTTCGCTGCCCAATACACGAGCGAAAGCAACTACCACCGGGTGGGACTGTTCGATCCGCCGGACATTCCGGAGGCGTCGCGGGCCTGGCTGTTCGAGGGGAGCTACACCGCGGCGCTCGGTGACAGCGGGACGATCCAGGCGGGTGTGCGGTACCGGGAGCGCCAGTCCGAGCTGGTCGGGTTCGGCCGCGGCAACGAGCTCGACGAAGCCAACCGGGCAAACGTCGACGTCTTCGGCCAAGGCGGCGTCCGGATCAGCCCCGCGGTGCTGGTCGAGTACGGCATGTTCTCGACTCTGCGCGACGGTTCGGTCGCCTTGACCCCCAAGGGCGGCGTCGTGGTTCAGCTTGGGCCGACCTGGCAGGCGGAGACCTCGTTTAGCCGACGGGTGTTCCAGAACGCCGAAGACCTGCGAACAGACTTCCTCCCGGTGCTCATGCGCTCCGCCGACTTCTGCGAGCAGGGGGGCGAGTCGTGCTACTCGTTGACCCTGTCGCGGAAGAAGGACGACGACGACAAGATCTCGCTCGGCGCGGCGCAGAGAACGATCACCGAGACCTCCCGGCTCTACTTTAGCGAGGATCTGCTCGACCGCGAGGAGAGCCTCTACCTGGTGCGCGGCGACCGGTTGCCGGAAGTCCAATTCGAACTGCAGCACCGGCTGGCGCCGCGGGTCATCTCGAAGCTCTCCTCGAGCTACGCCTCAGGCGGCGGCGGCATCTTCTTCGCCACCGACCGCAAGCATTATGAGAACCGCCTGAGCTATGCGGTCACCTCTCTCGACACCCAGTTCAAGGCGACCGAGACGGGCGTTTTCCTAGCCTTCCACAAGCTCACCCAGGATCTGCAGCCGGTGAAGCGGAGCGCCAGGAGCGGCGGCTCGGAAGCGGAGTTCGAGAAGCTTCGCCTGGTGGTGTCGCAGAACCTGAACGTCCTAGTGGACCTCGGAACCGACTGGATCGTGCGCCTGGACGTAGAGGTCAGCCGCGGGTCCGAAGTCGCTCGGCCGGCAGGCGCCGACCTGACCGTGCGCGGCGGCGACGACGAGCTGCGCAAGCGCTTCGTCGGTGGTTTTGCGGTTCGCTTCTAGTCCTCCCGTTTTCGACCGTCAGATAAGCGGCGTCGAGCCGCCTGGATTTCCGGTTCGCCGGCTCGAATTCGTTGAATTCAGATTTCCGGATTCCATCCACCTGTTTGGACGGAAGGATCCGAAATCCCTTAGAAAACCGTGACTTCCGGGCGATTCAAATTTTCGTGTCGGTGGCACGAAACCTGCTGAAGCGCTCTGTCGAAGTTCGTAAAGCATCGGTGTCTTCAGCATGAAACGTCTCGGCGCAACCCGCCTCGCCCTCGCCCTCCTGCTCGCCGCTTTCGTCGCGGTGATCGGAGGCACGAGCTTCTTCCGGCGGGCAGAGACCTTCCAACCCCTCGGCTTCACCGTCGCGTTCCTCGAAGGAACTCAACAAGTTGTCCAGGTTGGTGACCCGGCGACCGGTTTGGCGGCGGGCGACAAGATCGTCCTCGCCAACGGCGAAGCGATCCAGAGCCCCGAGGCGCTGCGCAGCGCCCTGATCGGTCGGCCGGCGAGCGCCCTGGTGGTCGAGCGCGAGGGGCAGATCGCCGAAATCTCATACCGGCGCCCGGCGTTCAACCTCGACACCCCCTACCTGATCCTGGCGCTCACCGGCGCCGCCTATCTGCTGATCGGCCTGTACACCCTGATCCGCCAGCGCGAGCGGCACAGCTACCTGTTCTACCTGTGGTGCCTGGTTTCGGCCGCGTTCTACCTGCTCTCGCCGCTGATGCCGCCGGGCGACCAACTCGACCGCGCGATCTACGTCTTCGACGAGCTGGCCCGGCTGTTCCTGGCGCCGCTCACCCTGCACCTGTTCCTCACCTTCCCGTCGCCGCTTCGTCCGGCGCGCTGGAAGGAGGGGCGCCTGCTGCCTTTCCTCTACCTGCCGGCCGCGCTGCTTGCGACGCTTCAGTTCGACGTGATCTTCCTGCGGCCGAACGCGGGGGCGATCTGGGCGCTCGACCGGCTCGATCTCGCCCATCTGATCGGCGCGGCGATCGCAGCGATCGCGCTGCTCGCTTGGCGCATCGCGCGCGGTCGCGATCTCGAAGGGCAGCGCCAGGTGCGCTGGATCGCGTTCGGACTGGCGGGCGGCTACCTGCCGTTCGTGGCGCTCTACGTTCTGCCGTTCGTCTTCGGCCTGCGCGCGAACGAAACCTGGAACGCACTGGCCGTCCTGCCGCTCGCGTTGGTGCCGCTGACGTTCGCTTACGCGATCCTGCGCTACAAGCTGTGGGACCTCGAATCGATCGTCCGCGACGCCCTATCCGCGACGCTCACGCTGCTGCTCGGCGCGATCGGCTTTTCGCTGATCAACCTCGGGATCAACCGCGGTTTGTCGCCCGAGCTGGCCGCCGCCCGGAACCTGCTTTCGTTCGTCGCCGGTGTCGGCATCGCGGCGCTCCTGGTGCCCACGCGCCGGACGGTCTCGACCCTGCTCGAAAGGGTGCAGTACGGCGGTTCGTTCCGCCAGCGCCGGGCGCTCGCGAGCTTCGGCCGCGAGTTGCTCCACGAGCGCGACCTCGGCCGGCTGTGCGAAAAATTGCTCGGCGAGATGCAACAGAGCCTGGAGCTCGACCGTACGAACCTCTACCTCGCGCAAGGCGCGGTGCTCGAACTGTTCGGTGCCGATCCGAGCCTGCCGCTGCGGTTGCCGTTCGACGCGATCGGCGAAGACCTTTGGCGCAACGGCTGCCGCCGCCTGTCGCCGATCGCGCTGCCAGCGGAAGTGCCGCCGAGCGAACAGGTGCTGTTCATCGGCGGCTTCCGCTATGCCCTGCCGCTCTCCGTGCGCGGCAGCCGGGTCGGGATCGTCCTGCTCGGTTACAAGCTCGACGGCAGCCCCCTTTCGGCCGAGGATCTCGACCTGGTCCGCCACCTCCTCGACCAGGCGGCGCTCGCGATCGAGAACGCCCAGCTGGTCGACCAACTGAGTGACCGGCTCGGCGAAGTCGAGCGCCTGGAGCGCTACAGCGCTGGAATCTTCGAATCGTCGCCCGCAGCGATCGCCGTGCTCGATCCGCAGGAGCATCGCATCGTCTCGGCCAACCTCGCTTTCTCCCTACTGGTCGAGCGCGCTCCGGCGGCGCTCGAAAATCGCGCTCTCGCCGAGGTCTTGACCGTCCGCCTGCCCGAGCCCGGCAAAGGGTTGATCGAGGCCGATTGGAGCGATTCGAAAGGCGTCGACCGCCACCTTCAACTGACACTCGCGGAGTTCCTGGGCGATCCCTCGCGTCGGCTGCAAGTTTTGGTGATCCACGACATCACGGAACGGGTGGCGATGGAGGGGGCGTTGCGCGAACAGGACCGCCTGGCCGCCCTCGGTCTGCTCGCCGCCGGCGTCGCGCACGAGGTGAATACGCCGATCGCCGGCATTTCGAGCTACGCCCAGATGCTGCTCGAAGACACGCCGGAAGGCGATCCGCGTCGCGAGATCCTGCAGAAGATGGAGCGCCAGACCTTCCGCGCCGCGCGGATCGTCAACAACCTGCTCGAATTCGCGCGCAAGCGGCCGAGCGAGCGCGGCCCGGTCGACGTCGCCGGTCTGATCGGTGAGACTCTTGAGCTGCTGGCCGACCGTTTCGCCAAGCGCCGGATCGAGATCGACTGGCGGTCGGACGCCGCTTCGAGCGAAGGTCCGCTGGTCATCGACGGCTGCGACGGCGAGCTGCAGCAGATTTTCACAAACCTCTTTCTGAACGCGCTCGATGCCATGTCGCCGCGGGGCCGCGGCCGGCTGGAAGTCCGCATCGAAAGCGCCTCGGACTTCCTGGTCGTCGAGGTGGTGGACGACGGACCGGGCATTGCGCCCGAGCACCTGGGCCGAATCTTCGAGCCGCTTTTCTCGACCAAGCTGGGGACCGGCGGGACGGGACTCGGCCTGTCGATCAGCTCGGACATCGCCGCCCGCCATGGCGGCCGGATCACCGTGGAGAGCCGCACGCCCGCACACCCCGGAGCGGCCTTCCGCGTCGAGCTACCCCGGCTCTCGGCCCAAGCCGCGGCCATCGCATCCCGCGCGGCAGCGAGCGATGCATGACGGAAACGAACCCGCCTCCCCTATGAGCATTCTGATCGTCGACGACGAGGAGGTCCTCCAGGATGTCCTCTCGACCCTGTTGCGCCGCGAAGGCTACGCGACGATTTCGGCGACGACCGGGGAAGAGGCGCTGGAGCTGATCGAACGCGAAGAGATCGACTTGATCCTGCTCGACCTGATGCTGCCAGGGCTGTCCGGGCGCGAGGTGCTACGGCAGATCCGCCAGCGGGATCCCGAGCAGGTGGTGGTCGTGATCACCGCCTACTCCTCGATCGAGAGCGCGATCGGCGCGATGCGCGACGGGGCATTCCACTACATCCCGAAGCCGTTCAAGAACGAAGAGGTTCTGCTCACCGTCCGCAAGGGGCTGGAGCAGCGCCGCCTGCGGCACGAAAACCGCTCGCTGCGCGAGCAGCTCGCACGGCGCTACAGCTTCGACCAGATCCTCGGCAAGAGCCAACCGATGCAGCAGGTCTACGAGCTGATCCAGCTCGCCTCCCCTGCCAAATCGAACATCCTGGTGCTGGGCGAAAGCGGCACGGGCAAGGAGCTGGTGGCCAAGGCGATCCACCACCATTCGCGGCGCGCCGACGGCCCCTTTGTCACGGTGAACTCCGGCTCGATGCCCGGCGATCTGCTCGAAAGCAACCTGTTCGGCCATGTCAAAGGCGCGTTCACCGGAGCGATCGCATCCAAAAAGGGGCTGTTCGAAGTGGCGGACCGCGGCTCGATCTTCTTCGACGAGATCGGCAACATCCCGCTCGACATCCAGGCCAAGCTGCTGCGCGTGATCCAAGAGAAGGAATTCATGCGGGTCGGCGCGATCGAAAACATGCGGGTCGACGTCCGGATCATCGCCGCGACCAACGCCGCGCTGACGGACATGGTGGCCCAGGAAAAGTTCCGAGAGGACCTCTACTACCGGCTGAACGTGATCACGATCCAGCTACCGCCGCTGCGCAAAAGGACCGAGGACATCCCTTTGCTGGCCCAGCATTTTCTCGCCCGCTTCGCGACCGAAAACGAGAAGGCGATCCGCGAGATCACGCCGCAGGCGATGGAGCTGATGCTGGATTATCCTTGGCCGGGCAACGTCCGCGAATTGGAAAACGTCATCGAGCGGGCGACCGTGCTCTCCTCCGGCGAATGGCTCGGAGTCGACCTGCTGCCCGGCAACGTTCGCCGGAGCGATCCGCCGACCTTCTCGCCGATGGTTCTGCCGGCCAACGGCCTGCCATTCAAAGAGGCGGTTTCGGATTTCGAACGCCAGCTGATCGTCAAGGCTCTCCAGACGGCGGGCGGGGTGCAAAAGCGCGCGGCCGAGCTGCTTCAGGTCAAACCGACCACGCTCCACGAGATGATGAAGCGGCTGAACATCTCGGCCGAAACCCAGTTCTCCTGACCTGCCGACGGCGAAAGACCCCATGCACTCTCGATGGCTCGCGCCCTGTGCGCTCTGGTCGCTCCTCTGGTGCTCCCCCCTGGGGGCGGTCGAAGCGGGCGGAAGCGAAAAAATCGAATCCAAAGAGTCCGCCGAAGGGGGCGCCAGCCCCGCGGTTCTCGCGCCGCTCGGCCAAGGGGAGCGGCTCGACCTACCCCCGCTCGACCCGCGGATTCCCCGGCCGGACGAAATCTTGGGCGCGCCGCTGGGCGCCAAATTCAATCACTGGGAGCGGATCCTCGCCTACCTTGGTGCCCTGGACGCCGCCTCCGATCGCGTCGAGCTCTCCGATTACGGCCGCACCGAGGAGGGGCGCCGGCTGGTCCTGCTCGCGATCTCCTCGCCGGGCAACCTGGCGAAGCTTGAAGAGATCCAGCGCGACCATCAACGCCTGGCGGACCCCGGCTCTTTAAGCGCAGCCGAACGCGAACGGTTGATCGCGCGAACGCCCTCGGTCGTCTGGCTCGCGTACGGGGTGCACGGCAACGAGTCCTCGTCGGCGGAAGCCGCGATGGGCGCGGCGTATGTGTTCGCCGCCGGAGGGGGCGACTTCGCCCGGCTGTTCGAGCACACCGTCGTCCTGCTCGACCCGCTGATGAATCCCGATGGCCGCGAGCGCTATCTCGCGACCTACGAGCAGCGCCGGGGCGCCGAGCCGAACCCGCGGCGCGAAGCGGCGGAGCACTCTGAGCCCTGGCCGAGCGGCCGGGTGAACCACTACCTGATCGACCTGAACCGCGACTGGGCCTGGGCGACCCAGCCCGAGACGCGCGCGCGTCTCGCGGCCTACCGCTCCTGGGAGCCCCAGGTGTTCGTCGATTTTCACGAGATGGGCGCGGATTCGACCTACTTCTTTCCGCCCGCCGCGGAGCCGGTGCACACCCGGATCTCCCATCGCACGCTCTCCTGGCTCGAAACCTTCGGCCGCGCCAACGCTGCGGCGTTCGACCGCCTCGGCTGGGTCTACTTCAAGCAGGAGAACTACGACCTGCTCTATCCCGGCTACGGCGACTCCTATCCGAGCCTGCGCGGCGCCGTCGGAATGACCTACGAGATGGCCGGCGGCGGGCGCGCGGGAGAGCTGCTCACCCGCTCTGACGGCACGCGGATCGCGCTCGCGGATCGGGTGGCCCACCACCTCGCGACCTCGCTTGCCACGCTTGAAACCGCGGCAGGAAGCTCGCGGCGGCTGCTCGAAGATTTCGTCGCCAACCGGCTCGACTCCGCCGTCGGACCGGGGCGCCTCTACGCTTGGTCGCCCGACCAGCCGGAGGCGCGCGCCCTCGCCGACCTGCTGGCCCTGCACGGCATTAAGGTCCAACAGCTCGATCGCGGGACGGAGTTGAAGGTCCGCTCGCCGGAAGGGGGCGAGGAGGTGTCCCGTCGATTCCCGGCGGGCACTTTCGTCGTCACCTCCGGCCAGCCGCTCGGACCGCTGGTGGAAGCGCTGCTCGAACGCCGAACCCAGCTCTCGGACCTCTTCATCGAGCGGCAGAAAGAGCGCCAGACGCGGAATCTCGACAGCGAGTTCTACGACATCACCGCCTGGTCGCTGCCGCTCGCCTTCAACCTGGAAGTCTGGCTCGCCCCATCCGGCGCTCCTGCCTCCTCGCTCGAACCGCTCGCGCCTGCAGCGAGCGGCATCTCGGGCGAGGGGACGCTCGGGCTGCTGATCGAGCCGCGCGGCCTCGCCTCCTACCAGCTCGCGATGCGGCTGAGAACCCGCGGTCTCGCTCTTCGCCTGGCGTTGCGCGATTTCCGTTTGGGAGACCGCTCCTACCCGTCGGGTACGCTGTTCGTGCCCCGCTACGGCAACCCGCCGGATTTCGAGGCCCGCACGGGCGCCCTGCTTCAAGAGCTTGGGCTCGCCGCCTCGCGGATTGGCTCGTCGTTCGACATCGAGGGCCTCTCGCTCGGCTCGCGCGACATGCCGTCGCTCCGCCCGGTGCATCTAGGTCTGATCGGCGGCGAAGGGGTCGATCAGACCTCGTTCGGCGCGCTCTGGTTCCTGTTCGACCATTCGCTCGAAGCCCCAGTCGACCGGCTCGATCTCGATCGTCTGGGCGACCTGGACCTATCGGCCTACGACACGCTGATCCTCCCCAGCGGCGACTACGAAGACCGGATCACGGGCAAGAAGAAGGAGCGCCTCGACGCCTGGGTGAAGAGCGGCGGCGTTCTGATCGGCATCGCCGGAGCGATCTCTTGGTTGGAGGACGAGGATTTCACCGCGGTCGAAAACTGGAAGGCGCCGGACGATCCAGAGACCCCAGGCGATCCCGCCAATGCGGCCACCGCGGCTTCCGCGGCGACAGCGGAAACTCCTTCCTCGGCCTCGACGGCCCCAAACGGTGCCACCGCCTCGGAAAGCGCGCAGGGCGAGACCGCGAAAGAAACCCCAAGCGCCGCCGACCGGGCGATCTCGACCCCGGGTGCCGCGTTCGCAACCCGCATGACCGCCGGCCACCCGCTCGCGGTCGGAATCCCGAAAGCGCCTCCCGTCCTGATCGACGGCGACCTCGTGCTCCAGACGACCGGCGATCCCCAGCAGGACGTGCTCACCGTGGCGACCGAGTCGCCGCTGCTCTCGGGTTTCGCTTTCCCTGAGGCGGAGCAGCGGCTGGCGGGGAGCCTGCTCGTGAGCGTCGAAAAGCACGGGCATGGCGCGGTCATCCTGTTCGCCCAGGAACCGTCGTATCGATCGTTCTGGCGCGGCACCATGCCGCTCCTGCTCAACGCGGCGCTCTACGGCCCGAGCCTCGGCTTCGGGGGAAGGTAGGAGGAACATCCATGAACGCAAGCGCGTCGCCCCCCTCCGGTATCTCTCGCGCCTGGGTCGGAGTCGTCCTCGGCGGTCTGGTCGCCGGATGTTTCGACATCCTTTACGCCATCATCGCGAACGGGATTCGCGGTGGGTTGACGCCCCTCTGGGTACTGCAATCGGTCGCGAGCGGGCTGCTCGGAAAAGCCGCGTTCGACGGCGGCGTTCCCACCGGCCTGCTCGGTCTTTTTTGCCACTTCGTGATCGCCATGGGCGCCTCGACTCTGTACTTCCTCGCCAGCCGCAAGCTCGCAATGCTACGCGAGCGGCCGCTGCTCTCCGGCGCCCTGTTCGGCATTCTGGTCTACCTGTTCATGAACTTCGTCGTGATTCCCCTCTCGGCGTTTCCGTTCCCGCTCCACTATCCGGCGAAAAGGCTCGCAGAGGGATTCTTTTCCCATGCCGTGCTGATCGGAATCCCGATCGCCTGGCTGCAGAAGCGTTTCTCCGGAGCGCGCTAGTCCGGCCTCAGGCCCGGCCCAGCCAGTCCGAATCGCCCGCGCGCACGAGCCGGACCGCGTCGCCGACGCTCACCGTGCCGGGCTTCAAGACCTCGGCATTGAGCGCGAGGCGCCCGCCGAAGCGGCGGCCGATGTCGCGCAGGACCTCCGGATCGCGCTCCAGCGTATCGGGATTGACGGTGGTCATGGGGCAGCGCCCGCGGAGCGAATCGAGCCGGATGATCACTTCGCCCGCCTCTCCCGCCTTTCCGGGTAGATGAAGCTCGGCGCCGGCCCAATGCGTCTCGTCCATTCCGTGGACGCCGCCGATCAAAAGATTGGGGCGCAGGCGCCGGACGTCGCGCCCGAATTCGGCCACCGCGCCGTCGGTCGCGACGAGCAGCGGCAGAACGTCGAACCGCTCCGGCCCGTCGAACTCTTCCAGCCAGGCGTCCTCTCCCGCGGCTTCCCGCACCCGTTCGAGAACCTCGTCGTGGTCCCAGGGAAGGCCGTCCACCAGAGGCCGGCCGTCGGCGCCGAGCGTGGCGGAGAGGCCGAGCAGCCGATACTGCCGCCGGGAGGTCCGCACCCCTTCAGGCCCCCGTACGTGAACGATCCGGTCGCCGACCACGCCGTTCTCGGTCAGCTCGGCGGTCGTCAACGCCTCGCCCGCCAGGGTCTTTACGGGGTAACGCCAAAGCCCCTTGATGTAGAGATTTCCGCTGTCCATTCGGAGTGGTCCTTAGGTCTACGACCGGGCCGGGATCGCTTGAGATAGCCTCCCCTCCAATGTACCAAATCAGCATCGTGGGAGGTGGGATCGCGGGAACCGCCGCCGCCGTGCATCTGGCGCGGGCGGGGCACCGGGTCACTCTGTTCGAACGCGCTCCAGTGCTCGGTCCGGTGGGGGCGGGCATCCTCCTTCAGCCTTCGGGGCAGGAGGCGCTGGCATCGCTCGGCCTGCTCGACGCGGTGATCGGAAAGAGTGAGCCGATCGCGGAGCTTCTGGCCGAGCAGGTCTCCGGGCGGCGGATGATTCGCCTGCCGTACCGGGCGGCCGATCCCACCTGGACGGGTTACGGCGTCGCCCGCGGGCTGCTGTTTACGACGCTGCTCGACGCCTGCCTCGCGGCCGGGGTGGAGATCGTTACCGGTGTGGCAATTGAAAAGCGCGAGGCCGCGCCCGAAAAGCGGGAGACGACGCCGGACGCGACGTTCCTAATCGACCGGGATGGAAATCGCCACGGCCCGTTCGATTTCGTGCTGGGGGCCGACGGCTCGCGCTCGGCGCTCCGCCGCTCGGCCGGGTTGGACGGCGGAAGCCGCGAATACGACTTCGGCGCGCTCTGGGCGATGGGGCCGTGCACGTCGGTCACCGGCCACCTCTACCAGGTGGTGCGCGGCACGAAGGTGCTGATCGGAATCCTGCCGCTTGGGCAGGGTCGAGCGAGCCTCTTCTGGGGCGATCGAAAAGTCGGAATCGAGGCGATCCGGAAAGGGAGCTTCTCGGCATTCCGGGACAAAGTGCTCGCGCTCGCGCCGAAGGCTGAAGAGATATTCGAGGAGTTCCGGAGCTTCGATCAGGCGGCGTTCACCACCTACGTCCACGTCGCCTGCCCGCGCTGGTCCGCCGAACGGCTGCTCCTGATCGGAGACGCGGCCCACGCGATGAGCCCCCACCTTGGCCAGGGGGCGAACCTCGCGCTCGCCGACGCCGAAGCGTTCGCCCGGCTGCTGGCAACGACCGGGGATTTCTCAAAAACCTGCGCCCGGTTCGAAGTCGAACGCCGCCCGCCCGCCTTGTACCTGTCCCGGCTGTCCTATCTGCTCACGCCGTTCTTCCAATCCGGAAGCAGCATCCTCGGCCTCGGCCGCGACATCGCGCTGCCGATCCTTACCGCGATTCCCCCGGTTCGCAAATTGATGGCCCGGACTTTGGCGGGGAAGGTGCGGGGATTTTTCCGTTAGCTTGATGTCTTCGTTGGACTAAGCAAAAGCCTGCGCTCGCGCTCCCGAGGCACATCCTCTTCCCGCCTTCTTCGGATATCGTTACTACGACGGAGGACGAACGATGACCTGGAATCGTCGAATTTCAATCGACCCGGAGATCATGCACGGGACTCCCTGCATTACGGGAACTCGCATTCCGGTGTCTGTCGTACTGGACAACCTTGCGGCGGACGTGGGCGCCGAGAGAATCTTGGCCGAGTATCCGACCTTGAAGAGAGAAGATCTAACCGCAGCGATGGCTTACGCCGCAGAGCTCGCCCGCGAGCGGGTCATCGCGCTTCCGGCTTGAATGCAACGTGCGTATCAAGCTCGATGAAAATATGCCTGGCTAGATCGACAACGTGAATTCTCTGGTCTCGCGGCTCGCCTTCTTGCTCAACAACGAGTCGCCGGCTAACGCCCTCTGGATCGTTTCAGACGATCGCGTTCGAATTCGCCGATAGCCTCATTACCGGCCCGGCAGCGCGTACCTCGACCCCAACAGCGCCTCGGCGAAGATTCTCTGGGCTTTCCGGTTCGGGTGGGCGTCGCCTAGGGTCGCCCAGTACTCGGGGCCGGCGTTTTGGGGAAAGCGGCCTGAGGGGTCGATCACTTCCCAGCCGCTTGCCCGGCCGGCGTCCGCGACTTTGGCGTAGATGTCGGCGAAGCTGCCGAAATTCTTCGGCTCGTGGAGCTCGGGGAGGAGCAGGAGGGTGTGGGGAACGCCGTCCTGGCGCAGCAGGTCTCCCAACTCGGCGAGCGCCTGTTTCATCCGTATCCAGCCGGGCTGGTCGTCGTTGTAGAGCGAGCGGTAGTACGCCTTGTAGTCGCGCAGCTTCACTTCCGAGCTTTGGCGCAGGCGGGTGGACAGCAGGCCGGCGAGCGCGGAACGCCAGACCAGGGTGCTTTCGGAGGGCTTGGGGTCAGGCTCGGCGTCGTTGATGAAGAAGCCGAGGATCACCCAGGCCGGTTTTAGGTTTCGGGCGAGCGAGCGGTAGCGGGCGAGCTGCATCGAGGTGTTCGAGTTGCCGATGCCGAAGTTCATCACCCGGGACGGCGCTCCGAGTTGCCGCAGCAGCTCTTCGAGCTGGTTCGGCCAGGTGTCGGGTTCGCCGGCTCCCCAGCCAAAGGTGAGCGAGTCGCCGACCGCCATCACCAGCCGGTCGTTCGGCGTCCGGGCGGCTTCGACCTCCGGCGCGTTACGGCGAAATCCCCGCTCGTCGGTCCGCACCCGCTTGCCCATCAACCACTCGTCCGCGTTCGGTTGGTGCTCCTCGATCGCGCCGGGAATCTTCGACGGCGTCTTGACGAACCGGGCGTAGCGCCACATCTCGACATCCAGCACGTGCAGCCAGTGGGCCGAGAGGAAACGCAGCAGAGCCTCGGCGGCGGCCAGGGCAAGCAGACAGGAGAGGGCGAGGACGGCGCAACCGGCGAGGCGTTTTCTCATGGGCGGCGGGACTTTACCAAAGGTCGGCCTACCCGCCTGCCAACTCGGCGAGGATCGCCGCGAACCGGTCGATCTCCGCCTCGGAATTGTAAAAATGGGGTGCCGCGCGCAGCCGGCCGGCCCGCGCCGACACCACGATGCCGCGCTCGGCCAGGGCTTCGGCCAGCTCTTCTGCGCTCCGCCGGGGGTGGGTGCCGGCGACGATACCGGACGCCTCGGCCCGGAAAGCTTCGCCGCGGGGGGCGGCGAGTGTCAGGCCCGCCGCCTCGAACCCCGCCGCCGTGCGTTCGGCAAGCGCCAGGATGCGGCGTTCGATCGCCTCCGGTCCCGCTTCGAGCAGGATTTCCAGACTGCCGCCGAGCCCGGCGATGCCGAAGCCGTTGATCGTTCCGCACTCGAAGCGCTTCGCGCCCTCCGCGAACGTCAAATCGAGGCGACTCCAGTCGTAGAGCGAGCGGGTGGAGCGCCAGCCGGCCCGGGTGGGGCGCAGCCGGTCGATCGCCCGGTCCGAGACGTAGAGCAGGCCGATCCCTTCCGGTCCGAGCAGCCACTTATGCGCCGCGGCGGCGAGAACGTCGATCCCTAGCGCCTCGACATCCACCGCCAAGGCCCCGAGGCTCTGGATCGCGTCGACCACGAACAGCGCGCCGCGCTCCCGGCAGGCGGCCCCCAGGCGCGCGAGGTCGGAGCGGAATCCCGTCGCGTACTGCACCGAGGAGAGGGCGAGCAGGCGGGTCCGGCCATCGATCCGGGCGAGCAGATCCTCGGGGTCGATGCGGCCGTTCCGTTCGGGCGCCTGGCGGTACTCGACCTCGATCGCCGGGCGCGCCGCGACGTTCATCCACGGGTAGGCGTTCGACGGAAATTCACCCTCGGCGCCGACGACGTTGTCGCCCGGCCGCCAATCGATCCCCTCGGCGACCAGCGACAATGCGGTCGAGGTGTTCTCGACGAACGCCACCTCATGGGGGTCGCGCGCCCCGATCAGCCGGGCGGCCAAGGAGCGGACGCGCTCGATCTCTTGGTTCCGCTCCGGCCAGCGGCGGTCGCCGGTCTCGGAAATCACCCGGGCGAGGTCCGCCACCCGTGCGGCGGACCGGCGCGGCAGCGGGCCGATCGCCGCGTGATTCAGATAGACATAGCGGCCGGCGACCGGCATTTCGGAACGAAACCGCAGCAGCGGATCGGTTTCGGGAACGATCATGCGGCGGACTCCACGGAGGTTTCGGTTTCGGGCAACGACTCAGCCTCGGCCTGGGGTTTGCCGAACCGCGCTCCGTACCGCAGCTCCAGAACGATCAAGGCGGGGATGCCGAGCGCCATCACGCTCACGTAGTGCAGGCCGCGGAACATCAGGGTCGCCGCCGCGGCCTCGCCCGGGCCGACGCCGAGCGCGCCGTAGAGCGCCACCATCGCGGCCTCCGTAGTGCCCACTCCGCCGGGGGTTCCCGTGAGCATTCCGGCCGAGGCGCCAAGTGCGACCACCGCGATCACCACGAGGGGGCTCTCCGGCCGGCCGAGCGCCGCGAAAATGAGCCATTGGGCCAGGGCGGAGACGAGGAAGAACCCGCTGCCGAGCGCCGCGGCGGGCAGGCGCAGCCGCCGTTCGCCGGCCAGGGTTTCCAGCGTCTGCGCCGCCTCGCGGCCTTGGCCGTAGAGCCGCTCTCCCCGCCCGCCCCGCTCGGCGCGGCGGGCGAAGAATCCGGCGAGCGCCCCATTTCCGGCTCGCGATCCCAGGCCGAAAGAGGCGACCGCGAGCCCCGCGTAAACCGCGAGGGTTCCGGCGACCAGCCAAGGCCGGCCGAGAAGCCAGGCGGTCGAGACCAGCGCAAGCCCGGTCCAGGAGGTCATCACGACCAAATGCGCCAACTGGTCGTAGAGGATCACCCCGTAGAGCGGCGCGAAAGGCCGCCCGATCGCGCGGGCAATGTAGCGGGCGCGCAGCGGTCCGCCCAACACCCGGGCCGAGGGGGTGAGCAGATTGAGCGCGGCCGTGGCATAGAGAACGAAAAACCCGAGCCCGAGCCGGGGCCGAACATCGACCGCCCGCTCGGCGGCGATCGCCAGGCGGCGATCCCAGAACAGGTAGCTGCCGACCAGGCAGGCGAGCGCCAGGGCAAGAAGGGGCAAATTAGCGGCCGCCGCGCGGTGGACCAGATCGCGCCAATCGAGGTTCGCGACCAGCCGCCAGGTGAACCAGAGCGCGACCAAGAGCAGCCCGACCACAAAGGGGCGCCGCAGGCGCGAGAAGTTGAATCGGCGAAACGAAGCGAGGAAATCCATGTCGAAGGCTCTTCCGCGTGGCCGAATCGGAGCGGGCGCGAGGGCGACCGATCTTACTTCACGCTTGACGCCCTTGCCGGTCCGCGGGAAGCTGTAAGGTCGACGCAGGTAAGAGGAGGTTCGATGAGCGAGCTAGAAATCCCGGCCGATCCGATTGCAGCCAGTCCGATCAAAGTCACGGTGATCCGGAACGGTCCGTTCCGCGTCACAGGCGACGACATTCAACTGCTCGACCCCGCCGGCAGCGCGTACGGCCTCGGTGGCCGCACCACGATTTCGCTTTGCCGTTGCGGCCAGTCGAAGAACAAGCCGTTTTGCGACGGCTCGCACAACCACCACGCCTTCGAGGACGAGCCCCAGGCTCGCGACCTGCCGCCCAAGGTCTGAAAACCCGACCCCATGAAGCCGAGACCGTGAAGCTCCGGGTTTCGATGCGCGCGCGCCTGCTGGGAACGGCGATCGCCGGCGCTTTTGTGATCGCCGCGCCGTCGACCGCCCAAGGACCCGCGGCCGATTGGCGCACGGCGTCGACGGAGCATTTCCGCGTTCATTACCCCGCGGAGACCGAGGCCTGGGCGCTCCGCGCCGCTTCGCGGCTGGAGTCGATCCGCGCTGCGGTGATCGACGAGGTGGGCTACGAGCCGCCGCAAATCGTCGACGTCTTCGTCTCCGATCCGGTGGCCGAGCCGAACGGCATGGCGTTGCCGCTGCTCTGCCGGCCGCGCATGGTGCTCTGGACCAGCCCGCCCGACGCCGGTTCGACGATCGGCCACTACCGGGATTGGATCGAGCTGCTCGCGGTCCACGAAGAGACCCATCTGGTCCACCTGTTGCGCCCTTCGCGTAACGCGCTGCGCGGGCTGCTGCCGGCCGGACCGCTCGCGCTTGCCGCGCCGCGCTGGGTGAGCGAAGGGTATGCCACGGTCGTCGAGGGCCGGCTCACCGGGTCCGGCCGCCCGAACGGCGACCTGCGCGCCGCCATCCTCCGTCGTTGGGCGGCGGCGGGCAAACTTCCGAGTTACGACCGCCTGGCGAGCGACCGCGACGGCTATCTCGGCATGTCGATGGCTTACCTCGCCGGGTCGGCCTACCTCGAATGGCTGGAGCGGCGCGCGGGTCCGGGGAGCTTGAAGAACCTCTGGGCGCGCATGACGGCACGGACCCCGCGTTCGTTCGACCACAGCTTCGGGGGTGTGTTCGCCGGGCCGGCGGGCAGCTCGCCGCGCGACCTTTGGGACCGATTCCGCGCCGAGCTGTCGGCACAGGCGATCGAGATCGAAAAGCGGCTCGCCCCCTTGCGCGAAGGGGAGCTTTGGCAGGATCTCCCGCGCGGCGCGGGCGCTCCCGCCCTATCGCGTTCCGGGGAGCGGTTGGCGGTGGTCCTCGACCGGCGGGACGAGCCGGGGGAGTTGGTGGTGTTTGGCGTGGGGGACAGCCAAGACGGCAAGGACGGGAAAAGCAAAAAGAGCGCGCGAGATCCGGAGGACGTTCCGGCGGTGAGGTATGGGCCTCCGGCGCGGCGGCCTCGCTTTCGGTTGCCGGCGTCCGGGGGGAGAGCCCCTTCGATGCCGCGGTTTTTGGGCGAAGACGGGATTCTCTTCGTCCGCTTCGAGCCCGATCTTCTGGGCTACCTTCATCCCGACCTGTTTGCCTGGATCCTGTCCACCGGCGAGGTCCGAAGGCTCACCCGCGGTGCCGACCTGCGCGATGCCGATCCGAGCGCCGACGGCTCCTGGGCGGTCGCCTTGCGCCAGCGTCACGGATTTTCTCAGATCGTCCGGGTCGATCTTTTGACCGGCGCGGTCGCTCCGATCACCGAGCCTTCGGTCGAGGAGATTTACGACGCACCGCGCCTGTCGCGCGACGGGTCCCGCCTGGCGTTCCTGCGCCACGCGGACGGTGCCTGGCATCTGATGATCCGCGACCTCGAAACCGGCGCCGAGCGTGAGCTGCCGGTTGCCAAGGGGGGCGAGGGATCCGAAGGGGGCCCCTCAAATCCTGCTGCGCCGGCCTGGAGCGCCGACGGCGCCACGATCTACGCGAGTCTCGGCCGCGAGGGGCGGATCGACCTCGTCGGGTTTCCTGCGGAAGGAACGGCCGGGCAGACCGCGATCACCCGCACGGCGGGCGCCGCGTTCTCTCCCACTCCGACACCGGATGGCCGGGCGCTCTTTTACCTGTCGCTCGAACCGCAGGGGCTCGACCTGCGCCGGATCGACCTGCCGAGCGACCCGAGCGTACCGATCGCTTCGCCGCCCCTTGCGGCCAACCTTCCGCCCACCGACTTCGCGCCCGCCGTGCGCCCGGTACCGCCGGCCTCGCCGGTTGAATTCAACGCCGAGACCGTGGCCCCCGGCCGGCCCTATGGCCTGGGCCGCCCGGAGTGGCTTCCGTTGATCGCCGGATCGCTCGCGACCGCCGCGGGGAATCGGAGCGAGCTCGGCGTCCGGGTCGGAGATCCCCTCGGCCGGTTCGAGATCCTCGCGCTCGGGGGAATCGGCGGGGGTGCGGTTCCCCGGGGCGCAAGCCTCGAAGTCACGGGCCGCGGTCTGCCGGTGGAGATCTCGCTCCGCGGATTCGATCTCTCCGAACGACCTTCCGGCGCGACTCGCCCGCCGCTTGGCCGCGGCCTCGATCTCGATCGGTCGGGCGTCGAGCTGTCCGCGGACCTCGAACGACGCTTCGGTCCGCTGCGCACGGAAGTCCTCGCGAGCGCCTTGATGGAACGGATCGATCCCGTCGGGTCTGACCGGACGGAGAGCCGTTCTCGGGCGGGCTTAGAACTGGGCGGGGTGGCCTCCCTCGCGCGCGGCAAGCTCCATTTCGAGCCCCGGATCGCGCTCTACGGCGCCGTCGGATCGGGGATTCGGACCCTCGGCGGCACGTTCGGCGCTTCCCTCGAACAGGATTCCTGGGGCCTCGACCTGGAGCTTCGGAGCGCCCGGGTTACGGGTGCCCGGTTCGATTTCGACCGGTTGCAGGTGGGCGGTCCGCCGAGCGGCCTCGGCCCCCGGTCACCCGAGCGTATCGAGGTCTCCGCCCTCGCTCCCGGGGCGCTCTTGGGGGACCGCTACGAGCGATGGCAGGCCGATCTCTCGGTTCCCGACCTGCCGTTCCACCTCCTGTACGAACGGCATCGGGTCGCTTCAGATCTCCTCGCGCTCGCCGGAATCGAACGGCGATTTCGTCTCGGCCCCTATCCGCTCGCCGGACTTCCGGCGTTCGAGGCCCGAGCGGGCGTGGCGCAGATCGTCGCCGATCCGCGGCCGGATGAGATCGGGCAACGGCGTGGCTGGCTGGTGCTGGTCTGGCGTCCGCGCTGAGATCGAGGGGCACGGAAATTGCTTCAAGGAAACACTCGTTACTCCAATTTTTGTTTTCATCTGGAATGCGAGTGAGCCGTGACAACCTCCATCGAATCTGCGGTCGACGGAAACGCACCGTTCGCCGCCACCGACAGCTGGTTCCGTTCCCTGGCCGAGACGACGGAAATCGCGATCCTCGTCTACCGGGAGGTTTACCTTTACGTCAATCCGGCGAGCGAGCGGCTGACCGGCTTTTCCGCCGCCGAGCTAGTCGGCCGACCGATCACGCTGTTGGTCCATCCCGACGATCAGGCGCTCGTGGTCGAACGGTCGAAGCGCCGAATTGCGGGCGAGGATTTCGTCGGCAACGTCGAGGTGAAAATCATCCGCAAGGACGGCACCGAGCGGTGGATGCAGGTCAACGCGACGCGCGTCATGATGGCGGACGGTTGGGCCGGCCTGCTTTCGGCGATCGACATCACCGACCGCAAACAGGCGGAAATCGCCCTGCAGGAAAACCAGGCCCGCCTGGAGCTCGAGCGGGAGCGCGCCCAGGTCACCCTCGCCTCGATCGGCGACGGGGTGATCCGCACCGATCCGGAAGGCCGCATCGACTATTTGAACCCGGTCGCCGAGCACCTCACCGGATGGCTCGCCGCCGAGGCGCTGGGTCAGCCGGCTCTCCGCGTCCTCCAGCTGGTCGACGAGCGGGGCCGGCCGATCGGTTTCGATCCGATCGCCACCTGTCTTTCGGAAGGTAGGGTGGTCGAGCTTCCGGGCGGCGCCACCCTCGTCCGCCGGGACGGTGTCGAGTTTGCCGTCCAGGATTCCGTCGCCCCGATCCGGGATCGTTCGGGCACCATCCGCGGCACCGTCCTGGTGTTCAAGGACGTTACCCGGATTCGCCGGATGGAGCGCGAGATGAGCTACCTCGCGCGCCACGACGGGCTCACCGGGCTGCTCAACCGGCGCGAGTTCGAAGAGCTGATGGATACCTGCGTCGCGAGCGCATGCGGCGAAGGTCGTCGCCATGCGATGCTCTACCTCGACCTCGACGAGTTCAAGCTGGTCAACGATACCGCCGGGCATCTGGCGGGCGACGAGTTGCTCCGCCAGCTGGCGACCCTGCTGCGGGCGCGGATTCGGCCGAACGACATCCTGGCGCGCCTCGGCGGCGACGAATTCGGCATCCTGCTCGAAGATGCGGATCTCGACCGCGCGCGCCGGATCGCGCAGGAGGTCTGCGCCGCCGTCCGCTCGTTCCGCTTCGCCTGGCAGGAGCGCACCTTCCAGGTCGGAGTTTCGATCGGCCTGGTGCCGATCACCGCCGGTGGACCCGACCGGGTGCAGCTGCTCGCCGCGGCCGACGCCGCCTGTTACGTCGCCAAGGAAGGCGGCCGGAGCCGGGTCCACGAGTACCAGGAGGATGACGCCGCTTTAGTCGAGCGGTACGGCGCGATGCAATGGGTCCACCGGATTCAGAACGCCCTGGACGAGGATCGGTTCTTTCTACTCCGCCAGGAGATTCGCCCGCTGAACCGAAGAAACGGCGGGCCGGAGCTGTCGGAGATCTTCATTCGGATGCGCGACGAGCAGGGTCAGGTCGCGCTGCCCGGCTCGTTCATCCCCGCCGCGGAGCGCTACCGGCTGATCTCGCGCATCGATCGCTGGGTGGTCAAGAACGCGTTCCAAAACCTGGTCGAGAAGCAGCGTTCCAGCGCCAAGGAGCTGCACTGGGCGATCAATCTCTCCGGCCGGTCGATCGACGAGGAGAGTTTCCTCGTCGACGTGATCGAGCAGCTCGACCGCAGCGGCGTTCCTCCCGGCAGCATCCTGTTCGAAGTGACCGAAACCGCGGCGGTGGCGAACCTCGCCCGCGCCCAGCAGTTCATCCGCACGCTCAAAGCGCGCGGTTGCCGTTTCGTGCTCGACGATTTCGGCACCGGCCTGTCGTCGTTCGCCTACCTAAAGAACCTCGACGTCGATTTCTTGAAGATCGACGGCGGCTTCGTGCGCGACATCAATGAGAGCTCGATCCAGCGCGCGCTGGTCGAATCGATCCACCAGATCGGCCAATTGCTCGGCATCGCGACGATCGCCGAGTCGATGGAAAGCGACGAGATCCTCGCGACCCTCCAGCAGATCGGCGTAGACTACGTACAGGGCTACGGAGTCGCACGTCCCGAGCCGCTCGACTGAAAATCCAGATCCGCCAACCGCCGTAACTTAAAGAGATCCGAGGTCCACATGAGCTCTTCCGTCGCCAAGGTCATCGAAATCAGCGCCGAGCACCCCGACAGCTTCGAAGCCGCCGTGCAAGAAGGAATCAAGCGCGCCGGCAAAACGCTCAAGAACATGCGTAGCGCCTGGGTTTCCGAGCAGCACGTCCACATCGAAAAGGGCAAAGTCGTGGGCTATCGGGTCACCATGCGCGTGACCTTCGTGCTCGCCGACTGATCGAGCTCCGGGCGCCGTCCCGGCATTGTTCGTAGGGGCGAGGCATGCTGTCCTCGAGGCCTGTCTCGCCCGCGTTTGCAGCCCCTCGATCAGTTCGTAGGCTCGGGGTCCGCGAGAAGCGCCGCGATCCGCAATTGCAGCTTGCCGTCCGGCTCGACCGCCGCGGCGGCGAGCAACGCCTCGGCGACCGGTTCGGGCCGGGCGTCCGGCCCCCAGGCCTCGATCACGTCGAGCGCCCGATGACGTAGGCGGATCGTCGGGCTCTGCAGGGCGGCGAGCAGCAGGGCAACCCCCGCGCCGGGAGTTTCACGCAGCGCGGGCAGGATCACCTCCAAGCACGAAGCCTGCGCAAACTTCGGACCGAAGCCCACGTCCAGGCCCGCTCCCGAGCCGATCCGTCCAAGGTCGAGCCGCGCCTCGGCGAGCGCCAGAACGCGCCGCCGGCGCTCCGGATCTTTCGTCGCGGCGATCGCCGCCCAATGCCAGGCGTCCAGCTCCGCCTCGGCGCGCCGGAAGTGCGCATCCCACAGATCGATGTCCAGCGCCCGGGCCGCCTGGTCGGCCACCGCGAATGTCGCGCGGTCGCCCGCTTCGCCGGTCAGCACGGCCAGGGCGATCTTTTCGCGCCAGCCCGGCCACGCCAGAACTTCGTCGCAGCGGGCGATCAGCCGCTCGCGAAGCTCCGGCGTCCAGCCATGGATTTCGCGCTCGGTCCAGGCCTCCTCGTCGTCCTCGGCCAGGAAACCGCGGATCGTCGACGCGTGGTTCAAATCCTCCAGACGCTCTGCCCGCTCGACCAGCAGGTCGAGATAGAGGGCGGTCGCCGCGGCGCCCTCCTCGTAATCGTCCATGCTCGCCGATGGACCGCCTTCGATCAGGGCCGAGAGGATCTCGCCCGCGGCGACCAACAGCTCCGGGTCCGGAGAGCCTCGTTCCAGCTCTTCGCGCAGCTGCCCGGTGCGCGCCGCGATCAGCACCGTGTATGAGAGGTCGATCTTGTTGCGGAACCCCTCGCGCACCAGCCAACGCTGCACTTCGGGGCTCTCGCTGTCGGCCAGGCGCTCGATCAGGTGGATTCGCCCCCAACCCTCGACCTGGCGGGCGAGCGAAAACAGGGTGCGTTCCGGATCTTCCAGCCGGTTGGCCAACGCGACCGCGGCGTAGAGGGTGAATTCCTCGTGCCGGGCCAGAGCGCGCAGCAGCTCGTCGTCATCGCCGCCGCGCAGCAGGCCGAGCCAGGCGATCGCCATCTTGACCGGTTCGCGGTCCGGCGCCCGGGTGGCCAGGAAACGCGCGATCGTATGCAGCTTGGCCGGGTCGATCCCGCCGCGGACGATCCGCCCGTTCAGCGCATCGACCGACTCCAAGGCGGAATGCCGGAGCATCAGAGCGTACAAATCCGAAAGCGCCTGGGCGGTCGCCCGCTCGCCGAGCGCCACCAGCGCCTCATGCAGACTCTCGGCAACCGCCTCGTCGGCTCCCGCACCGCCATGCTGGGCAAACGTGCCATCGAGCCCGCCGGCCACCCACCGCAACCCGCCGGATCGGGACCGCCTCTCCTCGTCCGGCAGAGCCTCGCCCCCTTCGCTAAGCCCCGGCCGACCGGGCACCAAATGCGCCTGGACATGCTCGTAAATCGAAACCTCGCCGTTCGCCCAAGGGAGCGAAACCCCCTCAAGCGACCAGCCGGTCCGACCGAGTAGACGGGAGATCAAAGCCATACGGGAGAAGTTTATTCGACGACCTACCGGGATCGTGCCCCTGGCTCTATTTCGAGTACAGCTCGATCACCTGCTCGATCGCCGCGCGGCAGACGGCGCAGAAGCCGACTTCGTCGCGGGTGAACATGATGCAGTCCTCCTGGGGCCTAAACATGCCGGTCGCCTGGTAGTTGGCCCCTTCGAAGGCTCCGACCTTGCCGGAGTTGGCGTCCTTGCCCAGCAGATCCGTTTCGTGGGTGCGCTCTTCGCGGAAGAGGTCATCCATCTCGGACTCCGGTCGCCGTTCGGCGCGGATCTTTCGACGGCGGGCCTGGGTGTCCTTCTGAAATGCCTCGAACTCCGTCTTCTTCCAAGGGGTCGGGAGCGCGGTTCCGGCGGAGAGCAACGCCTTCCATTTGACGGTCGCCGGATCGGCGTTGGCGGTCGCGTTCTTTTCCCACGGCTCGACCACCGCGCCGTTGTTCGTCGCGACGTCCGAGGTGTAGTACTCGTCGGCGAGCCCGGCGAAATGATGGCCGAATTCGTGGACAAAGATGTACGGGGCCCAGACGCTGTCCGCGGCGACCGTGCCGTAAAGGCCGAAGATTCCGCCGCCGCCGTAAGTTTGGGCGTTGACCAGGATCTCGACGAAATCGTAGGGCGCGAATTGAGCCGCCTCCCGGAAGGCCCGGTTGTCGAAGGTGAGGACGTAGCGCTCCGAGCCGAACGCGTCGTAGGTGGCGCCGATCGGATTCCGCAGATGGATGCCGGTTGAAGGGCGCGAGATTCCGGAGTCGAGTGCCGCGGGGCTCAAGCCCCAGACGTTGAAGTCGGCGCGGTGGCTCTTGAACGGCTCCTGCCCGAATAGCATCTCGATCATCCGCCGCGCGTCCTTCTCGAACTTCGGACGTTGCTCCTTGGTGTATCCGTCACCCAAGATCAACAGGTCCACCTTGTCCGACGGGTCGCCGTGGTTTTCGAGCGCGAGCAGGGCGGCGGGTGGGTTCGGCGCTGAGGTGTCGACGAACATTCCGGCCGGGTCGACGACGAGGCTCCAGATCTCGTGGAAGTCGTTCCTCGCGTCGCGCTTCTTGAGACTGATGCGGACCGGCCGCTCGGGAAGCGGAAAGCGGAACGATTCGGAAAACGTCCCCCACCGCTCCTTCGCCTCGTCGGTGGTCTGCCATTCGCCGAAGATCGAGGCGAAGCCGCGCGAATAGATCGTCCGGTTCGTTTCGCGATCGACGACCTCGAAGAAGTAAAGGCCGAGGTTGGTGTCGTCGAACGGCCGGCGGGGGTTACCCGCCCAGGGAAGCGGTTCCAGGGCGACTCGGTCGAGCGAAAACATCTCCGTCGTCGCATTTCCGGTATGGAAGTAGTCGACGCGCAGGGTCCGAGTCTGGGTCGCCGCGCCGGTTTCACGCGCCGAGGCCGCGCGGGCGGAGGCGGCGGGAATCAAGAGCGCCGCGACGAGCGCCGACACGACAAAAACGAGCCTTGCATCCTTCATGGAACAACCTCCTGGATAGGGCCGGATTCGAACGGCACGACGTTAGCATGGGCTCCCGCGCGGGAAGGTCTCTCGCATGTCCTATTTGATCGATGGCAGCAATCTCGGCGGAGTGGGCGGCGGTCGAACCGGCGCGCGCGATGCGCGGGCAGTGGTCGCCTGGCTGCTCCCTTGGGTGCGCGAACGCGCCAATCGCGGCCGGATGATCGTGGTGTTCGACGGCGTCGAGCGTCCGGACGTGGCGATGCGTTACGGCCCGATGGAGGTCGAGTTCGCGGCCCCTCGCTCGGCGGACGACGCCATTCTGGCGCGCGTTCGAACCAGCCCCAAGACCTGGATCGTGGTCACCAACGACACCGCCCTGGCCCGCGCTTGCCGCGACCTGGGAGCCAAGACTCACACCGCCACCGCGCTTGCCCGCCGCGTTCTGGCCCGCCCCGGTGACCTTGGAAATCCCGAAAGAAATCGGCCGCCCAAGCGCAAACGCTCGATGCGCGATGCCGGGGAAAAGCCTCATCCCAGCGGCAGCGAACAGGCTCATTGGAAAGCGGTCTTCGGCGATGGTTCCAATTCCGACGACGAGAAATAAGCCGCGGCCCGGCCATAGACTGCGCCCGTGGCAACCATCGGCGAGCTGGTCAGGGAGGGTAGGTCGCGGCTCGCCGTGGCCCCGTTTTCGCCCCCTCCGCGCGAGGCGGCGCTGCTGCTCGGCCGGGTGCTCGGACTCTCCGAGGCGAAGGTTCTGGCCCGCGACGAGCGGCCGGTAGATCCCTCGGACGCCCTTCGCTACCAAGACTGGATCGAACGCCGGGCGGGCGGCGAGCCGGTCGCCTACCTTCTGGGCGAGCGGGAGTTTTACGGTCGCGTCTTTCACGTCGACCCGCGGGTGCTGATCCCCCGGCCCGAGACCGAGCACCTGATCGAACAGGCGCTTGCCTCCCCGCTTCCGCCGCGTCCGCGAATCTTGGAGGTGGGCGCGGGCTCCGGCTGCATCGCCGTGACGCTCGCTTGCGAGCTGCCTGCCGCCCGCCTCATCGCGACCGACCTCTCGGCCGGCGCTCTCGCGGTAGCGCAGGGCAACGCGGCTCGCCTCGGAGCGGCCGATCGGGTCGCCCTGGTGCGCACCGATTTGTTCGCCGGAATCGCGATAGAGGCGATCGATCTGCTGGTCAGCAATCCCCCGTACGTCGATCGAACCGAAGCGGCCGAAATGTCGCCCGAAGTTTGCAATTTCGAGCCTCACCTGGCACTCTTTCCGCCCGGCGGAGGGGGGTTGGAGACGATCTCCCGCCTGCTCGCTTCGGCCGCGGGGTTGAGGCCCGGCGTTCGGGTTCTGCTGGAGATCGGTCGGGGGCAGATCGAAGCGGTCGAATCCTCGGCTCGGGCGGCCGGATTCGATCCCCTTGAGGCGCAACCCGACTACGCCGGCATCCCGCGCGTCGCGGTCCTGGTTCGGCACTGAAAGGAATCTCGCGCCAAACGGCAGGCGCCGGGCTTGCAGGACAGTTCGAAGGAACGCCGAAACCACGGGACCCGAGCGGCGAACTTACAGCAGGTCGATCGAAAGGCCGGAGCGCTAGCGAACATGGATAGATTCCGCATCGTTGGACCGACCCGGCTCCACGGCCGCGTTCGCGCGAGCGGCGCGAAAAACGCCGCACTCCCGGCGCTCGCCGCCTCGCTCCTCACCGACCGGCCGCTTCGCTTCGATCGGGTTCCCCGCGTCCGCGACATCCGCACCATGCTGCGCCTGCTGGAGCACCTCGGGGTGGGGGCGGGCGAGATCGGCCCGAACGGCGAGTTGACGCTCGAACGGCACGCGGCGCCCGGCGCTCCGCCGATCGAAGCTCCCTACGACCTGATGAAGACCATGCGCGCGGGCGTTCTGGTGCTCGGCCCGCTGCTCGCCCGTTTCGGCCGCGCCCGGGTTTCGCTGCCCGGCGGCTGCGCAATCGGAGTTCGGCCGATCGACCAGCACCTGAAAGGGCTGGAAGCGCTCGGCGCCCGGGTTCGCCTGGAGCACGGCTACGTCGAAGCGAGCTGCGCCCGGCTGATCGGCGCCCGCTTTCGGTTCGACATGGCGACCGTCACCGGAACGGAAAATCTTTTGATGGCCGCCTGCTTCGCCCGCGGCACCACCGTGCTCGAAAACTGCGCACGCGAGCCGGAAGTGGTCGACCTTGCCCGCCTGCTTCGCGCGATGGGAGCAAAGATTGGCGGCGGAGGGGGCGAGACGATCGAAATCGAAGGGGTGGACGAGCTGCATGAGGCTGAGCACTCGGTGATCTCGGATCGAATCGAAGGGGGCACCTACCTGGTCGGCGCGGCGCTCACCGGCGGTGATGTGACGCTCGAAGACGCCGACCCGGCCGCCCTCGCGCCGTTGCTCGAACAGCTCGCTCACATCGGCGCGGCGGTCGCGGAAGGACCCGACGGAATTCGTGTGCGCGCTGACGGCAGGCTGCAGGCGGCGGACATCGAGACCGCGCCGCACCCCGGGTTTCCCACCGACCTTCAGGCGCAATACCTGGCTCTGATGACCCAGGCCGAAGGGTCGGCCACGATCCGCGAAAGCGTGTTCGAGAATCGATTTCAGCACGTCCCCGAGCTCATGCGCATGGGTGCCGATCTTCACGTCGAGGGCCGCGACGTGAAAGTCAAAGGGCCGACGCCGCTCGCGGGCGCCAACGTCATGGCGACCGATCTGCGCGCCTCCGCCTGCCTGGTGCTCGCGGGGCTGGTCGCCGACGGCGAGACGACCGTCGACCGGATCTATCACCTGGACCGCGGCTACGAGGCGATGGAAGAGAAACTCCGCGCGCTCGGCGCGCGGGTGGAGCGGATCGCCGGACCGCAAACGCCCTGAGCGAATCCTCCGGGCAATCAACTCGGCACCTTCAGGAAACTCTTCGCCTAGAACCATGCTGAGCGCTCCTTTCGTCGTCGCCACTTTCGCTCTGGCGCTTTCCGGAGGGGCCGGAGGGAGCGGCCCCGATCCGCGCCCGGCCCTGGTCGAGCTGCAGCGGGTCGGACGAGATCGCGATGCTCTCGCTCTGGTCGATCGCGAGATTGCGGTCCAGCCCGAACGGGCGCGGGAGTTCGGGCTTTCTTACCTGCGCGGGCATCTGCTCGAAGGTTTAGGCGACGATCGCCGCTCCGCCGAAGCGTTCGCGACCGCTATGATCGAAACCCCGGCGCTCGGCCCCTACGGTCGCTATCGCCTGGCCCTGGGGCAGATGCGGGCGGGGCACCCGGAGGTGGCCGCGGGGCTGCTCGCCGCGGTGGTCGTGGAAGACGCCCGGTCGCCGATCGCCGCCAAAGCGATTCGTCTGTTCCAAAGGAGCCTCCACGAAGGCGGCGACTGCCGACTGCTCAAGGCGATCACGCTCCTCGCCTTCGCTCCCCCCGAGCGACGGGCGCTCCAGCTCGCCCGCGCCGACTGCGCCTTCCGCGCCGGGGATACCGAGCTGGGCCGGAGCCTTCTGGTCGATCTGCTCGACGAGTCGAGAGTGGACGAGTGGGCGTTCGCCGCGGCGGAACGGCTCGCCGATCTCGCCGGTGCCCAGGGCGAGACGCGCGGGCGCTCCGCGCTGCTCTCGGGGCTGGTGCTCGCGCTCGGCGGCGAGTTCGACCGGGCGATCCTCTCGTTGCGCCGCGCCGCCCTCTCGGCGTCGCGCCGCGACCGTTCGGAAGCCGTGGCTTCGCTTGGAAGAGTCCAGCTCGAAGCCGGACGGTACGACCCGGCGATCGCCCAGCTGGAGATCGCCGCCCAACAGGCGACCGGTCCCTCTTCGCGAGCCAGGGCGCGGTTTGACCAGGGACGAGGCTTCGAAGCGCGCGGCCAACCTCAGATGGCCCTGGGGCGCTACCTCGCCGCGGCGGACGCAGATCCGGACGGCACGATGACGGCGGCGGCCTACGCCGCGGCCCTCCGGCTGTCGGCTCGATCGGGTGCGGACGCCACCGCGAGCACCCTGCTCTCCCGGCTCGCCGCGCGCCCGGCATGGCGCGCCGAAGCGGCCCGGTCGGCGCTCTTTCTTGCCGCCTCCGATCTCGTCCGCGGCCGGGCCGATCGGGCACGGATCTGGCTCAGCGGCCCCGCCTCCGCGGGCGAGCCGATCGAAGTCGCCTATTGGCGGGCGCGGGCGACCGAGCTGACCGGAAATCCGCAAGCCGCGGTGAACGCCTACCTTGGGGTGCTGCGGCTCGATCCTTACCATTTGATCTCGCTCGGAGCGCGCCGCCGCCTGGCGGGACCCGGCTTGGCGCCTTCGGCGACGATCCTCGCGCAGCGTCTGACCGAGACCGGCCGGCCGGCCGATCTTCTGGGGGCCTGGCTGATCCTGGGCGACCTGAATCCGCTCGGCCGCTCGGCGCATATCCGCCTCGCGAAGCTTCTGCTCGCGGACCGGAAGGCGGCCCCCTTCCTCCGCTTGAGCCCGGTCCCGGTCGGGCGTTGGCCGCTTTGGAGTCAGAGCGGAAGCGATCCCGCCGCCCTCGGCCGGTTCAAGACCGAGAGAATGCTCTTGAGCCTCGGCATCTGGACCGACGGCGCGGCGGCCGCCACCGAAGTCTTCGACCCGGCGCGCCCGGATCTCGCGTTCACCGCCGGTTTGGAGCTCGCCAGAGTCGGCCAGACCCGGCGCTCGATCGCGCTCGCCGACGCGGTTCGCGCCCTCGTTCCGGCGCAGGTTCCCGAAGTGCTCCTGCCGGGCGCCCTGCGCCGACTGCTCTATCCCTTTCCTTATGCGGATCTGCTGCGCAGCGAAGGCCCCCGGCGCGGCATCGACCCCCTCCTGCTTGCCGCGATCCTGCGCGAGGAGAGCCGCTTCGATCCCTCTCAGGTGCGGGGAACCGAACGAGGACTCGCGGGAACGATGCTCGCCACGCAGGCCCGCGTCGCCGCCCTGGCCGGCCTGCCCGAGCCGGACGCGGACGATCTGGAACGCCCGGAAATCGCGATACCGCTCGCCGCCGCGCACCTGGGTGCCGAGTTGAATACCGCGGGCCGCTTCGTTCCGCGCGCGATCGCCGCGTTCGAGGCCGGAGCCGAAGCCGCGCGGATCTGGCAGAGCTACTGCTCGACATCCGAGCCCGAGGAATACTGGACCAAGATCACCGATCCCGCCGCACGCGTTTATCTCGCCTCGGTGATCGCCGCGTGGGCTCAATACCGGGAGATCTACGGCCAGCCGTAAGCCAAGGTCAACTCGGAGGCTTTTCGATCGTGGTCAAGAGCGGCGGCAGGCGGTTGACCGGCTCGTCGTAGAAGCTTTCGACGTCGGAGTTGCGGCGCAGCTCCTCGGACCAGCGGGCCAGCTCTGCGTTCAGCCGCTGCTCGCGGAGGACCGCGCGGATGTCTTCGCGAACGTCTTCGAGCGGCGGCACCTTCTCGCCGCGCTTCTCGGCTTCGGAGGTGAGCGTCGTCGCGTAATAGTCGCGAATGTCGTCGAGGCTTACGAACACCCGCGGACCCAGGCGTTCGTCGATATAGATCAGCACGGCGATCTGGCGCGCCACCAGCTGCGCGAGGGTGGCGCGGGTCATCCCCAGATTTAAAAGTTGATGCTCGAACGCCGCCTCGTCGGGGAAGCGGGCGCGGATCTCGGCCGTCTGGCGTTCGATCTCTTCGACCGGCACCTCGACGAACCCCGAACGGTCGATCTCGTGCGAGCGCAGTCGCTGCTCGATCAATTGGTCGAGCACCCGGCGGCGGAGCAGATCGCCGCTCTCGCCCGCTTTCGGCTCGACCAGACCGAGACCGATCACCCGGTCGATGTCGGAGCTGAGGATCGGATCTTCGTCAACCACCGCGACCACCCGATCGAGCAGTTTCGCCACCGGTGCGCCGATCGGCGGAGCCGTCGCCGCCGTCGCGGCGAACCCGGCTCCCGGAAATACCGCGACCAGAAAGCTGAGGAGCGCGCGATCGAACGAAGTCGCCATCAAGCGGGATGCTAGCATCCGGCGTGATGCCTCCTCCTATCCCTGCCGATCCGGAAGAAGAAGATGTAGAAGCTTCTGCCTATCCCGGTCGCCTGCTGCTGGTCGCGACGCCGATCGGCAACCTCGGCGACCTCTCGGCGCGCGCCCGCGAGTCCTTCGAGCGGGCGGACCTGATCGCCTGCGAGGACACGCGGGTGACCGGCAAGCTGCTCGCCCATTTGGGCATCCGGAAACCCCTGGTTTCGCTCCACGAACACAACGAGCGGCAACGCCTGCCGCGCTTGCTCGCCGAGCTGGAGCGGGGGGCGACGGTGGCCGTGGCGAGCGACGCGGGAACCCCCCTGCTTTCCGATCCCGGTTTTCTGCTCGTCCGGGAGGCGGCGGCCCGGGGCGCCACGATTGAGCCGATCCCGGGCGCGTCGGCGATCCTTGCTGCGCTGGTCGCCTCCGCCCTGCCGCCCTACCCGTTCACGTTCGCCGGGTTCCCGCCGTTTCGCTCGGGCAAGCGCCGGAGCTTCTATCGCGAGATGGGCGCGCTCGGGCACACATTCATCCTGTTCGAATCGCCGCACCGGATTCTCGCGAGCCTCGCCGACGCGGTGGCCGAACTTGGAGACCGGCCTGCCGCGATCGGCCGCGAGCTGACCAAGCTCCACGAAGAAATCGTCCGCGGGCCGCTCTCTCACCTGCTGGCCGTCTTTACCGCCCGCCCGAGCTTAAAGGGCGAGTTCGTGCTGGTCGTCGGCGGTTCGGTCTGATCGATCGACCCTACTAAGGCTCGCTCGTCTCCGCCGGCGCATCCTCCGGCTGGAGCGTCGCCTTGTCGATCCGCGCCTGGTAGTCGTCGAGCAACTTGCCGAATTTCGGCTCCGCCGTTTTCCACCAATCCGCGAAGCTCACACCGCCCGCCCGGATGGCGTGAAGCCGATCGATCTCGGTGATCCCGCCCGCCTCGGGAATGTCGGTCTCGACCGTCTGAACCTCCATCTCCAGAGGTTCTTTGGCATGGTCGACCAGGAAGATCTCCATCCCGCGCTCCAGGAAGAATGACTCCTTCTTACCGTCGGTCTTGGCGAACACGGCGTGCAGATAGTCGCCCGCCTCGAAACCGACGAAGCTGCCGGAGAGAGCCTTCGTCGCCTTCACTTTGTCCGGAGCGGCCGGCTCCGAGACCGAGCTGTCGAGCCCGGACGAGAGATCGGAGACGACGGCCAGCTCCGCCGCCTTCGGCTCGGCCTCCGGCGCTTGAGCGCGGCAACCGGCGAGTAGGCTGAGCAGAATCCAGGCGGCGGGAATGTTTCTCATGACGACTCCTCAATCTCCAAGTTTTCGATCAGAACCGAGGGCTCTTCCGCGGGCGCCAACCCTTCGAGTTGCGGCTCCTCCGCGGCAGTCTCCTCGACCGGCTCGTCCGGCAGAAGCGGCATTCGTACCCGCCCACCGACCCATCCCAGCAACGGCAGCATCAAGAAGGCGGCGAACGCCGCGGCGAGGGAACGATGGAGCGGCCGGCGATCGGTTGCGATTTCAACTCGGTGGCGTCCCGCGGGAACGGGGATCCCGATGCGGTGAAGGTTCGCGATCCGGCGTTCCGCGGGGTGACCGTCGATCTTCGCCTGATAGATCGAGAGGTCGGCACGCTGGACGACCAGGAAACCGGGACCGTGCGAATCGACATCTGCGACGAAACGCTCCGAGCCGTCTTCTAGAATCCGCACGGTGCCGCCTTCGCGCCGCTCGGAGCCCTTCTCCCCTTCGACCACGGCTTCGGTCCGCGGATCGAAACCGGGCGCGAGCAAAGCGGCGTAGCCGGCGTTCATGTGCGGCGCCGTCACGAGGCGGGTGGCGAGGTACGCGGCGGGCGCGGCGTTCGGGATCTCGTAGATCAGCAGATCGTGGCCGAAACTCGGAAGTTTCGCGAGGAGCTGAGCTTGCTTCTCCGCGTCGGCGGCGAGCGGTTCGCCGAGCAGCAGGCGATTGACTCCCCAGGCCGCCAGCAGACGCACCCGGTCGATGTCCTTGGCCGTCTTGATCCCCCCCTGCGACATGCGGGTGAGGAACGAATCGAGCCCCTCGGGCGAAACGTTCAGCTCGAAGCGCCGGTGATTCATCGGGCCGGTGAACGGATAGAGCTCGGCAAACGCGCGGCGCTCCATATAGAGGGTGAGCGGCTGGGGATAGTCGCCCCGTTCGATGTGCGCCTGGCGCATCAGGTTCAAAAACGAGCCGTGAACCACGCGTGATCCCGGAGGGATGTAGGCGAGTGCGGCCGGAGTTTCAAGGTAGGGACCGACCTCGTCCGTGGCGTACAAGGGGCCCAAGAAAAATAGCTGGAACGCCACGTGAAGCGCGAGCAACAGCGCGCTGCCAAGGGCTAGATGCCGGCGGGAAAGCCAGGTTGCCATGCCGAACAGGGCGACCGCGAGCAAAGAGAACAGGCAGAGACCGGCCCAGCGAACCCGCTCGTTGGCGGCGAGTGACGCGAGGCGGATCGGCAGCAGCTCTTTCGCGCCTGCGAGCGCCGCCGCGGGAAAGAAGCTCTCGAAGATCCATCCGCAAAGCAACCCGATAAACAGCACCCAGAGCGCGATCGAGAGCCCCCGCGGCGGGGTGGCCGACGCCTCTTCGGTCGCCGTTGCCGGACCGCCCGGCGCCGACGGGGCGAAGCGGCGTTCGAACCCGAGACCGGCGAGTAGAGCGAGACCGATCGCCACCGGCGGCCAGAACTTGACCGGATAGCGGAATGAGCCGCGGCCGAGAGCGAAGACCCACTCCACCCCTGGGTTGAAGCGGCCGAGGGCAAAGAAGATGCCGAGACCCACCGCCCCCCAGCCCCAGATCGCGGCACGCGAGCGCGGCTTGCCCGATGAGGCGGCGAGCGCCAAGACCAGCAGGCCGGGATAGAGCGAGAAGTAGTAGGGCGGCACGTCCGTGAAGAAGCGATGACCCCAGAAACCGCCGGCCGTCAGGCGGTCCGGCCGGCCAAAGAAGAACGGTACGAACCACTCGATGATCTGGCGCGGGTCCCAGCTCGCGGTGGTCGCGACATTCGCGGCATAGCCGTAATGTCCACGAAAGGAGAGCGGCAGAATGCGCAGGAATTCGACGATCTGCGGCAACGCGAGCACCGAGCCTAGAGTGAGCGCCCCGGCGAGCAGGCCCCAGAGGGCGAAGCTCGGCCGGGGATTTCGCATCAGGAACGCTGTGCCGCCCAGGGCGAGCGCTAGCGCCGCGAGGAACGGATCGCCGCCGAGCAGCAGAAGCGCCCACAGCAAGGCGAGCGCCGCCGGCATCCACATCCGAACCGACCGGCGCTCCGGAAGCCCCAGGCGCAGGCAGGCGGCGACGAACGCAGGGGCGAGCGTTGCTCCGGCGATCAGGTTGAAGAAGTTCAGATGCGAGAAGAAGAACCCCGAGAAGGTATAGGCGAGCGCCGCGGCCCATGACGCCTCGCGCCGGAGCCCGAATGCACGCGCCATCCAGTAGAACGCGAACGGCGCGAGCAGCAGATGAATCCAAAAATGGGCGTTCATCGCCCAAAGCGGCGAGGCGATCAGGTACAGAACGTTGTCGGGATAAAACGGCACCGCGTTGGGGTTGCCCGCGAGCGGCTGGCCGCCCGCGCGATAGAGGTCGACCAGGGGGAGATACCCGGCCCGCAACGCCTCCGCCTGCGCCCACTTCATGTTCAGGTGCGAGTTCAAGACATCGCGGAGAAAAAACGTCCGCTCCCCCCGGGCGAGCGGGAGGGCGATCGCCCCGAGAACCAGCATCGCGGGCAGAACGAACAGAAGGAGGAAGCGTCTCAAGGGCGGCTCTCGTTTCGTGGCTGAATCCCTGACGGAAGGGCTGCCGCGGGAGAATAGCTCGATCGCCTGGTTCGAGCCATGCTCCGGGCCATAGAATGCGGGTTCGCTCCCGGAGCCCTCCCCGAACATGATCCTCCCTTTGATCAAATCCCTCCGTCCGGCCCAATGGGCGAAGAACTCGTTCGTCTTGGCCCCCTTGGTCTTCGCCCGCCGGTTGGGCGACCCGCTCGCGGTTCAGCACGGCCTGCTCGCCCTGGTGGCATTCTGCCTCGCGTCGAGCGCGGTCTACCTGGGCAACGACCTGCGCGACCGGGAGGAGGATCGGCGCCATCCGCTGAAGAAAGACCGGCCCCTCGCATCGGGTGCTCTCGGGGCTCCGGCTGCGGTCGTAGCCCTGATCGCCCTGGTGGTCGGCGCGGCGGCGATCGGGTTCTTTTTGGGACCCGGGTTCTCGTGGATCCTCGGCGCTTACCTTCTGCTCAACGTCCTCTACACCGGCTGGTTCAAGCGGATGGTGATCCTGGACGTCATGTCGATCGCCCTCGGCTTCGTCCTTCGCGTCGAGGCGGGCGCCCGCGCCGTACCCGTCGTCGTTTCGTCCTGGCTGCTCCTCTGCACGATCTTCGTGGCTCTGTTCCTTGCGTTTTCCAAGCGCCGCCACGAGATCATCCTGATGCAGGAAAACGCCTCCGAGCAGCGGCGGGTGCTCGACCAGTACAGCCCGGCGTTCCTCGATCAGATGATCAACGTGGTCACCGCCTCGACCGTCGTCTCCTACGCGCTCTATGCCGTGTCGCCGGAGACGGTCGAGAAGTACCACTCGGAGCACCTGGTCTACACCGTGCCCCTGGTGCTCTTCGGGATCTTCCGCTACCTCTATCTGATGTACCAGCTCGCCGACCGGCGAAGCCCGACCGATGCGATCCTGCGCGACCCGCCGTTCCTGATCAACATCGCGCTCTGGGGGCTGGCGGTCGTCTGGGTCGTCTATGGGGGGTGAGGCCGAACGAGCGCTGCGCATTTTGGAGGTCGTCGTCCGGTTCTTCCCTTACGTCGGCGGGGTTGAAAACACCGTCCTCCATTTGAGCCGCGAGCTGGTCAGGAAAGGGCATCAAGTCCGGGTGGTCTGCGCCGACGAGCCGGCCGGCGGACCGGCCGAGGTGGACGGTATCGAGGTCGTGCGGCTCCCGTACCGGGGAAAAATCGGCAACACCAACCTCTCCTGGGGCCTTCTCGACGCGCTCCGCCGCGAAGAGGCGGACGTCATCCACACCCACATGCCGACCGCCTGGTTCGCGGACGCGGCGGGCAAAGTCGCCGAAGAAAAGAAGCTCCCGCTCATCCTTTCCTACAACAACGACCTGGTGGGGCCGGGGCTCAAAGGAGCGATCGGCGCGGCCTACAACCGGTGGTTTTTGCCGCGGCTGCTCCGGCGCTCGACGCGGATCGTCACCTCGAATCCCGGCTACGGCGCCTTTTCTCCCCATCTGCGGCCGTTCCGGCGAAAGATCGAGCACATCCCCTGGGGGGTGGACGCCAAAGCGTTTTCGCCCGCGCCGTTTCCCCCAGGTCCCGAGCGGATCGTCGGCTTCCTCGCCCTGCTCGACCGCCACCACCGCTACAAGGGGCTCGACGAGCTGCTCCAAGCGCTTGCGATCTTGAAGAACGCCGGCCCCAACTCCTTGAACGGCCACCCGATCCGGCTGCGCGTCGGCGGCTCGGGCGAAGAGCTGCCCCGCTACCGCGCGCTCGCCTCGGAGCTGGGGGTGGCCGATCAAGTCGATTTCCTCGGCTTCGTGCCGCACGCCGATCTGGTCGAATTCTTCCGCGCCTGCCACCTGTTCGCGCTCCCCTCGACCGACGGCAGCCAGGAGGGCTTCGGCCTCGTCCTCCTCGAAGCCATGGCTTGCGGCCGGCCGGTGCTCACCACCCCGGTTGTCGGCATGGCGCGCGACATCGACGCCGGGAGCGCGGGGGTTCTGGTGCCACCAAGGGACGCCGCGGCCCTCGCCGCGGCGCTCGGGGCTTTGATCCACGACGACGCCCGATTGCACGAGACCGGCCGGCGCGCCCGCGCGTTGGTGGAGGATCGGTTCACCTGGCGCACGATCGCCGGACGGTACGAGGCGCTGTTTCTGGAACGATAGAGCCCTGTTATCATCCGCCCGCGTCAAGACCCGACTTTCGAGGTTTTCTCCTTGTCGTCACCTGTCGAATCGATCGAAATCTCCGTCGTCATGCCCTGCCTGAACGAGGCGGGTTCGGTAGGGATCTGTGTCGAAAAGGCGCTCCGCGCACTCGCCGCGATGGGGGCTTCGGGCGAGGTCGTGGTGGTTGACAACGGTTCGACCGACGGCTCGCCCGAGATTGCGGAGCGGGCCGGTGCTCGCGTGGTCCACGAGTCGCAGCGGGGGTACGGCTCGGCCTACCTGCGCGGCTTCGCCGAGGCGCGCGGGCGCTATATGGTGATGGGCGACTCGGACGACTCTTACGACTTCCTGGACATCGCGCGATTCATCGCGCCGCTCCGGGCGGGCAAGGACCTGGTGATGGGCACGCGGCTGGGCGGCAAGATACTCCCCGGCGCGATGCCCTGGACGCACCGCTGGATCGGCAATCCGATCCTCTCGGGAATGTTGAAGCTCCTGTTCCGGACCCGCATCTCGGACTCCCACTGCGGCATGCGCTCGTTTACCCGGGAGGCCTACGACCAGATGCACCTGCGCACCACCGGCATGGAGTTCGCCTCCGAGCTTGTCGTGAACGCCCTGCGCGAACAGCTGTCGATCGAGGAAATCCCGATCACCTACCATCCGCGGATCGGCGAATCGAAATTGAACGGCGTGCGCGACGCCTGGCGGCACGTCCGGTTCATGCTGATGTTTTCGCCCTCGTACCTGTTTCAGCTCCCCGGGTTCGTTCTGATGCTGCTCGGCGGCGCTCTGGTCGCCTGGCTCGCCGCCGGTCCGCGCGAGCTGTTTGGCCGCACTTGGGATTTTCACGTTCTCCTGTTCGGGGCATTGGCGCTGATCCTGGGCACCAACCTGGTGATGTTCGACGTGATCGCGAAGACCTTTTCGATGGGCGCGGGCTTCGCCCGGCCCGGCCAATGGCTGGCGAAATTGCCGCGCTGGTTCTCGCTCGAAAAAGGTCTGTTGGTGGGCGGGATCCTCTTCCTGATCGGCTTGGGCACCGAGATCGAGATCGTCGCCGCCTGGTGGACCGCCGGGCGCGGGCCGTTGATGGCGGTGCGTGGCATCGCCCTCGGCATGACCTCGATGGTGATCGGAGCGCAGGCGATCTTCGCCTCCTTCCTGGTCAGCCTGATGCTGATCCAACGCAGATAGCCCGAGGTTGTGATCGAGCCCGTCACCGCCAAACCCCGCTCTACCTCGATCCGCTGGCTCCGATGGCTTCCCTGGCTCGCGGCGGTGGTGGTTCTGGCGCTGCTGCTCTGGCGCATTCCGCTCGATGAAGTCCTGGCCGCGGTCGGCCGCGGCCCGGTCGCCTGGCTCGCTCTCTACGCCCTGTTCGAAGCGGTCGCCGTGCTCCCCGCCGACGCCTGGGCGACCCGCGTGACGCTCTCCGCCGCGGGGGTCAAGCGCCCGTTCGGCGAGCTGTTCCTGGTGCGCGGCTCGACCTATCTGTTGAACGTGCTGAGCTACGCGGTGGGCCAGGGCGGCCTCGGCGTCTACCTTGCGCGAACAGGAGTCAAAGCCGCGCGGAGCGCAGGGGTGGTCCTCTTTCTGCTCGCGACCAACGCCATCGCCCTCGCCCTGGTGGCGGCGGTCGCCCACCCGTTCGCTCAACGGACGGACCCGCGGGCCGCCATCGCGATCGGCATCGTGCTCTACGGCGTGAAGACCTATCTCACCGCTCTCGCCGCCCGCGGCCTGTTCGCGCGCACCCGCTTCGGGCGTTGGATGGCCACCTACATCGAAAAGGAACCGGTCGCCACGCTCGCCCGCGCCGGGTTGCTCGGGCACCTCAAAGCGACCGCGGCGCGGATTCCCCACGTGGCGGTGCTGCTGCTCGTGCTCTGGGGCTCGTTCCGGGTCTGGGGAATCGAGATCCCGCTCGGCGTCGGGCTCGCCGCCCTGCCCGCCGTGGTGCTGATCGCGGCGCTGCCGATCACCCCTTCCGGGCTCGGCACCGCCCAGGCGCTTCAGGTGCTGCTGTTTGCGCCCTACGTCGCGGGTGCGACCCCGGCGGCCCGTTCGGCCACCCTGCTTGGCTTCAGCCTGGTCCATCACGCCCTCGGCCTCGCCGGCCAGGTCGCCGTGGGCGCCGTCTGTTTCGCCCTGCTCAAGCGGCGCGGCATCCCGGCGCTCGCCGGATCGGCGGATCGATTTGATGAGGGTTCGGAGGAGCCCACGCCCAAGGAGGGCGCACCGGAGCCCGGCGCATGAGCGGCTCCGGCGCACGTTCGCTCTCGATCCTCCTGCTTTACGACTGCATCTACCCCGGTTCGGTCGGTGGGGTCGAACATCGAAATTTCGAGCTGGCCCGCGCGCTCGCCGCCCGCGGCCACAAGGTGACGCTCGCCGGTTTCGCCGATGGAAAGGACGCCCCGGCGCCGGGAGTGGAGATCCTGCCGCTCGGCCCCCGCGGCCGGCTCTATGGCGCGGCGGGGAAGCGGAGCACGGGCCAGGCGCTCCGGTTCGCGGCCAAGGTCGCGCGGATGGACCTCTCGCCCTACGACTTGGTGGAGACTGCGAACATCCCCTACGTGCACCTGTTTCCTCTCGCGCTCCGCTGCCGGTTGTCGCGAAAGCCGCTCGTCGTCACCTGGTACGAATATTGGGGACCCTACTGGCGGGAGTATTTGGGGCCGTTCCGCTGGCTTCCCTACGCCGCGATCGAGCGCCTCGCCGTGCCGTTGGGCAATAAGGCCATCGCCGACAGCCGCCTCGCCGCGGACCGCGTCCAATCCCGCCGAGGGGGAGAGGTCCCGGTGGTCCCGGTGGGCATTCCGATCGAGGCGATCCGTGCCGCCGCCTCCGAATCCGTCGAACCGGGCACCGAACCCGCTCCGCCGTTGATTTACGCCGGCCGACTGCTGCGCGAGAAGCGGGTGGATCTATTGCTCGAAGCGGTGGAGATTCTGGTCTCGGCGTCTGACTCCTCAGAACCGCTGCTCGCGATCCTCGGCACCGGGCCGGAGCGCGAACGGCTGGAGGAGCAGGCGCAAGCGCTCGGAATCGCTCAAAGCGTCCGGTTTCTCGGCCATCTGCCGACCAACGCCGAAGTCTGGCGCGCCTTGGGCCGGGCGAAAGTGGCGGTGCAGCCCTCCTCGCGCGAAGGTTTCGGCCTCTTCCCTCTCGAAGCGATGGCCGCTGGTCTGCCGGTCGTCTATTGCGAATCGCCCGAGAGCGCTCTGCCCGAGCTTGTGCGCCCAGGTCTCGAAGGAATTTGCACGGCGCCTGAGCCCCAAGCGCTCGCCGCGGCGCTCGCCCGGCTTTTGGAAGATGAGCCCGAGCGGGAGCGGCTTGCCGGGGGCGCCCGAGAGCGGAGCGAGGCCTATGGCTGGGAGGCGATCGCCGAACGCCTGGAGAACCTGTTCCTCGAACTGACGTAATCTAATCGGCGAGAGACGGGGATTGACATCTACTACCGTAGTAGTACTATGCCGGTAGTTGGTGGCAATGAGGAGGATCGATTCATGGAATCACCCCAGAAACTCGGAGACCTGCAGCTCGCGATCCTGCGCGTGCTGTGGGCGCACGGCGAAGCGACCGTCACCGACGTCCACGAAGCGCTCGAAGCCGAGCGCGGACTCGCCCCGACGACGATCGCCACGATGTTGACCAAGCTGGAAAAGAAGGGCGTCGTCGGCCACCGGAGCGAAGGGCGCCGGTTCATCTACACTCCGCAGGTGAGCGAAGGCGAAGTCCGCCGCTCGATGGTCGCGGGTCTCACCTCGCAGCTGTTCCGGGGGGATGTCGGCGCGTTGGTCAACCATCTCCTGTCCGAACACCCGATCTCGTCCGATGAGCTCTCCGAGCTGCAAGGCCTGATCGCCGCCCGGGCGAACGAGGAGGAGCCAAAATGAACCCGCTTGCCCCCCCGCTCCTCAGCTCGCCCGCCCTGGCGTCGATTTCGACCGGCGTACTCTCCTGGCTCGCGACCTACCTGCTCCACAGCACGATCCTGCTCGGCCTCGCCTGGGGTATTTCCCGGCAGCTGCGCGGCCGTCACCCGCTCGGCGAACAGACGATCTGGCGCGCCGCCCTGTTCGGCTCGATCCTCACCGCCACGATGCAGATCGCCACGGGTTGGCAGCCGCTCGGCGGAGCATTCTCGTTCCCGACCGGCCCGGCGCTCGCTGCCGCTCCGGCCGCGGTCCAATCGGAACCGGCACCGTCGGTCGACGCTCCCGTGACGACCCTGTCGCTTCGCACCACCGAGACCGCATCCCTCTCCACCACTTCTGGACCTCTGGTCGAGGCGACCGTTCCGTCGCCGACCGCGGCGTCGAGCCCCGCCCCTTGGACCTGGCTCGCACTCGCCTGGGGCCTTGCCGCCGCCGCCCTTCTCGTCCGGTGGGGCGCCGCGCACGCCGCGCTCTCCCGGCGTCTCCGTCCCCGACTCGAAGTGATCGACGGCACGCTCTTCCGCACCCTTCGCCGCCTGCGGGCTGAGGCGGGCTTCGACTCCGCCGTACGGCTCACCTGCGCGCACCGTCTGTCGGTGCCGATCGCCCTTGGGCTCACGAGCCCCGAGATCTGCCTGCCCCCACGCGCCCTCTCGCACCTCGACGAGCGGGAGGCCGAAAGCCTCCTCGCCCACGAGCTGGCGCATCTCGCCCGGCGCGATCCCGCGGCGCTCAATCTCACCCAGGTGGCGGCCAGCCTGTTCTTCTTCCAGCCGCTGGTCTGGCTCGCACGGCGGAAGCTCTACGACCTCTCCGAGCTGCTCGCCGACGATTGGGCGATCGGCCGCACCGGCCGTCCGCTCTCGCTCGCCCGCTGCCTCGCCGAGGTCGCTTGCTGGTCGGTCCACGAACGGCGCCTGCCGGTGCCGAGCATGGCGGAATCCTCCTCGCCCCTCGGCCAGCGCATCCGCCGCCTGCTCGGCGAGATCCGGCCTTCGCGTCGCCTGCCGGTCTGGGCGCTGCCGACCTGCGGCCTCGTCCTCGTGGCTTTCGCCGCCGTGGCTCCCGCGGTTTCGGCCCGAGGCAAGGACGATCCGAAAACCCCGCACGTCGCAGCACGGGAAAAGGCGGCGAAGGCGAAAGCCGATCATGACCGCGATCGTAGTGACGACTACCGGAAGCCGCAGCCGCCGGAGACCTACGTTCACGAGTCCCCGCGCGGAGAGGATGTCCCTCCCGTCTTCACCGAAGACGAGGAGCGCGAGCTGGGTCAGCATGCCGAGGAGATGGCTCAGCTCGCCGACATGGGCAAGGGCTGGGATTCCAAGGAATTCGACCGCGAGATGGCGAAACTCGGCCGCAACTTCAAGATGTCGGCCGAAGATCGGGCCAAGCTCGCAGGCGAGATCGACGCGATGGTCGCGCGCACGGTTCTCGACCGCGAGGCGCTCGAACGCCTCACCGCCCAAGCGGCACGGCTCGCGGATCGGAAGCTCTCTCACGAGGATCGGGAAAGGATCGCCGCCGAAATTCGCCGCTCCGCCCAGGACATGCGTCCGAGCCCGGAGGAGATCGCCGAGATCCAGCGCCACGCTCGGGAGCTCGCTCCCTCGGCCGATGACGCACGGCGCATGGCGGACGATGCCCGGCGGATGGCCGAGGCGCATCGCCCGAGCGAAGAGGAGATGCAAGAGATTCGCGAACGATCGCGCGAATACGAGCGGGAAGCCCGCCGGATCGTCGAGCAGCATCGCGGCGAAATCGAGAAGATCCAGCGCGAGATGCAGCAGAAATTGGAGGAGATGCAGGAGCGCCTCCAGCAGGACATCGAACGGAGTCTCGGCGGCGATTCGCGAGGTCTCCGCGACCAGGCTAACCGGCCCCGGATTCTGAGGGCCCCCCGGCCGTCGCGGCCGGTGTTCGCCCCCGTACCGGTGGTCGCTCCCATCCCGGGAGTACCCGCTACTTTGCCGACGCCCCGCGTAGCCCCCGTCGCAGCTCCGGCCCCTCCCGCCCGGCCAACGACCGCACCGCGAGCCCTACCGGCCCCCGCGCCGGAAGCGCCGGAGGTGGTCGAACTGCCCGAACCCGGCGAGCCGGCCGAAGCCCCGGAGGCCGCGGAGGCTCCCGAGCCGCCGCTGGTGCACGTTCAATAGGAAGAACGTATCGACTCTGACCGGAGGGGCGCGGGTCTGGCCCCTCCGTTTTCGTTCACTCCGCCCTGCGCTATCGTCGCCCCCATGAGCGCCCCCTTGTTCGGCCGGTCCTTCCTCTCCCATTGGCTGCTGGACCCTGAGATCACTTACCTCAACCACGGCACCGTCGGGGTCACCCCGCGGCGGGTGCTCGATTTTCAACAGAAGCTCCGGGACGAGATGGAGCGCCAGCCGGCGCGCTTCGTTCTGAGGGAGCTGTCGGAAGAGAGCGGACGCCACGACCTACCGCAATCGCGATTGAGGGAGGCGGCCGGAAAGGTCGCGGAATTTGTCGGCGCGGCTCCTGCCGATCTCGTCTTCGTCCAGAACGCGACGACCGGCATCAACGCGGTCCTTCGCTCGTTCGACTTCCGGCCGGGCGACGAGATCCTGGTCGCCAACCTCGCCTATGGCGCCGTCGCGCGCACGGCGCAGTTCGTGGCGCGAGAGCGGGGCGCCCTGGTCCGCGCGCTGGATCTGCCGTTCCCGCCCCCCGACCCTGCCGCCATCGTGGATGCGTTCCTCCGCGCCACCGGTCCCCGCACCCGCCTCGCGGTGGTCGATTCGATCACCGCGGAGACGGCCTTGGTCCTCCCGCTCCGCGAAATCGCCGCCGCCCTCCGCTCCCGAGGTATCGCCGTCCTGGTCGATGCCGCCCACGCCCCGGGGGCGATTCCGGTCGACATCCCGTCTCTCGGCGTCGACTGGTACGTCGCCAACCTCCACAAATGGGCCATGGCGCCGCGCGGCTGCGCCATCCTCTGGGCCGCCCCCGAGCGGCAGGAGGGTCTGCGCCCGTCGGTCACGTCCTGGGGTTTCGAACAGGGCTTCCTCAAAGAGTTCGAATGGATTCCGACCTACGACCCGACCTCGTACCTCTCGGCCCCCGAAGGGATTGCCTTCCTTCGCGACCTCGGGCTCGAAGCGGTCCAGACCTACAACCACGACCTCGCCTGGAAAGGCGGGCACCGGCTCGCCGAGCGTTGGGGAACGAAGGCCGACCTCACTACGCCCGAATCCATGATCGGCACGATGATCTCGGTGCCGCTGCCTGAATCCCTAGGCTCCACCCGCGCCGAAGCGGGCGCACTCAAAGACGCCCTGCTCTACGAAGATCACGTTGAGGTCAACCCCTTCGCTCTCGGAGGCCGCCTCTGGATCCGCATCGCCGCCCAGGTCTACAACGACCTGGAAGACTTCGACCGCCTAGGCGCCGCGATCGACGCCCGGACCTTGAAGCCCGCCGTTGTCGGAGCCATCGGATAAGATCCCCCACGGAAGCGCTCGGGGGCTGGTGCCTCTTGCGGTCTTCAAAACCGTTGTCCCGCGCCGGTTCCGGCGTGGGGGGTGGGTTCGATTCCCATGCGCTTCCGCCCAGCAGGGTTGGGGAGGGTATCCGATGCTTGCCACCGTAAAAAGCCTCGGCATCGATCGGCTCGACATCGAAGAGCGTCTGGATCTCGTCGAGGAGATCTGGGCGAACATTGCCGCCGACCCACAGGCGCCGCCGCTCACCGCGGCCCATCGTTCCGACCTGGACATCAGAATCGCCGAATACCAGGCAAATCCGGATGACGTCGTGTCGTGGAGCGAGGCAAAGGACGCGGCCGAAGCGCGGCTTCGCCGGTGATGCGGGTCGTCGTCTTCGCGATCTACCCCGTCCGGCGGGATCCGGCTGGCTGGAAAAGCCGATTTGGGCGGTGACATTGAGGCCCGGTCGAGCGGCCAAGGCGGCCGCGCCCGAGGTCCGAGCGGCTTGGACTGGGGTCTCGACCGCCGCGACCCAGGTCTGAACGGCTCGGACTGAAGTTCGGACCGCCGCGACTGAGGTCCGGATGTCTCGGACCGAGGTTCCGACTTTTGGGACCAAGATCCGGACGGCTCGGACCTGATTCCCGACCGTTGCGCCCGAGATCTGGACGGCTCGGACCGAGGTCCCGACGACTGCGACCCGGTCCGGACGGCTCGGACCCAGATCCCGACAGCTGCGACCCAGGTCCGAACGGCTCGGACCGAGGCCCGGACAGCTGCAACCCAGGTCCGAACGACTCGGACCAAGATCCGGATGGCTGCGACCCTGTCCGGACGGCTCGGACCGAGGTCCCGACGGCTGCGACCGAGGTCTGGACGACTCGGATCGAGGTCCCGACGGCTGCGATCGAGGTCCCGACGGCTGCGATCGAGGTCCGGACGACTCGGACTCCGACCGGCGTTGGGGTATGCACCTTGACGGGAATACGGCAATACGGTTTACTTCCTGCATGAAAGCCACGATTGAGATACCCGACGACCTCTACCGGCAAGTCAAGGCCAAAAGCGCTCTGGAAGGCCGCGCCGTGCGAGAGGTGACTGAGGCGCTGTTCCGACGTTACGTCGATCCTAGAGAAATGGAGGCACTTGAGCCTTCCGGGCAAACCCTGCCGGAGAAGGACACGGAGAGGTTGGGCGGCGAGCCGCCTCCTGCTTGGTTCGGTATGTTCAAGAAATACGCAGGCCGGGTGGCAGATCACGACATGGAGTCGATCCGTCGGAGTATTGCGGCAGGGATCGTCAAGGAGCGCAATCTTTGATCGTAGGGCTCGACACCTCGGTCATCGTACGCCTCCTTTCGGGGGCTCCAGAGGAGCTTGCGGCTACGGCCCTTCGCTACCTTCTGGATCGACGACGCGCAGGAGATCGGATTCTGGTCTCGGACATCGTCCTGGCCGAGGCCTACTACGCGCTGCAGCACCACTATGGCGTTTCGAAGAGAGACGCCCTTGAAGGCTTCCGAGAGTTCCTGACCACGTCGGGCGTCGAAGCCACGCCAGAGATGAAAGAAGTTCTGGCAACTCCCAACTTCGAATCTGCAAAGCCCGGATTCATCGATCGCGTTATCTACTGCAACTACCTCCGCTCTGGAGTGGAGCGGATGGCGACCTTCGAGAAAGCTGGAGCGAAGATGCCCGAGGTGGTTGTCTTGGGTGCCGGCTGACGTATCTCGACGCTTCGGAAGCCGCGCAGGTGCCCAGCGGAATTGGACTCGAAGTGCCAAGTCTCGATGCCGCGCACGCGCCGAGGCCGATTCAGGTTGACATCCCTGCCCTAGGGGTCGACGACTGGTACGTCGTCATACTGCACAAAAGGGCGTTTGCGCCGCGCGGCTGCGGCATCTCATGGGCCGCCCCCGCTCGGCAAGATGGGTTGCGCCCCTCGGTCACCCGCGCTAAATAACTGATCCTTTTGTGTCGAAGCCATACTTCCTACACGTTGTCCCGCTCCCTCCACCCATCAGCAAACATCTCTTGCATGTCTACTTCGTCTAGAATGACTGCCCTTTGTCCGATCCTTGATACCAAGTTCGGCGCAGCCGCGCTGGCGCTAGAACAAAAGAACTGTGAGACCGAGAGTTCTGCCGAGGCTCGGTTGATTGCATCCGCCAAGGGTGCCGGCGGATTTTCCCGTCCTGCAGCAAGGACGCGAGAAGGAGATATTGGCAGGTATATGTTCTCCCAAGCACCGTTTGGTCTCAAGAGTGAAGCGGTCTGACCATCGGCAATCGTGGCCACAATGCAGCCGTCACCAAGAACTATCTCGTGATCCTTAAAATCGAAGATCTCCCAGCCCGTGGGGCGAAAACTTTCTGGTGCACCTCCGATTTCGATGACTCTTGCCAGACCCTTCAGCTGGCCCTGTTGAGAAAGTCTTGAATCCTCCCTGAACTCTTCTCCTAGCGTATCAAAAAAGACTCGTTGAGGCAGTCCGGACTCAAGCATCTGTTGAACTTGCGCCAATAAGGAGTCGGCCTGAGGACCGACTGAGTCAAGAGAAGTGAGCTCCGGTCCCAAGAGTTCCGGTAGTCTCGATTCAATTTCTTTCATCAGAACCCTGGTACCGCTTTCGGATTGAAAAGAGTTGGCTGCTGCGCCCAAGAGATCGCCAATGAATCTATCAAACTGATCGCGAACCGCGCGAGTCCTGATGGCAAGAGTCCAGATTAACTGCCTCAACGTTTCTTCCCGACCCTTGACCGTTGCCTCCTGATCAATCTCGGAGAGGGCAATGGAAAACCTCGTCTCAAATTCGCTCAAGGCCGCTTCTATGCCAGTGTCCGCGCCTCCGTGAAAGTCTGTCTCTACAGCCGCATCTCTCGTACTCACTTCCCGGACGCTACCGTCTTTCGACGCCTGCCAGATCCAAGATTTCTTACCGTCTCGTCGCGAGGCGAAGCGGCGAAGGAGGAAGCGGGGAATGTAGTGATGTCGGCGCGGTACTGACATAGTCAAATGCCTCGAACAGAAGAGGTCAGAATAGAAGAGAAGTTGGCAACTCGAGGACTCTGATCGGCGATTCGAAGTATGACCGCGGCCTCACACTAAAGGCTTCTGAAATCGCGACCGCTGCGCCCTAAAGAAGCCAGTCCTCCAACACGGTTTGACTCCACGGCTTCGAAAATCGCAACGGCCCTGAGAACCTCCGCCTCCTGTTCAACGGACCAAGTTCCAATATAGCGATCCAGTGCATGGCCGATTGGCTGGCGCGGCTCCTCATCCGCTTCGTCTATGGGAACGAGGCGAACCGCGGCTCCGTGGGCTCCTTCGATGATCACGTCCTCCCCAGAGGCGGCCTCGTCGAGGAGGCGCCTAAGGTTTAGCTCGGCTTCGTAGCATTGGACTCTGATCATTGGCGACCTCTCACACAGACTTTGAGAGCGTATCGCGGTCTGCCTGGCCTGGCGCTAGCCGAGATGCTGGCCCCTCGCAGCGCCGCTCATGACGCGCATCGCTGAGACGCTCTCCGCTTCTTGGCGACCCAGGGAAAAGACCGAAGGCCAAGAGGCAAGCTGCAGGGATAGTGCCTGTTTCGGTCGGCTGAGCGGGAAGCGATCGACGAGGGCGAGCAAGCTCGGCTCTCGTCCGCTAACGCGACCGCTCTCCCTCCCGGCCTTCGAACCCGTCCTATGGCGCCGCAACCGCCTTACGGCTGCCGCTGCCCCGCGATCCACCTATCCACGCGCTCCTCCAGCAGGTCGAGCGGCAGCGCTCCGCCGTTCAGAATTTCGTCGTGGAACGCCTTGATGTCAAAACGCGGTCCGAGCTTGGTTTGGGCGCGATCCCGCAGCTCGCGGATCTTCAGTTGGCCCATCTTGTAAGCCAGCGCCTGGCCTGGCCACGCGATGTAGCGGTCGGTTTCCGTCTGCGCTTGGACGTCGTTGACGTCGTTCTCATGCATGTAGGCGATCACCTGGTCGCGCGTCCAGCCCTTATGGTGGATGCCGGTATCGACCACCAGCCGCACGGCGCGGAACAGCTCGGAATTCAGCCGGCCGTAGTCGGACACCGGGTCCTTGTAGAGGCCGATCGTTTTGCCAAGTTCTTCTGAGTAGAGCGCCCAACCTTCGGCGTAGGCGGACAGGCCTCCTCCGCCGAGCACCCGGAATTTCGGCAGACCCTCCAGTTGCTGAGCCACACTGAGCTGCATGTGATGCCCCGGCACGCCCTCGTGATAGGCGACCGCCTCGTCGTTCACCAGGGTGCGATGGGTCGGGTCGGCGACGGCGACCACCACCCGCCCGGGCCGCTTGCCGTCCGGAGTGCCGCGGACGTAGTGCGTCGCCGTGGCCTTGTCGAAGTCGGGAATGGCCTCGACCGTCACCGGCGATTTTGGCAGCAGGCCGAAGAGTTCTGGTAACCGAGGTTGCATCGCGTCGATGTACTTCTTGAAGTCGGCGACGATTTGGTCCTCGGTTTTCGGCTGCCACTTGGAATCCCCGTGAATCGCGGCACGGAAGGCGGCGAGGTCCTGGTAGCCCTGCGCCTTGGCCAGCTGGGTCATCTCGCCCGTGATCCGAGCCACTTCTTTCCGGCCCACCTCATGGACGGCGTCCGGAGTGATGTCGAGGGTGGTCATCGTCTTCACGGCTTCGGCGTAGCGGCGCACGCCGTCGGGTAGGCTCTCGACCGAGATCGCGGTCCGCCCTTTGGGCGCGTACTCGTCGCGCAGGAACGCCGCGAATTTCTTGTAGGCCGGAAGGACTTCCTCGTTGGCGGCCTTGGCCATCGCGGCCGTCAGCCGCTGCTTCTCCTCCTCGGAAAAGGTCGCCGGAAACTTCTTCGACGGCAGCACGAACGGGTTGGCCAAAACGATCCCGTCGCACTGCCCCGGCAGCAGGTCCACGACGAGCTTGGGCGGCATCAGCCCGTCCTTCATTCCGGCGCGCAGTACCTCGGTGGTCTGCTGCAACACCCGCGGGATCTGGTGGAGCCGAGCGATGTAATCCTCGTAGCGCTGCACCGAATCCAAGGGCACACTCAACGGCAGATCGGCCAGGGAGGTGTGAATGCCGCCCTGCTGGTTGATCGCCATCTCGTAGTTTTTGAGTTCGTAACCCACGCCGGCGCGGACGATTTGCCGTTCAAGAAGCTCGTGCGACATCCGGTCGACCTCCGCCATGCCGGTGGTCGGAATGGCTCGCAGCCGCCGGAGGAAAGCGTCGTCCTCCGCTTGCTTCCGCTCGATCTGCGCAAGCGACACGTCGCTCAGCTGATCGTTGTAGCGATAGTCGCCCACCGAGGTCGCCCGCTCCGGCGCTCTCTTGAGATCGGCCTGATAAAACTCCTCGAACAGCGCATTCTGTTGCGTTACCCGATCGGCTACGGGGGTGGCCTGAGCATGGGCTGAGGAGCAGAGGGTAGCGGCGAGCAGAAGGCAGGCAAAATTTCGCATGAGGCCGAGACTATTACACCGTGCCTGAGAAGTGACACGGGACAGAGACCGGAGCAAGGAGGATCCGGTTGTCACGTACCTTCGGCGATTCCTTCGGACCCGCCAAAACGATTCCTTATAGCGGGTAGAGCCACCCTTCGCCGCAGGCCTCGGTAACGCGACTCGCTTGAAACTTATAGCCGCTCCAGAACTCCTCGGTCGAAGTCGGGGCCGATCCGAACATCACGGAGAGGCTTTTCTGCCTTTGGCTCGTCGCGCCCGGGGCTGCGCTGCGCCAACGGTATTCAACCTCTAAAACCGACAGGCGGCTTACCAGCGCCCCGATGATCTGCGGGAAGATCACGATTCGCCCGCGTAGACGTTCAAGGTCGATGAGCGGGGGCGCTTGATGCAGTGCTCGGATCATTTTGCCGTCGCCCGTGAGCACCAACAACGCCTGGTCTTCCAGTGCCCGGGCCAGGATGTACGCCTCGCCTTCGTCGATTCCTTCTCTGGAGTTGAGCGCGTCGAGGGTGGTGATGTCCTGAGGGGGTGGAAGGACTGGCAATCTGCACACCGTGTCGGCCAAGGCCGCCCGATCTACTCTTGGCCAGCGCTCGCCGACCCACCTCGCGCGCCGGAGCTGGGCTTCAATCGAAGGCAGTCGAAAGCAGGTGGTTTCGCCGACGCCCAGACATGCGAGCGCGTCGTTAAGGCAGTCGAGTGCCAATAGGTTGATCAGTGCATCCGAGTCGATGCATAACTTTGGACCAAGGGCCACCCGATTACTCGAGCAGGCCGGTTGCTTTGGTAAAGAATTGCCGATCGGTGTCGGCAAGTTCGTCGAGGTCGGCCCGCTCCGCCAACGCCGCGCGAACAGCTTCGGAGCCGCCTTCGGCGACACCCAAAACATTCAGCGCGCTTTGGGCCGTCCCCCATGCGCTCATATTGAACCCATAGCTCGTCACGATGCTTCCGGGATAAATACGGTGCATGGCGCCGGTGGCCCTTGCCGAAGAGGCCAGAGCTTCGCCGGTCAGGTGGCGGGCGGCCTTGAACCCTTCACGATTTTTCTTGCCGTAGACCAAGTCCTTGGCGAAGAGGTTCGCTTCCCGCTCTTCGGCCTGCTCCGAGTTGAAATCGATGTTGACGTCGAGCGCGGCGCCGGATTGCAGGTGCCCGAGAGCCACATGGCCCATCTCATGAGCAAGATGCCAAATCAAAAAGGCCGGGCTCCTTCTGGAGCTCGCAAGGGCGATACAGGGGCGACCGGCGACAAAGAACGCCATGCCGTCGACTCGTTTCGACCCCTTCGGTAGAGAATCCAGTTGCACGACCGGGACGCCGAAATCCCAGGAGTAGCGAAGCAGGTCGGCGAGAGTCACGTTCTGGGTCTGCGCCAGAATTCGCTCTCGGAGGTCGTTCGGATCGCTCCCTTCAAGCCGTGTGGCCGGCAGATTTTTTGCGCACGACAGCAACAACTCGAAAACCCTTCGTGCGATCGAAACGGCGGGCAGCAAGCTTGAATGATCCGCATCCTGCCAGCGCTTGAAGCGGACCTCATGGGCACCCTCTAGACTCAGAGGCGAACTCGGATCGACTAGGTCGGCAAGGGGAATTTTGAGCGTGCGAGAAATCGCCAGCTCGGCGAGACGCCGATTGCCCGGATCGTGAGCGAGGTCATCCTCCCACCAATCCGGCAGGATGCGCTCCTTGACATAGGCTCGCGGGATCCCAACCTGACCCAATCGGGAGTAGAGATCCTGCATCGGCGAAGAACGGGCCACGATACACCCCCAACAAGAGCGGAGATCTCCGCAGGGCCATTTTACCACGCAGGGTTCCTACCAAGGCGGGAACCTCGAAAGCGAACTTGAACCGAAAAAGTTCGCTCCTCACCGCCTCGAGTTCACTCTCCAACCGGAAAAAAGTGAACTTCAACGGTTCGAGAGCGAACTTGAACCAAAAAAGTTCGCTTTCAAACTCCTCGAGTTCACTCTCCAACGGCTGAAAAGTGAACTTCAACCGTTTGAAAGCGAACTTCAGGCGAAAAAGTTCGCTCTCCAGCTCCTCGAGTTCACTCCTAAACCGGAAAAAAGTGAACTTCGACGGTTCGAGAGTCTGTCTCGCCCTGCCGAGTACACTCTCCTCCATGAACGCGCGCCGCTTGCCCCGTTCCGTTTCTCTCTCCTTCGCCTTTCTCGCTTCCCTTGTCGCCTCACTCCTCGTCGCCTGCGGCGGGTGCGCGGAACAGCCGGTTCCGCATCGCAAGCCGGCTCAGGTGTTTACGGGGCAGGAGTGGTTGGAGCGGGAGAGTCGGGAGGGGGAGGAGCGGCCGGATGAGCTGTTGGAGATTTTGGGGTTGAAGGATGGGGACCGGGTGGCGGACGTGGGGTGCGGGACGGGGTATTTCGCGCGGCGAATGGCGGGGCGGGTGGCTCCTCGGGGGATCATTTATGCCGAGGAGATTCAGCCGGAGATGCTGGAGCGGGTGCGGATGCGGGCCAAGGAGGATGGGATCTCGAACATTCGGACGATCCTTGGGACCGAGACCGATCCGAGGCTGCCGGCCGGCGGGATCGATCTGATTCTGCTGGTGGACGTCTACCACGAGTTCCAGAAACCGAAAGAGATGCTCGCTCATCTGCTGACGTCCCTCGCACCGGGCGGCCGGGTCGCTTTGGTCGAGTACCGATTGGAGGGAGACACCGCCCTCAAGATCAACATCGAGCACCGGATGTCGGTCGAGCAAGTGCTCGGCGAGTGGATTCCGGCAGGATTCGAGCTGGCCGAGAGGATCGAGAGCCTGCCGACGCAGCATCTTTTCGTGTTCCGCAGGCGGTAGGATTTTTTACCCCGCCCACCCCCCGGCGACCCGGCTGGCGATGATCTGTGCGCCGCGGTGGCCCCAGATGGGGTGGAGATCGAACGAGCGCTTCTCGGCGAGTTCCAAGGCGACGCGGGCCGGGGTTTTTCCGGAATCCTGGGCGGTTTTGAGGATTGCGAGCGAGAGGTTGTAGATGCTGTTGTCCCATTCGTCGCCGAGGTGGGCTTCGATCCGCGGGTCGTGGGGGAGCGAGCCGAACGCCTCGTCGGCGCAGTTGACGATCCCCATCCGGTTCACCAGGAAGTCGGGCAGGTAGAGGATGCCCCGTTCGGCGAGGGACAAGTCGTCGCGCTCCGGATCCTCCAGCTGGTTGTTCGCCGCGCCGCAGACGATTTTCGCTTGGATGCCCGGGATGCTCTGCGGTCCGAGGACTCCTCCCGTGGCGCAGGGGGCGAGCAGGTCGGCTTCCACCGCGAGAATCGAGTCGTCGCCGCGCTCGACCACTCGGAGGTCCAGCTCCAGATTCGGGTAGCCCTCGGTCTTTTCAACCAGCGCCGTCACCCGGTCGGCCGAGACGTCCGAGCCGACGATGCGGCGGACGCCACGTTCGGCTAAGAAGCCGATCAGGGCATCGCCTACGTGGCCGAGACCCTGGACCGCGACGCTTTTGCCTTCGAGCGTTCCCATCCCCAGGTGCGCGAGGGCAGCCTCCATGCCGCGGACCACGCCGCGAGCGGTGGGGGCCGAGGGGTTGCCGCTGCCGCCTACGGCGGGAGGAATGCAGGTGACGAAGCGGCTGGCCGAAAAGACCGTCGCGATGTCGGCGGGGACCGTGCCCACGTCTTCCGCCGTGACGTAGCAGCCTGCGAGGCTGGAGACGAAGGCGCCGTACTCTTCGAAGATCCGCTTGCGGGCCTCCGGCTCTTCCGACCGGCCGGTGCCGCGGGCGATCACCCCTTTGCCGCCCCCCCACCAAATGCCGGCGAGAGCGTTCTTGTGCGTCATGCCGCGCGAAAGGCGCAGGCCGTCGCGGAGAAAATCCTCCATCGTGTCGTAGCGCCAGAAGCGCAGGCCGCCGGAGCCCTGGCCGCGGCAGGTGCGGTGGACGAACGCGGCCTGGAGCACCCCGGTGTCGGGAGCCACCTGGAGGAAGATCCCCTCGTGGCGGTCGAAATCGCGCCGGTCCTCGGCGAGCATTCGGGCGAGCGGATCGAGCAGCGGATGCGAAGCGCGAAGGATGCCGGACGCGGCATCCCAGGCGAAAAACGCGCGGTGAATGCCGGCGTCCAAGAGGGCGGTGGCGAAGGCTTGCGGGGTGAGGTCTCTCATGGGCGGTGCGAACGATAGCGCAGGTGGGGGTTGCCTGGGTGCCGGCGCCCCCTGGGGCTGCCGTCAGAACGGATTGCCGAACGTGAACGAGATCTGCACGCCCTTCTTCTCCTCTTTTTCGCGGTCGAGCTTCCAGCCGAAATCGATGCGCAAAGGGCCGATCGGGGAGAGATAGCGGAGGCCCACGCCCACCCCGGTGCGGAGCTCCGACGGGTCGATGTCGCGCCAGTCGGCCCAGACGTTCCCGCTGTCGGCGAAGACCACTCCGCCAAGGGCTCCGGCGAGCGGGAAGCGCAGCTCCAGGTTCGCGAGGAGCAGGCCGTTGCCGCCGATCGGCACGAAGGAGCTTTTGCCGTCGGGGAGGATTAGAGTCTTCCCCGGAAGGCCCAGCTCGTCACGGCCGAAGGCCCGGTGGGTGGTGCTGCCGCCGGAGAAGAAGCGCTCCGAAATGAAGATGTTGCGGCTGGCGAGATCGGTGGTGTCGTCCGCCGAGGCCAGCTCGCGGAAGGCTTCGATCCCACCGGTTCGCAAAGAGGCGGCGAGCACCATCTGCCGGCCGCTCTTGCCGCCTTTGAACGGGAACAGCTGGGTCTGCTGGAGGAATACCTTCAGGAAATCGCCCTGCGCGCCGAGCAGCGGGAACGAGTATTGAAGCTGCGCCAGGCTCGAGTAGCCGCGCGAGGGGAGAACCGGATCGTCCCGCCGGTCGTAGAGGAAGCTGGGGTAGAAGTTCGCGAGTTGCACCGGCCGGGCGTCGCGTTCGAGGTCGGAGAGCGCGACCCCGGTGGCGAGCTTGTCGACTTCGACCACCCGGTAGTCGAGACCGAGCGAGAGGCGACCGTGCCGGCCCACCGCGTCGGTGGTCTCGGTGCGCGCGCCATAGCGGGTCAGCTCGAACGCCTTCTGCGCCGCCTGGCCCTGCTCGTAAAAGAGCGACGTGGTGAGGGGCTTCGCCAGGTGGAAGACGTACGGCTGGTCGAACAGCAGGCGGAAGCGGCTGGAGGTGCTCGACAGCCGCAGGTCGCTGCGCAACGCGTAGGCCTGGCCGCCGACGTTCGAATGATTGAAGCCGAGGAGGCCGCGCAGTCCGTCGTCCGAGTCGTAGCCGATGCCGTAGGTGAGGGTGACCGGCTTGCCTTCCTGGACGCGGACCAGCACGTCGCGCGTCGTATCGTCGAGCGCCGAACGGACCAGCTCGACCTCGACCCGCGAGAAGATGTTCAGCTTGTAGAGAGTGCGCTCGACTTCGAGCAGCCTGGCGTCGCTCGCAGGATCGCCGGGCTTGAGACCGAGGGTACGGCGGATCACCTCCGAATCGGTCCGGCGGTTGCCGCGCACGATGATCCGATCGACCGTGATGCGCGGGCCTTCGAGCGCGGAAAAGACCAGGTCGACGCGGCTGTGGTCCTCGTTCCAAGTCGATTCGGCGGAGACCCGGGCTTCGGAAAAGCCGACGCCCGAGTACTCCGCCCGCAGGCGCTCCAGGACGCCGTCGACGATCTGAGGATGGTAGGGACCGTCGGCGAGCTTGAGCGGCGGGCTCAAGCGCTCCGGGTTCAAATGATCGGGCTCGAAGCCGGAATAGGTGACCGTGCCGATCTGCTCGCGCCGGCCTTCGCGGATCGGGATTTTGACCGTGAGATCCAACCCTTCCTCCGCGACTTGCGGCGGGCCGACCTGGACGTCGGGAAATCCCTGAAGCAGATAATAGGCGCGCAGGTTTTTGACGTCCTGCGCCAGCTCCGATTCGATCAGTCGGCCGCTGCCGATCGAGAGCAACCGGCGGGCCGAAACCGCGGTGAAATCTTCCAGGGTCTTGTCGGAAAAAGTCGAGTTGCCCGATAGCTCGACCCGCCGGAGGATGTAGACCGCGCCGGGCTCGATCTTGAGCTCGATCACGAACTTGTCGCCCGCGGGCATTTCCTGAGGATCGATCTTCACGTGGTAATGGCCCTGGCGCTGGAAGTCGTCCTTGATCTTCGCCACCGAGCTGAGGACCAGCGCTTCGTCGTACCCCGTATCGCCGAGAAACGGCAGCAGGCCCTTCTTCTTGAGCTTGTCGAGATCGGCGCCTACTACGCGGACCTCGATCTTCGGCCCGACCTCGACGGGAAAGATCACCCGCACGAGCGGCACCTCGGTCGTCGAACCTTGGGCTGCCACCGGAGCGCCCGTAGCCGGGGGTACCGCGACGGCGGATTCGACCCGCGGCTCGCCCAGACGGGCACGGCCGTAGAGTCCCTTGGCCAACCACCGCTGGAGCCGCTCGACGTCGTCGTCCAGAGTATCGGCGCGGTAGGGCGCACCGAGCTTGGTGCGCAGTTGGGCGCGCAGCTCCTCGGGCTTCCAGGGGCCGAGGGTGCCTTCGAAATCGATCGCCGAAACCTCCGTGCGCGGTCCGGCGTCGATCTGGTAGACCACCTTGGCGGTGCGCGCGTTCGGCAAGGTAACCCGCACTCTGACGCTCGGGGTGCGGAAACCTTCTTTGATCAGATAGTCCTCCAACCGATAGACGCCGCGGATCACCGCCCCTTCGGACAGCGGCTCGGCTTCCCTCTGGACCACCTGGCCGCGCAGGTCGGCCTGTTTGACCCCGAACTTGCCTTCGAGGCCGACCGATTCGACCCGCACGCTCGCCCAGAGGGCGACGATCGCGATGACTTCAGGAGTCTCAAAGGTGCCGGGGGTGTCTGCGGGCGTCGGGTGCGCCGGAGGGCCCGCCGGCCGCGAGTAGACCGCGGCGTGGGCGATCGCGCCGCTCGCCTGGAGGTTCGCGAGGGTGCGACGGATCGCGAGGTCCGAAAGCGGCTTGCCGACCTCGATCGAAAGCAGCGACACGAGATCCTCGTTGGGATCGATCGGCGTCTCGCTGCGGATTTCGATCGCCTGGACGATCGGCCCGGTGGTCCCCGGCGCGGGCGGGGACGGCGCGGTTTCTTCCGCCGGGGCGGGCGCCGCCGTGAGAAGCCCCCCAAGCCCGATAGCTGCGGCGAGCCCGAAGACTCCAACGAGTCCCACGACTCCCTTGAGCGGGGCCGCCCTTCTCAACGGCGCTTCTCCCACTGGACGTCCACCGAATAGCGGTCGCTGCCGTTGCTGGTGAACAGGACGACCACATTCTTGCCCACCTGCCATTCGGCCTGGAGCACGGTCGTCTCCGACGCCGAAGGGGTCGTCGTATAGGTCACAAACAGTTTTTTCGACAAGCGTTTGCCGACCGTCAACTGAACGTTCGAGATCGAGCCGGTGCCGCCGGCCAACGGATCGATGCGGAAGCGGTCGAAGCCGAACAGATTCTGCACCCGCTTGGAGACTGCCGACGCAGCTTGGCTGGCAAGGAACTCCGCGGCGAAGCTCGGGCCGGGCGTGGGGGTGGAGGCCGTGGTGTTGAGCCCGATCTCGCTCGCGCCAGGATCAAGCTCGCGGCCGGTGGCGAGCAGCGACAGGACATCCAGGTCCGCGAGCCCGTCCTCGCTCCGGAAATGCGCGGTCAGGCGATCGACGGTGCCCGAAAGATCGAGCGCGATCTCGTAGTTCTTGACCTCGGTCTTGGCGGTCAAGTCGATTACCGGATCGATCCGGTTCGGATTGTCGAACGTGACTCGACCGCGCTCGACCCGGTACTCATTGTCGGCGTAGATCAGCTTGCCCCCCTCGGCGATCTCGACTGCGCCGAACACCACCGGGCGCGCCGCGTTGCCGCGGATCGAAAGGTCGACGTCGCCGCGCAGGTCGGCCACGTTATTGTGGACCCGCAGCGAGCCGGGGCCGACGACGCGCAGGTTGAGCACGGTCGACGCGAGGAACGGGTCGGCCTCCTCGACCTCCAGACGGCTGCGGCGGAACGCGCTCGACAAGAGGTCCAGGGTGCCGACCGCCACGTCGTCGAGATAAAACGCCCGATCGAGCTTGATCTCTCCCGAGATCTGACGCCCCTCGCGGGTGGAGGCGATCGAGACTTGGGCGTCGCCGCGCGAGAGGAACCCTTCCGGAAAGCGCACCGAGATGCGGTCGCCGATCGCCTGGAACGAGTAGGAAATCTCGGCGCCGGACGCCGGCACCGAGACCCGGCCCGAGGCCCGGAGAGTTCCGGCGCCCACTCTGGCGCGCAGGTTGTCCAAGACGATCTGATCGCGGTTGAACAGGATCGTGCCGGCCATCTCTTCGAGGCCCAGGGCCTGGTCCGGCAGGATCAGCCGGGCGTCGCGGATCTCCCCTTCGCCGCGGATCGACGGCCGGTCGAGCGTGCCGCGAACCGTGGCGATCGCGTCGACGTAGCCCGCGACGTCGAGGCCGGGAGAAAACAGCGCGAGCCAGCTCGCCGCGAGGGTGCTCTGCAACTTCAAGTCGAGCGGCTTCGCTCCGGCCCCCAGGCCGATCGTGCCGGTCGCGAACAGATCGCTACCGGAAGCCTCTTCGGCGAGGTAGAGCGAAACGATGTTCAGCCGGTGCGAGTCGAGGCGCAGGACGATCGGTTCGAGGTTCTTCAACCGGCGGCCGGCGACCTGAAGGTCCAGATGGGGAACGGAAAGATCGGTCGAAAACGTTCCGGCGGAAAAGTCAGCGGCGAGCCGGACGCGCCCGGCCAGGCTGCCCGTGATCTCCGGCAGGGGGGTATCCTGGACGGCGAGCGCCAGCAGGTTCTTGACGTTCGGGCTGTCGAGCGTGAAATCGACCTCCGCGCCCTTCGTGTCGAGCCGGCCGCCGCCGGCGAACGTGGCGAGACCGAGCAGCGAGCCGTGGGCTTCGACCGCCTCGCCGTCCCAGGTGGCTACCAGTTGTGCGGTGCCGCCTTGGGCGAGCGGACGGCCGTCGAGCGTGAGATCGTTCGCGCTCGCGGTGACGGTAGCCTCCGGATGGTCGAGCGTCCCGGAGACCGCCGCGTGGATCGCGCCCTTTCCGGTCAGGTCGGTGCCGGAGTCCGGTCCTCCCAGCAGGCTCTTGAACGGCTCGGCGGCCAGATCGAGCGTCGGAGCGTCCAGCCCCATCTCGATCCGGCGCGAGGCGCGGTCGATCCGGCCGTTGCCGGAGAGATCGCCCGCCGCGGTTTTCAGCAGCAGCCGTTCGATCTCTATCCGCTCGGCACCGAAGGCGATCGCGGCGTCCGCCCGGCCCAGCGGGTAGCCCGATACGGCGAGCCCTTCGACCGCCAGATCGGCGCGGCCGGTCGGCGCGGCGAAGCTGCCGCCGAGCGCCACGCGGCCGGTGACTCGGCCTTCGATCGCCGGCAGGGTTGCGGCGCCTGAACCGGAGGAGAGGTTTGCCGCCAGCTTCGTCAGCTCCTCCGCGGGCCAGGATTCGGCCTCGACGGAGAGCGCAAGCGGCAGACCCCTGCCAGAGGAGTCTGCGGAGTCGAGGGGAATGCGTCCGGAAACCGCGAGGCGCGCGTCACCGCGCCGGACATCCGCCACGAGGTCGTCGATTCGGCCGAGGCTTGGGGACTTCGAGTCGCTCGCCCAGGTGAACGAGCCGGTAAGGGTGTCCGCGGCGAGCACCGGGGCCGCGACCGCGGCGAGGTCGTAGGCGACCGTCGTCGAGGTGCGGCCATCGGCGAGGGAAAGGTCGATCTGTGCGGTGCCGCGTCCCGCCGTCGGGCGCCAGATCTCCGGACCGGCCGCCGGTGCCGAGGGGGGGATCAGGCGCGCCGCGGCGGCGAGGTCGGCGGTCGCCAAGCGGGCCGAGACCGTCCCCTTGGATTGTTGCAAGTCGTAGCTCGCGGTGCCCTCCGCGGTCACCGACGGAGCGGTCAGATGAAAGCCAGCCGAAGACAGGACGCCGCGCTCGATCGTGAGCGGCAGATCGCCCGCGACCGGCAGCGGGCCGCTGGGCCCCGAGCTCTGCGCGGCGGTGAGCTTGACCCCGATGTCGCCGCTTCCGCCGAGCAGGTCGTTCGCCTTGGCGCGATAGACGAAAGATCCGGCGCCGCGAGTCGCGACCGCCAGGTCGAGCCCTTCGGCGGCGAGGAAGCGGGCGACGTCGAGCTGGTCGAAATCGAGGTCGATCGCGATCGGCTTGCCCGGTCCGGATTGGGTGAGGTCGACCTTCACCTGACCCGCCACCCTCCCCTCCGCGTAGCGGGCGTGCTCGATCGCGACGTCGACGCTCTTGGCGCCGCCGATCGCTCGGGCCGACACCTCGTGGATCTCGCGCGGCTTCTTCCCGCCATCGCCCGCGCCCCCGCCGTAGAGCACCGCGGGCGCGGCCAGATCGGCCTGCCAACCCCATTTTTCCGGATCGACCCCGACCCGGCCGTCGAACGAAAACGCGCCGGTCAGCGGATCGGCCAGATAGCCGAGCCGACCGACCAGCGCGGCGTCGCCCCGGCCTTCGAGTCCCAGGTCGAAGACGTTCCGATGATCCTTCCAGGAGTAGGTTCCGGCGCCCTGGACGTTCAAGTCCGGCCCGGCCAGGCGGTAGTTTTGAATCGTCACCAGCGACGGCTCGATCAACCCCTTGAGCGAGGCGGTCAGGTGATAAGGCTTCGCATCGGGCAGCAGCAGCTCGACGTCCTGCACCGTGGCAAGGGCGGAAAGGTGCTGCGGCGACGGCCCCATGACCCGACCCCAGACGCCGCGCGCCTCCAGCGACAGGGGCAGCACCCGTTCGTTCAAGACCAGCGTTCCGTCCTGCACCAGCGCGCGGTCGATCTTCAGGCTGAAACGGGAGCGCCCGCCGCCTCCGCCGCCGCCGAAAACCGGCAGGTTGGTCGAGCCGTCCTCGGCGAAATCGAGCCGCACGGTCGGCCGCATCGCCTCGATCTGTTCGAGATCGAGCACCCGTTGGCGCAACGCCCGCCAGGAGATTTGAATGCGCAGCAGCGGCACCTCGGCGAACGGCGGTTCTAGGGCCGTCCGGCCGGGAATCACCAGGTCGTAAAGCTCGATGTCGAGCGGCAGCAGGCCGACCCGGGCGTCGCGCAGGCGGACCGGACGGCCGAGCGCCTCGGAGAGCCGCGCGGTGACCAGGGTGGCCAGCCGCGAGCGGGCGAACGGACTCTGAACGAACGCGAGCAGCCCGGCGAACAGGAGGAGAAATAGCGCGCCCCCCCAGACCAACGGGCGGAGCACGAAGCGGCGCAGGCGACCCGGCCGTCGCCGCTTCGGCTTTTTGGCTTGGGTCGGCGGATCGGCATCGCCTCCGTCTGCTTTTTCGAGGCGCCCGGCCGGCCGGGCGCGCTCCTCCCGCCGACTCACCCGGGGCTACCTTCCGAATTTCCGGAAGCGGTTCCAGGCATCGCCGGGGTTTCCGCGCCGCCTTCTGCGAGCGCCAGGCCGCCCCAGCGCAGCTTGGCGCGCAGGTTGTCATAGAAGCTCCGGCCGCTCACCTTGACCAGGTGGATCGAGCGCGGGCTGCGGGTCACGCGGACGACGTCGCCGGGTCCGAGCTGGGTTCCTTCCTGGCCGTCCAGGGTGACGTAGACCCGGTCGCCGCGATCGCTTTCGAGCGTCACTTCGATGCGGGTCGAATCCGGCACCACGATCGGCCGCAGCGACAGGGCGTGGGGGCAGATCGGCGTGAGCACGGCGACCGGCAGGCGCGGATCGACGATCGGTCCGCCGGCCGACAGGTTGTAGGCGGTCGAACCGGTCGGCGTGGAGATGATCAGGCCGTCGGAGCGGAAATTGGCGACCATCAGATCGTCCACCCTCAGGGTGAGCTCGATGATTCGGGCGAGCGCGCTCTTGGTGATCACCGCGTCGTTGAGCGCCCGGAAGCGATGGGAGGGCAGGACCACGCCGCGGCGGAAGACCTCGACCTCGAACAGCGCGCGCGGCTCAAAGGTCCATTCGCCGTCGAGCACGTCGACCAGCGCCGGGTAGAGCTCGACACGCTGGATTTCGGTCAGGAAACCGAGGGTGCCGAGGTTCACCCCCAGCACCGGAACCTCGACCGAGAGGGCGCGCGCGACCGATAGGAGGGTGCCGTCGCCGCCCAGCACGACCACCAGATCGCCGGGTTTTTCGGGATCGAACGGTCGCGCGGCGAGCGGTTCGATACCGCGACGGCGCAGCCATTCGGCTAGCTCGTCGGCCAGCTGGGTCGCCTCGCGGCTTCCCTCCTTGGCGACGATGCCGACCGAGCGGATGCGCGTTTTCGGCAAGCCCGCCTTTCCCGCCGCCAGGCCCGGAGTCACGCTTGCGCTCCGGCGGCGGACGATTCGGGCACGCCGAACAGGCCGAACGCCTCGCGATTGCCGCCCATCCCGGCGACCTGGGAATCCCGGATTCCGAGGCGCGAGAGCCCGAGCGCCGCGAGCTGCCCGAGCGCGTTGTCGATCGCGCCGCGGCGCAGCTCCTCATCTCGCAGGATGCCCCCTTTGCCCACCGCTCCCCGACCGGCTTCGAACTGCGGCTTGATCAGGGCGAGCAGCCGGGCGCCGGGCGCCAGGTGCGGCAGCAGCGCGGGCACCACCTTGGCGAGCGAGATGAAGGAGACGTCGATCACCGCAAGATCCGCCCGCTCGGGCAGTGCGTCGGCCGCCAGATGGCGCGCGTTGGTCCGCTCCATGACGACCACCCGCGGATCACGGCGGAGCCGCTCGTCGAGCTGGCCGTAGCCGACGTCGATCGCGTAGACCCGCGCGGCGCCCCGTTGCAGCAGGCAATCGGTGAAACCGCCGGTCGAGGCGCCAACGTCCAGACAGATCCGGCCGGCGGGATCGAGCGCGAAATCGTCGAGCGCTCCGGCGAGCTTGCGGCCGGCGCGCGAGACGAACGGCTCGCCCGCCGCGACGGACAAGAGAGCGTCGAGTGCGACCGCCGTACCCGGCTTGTCGACCCGGCGGCCGGCGACTTCGACGGCGCCCGCCATCACCGCGCGGCGCGCTTGCTCCCGACTCGCGAACAGGCCTCTTTCGGCGAGCAGCTGGTCCAAGCGGCACGAGCCCCGGCGGGCCGCGCGAGGCTCGGGGCCGGCAGCGGCAGGCGGGGTGTTGAGCGAATTCGGCGCCATGAGCGACGAGACCCTTCGGTTCGAAGGACCGAAGGCGAAGACGGCAAGTTTGCCGCTCAGCGCCCCAGGACCGAGGCGGGCAGCGCCTCTTCGATCAACATGATCGGGATGTCGGAGACGATCGGGTAGACCAAGCCGGAATCCTTGGAGAACAGCCCTTCGGTGACGACCGGCTCTTCGTCGCGAAAATGCTCGCGGTACTTCTCGGCCACCTGGGCGCGCACGGCGGCCGGCAGCTCGACCCGTTCGAGCGGGCCTTTCGTCTTTGGGCAAACCAGGATTTCGAGCAGATCGGGATCGACGGCCATGGCGATGTTCTCCGCGGCCGAGGATATCACTCGGAGCCCCACCCTTTGTTTCTCAGGCTGGAGTAGAAGGTAAACGAGAGCGTCTCGGTGCCCGGATTTCTTTTCCGGATCCCCGAGTTCGACAGGTGGCCGAAGGAGAGGCCGATCCGGTTTCGCGCCGAAATCTCATAGACGACCTCCGCCCGCGAGCGAAATTCGATCGGCGAGCCGAGGTCGAACCCTGCGCCGTGGACGTAGGCGCCGGCCGAAAGCGAGGGGGTAAACCAAACCCGCGGTGAGAGCTGGAGCCGAACCGAGAAACCGGCGTAAGGGTAGATCGAGCCGTCGGTGGTCGTGAGTACCCCGGCGAGCGGATGGGGATCGGGCCAATTCTTGGGCCACAGGGCGATCCGGTGGCTCGGAAACAGGAGCTCCCAGGACACCTCGCCGCGCTCGGCGTCATCCAGTACATCGGTGGCGCCGAGGCTCAAACCGATGGCGTCGGGGTCGAACGCGAAGCCGAACGGAGTTCGGCCCCGGGGAGCGAGCTCTTCGGTAGCAGAGGATTCGAGCCCGGCCAGCGGCGAAGCCGCCAAGAGGAGCGCGAGGATCGAAGGACCAAAGATGCTCATGCGATCGGGACCCTGGGAGTGTTTCGGAAGGTTCGCGGATGAATCGTTCTGGACTGAAGAGCTTCAAGCACATTGTAGACCGATAGATTCCCGCCCGGGGAAATGCGATCTGTGGGCTCTACGAACGATCCGCCCCGCCGGACGGCCCTCCGCCGGAAAATGCCTCGGCCGCCTCGGCGGGTCCCAGATCGAGCGTCCAAGGTCCCCGACGGGTGGGGACTTCCAGCGCTCGGCGCAGCCCGGCGAGGAAGCGGGTACGCGGCCAGGGTTCGGCGCCAAAGCTCGCGAGATGGCGGGTCTCCTGCTGGCAGTCGACCAGATGGAAATCCCACCGGACGAGGTTGGCGAGCAGGGTGGCGAAGCAGACTTTCGAAGCGTCGGCCACCTCGGCGAACATCGATTCGCCGAAAAACGCTCCGCCGAGCGACACGCCGTAAAGGCCCCCCACCAGCTTGCCTTCGAGCCGCGCCTCGATCGAATGGGCCAACCCTCGCCGGGCGAGCGCGGTGTAGCCCGCGATCATCTCCCGGTTGATCCAGGTGCCTCCCTGATCGGGACGCTCCTTCCCGGCGCAGGCGCGAATCACCGCGGGGAAATCCTGGTCGGCGGTGACCTCGAACCGGCCGCGCCGAAGCTCTTTGCGCAGCGAACGCGAGAGGTGGGCGCGGCGCGGCGGCAGGACGAACCGGGGGTCGGGGCAGAACCAGAGCAGCGGCACCCCTTCGTGCGGCCAGGGGAAGATGCCGCGCCGGTAGGCGTCTTCGAGGATTTCCGGATCGGGTCGGCCGCCCACTGCGACCACCCCTTCGGAGGTCGCGCGGAGCGGCAGCGGAAAGAGCGAGCGGTGAGTTCCCATGTTTCGCGACCGGGATCTTCCGCCACCCGCGGCGATTCCGGAAGGGCGAAGGGAAATTCTCTCTCGACCACCCCGGGGATCGGGCGCGCCTCGCCGTAAGATACGCGCTCTATGCCTTCGAGCCCCGCCCCGGTAGAACCGCCCGCTCCGCTCGCCGCGGGCTCGGAGCCCGAGCTGTCGCTGGTCGTGCCGGTCTACAACGAGGAGGAGAACCTCCAACCACTGGTGCGCGAGATCGCCGCGGCGCTCGAACCGGCCGGCCGCAGCTACGAGTTGCTGTTGATCGACGACGGTTCGACCGATGCCGGCCCGGCCGCGATGGCGGCCTTGGGGAAGGCCGACCCTAGAATCCGCATCATCCGCCTCGGCAAGAACAGCGGTCAGTCCGCGGCGCTCGACGCGGGGTTCCGCTTCGCCCGCGGCCGAATCGTGGTGACGCTCGACGCCGACCTGCAGAACGACCCCGCCGACATTCCCCGCATGCTCGCCGAGCTGTCCCGAGCGGACGTGGTCTGCGGCATCCGCGCGAACCGGCGCGACACCTGGACCCGCCGGATCTCGTCGCGAATCGCCAACGGCGTGCGCAACCGGCTGACCCACGAGCACGTGACCGACGTCGGCTGCACTTTGCGGGTCTGCCGCCGCGAGCTGCTCCAGGAGCTGCCAATGTTCACCGGGCTCCATCGCTTCCTGCCGACGCTGCTCAAAATGCAGGGCGGCCGGGTGGTCGAAATTCCCGTCAACCACCGGCCCCGCCTCCATGGGGTCGCCAAGTACGGCATCGGCAATCGACTTTGGCGGGCGCTCGCCGACCTGTTCGCCGTGCGCTGGATGCAGAAACGATGGATCGACCGCCGCCAGGCCGACGAGGTTACCGTTGATCGCGGGTGATCCGGCCCGGGTTGGGGCGACCCGCTCGTCAGACGGCACGGCGGACGGAGGCCGGAAGAGCTACCGCCGCGATCTACTGGCCCTGCTCGCGCTCGGCTGCCTGCTCTTTCTGCCCGCGCTCGGCCGGCGCGACCTGTGGAATCCGGACGAAGCGCGTTACGCCGAGGTGGCGCGCGAAATGCGAGCCTCGGGCGAATACCTTCTGCCCCATCTGAACGGCCAGCTCTACACCCAAAAGCCGCCGCTCCTGTTCTGGTCGATGCTGGTCTCCTCCGTGCCATTCGGCCGGGTGACCGAGACGGCGGCCCGCCTCCCCTCCGCGCTCGCCGCGATCGCAGCCCTGCTGCTCACGTTTCGGATCGCCGAGCGGCTCGTCTCGCGCCGCGCCGCCTGGATCGCCGCGCTCGCGTTCGGCACGTCAGGCACCATCCTCTGGCAAGGGCGCTTCGGCCAGATCGACATGCTGCTCGGCGGCCTGGTGGCGCTTGGCGTCTGGTTCTGGGTGCGCGCCTGGACGGAGGAGCGCCCGGCCCTGATGCTCGGCTTCTTCGCGAGCGCGGGGTTTGCGACCATCGCCAAAGGGCCGGTCGGCCTGCTGCCGCCGCTTTTTGGAATTTTGCTCTTTCTGATCGCGACGAAGCGGGCGAGAGAGATCAAGAACCTCCGGATCGGCCGAGGGCTCGCGCTTTATGCCGCGGTGGTTCTCGCCTGGCTGATCCCCGCCGCCTTCCGTGGCGGCCCGGACTACCTGCGCCAGATCGCGTTCAAGCAGACCGTGACGCGGTACGCCGAGCCCTGGCACCATTTCCAGCCCCCCTGGTACTACCTGACCACCATCCCGGCCGACTTCTTCCCCTGGACGTTCCTGGTGCCCACCGCGCTCGTCCTCGGCTGGCGGCGCCTGGCGGGCCGCGAGCGCGACGGATTCCTCTTCGGGCTCTCCTGGGTGGTGGCGACCCTCGTCTTCTTCAGCGTCTCCCCGGCCAAGCGGTCGGTCTACATGCTGACGATGTACCCCGGTCTCGCCTTGGCCCTGGGCGCCGCCCTCGATCGGCTGGCCGAAGGATGGGCCGCGGGAAGGCCGGAGACTGCAGCACCCGCCCGCTCCGAGAAAGCGCTCACCGTGCCGCTCCTGCTGCTCGCGCTGTTCTCGCTCGCCCTGCCGCTCACTCTCTGGTTCGGCGGACGAAACCGGCCCGAAGCTCTGCCGCTCGGCGGCGAAGGCTTCGTGCTCTCGCTCGTCCTCAGCCTCCTTCTGCTGGCCATCGGGTCCCTCTGGGCTTGGTGGCAGGCGCGCCAGGGAAAAGTGGTCCACGCCGTCGCCGGGGTCGCCGCGGGAATGACCGCGCTGATCCTGACGGCGGCCTTCACCGTCCTCCCGGCCTTCGACACGGTCAAATCCGCCCGCGGCCTTTCGAACCGCCTGCTCGCGCTAGCTGCCCCTAGCGAGCCTTACGCCATCTACCCCCGGATCGACTCGACCTTCCTCTTCTACACCGAGCGCTTCGCCGAGCTGCCCGTCACCGAACCGGAGCTTCAGGCCTACGCCCGCCGGCCCGGCAAAGTTTGGCTTTTCGCCCAACGCGACGCCCTGGCCAAGCTCGCCCAGCCGCTGCCGCTGGTCGAATACGCCCGCGATCCGGATGAGAAAGCGGGGTACATTTTGCTCGGGAAGGCCGAGGCGAAGCGTTAAAGCGAAGCCTCGCTCGGCGGATTGCTCAGGACCCTTTGGGCGCTTCGATCCGGAGCGAAAGTTGTTCTCCTTCCGGAATCGCAAAAGGGTCGGGGACCCGTTTGGACACTCTGCTCTTGACCCGGATGGCCGATAACGACGGAGAGGCAAGGTAAAAGCGCCCTCTTTTTTCCCCGGCCGGCTCAAGGAATCCGTGCTCGACGAGGGCTTTCAGATCTCGGCTCGCGAGATTCTCGCTGACCTCGGCGATCGGGCGGTAGGTTGCATTTCGAACCCGCAACCCTTGCGCCGCGTCGGCGAGAGCGAAGATCGTCCGTTCCGGTAGCTTTTTCGTCGCGATCTCACGCTCCAGGGTGTCCCATAACTGTTGAATCTCGGTGGTTCGCATCAGAAGGGTCGTTGCCTGCCTGTAGTGCGCGGTGAGGCAAAAGCGAATCCAGGGACGGGTCTCCCGGTGCGGACTCCACGACCCCGCCCCGACCTCGGCCAAGACGTCGTAATACGCCAGGGTATTCCGCCCCAAATACTCCTCAATGCTCGAAAAGGGAGCCGCAAGAACGCCGCCTCGTGCCAAGACCAAAGTTTGGAGGCATCGCGCCATTCGCCCGTTGCCATCCGAAAATGGATGGATCATCACGAGATTTAGGTGCGCCATAGCTGCCGTGATCACGCTATGGGAATAGGGCGGGGATTCGTTCAACTGGATCAGAAGCTCGCCGATCAGCGGCACGATCTGATCGGCGTCTGGAGCCTCGTAGACGAGCTCGCCTCTCTCGTCATCATGGATGAAGATTTGCCCAGGTCTCCAGCGACCTGGATTCTTGGGCAGCTTGTACTGAAGCATCATGAAATGGAGGCCCCTCAGCAGATCCGCCGAATAGCCGAAGTGGGGATCGCCCGCGAGCTGGAGAACGTAGGTCATCGCCGCCTGATAACCGGCGACAGCCGCCCATGCCTCGGTCTTTGGATCGAGCGGTTCTTCGCCCTCGGCGGCGGCGATCGCGTCGTCCAGAGAAACGTTGTACCCCTCGATACTGTTGGAACCACGCACCGCCCGGGCGAAAGTCGTTCGCCGCAGGAGTCCCTGCCACCGCCTGGGCACTCCTGAAACGGTATGTCCCAAAAGTCGCCGAAGCTCGTCGATCTGCCCTAAAACCTCAATCTCTTGGTCGTCGAGCGTCGGAGGATGAAAGATCGCCAAGGCAAGTTATCCTGTTTTCAACGTGCGCCACGTCAGATACTATCTGACCCTGCGGCGGTCGGCAACCAACTTTCTGTTGGAGCGCGGGGGGAAAGTAGCCTTTGAGAGATCAGAACAACCGGGGCTCGATTCCCGAACAGATCCTCGATGCCTGGACCGCACTGGAGGTGCTGTCGCCCCAAACCTTCCGGCGTCCGGAAGACCTGGCCGTCGGAGATCGCACCCGGATCGCCTCGCTCGAGGACCGCCTGCTCCCGTGGGAAGGGGCCGGAGAGAAGCCGCGCCCCAAGACGAAGCTGTACTACCAGGTAGTTCTTGGAAGCATTGAGCTTGAACCCGCCTATAAGGAGCTTCTCGCTTCTTTCCCCGACACGCGACCTGAACGTCCCGCCTCGGTAGGAGAGGCGATCCTGGCCCTGGTCGCAGTGAATCAACAGGGGCGGTTGGTCGAACCGCCGGCCGTCTCGGTCTCAAGCTTCGCCTGGGGTCTCCCTTTGGCGTTGAAACAGGAACTGGCGGCCCTTTCGGGCTGGTCGAAGGCGGAAGGCAAGCTGATCGAAGATCTGGACGAGTTCCTGCGCCGCGCCCGACCCGACGAGAAAGATCCGCCGCTCGATCGGCAGACTCTCGAAGGCGGGTTCGATTGGCTGATGAATCGCCTGGGGTTGGAGCCCAGGTGGGTCAAGCGACCGCGGTTCGCCGTTCGCTCCTACACGAGCGCGGACTCGCCCGAGCCTCTGCTGCTGAACAGTTTCTACCTGCACGACCTGCGGAAGGCCCGGTCGCTGTTCAAGAAGGGAAGTCCGACCCGCAATCTGCGGCGCTATTTGGGCGCCGAGGTCCCGGAGCAACGCGCGGATCTGCTCCATGATCCGGCTGCGATCGAGGCAGCCGTCGCCCCGCGACGGATTCCTCCGGCGCGTTGGCCGGGGCCGGGCCGTCACTCCCTGGTCCTCCTGCAGCAAGCGGCGGTGAACCTCGCCCTCAACGATCTGCAACAGGGTGGAATCCTCGCCGTGAACGGTCCGCCCGGAACGGGCAAGACCACTTTGCTTCGCGATCTGGTCGCGGCGATCGTCGCTTCGCGGGCCGAGGCGATGGCTCGGTTCGACGATCCGGCGGACGCCTTCTCGCATTCGGGGGACAAGCTCGTCTCGGGCGCCGCCTCGCTCCTCCTGTACCGGCTCGACAAGAATCTCAAAGGCTTCGAGATCGTCGTGGCGTCCTCCAACAACAAGGCGGTCGAGAACGTGAGCGCGGCCCTGCCTGCACTGGGCGCCGTCGCCGAGGATGCCCACGGTCTGCGGTACCTCAAAACCCTATCGGACGCACTTTTCGGATGCGAAACCTGGGGCCTGGGCGCCGCGGTGCTGGGCAACGCCACGAACCGCTCGCGATTCCGAAACACGTTCTGGTGGGACAAGGACGTGGGGCTTTCGACCTACCTGGCCGAGGCGGCTGGCACTCCGCAGTGGATCGACATCGTGGATGTCGCGACCGGCGAGACGACGACCCGGCCGCCGCGTATCGTGACCGAGGAGAACCCGCCACGTTCGCGCGAGGAGGCCTTGGATCGCTGGAAGAAAGCGCGCACCGCCTTTCATGCCGCGCTTCGGCGAAGCTCCGGAAGCCTGGCGGAGTTGGAGGAAGTTCGAGCCAAAGCCGCAAAGCGCGATTCCGCCGCCGTGCGTTGGCTGCGGACGCCGGGACGGCGAGTGGTGGAGGCGGCCCGCGAGCGGCTCGGAGACCGGTTCCTCGACGCGGATTTCTTTAAACGAGGTCACGAAGCCCGGCAGATGACGGTCCCCTGGCTCGACGACGAGCAGCAGCGCCTGCGAGACGACGTATTTCTCGCCGCGGTGCAGCTCCACCGCGCCTTCCTCGATGCGGCGGCCAAGCCTCTTCGCCACAACCTCGGCGCGCTGATGAACCTGTTCGCGGGCCGCGGTCTTCCAACGCCGGAAAAGCGAGCCCTCCTGGTGGATCTCTGGGCGTCGCTTTTCCTCGTCGTGCCGCTGGTTTCGACGACCTTTGCTTCCATCGAGCGGATGCTCGGCGAATTATCCGCCGAGGCCTTCGGCTGGCTGTTCATCGACGAGGCCGGGCAAGCGCTGCCGCAGGCGGCGGTCGGCGCGCTGTTGCGGACCCGCCGGGCCGTGGTGGTAGGCGATCCGGTTCAGATCGAACCGATCGTGGTGCTGCCCGACCGGTTGACCCACGCCATCTGCGAGCACTTCCAGGTCGACCCGGATCGCTGGAACGCGCCCGGGGCGTCGGCCCAGACGTTGGCCGACGCGGCGACCCCATACATGGCGAGCTTCGAAGGGCGTTTTGGCAGCCGGGAGGTGGGAGTGCCTCTCCTCGTTCACCGGCGCTGTTCGGAGCCGATGTTCGGAATCTCGAACACCGTGGCCTACGAGCGACTGATGGTCCAGGCGAAACGGCCCGGCGCATCGAAGATCGGCGACGTGCTCGGTCCCTCCGCCTGGTTCGACGTGCAGGGCGGCGGCGCCGACAAATGGTGCGCGGAAGAAGGCGAGCTCGTGCTCACCCTGCTGCGCCGTCTGGCGGCGGCGGACGTCCCTCCGAACCTCTACATCGTTACGCCTTTCGTCCTCGTCGCCCAAAATCTCCGAACGATCATCCGGAGTTCGGGCCTCCCCTCCGGTTGGATCGCGGACCTTCGAAAATGGACCTCCGAGCGAGTCGGCACGGTGCATACCGTTCAAGGCCGCGAGGCGGAGGCGGTCCTCTTCGTACTCGGCGCTCCCGCGGCCCAGCAGACAGGCGCTAGAAACTGGGCCGGCGGCCGGCCGAATCTTCTGAACGTGGCGGTTACCCGCGCGAAAGAGCGGCTGTACGTCGTGGGCAACCGGACCCTCTGGCGAGAGGCCGGGCTGTTTCGCGAACTGGATCAGCGGATGGGGCGGAACGGATAAGGGCCTCCCTCGCCGTAGCGAAGGAGGCCTAGGAAGCTGTCGAGCGAAGCGCCCTAGTACAGGTCGTTGATGCCGTTTTTGTCGTCGGTTTCGATCGACGCCGGGTTGTTGTTGCAGGCCGAGACCGAGGGGTACATCGTGGAGCCGACCACCGTCGAGTGGCCGAGGCCGAGCAGGTGGCCCACTTCGTGGACAAAGATTCCTTCCGCGTAGTACTCCGAGCCCGAGCAGGTTTCGCCGAGCGTTGCCAGGTCGTTTTTCTTGTTGGTCACCATGTCGGCATCGGTGATCCGGACTGTGCCGTCCGAACGGTTCACGTAGTAGCCGGTGAAGGTCGCCGCGAGGCAACTGCCGTTACAGGCGTGGAGCGGATCTTGGAAATTGAGCATCGGCTGCCCGTCGCCGAGGGTGAAGCTCGCGATCGAACCGACCGTCGCGTTGATCCGGGTCCCGGTTCCGGCGCCGTTCCAGGCGCTGTTCGAGACGATCGCGCTGCGGATTCGGGAAGCTCCGCCGTCGCCGTCTGCGATCGATGCGGCGCCGCGGTTGTCGACGATCAGGTTCGGGACGCCGTCCCAGGTGCGGCGCGGCGAGAGAAGGACGTAGGCCGAGAGGCTTCCGGCCACCAGGGTAAGCAGCAGGGCGACGGCAAGGAATCGAGTGATTTTCATGGTTCGTCTCTCCGGTCAGTCCTAGTTGGTGGCGCGGCCCAGAGACCGGGCGTCGCGGAGGATCGAGCTCTTGAGCGCGGCGAGCGAAAGCGTTTTGGCCGGAGCGGCCTGGCCGACGAAGGTGGCGCCGGCATCGACCGCCGGACGGGCAAAGTCGTTGCCCTTGGCGTCGCGCTCGATGCGGAACTGTCCCTGCTGATAGCCGAGGACCTTGGTGTGACCGCCCTTTTCGCCTTCGAGGAAAAGAAGCTGGCGCTCGCCCTTGCGGAAGGTGGGGAAGCCGCTCGCTTCGACGATGAAATCGCCGACCCGGCCGCCGAAGGTACGGACCACGATCACGCTCGGAGCTTTGCCGACGAGCCGCTCCTCAACCTGGAACACTGCCTCGGTTACGATCACCTGGCCGGTCTCATTCCAGAACGAGCTGGTGGAGAGCACTTTGCCCTGAACGATCGCCGAGGCGTCGCGCACGAGATCACGCTGCGGGGTGAAGATGAACGTCGAGGCGCCCAACGGCAGCGCGAGCGCAGCCACCATGAGGGCAAGGGGAACCAAACGTCGCTTCATGAACAACCTCCTGGGTGGAGAGACGCCGGGGCGAGCCCATGATGGGCTCGGCGGGTCCCGCACGGGATCGATGTTTCGATCTCTACCCATTGAGTGCAAATGGTTTACGAAGCGTGACGAGGCGTTTTGCCCATCGGTTCGACCCTCTTGCCGCGCCATTTGTCCCTGCCGTCGCCGCGGCCCCTGGATATATAAACGATCGCGGCGGGGGGGACGGAAAGAAGGACGGGCCCTCCGGCGGCGTTCGTTCCGGAGAGCCCGTCCTCACAGGTTTACGAAGCGAACTTCGGCTTAGTACAGGTCGTTGATTCCGTTGCGATCGTCCGTCTCGATCGTCGCCGGGTTGTTGTTGCAGGCAGAGACCGAGGGAAACATCGTGGCGCCCGAGGTTCCGCTGTGGCCGAGGCCGAGCAGATGGCCAACTTCGTGGACGAAGATGCCTTCCGCGTAGTACTCCGAGCCCGAGCAGGTTTCGCCCAGGGTGGCCAGGTTGTTCGCCGTGTTGGTCACCATGTCGGCGTCGGTGATCCGGCGCGTGCCGTTCGACCGCGTCGTGTAGTAGCCGGTGAAGGTCGCCGCCAGGCAGCCACCGGTGCAGGCGCCGAGGGGATCGCGCAGGTTGAGCATCGGCTGGCCGTCGCCCAGGGTGAAGCTGGAAACCGAGCCGACCGTCGCATTGATCCGGGTGCCGGTGCCGGCGCCGTTCCAGGCGGAGGACGAGGTGATGGCGCTTCGAATGCGCGTCGTGCCCCCGTTGCCGTCCGAGATCGTCGAGTTGCCGCGGCTGTCGACGATCAGGTTGGGGACGCCGTCCCAGGTGCGGCGGGGCGAGAGGAGAACGTAGGCCGAGAGGCTTCCGGCGACCAGGGTGAGCAGGAGGGCGACGGCGAGGAATCTTGTGATCTTCATGGTTCGTCTCTCCGGTCAGTCCTAGTTGGAGGTGGCGCGGCCCAGGGACCGGGCGTCGCGGAGGATCGAGCTCTTGAGCGCGGCGAGCGAGAGCGTCTTGGCCGGGGCGCCCTGGCCGACGAACGTCGCCCCCGCATCGACCGCCGGGCGGGCGAAGTCGTTGCCCTTGGCGTCGCGCTCGATGCGGAACTGGCCCTGTTGGTAGCCGAGCACGATGTTGTGACCGCCCTTCTCAGCCAGAAGGAAGAGCAGCTGACGCTCGCCCTTACGGAAGGTCGGGAAGCCAGCCGCCTCGACGGCGAAATTGCCGACCTGGCCGCCGAACGTGCGGACCACGATCACGCTCGGAGCTTTGCCCACGAGCTTTTCTTCGACCTGAATCACCGCCTCGGTGACGATCACCTGGCCGGTCTCATTCCAGAACGAGCTGGTGGAAAGCACTTTGCCCTGGACGATCGCCGAGGCGTCGCGCACCAGATCGCGCTGCGGGGTGAAGATGAACGTCGAGGCGCCGGACGGCATCGCCAACGCGATAGCCGAAAGGGCGAGCAAAACCAGACGTCGCTTCATGAACAACCTCCTGGGTGGAGAGACGCCGGGACGGGCCCAATATGGGCCGGCGGGTCTCGCACGGAACCGATCTTCGGTCTCTACTCGGCTATGTGCCTAAAGTCCCGCAATCGTGACAAGGATGATCGCCAATCCTTGGTCCGCCGGCCGCGCCGCTCTTGACCGGTCCGCGGGCGGCGTCTACGCTCCGGCGGGAAGGGGCCAGCCATGAAAGTCACCGAACACCTGGCGCGGGCGGATCACCCGCTGATCAGCTTCGAGATCATTCCGCCTCTGCGCGGCGGCAACCTCAAGCAACTTCTCGACCTGATCGAGGAGCTGGCGCGATTCCATCCGCCGTTCATCGACATCACGAGCCATGCGGCCGAGGTGATCTACGAAGAGAAGTCCGACGGCGGCGTCACTCGGCGGGTCAAGCGCAAGCGGCCCGGCACGCTGGGCTTATGCGCGCTGATGCAGAACAAATACGGTGTAGACGCCGTGCCCCACATCCTTTGCCAGGGCTTCAGCCGGGAAGAGACGGAGGATTTCCTGATCGAGCTGCGGTACCTGGGGATCGACAACGTCCTAGCGGTGCGCGGCGACGACAGCGGGTTTGCCAAGCCGCTCCAGTACGGCCGGAGCGCCAACCCCTTCGCGGTCGACCTGGTGCGCCAGGTCCGCGGCCTTTCGCACGGCCACTACATGCAGGCCGACCTGCTGGACGCCGAGCCGCTCGATTTCTGCATCGGCATCGGCGGTTACCCGGAGAAGCATTTCGAGGCCCCGAACCTGCTCACCGACGTGCGGCGGGCGAAGGAGAAGGTAGAAGCCGGGGCTGACTACATCGTCACCCAGATGTTCTTCGACAACCGGCATTACTTTCGCTACGTCGAGCTCTGCCGGCAGGAAGGGATCGGAGTGCCGATCATCCCGGGCTTGAAGATCCTCACATCGAAAGCGCAGCTCGCGACGATTCCGCGCAATTTCTACGTCGAGATCCCCGCGGCGCTGGTCGACGAAATGTCCTCGGCCCCGGCCGAACGCTCTTTGGAGATCGGCGTCGAATGGGCGCAGACCCAGACCGAGGAGCTGCTCGCCCACGACGTGCCCGCGGTCCACTTCTACGTCATGCAGAGCGCCAGGGCGGTCTCCAAACTGATGAGCCGGCTGTCGATCGGGGCGCCGGTCCGGGCGTAAATCAGTCGTCCTCGTCTTCGTCCGAATCGACCTTCCGGCCGGTCACCATGTCGCGGTTGCGCTCCGACTCGCGAACCTCGTCCTTCAGGTAGCACCGGTTGTCGCGCCGATCGAAGGTATAAGCCTGGCAGCGATCGTCCTCTGCGCAGGCGTTCTTGCATCGGTCGACCGAATAAGAGTCGAAGCGGCGGTAGTCGGCGCCTCGACGGTCGTAGCCGCGCTCTTCGGTCAGGCGGACGCCGTCGCTTGAATCGCCATCGTCGTCACCGTAATCGCCGTCATTCCCCCGGGAATCGTCGTCTTCTTTGTAGCCGGTGATCATCCGGGAGTCGTATTTCTTCGAGTTGATCCGGCTTTTCAGGTAGCAGACCTCGGCGCGGGTGTCGAAGGTATAGGCCCGGCAACGATCCGCCCGGGCGCAGGAGCGCTTGCAATCCGAGAGGCCGCGCGAGCGGAAGGAGTCGTAGTCGTTCCCCTTGCGATCGAAGCCCCGCTCCTCGGTCAGATTGTCCGAGCCGCCGTAGCCGCCGCCGTGATCGCCGTGGTGGTCTCCATGGTGATCACCGTCATGGTCGCCGTCGTGGTGATCGCCATACCCCTCGTCGCCCTGTTCCGGCTTGTAGCCTGTCACTGAGCCGATCGCCTCTTTCTTCGAGTTGATTCGGCTCTTCAAATAGCAGACCCCTTCGTTGCTGAAGGTATAGGCCCGGCAGCGGTTGTCGCGGCGACAGGCGCTCTGGCAGCGCTGGACGTCGGGAATACGGAAAGAGTCGTAGTCGTCCCCCTTCCGGTCGTAGCCCCACTCCTCGGTCAGATCCTGGGCGACCACGGGGAGCGGGAGGGCCAAGGCGGCGAGCACCAGCAAAACGGAGTAGGACGAACGAAACATGGCGGATCTCCTGTGCTTGGCCGCGAGTCTATATCTACCCCTTGGCCTTAAGCTTGCTTCCTTTCGCGGCGCACGGGTAACATCCCGCCCCTCTCGGCGAAAGGCTCCCTTACGATGCGTCGCACCCTCGGTATCCTCTTTCTTCTTTCCGTCGTCGGCATTTCTTCTGCCGACGCCGCCGCTCTCCCCGATCCCCGAACCGCGCTCCCGGCCCAGCGGCTGTCCGCCCTGATCGACCGGATCAAGATCGAGCAGGCGAAGGTGAAGACCCTCGAAGCCAAGTTCATCCAGCACCAGGAAAGCTCGATGCTCGCAGAGCCGGAGACCTCGACCGGATCGTTCTCCTATGCCGCGCCGGACAAAGTGCGTTGGGAGTACGCGACCCCCAACCCGATCTCGGTGGTCATCCTGGGCGAGACCATGACCACTTGGTACCACGATTTGAACCGGGCCGAGACGCTCAAGGTCGGCCGCTACTCCGCCCAGGTGTTCAAGTACCTAGGCGCGAGCGGTTCGATGAAATCTCTCCTGGAGTACTTCACGGCGACGCTGCACACCTCGACCAAGAAAGGCACCCCTTTCCGGCTCGATCTGACCCCGCGCTACGCACGGATCGCCAAGCGGCTGAAATCGATGAGCCTCTGGATCGACGACGAGAAGTTTTTTCCGGTTCACCTCGAATACGTCGATGCCGAAGGCGACAAGACCCAGTACGACTTGAAGGATCTGAAGGTGAACGCGCCGATTCCGGCCGATCGTTTCGCGCTCAAGCTACCGCCCGGCGTGCAGACCAAGGTCATCGACCTCGATCGCAACGGCAAGAAGGTCCCCGAGAAGCCCCACTAGGCGGGAGTCTCCGGGACCTCTTTCGCACGACGGCTGGAATCCGGAGCGTTCCATGGGGTTGTCCTTTTCGGTCCGCGCAACCGAGGGCCGCGCGCGGCTCGGCCGGCTCGAAACGCCTCACGGATCGATCGACACCCCGGCGTTCATGCCGGTCGGCACCCTCGGCGCGGTCAAGGGCGTGCCGCCCCAGATGCTCGAAGAGATCGGGGCGTCGATCCAGCTGGCGAACCTCTACCACCTGACGCTGCGACCGGGCATCGACGTGATCGAGCGGCTCGGCGGGATTCACGCGTTCACCGGCTGGCGCCGGCCGATCCTCACCGACAGCGGCGGGTTCCAGGTCTGGAGCCTCGGCGGCCTGCGCACGGTGGACGACGACGGCGTCACCTTCAAGAGCCATCTCGACGGCTCGCCGGTCCGATTCACCCCCGAGAGCGTGGTCTCGTCCCAGGTGAGGATGGGGGTCGATATCGCGATGGTGCTCGACGAATGCCCTCCCTACCCGGTCGAGCGCGAGGCCGCCTCTCGCGCCTGGGACCGGACGCTTGCCTGGGAGCGGCGGGCGCGCGAGGCTTGGCCGGGGGGACCCGGCGGGCTGTTCGGAATCGCCCAGGGGAGCGCGTTTCGCGACCTGCGCGAGCGGGCGGCCGCCGATCTGTCCGCCCTCGATTTCGACGGCTGCGCGATCGGCGGGGTCTCGGTGGGCGAGCCGGAGGCGGAACGCCGTTCCGCGGTCGAGTGGACTACTCCCTGCCTGCCGGAGAGCAAGCCGCGCTATCTGATGGGGGTCGGCACGCCGGAGGACATTCTCCACGCGGTCCGCTGGGGGGTCGACCTGTTCGACTGCGTGATGCCGGCCCGGAACGGCCGCCACGGCGTGCTGTTTTCGAGCGCCGGGCCGATCAAAATCAAGAACTCCCGCTACAAGGACGACCCCCAGCCGCTCGACCCGGAGTGCGCTTGCCCAACCTGCGCGCGGGTCTCCCGGGCGTTCCTCCACCACCTGTTCCGGGCCGGCGAGATCACCGCGCTGGTCCTTGCGACCCTGCACAACGTCCGCTATTACCTTGACTTTATGGGGCGCCTTCGGCAGGCTATCCAACTCGGTGCGCTGACGAGCCTGGTTCCCCCTCCTGCCATTCGGGCGGTGGAAGGGACCGCGAGCGAAAGCCAGCCTTAAGGCGAACGGCGGGCCCACCCCGCCGGATCTTCCCACCCCCGCGAAACGATGTGCCGGCCCGGCCGGACCGGCGGGAGCCGTCAGGATGAACGCGATGAACCTATGTTTGTGGCTTGCCTTAGAGGCCGAGCCAGCCCGAAGTCCGCTGCTGAGCCTCGTTCCGATGCTCGCGATTTTCGCCATCTTCTACCTCGTGTTGCTCTTGCCGATGCGCAAGCGGCAAAAAGCCTTGCAGCAGACGATCGAGACCCTGAAGCGGGGTGATCGCGTGGTGACTTCGAGCGGCATCTTCGGCGAGGTCTACGCGATCGAAGGGAGCTCGGTCACGCTCAAGGTTGCCGACAATGTGCGCATCCGCTTCGCCAAGACGGCGATCGCAGGCCTCGAAGCCGACGAGGACAAGGGAGGAAGCAACGCATGAAGTCGTCGAATCTGTTGTCGCGGGGAATCCTGATCGGGGCCATCACGGCGCTGTCGATCTGGTTCTTCTTTCCGCTCGACAAGAAGATCAAGCTGGGGCTCGATCTTCAGGGGGGCATGCATCTGGTGCTGCAGGTCCAGACGGACGACGCGCTGCGCGCCGACTCCGACTCCGACATCCAGCGCCTGACCACGGACGCCAAGGAAAAGGGCTTGACCCTCTCCCCGACGCGCCTGAGCCCGACGTCGTTCCAGTTCGCCGGCCTCACCCCGGAGAGCAAGGACGCGCTCGGCAACCTCACGCGGGCGAACCTGCCGACCTGGGATTCCGCGGAGCGCGGAGACACGGTGGTTCTCACGATCAAGCCCGCCGAGGCGACGAAGATCCGCGAGCTCGCGGTGACCCAGGCGGTGCAGACGATCCGCAACCGAATCGACGAATTCGGTGTCGCCGAGCCGGTGATCACCCCGGCATCCGGCTATCGGATCGTGCTGCAGTTGCCCGGCGTCGACGATCCCGAGCGCGTACGACGGCTGATCAAGAACGTGGCGTTCCTCGAATTCCGCCTGGTCCGTGGCGGTCCGGCGCCGACTCCCGAGGCTCTGGGACCGGTCGCGCCGAACCTCGAAGTGATGCCGGGCGACATTCGCGACGACGTGACCGGCACGGTCACCGGCAAACAGTTCTACCTGGTCGAAAAGCAGCGCGTGATCACGGGCCGCGACTTGAAGACCGCGCGTCCGGGCCAGGGCAAGCTGGGCGAGCCGGTGGTCAACTTCAGCCTGACCGCCCAGGGCTCGAAGCTGTTCGGCGACGCGACCGGCTCCAACATCGGCACGGGCCTCGCGATCGTCCTCGACGGCAAGGTGGTTTCGGCGCCGCGGATCAACGCACGGATCACTGATTCCGGCGTGATCGAGGGAGGCTTCACCCAACAGGAAGTGGACGATTTGACCACCACCCTCCGCTCGGGTTCGCTGCCGGCGGGGCTCACCTACCTTGAAGAACGGACCGTCGGACCGTCGCTCGGTCGCGATTCGATCCGGCGCGGGCTGCTCGCGGGGGCCATCGGCACCGCGGCGGTCGTCCTGGCCATGCTGCTCATCTACATGCTCTCGGGGGTGGCCGCGGTTCTGGCCTTGGCCTTGAACGTCGTGATTCTGTTCGGCGGACTCGGGCTGTTCCATTCGACGCTCACCCTGCCCGGAATCTTCGGCATCGTCCTCACGATCGGCATGGCGGTCGACGCGAACGTGCTGATCTTCGAACGAATCCGCGAAGAGCTGAAGGCCGGACGCACGGTCCGCTCTGCGGTCGACCTGGGTTTCGAGCGAGCGCTCTCCGCGATCATCGACGCCAACGTGACCACCCTGATCTCCGCGCTGTTCCTGTTCCAGTTCGGCACCGGCCCGGTCCGCGGCTTCGCCGTGACCCTCTCGATCGGTCTTCTTGCCTCCATGTTCACCGCGGTGTTCGTCAGCCGCTGGCTCTTCGACCTGGCCTTGCACAATCGCCGCGTCGAGAAGCTTTCGATCTAGTCCGCGCGGGACAAAGGAACACCTAGGAGCACGCCATGCAGCTGATCAAGGAAACTCACATCGACTTCATGAAGTACCGGAAGTTTTGGATCATGGTCTCGTTCGCCCTCGTGGCCTTCGGCTTCGTCGCGGCGTTCTTCAGCAACTGGATTCGCCTCGGCATCGACTTCGAGGGCGGAACCCAGATCAACGTGCTGTTCAAGGACCAGCCGCAGGTTGCCGAGCTGCGTCGGCTGGTCGAAGGCGCGGGTGTCGCCGATCCGCAGATCCAACGCTTCGGCGACAACGACTCCAAAGAGGTGTTGATCAAGACGCCGGTCGTCAAGGGAGCCGAAGAAGGCAGCCGCAACCTGATCGTGGGCGCTCTCAACCGCCGGTACAACCAGGACGCGGGCGGCAAGCCGGATCTGAACGAAATCGGTCTGGACGCCGTCACCGAGCTGCTGACCCGCAGCGATCCGGACGGCGTCGCCGCCCAAGGGGCGGAAGCGGCGAACACCCACTACGCCGAAGTCGCGGACAAGGTGCTGGCCGAACGGAAGAAGGAAGGAATTCTCACCAGCTGGGACAGCCTGTCGAAGCTCGACGGCGTGAGCGCCAAGGACCTCGCGGCCCTACAGTCGCAGGCCCGCCTCGGCGAGTTCGCGATCGTCGGCGTCGAAACCGTCGGGCCGGTGATCGGCAAGGAACTGCGCAGCAAGGGCCTCATGGCGGTCGCGTTCTCGCTGATCGGCATGCTGATCTACATCGCGTTCCGCTTCGAGCTGCGGTTCGGCATCGGCGCCGTAATGGCCAGCCTTCACGACGTGCTGGTCACCGTCGGAATGTTCGCGTTGTTCCGGTTCGAGTTCAACCTGACCACGGTCGCCGCATTCCTCACCCTGGTCGGTTATTCGGTCAACGACACCGTCGTCATTTTCGACCGAATCCGCGAAAACATGCGGAAGAACAAGCGTAAGCCGCTGATCGAGACGATGAACGAGAGCATCAACCAGACGCTCTCGCGGACGATTCTGACCTCCGGTCTCACGCTGCTGTCGGTCATCGCGCTGCTGATCTTCGGCGGCCCGGTGCTGCGCGGATTCTCTTTCGTCCTCGCGGTCGGTATCGTCGTCGGCACCTACTCGTCGATCTACGTCGCGAGCCCGTTCGCGCTCCTTTGGGAGCAGTATTTCGGTCCGGAAGCGAAGGCCCGGAAAGCGGCGGCGAAGCGAGCCGCGGCAACGCCGGCTTAAGCCCGGCAGGCTAGTCGGTCCAAGCGGCGGCTTCGAGCTTTCGGAGCCGCCGTTTTTCTTTTCCCGCCCCTATAATCGCTCTATGGCCCTCGCCGCCAAGAAGCTCCCGCCTCCTCCGGTCGCCGCGCGTCGCGCGGTGCAGCTGGAAGACATCATTCGTCAGCTGGGCCTCGCCGGCCGGCCGGTCGACGAGAGCTTTCTGCGCGCGGTCTACGATTTCT
>JBDTZG010000057.1:0-34360 GCA_040005235.1 Acidobacteriota bacterium | reverse complement strand
TCGATCCCAACCGCGTGATCGCCTGGCAGCAGCAGATGATCGCCTACACCAAGGCGTCGGAGTCGCGCTACCTGAGGTCGAACGCGACGCCCAGCAAGCCGCTCCAGGCTCGGCATCCGATCGCGGTGCAGCCGTTCGACGAAATTGCGGCGGGTGTCTGGCGCACCCCTTCGACCGCGTGCAGCGTCGCAACTCCGGGAGGCTGTCGACCGGACGTGATCAACGGACACTACACGCAGGTGCTGACCACCAAAGCAGCGCCTTTCCCCGCGACATCGGGAGACAACCGACTCGAAGTCGGCGCGATCCGCCTGATCCGCGAATTCAGCAATCCCATGAAGGTGTTTGGCCTGAACGAAGACAACATCACACCGCTCGGGGGGCCAAAAGGGACCCGCACCTTCAAAACCGACATTCCGCCGACGACCCCGGACGCCCGGCAGTTCGGCCTGCCTGATCCCGTGCGGGCCGAGGTGCTTGAATTCCTGCTCCACGGCGGCGGCAGCTTCGACCATTTCGGGTACAGCTTTACCGAAGCCAACGCCCAGAAAGTGCGCGACCAGCTCGGCCGGATCCGGGCCTACCTCGCCGGCATCAAGATCCACGAGCTGATCGCTTCGGCGGCTGGCTCTACGGGAGCCGGCTGGGCGGACGTCGGTCCTTACCCGACGAATACGAGCTGGGACGCGGGCACTCTGTCCCGTAAGCATTGGGCGGCGATGGAATCGCGGAGCTTTCAAAACGCAGGTACAGGGAGGAGCTTCATGCTCTACATTCATCGCAGCACCCCACGGTGCAAGGGTGACAACGATGACTTCAATCGACAAACCGACGGGCTTCTCCACTGTGCTGGAGTAAACCTCGCGTTCGACGCCTACGACGGCCGCCGCCGCCCTACGGCGCGATACCAAGAGACGGACTTGATTCTTCATCTAGGCTCACAACCCGGAAACTTCGACTACTTCTGGCTCGACCCGACGAACCCTTCGGCCGCGCCCCTGGCTCAGGGGCAGATCGACTGGAAGCCTTCCCCCGAATTCTGCAGAGGGAGCAGCCCCTGCAAGATCACCTCGCCCAGGTATCCTTACGACGCCCTGCTGCGAATCGTGCAGCGGTAGCCCGGAGTCCGAAATGAGATCTCTGAAGACCCGCGTAGTGCTCCTCGCCTTATTTCCCCTGCTGGGCTTTGCTTCGACTTCCCGCGCCCTCACCTCCGCGGAGGTCGCCTGCGAGGAGGCGAGGCTCGGACGTCTGGTTCATCGGATGGCAACCAATGGGCCGGGGATGAATTTGTACCTATGGCCAGCCGGCCCTGATCGTTACGCCGGACTGGGGGTTTATCCGCTGTTTGTCGGGCTGGTTCGCCGCGACTGGCAGATGGGGTTCGATCTGCAGCTCAGCCCAGGGTCGGCTCTCCTCAATCCGCGCCGGTCGCTGCTGCCGCAAGCCGTTCTCGCGCGCAACGATCTGCTGACGACTCCGTTCCATTCGCCGGAGGAGGAGGTGAGGATCGACGTGAGCCTGGAGCTGGCACCGAGGGTTGTGGACCCGACGCGGCCCACCCACGGCATCTTGATCAGCAGCCAAATCGGAAGCTCCGGCTCGGCGAGCGGTGCCTCCCGAAGCCTCGCGGCAGAGAACCTGTTCGAGCGCTGCTCGGCGGATGGGCCCTCGGCATTCGACCTCCAGGTTTTCGAGATCCTGTCGCGGACCTTCCGAGTGACCGACGCTCTCAAACAGCCGTTCCCCGGCCCGGGCCTGGAGCGCTACAAGACGATCTTCTTCCGCGACGTGGAGCCGTTAACCTACCGGGCAAAGGTCTTCTCCTACCTTGTAGCCTGTGACCCCGAGTGCGGCTATGGAGAAGGCAGCTTTCAATTCCGGCTCCGCTTCACAATCGATGCCGCGGGCACGCTGGCGGTCGGCCGAATCGAAGCCCTGCCCTGGTGTCTGGAAAACGATCCTCTCCCTTGCTCAGGGTCGCTCGATCCAGATTATGCTGTGCTCGTGGCGCCGCCAATCTTCGCCGGCCACGAGCAGCAGACCGAGGCGCAGTTCCGCAGCGGAGCGTTCCTGAACGCCGAGTATCTAGCCAGCCCGAATAACATTCTCACCGACGACGTACCCTGGCCGGAGTTGCTGCGCGGGACGGCGTGGGATCGGCCGCTGGCGGTTGCGCCGCACTGAAGTTCGGGGTCCGGCGATATTCACTTAGGCTCGCACCCCGGAAACTTCGACTACTTCTGGCGCGACCTAACGAACCGCGACTAGGGTCGGTGGGGGGGAACCGGAGGGCCGTCTTCGCTGCGAAACGTCCCCCCGGAGCCGGCGGCGATCCTTACCCGCCCGAGACCCGGATCGACCCGGCCGCCTTCGCGCAACTCGCGGGCGACCTTCACCACCTGCCGCTCGTTTGCGACCTAGGTCCAGAAAGCTCGGACCTGGGTCCCGATCGTTGCGACCTGGATCCGAGCCCCGGGCGAGCGGGCCGATTCACCGGGGCTGGGGCGGCGGGAGCTGGCGCCGGGACCTGCCTCCCCAGCCATCACAAACCCAACTCGGGGCTCAGACGCAAGACGCCCCCCGCCGAGAGCTGACCTTGCGCACAGGAGCCTGCCGGCCCCCCCGAATAGTCGGCAGCGAGGAGGGTTGCGTAGGGCACGAGGCACACGTCGTAACGGCCTTCAGCCAACCGAGGAAAGCGCAGGTCCGTGCTTTGAGGATCCACGGGGTCCCCGTTGCCAGCCGCCCAACGGTAGAGCTCAGGAATTGGCAAGGCCAGCCCGTTCTGGAAGATGTAGAACCGTAGGTTGCGGCGCTGAATCTCTTCCCCATCCGGCAGGGTGACTTCGAGTGTCCCCCCGGCCGCGCTGGTTCGCAAGACAAGCGGCGATCCGTCGAGAGGCGCATCGAACGCACGAAGGGCGTTGCCCGGCGGGGAAACCACGATCACGGCGCGTTGCGCCATCGCAGGCAGTTTTGCCGCAAAACGACCATCCAGGCCGGTGCGGGCCGTATCGATCGCACCGGTTCGCGGCTGCGTCATGATGACCAGACTCGCGCCTGCGACCGGCCCTACATCTCCCAAGACCTGCCCTTCGAAATGGAGATTGTCGCGCAGCCGAAGCACCAAGGGTCCCAATGGCGACGACTCCTGCAGAGTGGTGCGCACGGTTTCGCTTGCCGCCGATCCCGGGACCTCCGAAGCCTGTTCGGCCAGTAACGCCAGCAGGCCTGGATCGAATCCTCGAAGTTCGAACCTCCCCTCGGCGTTCGCGGTCGTGGAGGAGCTGTTCTGGGCGGACTCGATATTTACGCTCGCACCCGGGGCTGGTTGGTCCTTCGCATCGACCACGCTACCGAAGATCAGAGTATCGGGAAGGTCGATCGCGACCTCGGCGAGACCCTTCGAGTCAGCTTCGACTTCGATCTTCCGCGTCAGCTGAAGGTGAGGTTCCGCGGCTTCGATTTCGACTTTCCATCGGCCGCCCTTGGGCAGGGCTCCGTGAAAAACGCCCTCCTCGTTCGAATCGAACTGTACTCCCGGCGCACCGAATCGACCGCCAAACCAGAGCGTCGCCGCGAGCGGCTCGTCGCCCAATCGGAGGCGCCCTCGAACGTTCACGAAATCGAGATCGATCCGGCGTTCGGCGCTGTTCTGATCGAACATCGGCCGATTGAACTCGCCGAAGAACTTGTTCCCTCGGGAGTCGGCCACCAACATCGAGAACGTTCCCGGGGTTTGATTCTTTACCCGAACGAGGCCTTCGGCGTCCGGCGGACCGTCAAAAACCTGTGTGCGAGGTCCCCCTGGTCCTAGGTCGGAGTCCCGCCAGAGTTGTACCGCCCATTGCTGGTCGAGCCAGTCTCGCGGAGGGTTGAGGATCAGGGTCAACTCTAAGGGTTTCTCCAGCCGAAGCGGCCTGGGCATCTCGGTAGCGGTCGCATCGTCGAGCAGGAGAGGGCCGACGGGCGCGGCGACCCACCCCGGCTGAACAGCGACCACGGAGTATGCGCCGGGTGAGACCCCGACGAACTGAAAAAAGCCCCTGGCATCGACCGGGAGGGACTGTTCTGCCGTACTCAGGGAATCGTTCGTTCCTCCGACCGGCCCGCGAGCCGCCCAGGGCGCCAACCTCACGCGGCAGTTTTTCGGATCTAGAGCACCGCCCACAACCTCGACCCAACCGACGAGGGAAGCTCCCCGCCGCAATACGAAGTCCCGGAGGTTGACGGCTTTTGCCTCCTGCGCCGGATCGCTCTTCGGGCGGATCGAATCGGACTTCGCGCCCCCCGAAGCGACCCTCGCGGGGAGAACGAGGTTTGTTCCCAGGCGATAGATGGACGCAAACCCTTCAGCGCGGAGTGCGAGGTCTCGTTCGCCTGAAGGAAGTCTGCACCGAAACACGCCCTTCGCATCGACGGGACAGTACGTGTCCCCCCGTGGCCCGTCGAGCCAAGTTTTTGCCTTCGCCGCCGGCAGAACCTCCAGGGTCACGCGGGCAGGGAGTTTCGCCCTCCGCTCAGTGGTTTGCAACCGCCCATGAGCTTCCACGGCAGGCCAGATGAAGAAGCGCTGCGTAAAGATCTCGTCGCTGCCCGCCACCTCAATCCGCTGGACCGCCGCCCAGCGGTCCGGCAGATCGAGGAAAGCGAGCCACCTGGAATGCTCCGGCACGGACAGGGCGATCGGCTTCTCGTTCGAGGCATCGAGAACGATCGGCTCGAGCGCCGGGTCTTCGGGCCGAAGCGTCAGAGTACCCGCCCAGGAAGCCACCGCGCCGCCCAGCGGCACCCCTTCGATCTCGACCTTTGCTGTCGGTTTTGGACTCGGGCCGACCTGGGCTGCAAGGGCAAGAGGCACTAGACACCAGGCGCAGAGGATGAAGTTACGATGGCTCATGGGGGCGCCTCTCATCTAGATCGCGGGCCGACGGCAACCAATACAGGCGGCGGGGCACACCGCTCCATTAGCAACATTGCAGCCACCACCACCACCCCCGCCAATCCCACCACCGCCGCCAGAGCCTGTCGTGCCCGATGCGCACGCCTGACCGTTGGTATAACACTCCACCCCACCATCAAAAGTCGTTTCCTCGTTGCATATCCACCCATCGCCCTGGAGCTCAGATCTGCAGATCGAGTCGATCCCTAGAGCATGGAGGTAGTGACAACTGAAGCACCCGTAGTACGTCGTGCCCGTCCCGCGAGCTGGCGCCGTCGAAGAGCAGAACGCGCCAACAAGCAGTAAGACTCCAAGGAGCCGCGAGAATTTTCTAAGCATGGTGAGAACCTCCCGGTTCGTTGTAAAGATTCTTCGTGTGGAGGTACATATCGAGCTTGCCCCAAAATTTGATGGTGCGCTCGACCTCTGAAACGTGACGACCGTTTCATGTCGCCGCACGATCCGTTCGCCAATTCGGCGGCCGAGCGTTGCAGGGGGCGCAGATCGCGACCGGTCGCCGCCATGCGCAGCTCGGCGAGCGGCGTCCCCCATTCGAGCCGGGTGCTGTTTTCGATGATTGCCCAGCCCGGATGCCCGGCGAGTAACCGGTGCAGTTCGGCGGTCGGCAGGGGTTCGGACAAGGTCCCCTGGCGTTGAGACCTGGGCCTGGACCCTACGCTCGCCGATGTACCAGCGTCGCCGTCGCCTGATCGAGGGGCCGGATCACGATCTCGTCGATGTTGACGTGGGCCGGCCGGGTGGTGGCCCAGACGACGCAGTCGGCGATGTCTTCGGCGGAGAGCGGCGTCATTCCCTTGTAGGGGGCCTTGGCTTTCTCTTTGTCGCCGCCGAAGCGGACTTCCGAGAACTCGGTTTCGGCGAGGCCGGGCGAGATGTCGGTCACCCGGATCGGTCGGCCGATCAGCTCCAGGCGGAGGGTTTTGGTAAGCGCCCGCAGGGCGTGCTTGGACGCCGTATAGCCGGCGCCCCCGGCGTAGGTTTCAAAGCCAGCGATCGAACCGATGTTGACGATGTGGCCATCGCCCGAGGCTTCGAGCTTCGGGAGCAGCGCGCGGGTGAGGCGCATCACACCCATCACGTTGGTCTCGAACATCGTCCGCCAATGATCTTCGTTCGCCCGTTCGATGGGGTCGAGCCCGAGCGACAGGCCGGCGTTGTTGACCAGCAGGTGGAGCGCGGGAATCTCCGCCGCAAATGCCTCGACGCTCTCGGTCGAGGTGACGTCGAGGTAGAGCGCCCGGCCGCCGATTTCGGTCGCCAGGCGCTCGATCCGGTCGAAGCGGCGGGCGCCGAGGACGACTTCATATCCGACGGCGGAAAGAGCCCGGGCGGTGGCCGCGCCGAATCCGGCCGAGGCTCCGGTGACGACGGCGATCTTCTTCGGCGTCTTCTGCGAGGGATCGGACACGCGGCGCCTTCAGTCTTTGCTGCTGCCGAACAGGCCGATGAACCAGTTGGCGGCGGCGACCAGGAGACCGCCCAGGATTGCGGGCAGGCAGCCCGCCACCTGAACGCTGTCGAGCAGGTAGGAGGCGAGCATCAGCATCAGCCCATTGATCACCAGGTAGAACAGGCCGAGGGTGAGGAAGATGAACGGCAGCGACAGGAGCTTCACGATCGGCTTGACGATCAAGTTGATCAGCCCGAGCACGAGGCCCGCGACCGCGAGCGTCTGCCAGTCGTGGGGCACGGTGATTCCGGGAATCCACTGGCCGGCGAAGTAGAGCGCTAGAGCGTTGACCGCGACATGCAGCGCGGCGCGAACGAGAGTCTTCATCCGTCGTTCTCCTGGGTCGGTGGGGGGGAAACTGGATTGCCGTCCTCGGTGCGAAACGTCCCCCCGGAGCCGGCGGCGATTCTCACCCGTCCGAGATCCGGATCGACCCGGCCGCCTTCGCGCAACTCGCGGGCCACCGTCACCACCTGCCGCTCGTTCTCAAAGCTCAAGCGAGAGATCCCCTCGTCCCAAGCGAACCAAGAGGCGCCGGAAACTTCGCTGGCGTCGAAATCCTCCGTGGTGCCGTGGATGTAGTCGAGCAGGAAGTAATCGACCGTCTTGTGGATGCGCGCCTGACCCCGCTCGACGTACCAATATTCGACGCCGGGCAGCGGCGCGACGATCCGGCCGGTGACCCCGGTCTCTTCGCGGATCTCGCGCACCGCCGCCTGCTCCGGCGTCTCGCCGATTTCGATGTGCCCCTTGGGCAGCTGCCAGCGCCGGCCGCTGCGGGTGGAAATCAGCAGGATCTGCCCCGCCTCGACCACCAAGCCGCCCGCCGAATGCTGTTTCTCGGTGCGCATCGCCGTCCGCCGCCTAGTTGGCCTGGTCGCCGGAGGAGGGGGTCCAGGAGGGAAGCACGGCGGGATCGACGCCGACCGAACGGACGGCCGCGGCCCAAACCTCCTCGGGCTCGGAGGAGAACACCAGGTCGCTCGAAACCGGCGCGGTCAGCCAATCGTTGCGCAGGATCTCCTCGACCAGCTGCCCCGCCCCCCATCCCGCGTAGCCGAGGAACAGCCGAAACCGTTCGGGCGGGGTCTCGGCGAGTTGGGCGAGATCGCCTACGTGCTGGGTGATCGAGAGCCCCGGCACCACCTCGCTCGCCGACGCGGAGAATTCGGAATCGGCCGAAGCTGCCGCCTCGTCCGTGCCTTCCCCTTCGGCCGCCGGCTCAGGCTGGAACAGCACCGTGCCGGTCTGCGGTTGCACCGGCCCGCCGAAATAGGCGAGGGCATCGTCGCGCCCGCTCCAGCCGACCTCCATCCCCTTCAAGATCTCGGTCACCCGGATACCGGTCGGCCGATTGACGATGAAGCCGAAGCTCCCCTCGTCGTCGTCGTGCTGCACCAGCAGCACGACGCTCTTATGGAAGAACGGATCGAGCACCTGCGGCATCGCCAGGAGAAAGACGGGCGCCGTGAGCGCGGAGTGTGCGGGAGGCATTCGCCGTCATTCTATCGCTTCTGCCCGAGCCGCCACCGCGCCCCACAATATCGGCGCCCCTCGTTCGTCTACATCGCTGCGGCGCTGCAACCTTCTTGACCCTCGGTCGTAATGTAAGCTACGTTACAGATCTGCCGGTCGCATCCCGTTCGGCCTGATCCCCATTTTCGAAAGCGAGTCGCAATGATCCGTCGAGCTCTGTTCAAACTCGCCCCGCGCCGGGCCTTGGGGCTAGCCCTAGCGCTGGGGATCGCCTTGTGTGGCCCCGCGCTCGCGGCGGACGATCCCGTGGCCGCGCCCCCGGCGATCTCTCCGGCTTCTGCGCTGGACGCCGCCGCGCCGCGCCCGATCACGCTTCAAGAGGCGCTCTCCCAGGCGCTCGCGGCGAACCCTTCCCTCGGCTCGGCCGAGATCGAAGCCACCGCCGTCAAAGGCCAGGTGCGCGCGCTGCTCGCGAGCGTGCTGCCGAAGGTCGGCGTGCAGGGTAATTACGTAATCAACAGCGAAGAGGCGAGCTTCGGCTCCGGCTCCGACAAGCGGGTCGTCCTACCCGGCCGCGACTGGAGCTATCGCCTCACCCTGTCGCAGCCGATCTATGCCGGCAATCGCGAGCGCCGGGCGCTCGAACAGGCGCGCCTGGGGATCGACACCGCCCATGCAAACGCCGAGTCGGTGCGCGACCGGCTGTTGCTGGCCGTCGCCGCCGACTACCTGGCCGTCGTGCGGGCCGATCAGCTGATCGCGGTCGAAAACCAGAGTGTCGGGCTCGCTTCCGCCCGGCGCGAACAGGCCCAGACTTTTTTCGACGCGGGCGAGACCACGCGCGTCGACCTCTTGCGCGCCGAGACCGACATCAAAGGCGCCGAGCGCCAGCTCGCCCAGGCGCGCCAGACGCGGGCGCTCGCCGAGAGCCGGCTGCGCGAAGACCTGGCGCTCGACGTGCCGCTCGTGCCGACCGAGCCGGGCCGCATCCTGCCGAAGCGGCCGACCGAGGCGGAGCTGCTCGCGCAGGTCGAGGCCTCGCGCCCGGAGGTGGCGCGGGCCGCCACGGCGGTCGAGCTCGCACGGCTGGAAATCCGCAAGCAGAAGGGCGCGCTGTTGCCGGTTCTGACCGCCGACGGCGCCTGGTTGAAGCAGCGTTCGTCGTTTCCGCTCGATCAGTATGGGTTTTTCGCCTTGCGGCTTACCGTGCCGGTCTACCAAGGGGGCGAAGTGAAGGCGAGAGTGGCCGTGGCCACCGAGCGCCTGCATCAGGCCGAGCTGGATCTCGAAGCCGCGCGCCGCACGGTGCGCGAAGAGGTCCGGCGGGCGATCGCCGATCTGGCCGCCGCGGATTCCGAGCTTGCGCTCGCCCAGGAACAAAAGACCGCCGCCGAGGCGGAATACCAACAGGCCGATGAGCTGTACCGCGCCCAAGAGCTGACCGCGCTGGACGCCCGGGTGGCGGAAACGTCGCTCGCCGAGGCGCGACGCGCAGTCGCCACGGGCGAGCTGGACCGCGATCTCGCGGAGTTGCAGGTCTGGGCCGCGGCCGGCCTGCTGGCCAAGAATCTTTCGATGGAGGACGTCCGATGAAGCGCCTGCCGATCTCGATCCTTTCTCTCTCCGTCCTCCTTCTTCCCGCCTTCGCCTGCGGCGGAAAGCCCAAGCCGGCGGCGAAACCCGAAGCCAATGCCTCCGATACCGCTTCTGCTCCCGCTCCGGCGCTTCCGGCGGACGTCGAAAAGATCGCCGGCATCGCTCCTGGCTCCGACGTGCCGGCCGCGGATGGCGCAGATGCCGCGGCCTCGGGTGCGACCGGAAGCACCGCGTCGGCAGCCTCCACGACGGCCTCCGATCCGGCGATCGGCGCGACGAGCGTCGAGGCGACCGGTGAGCTGGTCTCGCCCGTCCAGTCGGAGCTGGCAGTCCGCATGCCCGGCCGGGTGGGCAAGATGTACGTCGATGAAGGCGCGCGGGTCCGGAAGGGCCAGCCCTTGCTGACGCTCGAAACCCAATACCTGTCGCTAGAGGTCGAGCGCTCGACCGCCGAGGTGGCGCGGGCCAATGCGGCGGCGGGCGACGCCAAGCGGGACCTCGAAAGAAAGCGCGACCTGCTCGCCAAAGGGAGCGTCGCCCAGGCCGCGTTCGACCGTTCCGAATCGACCGCCTCAGGAGCCGACGCCGCCGTGCTCGCGGCGAAAGCAACCCGCGACCTCGCGCGGCAACGGATGGAGGACGCCGTCCTCCGCTCGCCGATCGACGGCGTGGTGGCCGAAAAGCGGACCGACGTGGGCGAGCGGATGGGCGAAGCGACGGTCGCTTTCGTGATCGTCCAGACCTCGCCGCTCAAGCTCCGCTTCCGCCTGCCGGAGCGCTACCTTTCGAGCGTCCGGCTCGGCCAGGAGGTCGCGGCGAGTGTCGATCCCTATCCGGGCGAGACGTTCCGCGGCCGGGTGAAGGTGATCGGCGGCGTGGTCGAAGCCGCCACCCGCACGGTCGCGGTCGAAACCGAATTTCCCAACCGTGACGGACGGTTGAAGCCCGGTCTGTTCGCCCGCGTGAAGCTCGATCTGGGATCTGGAAGCACACCGGGAGGCGCGCGATGAATCGCCTGGCCGAGCTGTGCATCCGCCGGCCGGTCTTCGCGTCGGTCCTGATCCTGTCGCTGGTGGTAGTCGGCCTGTTCGCCTACGGCAAGCTCGGCGTCGACCGTTTCCCGAAGGTCGATTTTCCGACCGTGACGATCACCACCCGCCTGGTGGGCGCCGGTCCCGAGGACATCGAGACCGAGATCACCGACAAGCTCGAAGAGGCGGTCAACACGATCAGCGGCATCGATCAGCTGATCTCGATCTCGTCGGAAGGCACCTCGCAGGTGATCGTCTCGTTCGTGCTCGAAAAGGACGGCGACGTGGCCGCCCAAGAGGTGCGCGACCGGGTGAACACCGTGCTCGGCGAGCTGCCGCAGAGCGCCGACCCGCCGATCATCCAGAAGATCGATCCGGACGCGGCGCCGGTCCTGTCGATCGCTCTGGCCGGTCCGGTGCCGATCCGCGAGCTGACCGAGTTCTCCGACAAGACGCTCAAACGCCAGCTCGAATCGATCTCCGGCGTCGGCCAGGTCCGAATCCTCGGCGGCCGGCCGCGCCAGGTGAACGTGGTCGCCGACCCGGGCAAGCTCGCCGCCTTGAACCTGACCGTCGCCGACGTGGTCCGCGGCCTTCAGGGCCAGAACGTGCAGATCCCCGGCGGCCAGGTGGAGCAGGGGCTGCGCGATCTCACGCTGCGCACCTACGGCCGCGTCGCCTCGCCCGCGGCGTTCGGCGACATTCCGATCGCAAACCGCGCGGGCTATCCGGTCAAGGTGAGCGACGTCGCCCGGGTGGAAGACTCGACCGCCGAGCCGGAAACGCTCGCGAGCGTCGACGGCAAACCGGCGGTCGTGCTCCAGATCCGCAAGCAGTCGGGTTTGAACACGGTCGAGGTGATCGCCGGGGTGAAGGACCGTCTCGCGCAGCTCCGCTCGCAGCTCCCGGCCGGCTGGAAGATGGACATCGTGCGCGACCAGTCGGACTACATCACCGCGGCGGTCGATGCGGTGCAAGAGCACTTGGTGCTCGGCTCGCTGTTCGCGGCGCTGATCGTCCTTTTGTTCCTCCGCCGCTTCCGCCTGACGTTGATCTCGGCGGTCGCGATCCCCACCTCTCTCGTCGCCGCTTTCGCCGCGATGGCCTGGTTCGGCTTCACTCTGAACGTCATCACGCTCCTCGCCCTCGCGCTGGTCGTGGGCATCGTGATCGACGACGCGGTGGTCGTGCTCGAAAACGTCTTCCGCTTCATCGAAGAAAAGGGGATGAGCCCGCGCGAGGCGGCGGCCAAGGGGACCGGCGAAATCACTCTCGCCGTTCTCGCCACCACGTTGTCGCTGATCGCGGTGTTCCTGCCCGTGGCGTTCATGGGCGGCATCGTCGGCCGGTTCATGTACTCGTTCGGCATCACCATGGCCTGCGCGATCGCGGTGTCGCTGCTCGTCTCGTTCACCTTGACGCCGATGCTCTGCTCGCGCTGGATCAGCGCCAACGAGAAGAAGGCGAACGGCGAAAAGGCGAAGGGGAGCACCCGCGAGCGCGGTTTCTACGCGCGGATTGAGAAGGCGTATCTGTGGTTGCTCGACCATTCGCTCGCCCATCGCTGGGTGGTCGTGCTGGTGATGCTCGCGGTGTTCGTTTCGACCATTCCGCTATTCCAGCGGGTGGACAAGAACTTCCTTCCCCGCGACGACGAATCGCAGTTCGGGGTGAACGTCCGCGCGCCCGAAGGTTCGAGCTTGGCCACCACGAAGACGATCGTCGAGTCGATCGCCGCCCAGGTCCGCAAGTTCCCCGAGGTCGCGGCGACCGTGGTGACGATCGGCGACGACCCGCAGGTGACCAAGAACCTCGGCCAGGTCTACGTCCGCCTGAAGCCGGTGGACCAGCGAAAAGCCGATCAATTCGCGGTCATGTCCAGGGTGCGCGAGCAGGTGCTCCCCAACTACAAGCGCCTCGGCCTGCGCACGACGGTCGAGACGATCTCGGCGTTCGGAGGAGGCAACAACGCCGAAATCCAGTTCTGGATCGGCGGCCCGGATCTTGAAAAGCTCTCCGGCTACTCGCAGAAGCTGCTGGCCGAGCTCAAGAAGATGCCAGGCGTGGTGGACGCGGACTCGAACCTGATCGTCGGCAAGCCGGAGCTGGGCGCGCGGATCGACCGGGCGAAGGCGTCGGATTTGGGTGTGCGGGTGGACGACGTCGCTTCGACGATGAACGTTCTGGTCGGAGGCCAGGAGGTCACCAGCTACACCGAAGCGGGGGAGCAGTACGAGGTCCACGTCCGGGCCGAAGCGAGCGCCCGGAAGGACGCGGCGGGCATTGCGCTCGCCGAGATTCCGTCGAGCAAGATCGGCACCGTGCCGCTCGGCGACGTGGTGACGCTCTCGCCCGGCACCGGCCCGTCGTTGATCAACCGGATCGCCCGCCGCCGCCAGGTGTTGATCTACGCCGGCACCCTCCCGGGCTCGTCGTCGCAGACCGTGATCGACGGCCTGACCGCCGCGGCGAAGAAGCTCGACATGCCGGCTTCGTACTCGTATGGCTTCACCGGCCGTTCGCGCGAACAGGGCCGCGCGGCGAAGAACTTCGCGCTCGCCTTCCTGCTCTCGATCGTCTTCATGTACATGATCCTCGCCGCGCAGTTCGAGAGCTGGCTGCACCCGGTGACGATCCTGCTGGCCCTGCCGCTCACCGTGCCGTTCGCCCTGTTCTCGCTCATTTTCTTAGGCCAATCGCTCAACATCTTCTCGGCGCTCGGAATCCTCGTGCTGTTCGGCATCGTCAAGAAGAACTCGATCCTCCAGATCGACCACACGATCCAGCTGCGCGCCCATGGGCTCCCCCGCGCCGAGGCGATCCGCGAGGCAAACCGCGACCGGCTGCGGCCGATCCTGATGACCACCCTCGCCTTCGTCGCCGGCATGGTGCCGCTCGTCGCATCGAGCGGCACGGGAGCGGGCACCAACCGGGCGATCGGCTCGGTGATCATGGGCGGGCAGACGCTCGCCCTGCTGCTCACCCTGATCGGCACCCCGGTCGCCTACAGCCTGTTCGACGACCTGGTCGAGGCGAAGCTGTTCCAGCGGGCGGGGCGGCGGGTGGGGCGGTTGTTCGGGAGGGGATCGGGAGAGCCGGCGGCCGAGATTGGTTGAACCGCCGGCTTGCTGAGGCGGGGGAAATGAACTCTGCCCGGGCGCCTAGGCGCCTGCGGCGAGCTCTCCCCCCGCGATCACTCGGGCTAAATCTCGATTCGTGATGCCCATGGCGAGGAGGGAGCGGATGAGGAGGTCCAGCGACACAGGCTCTTCGGCGGATTCTGCCTTCGCCACGCGATCTTGGCTGGATTGAAGCCGTCGTGCCAGTTGGAGTTGGGTTACGTGGCGCGTCGCGCGGACTTGGCGCACGGCTTCGCTCAACTTGAGGCGAAGTTCCACATAGGCAGACTCCTCCGGTGTCATGCCAAGGAACTCCTCGGCGGAGCCAAATTTCCAGCCCTGGGCTTCGAGGCGCGCTTTTTTGTTCGGGTCCATCTTAGGGCCTCCTATGCTCGATCATACGAGCTGAGACGCCGCCGGCAAACTTCAATCGTCGCTTTGGGAGTGGCCTGAGTTTTCTTCTTCAAGACCTCGACGATCACGATCGCATCCGGGTCGATCCGATAGATGACCCGCCACGTCGCATCTTCCTCGTCGATACGTAGCTCATGGCACCTTGGCCCAATCGCGGGCATTGGGCGCGAGTGCGGCAAGGACAGCCGGTCCCCCTGTTGCAGTTTGCGCAGGAGAAAGCCTGCTTCCAACCGGGAACCGAACGCCACGGGAGGAGTCTTCAGCTCGCCATGAAGCCAGACCAATGGCTTGTCAGTCGGTCCCACGCCCCCCATTCTATAGGTCTCTTTGGCCGTGAGCTCACTGGTGGAGGCCGGTCACCGTCCGACATCTCGGAAGGAGCCGTTGGTTGTGGCTGCGAACAAAGAGCTGCGAGACCGGTTCCGTCGGATGCTCGGCCAGTGGTGGAGAGACGCTTGTCACACCCCGCGCGCGGCGCGCACCGTTGGGAGTGAAGGTCACCTTTTCATTACCAAAGGAGATTCAAATGAGACGCAAGCTGCTGCTGGCCGGTTTCGTCGCCACCCTCGTCCTTTTCGTCTCGGCAGCCCCCTCTTCGGCGTGAATTTCACGTCGGCGACGTACGTGGCCGGCAAACGGTTGAGCTGCGCTGCCGCGACCGCCGCCGCCAAATCCTTCGCGCATCCAGAGGTGGTCTGCGATTCCGGGGAGACCCCGCAGCTGGTGGTCTGGCACGAGACGACGCCCTGCACCGAGTACACACCCGGCGCCTGGAAAGAGGGCGGCTATTACTCGTGGGCTTGCATCATGTGCTGAGCGGAGCAAACAGAGGCGTTCGGTGTTTTCGACAGGTGAACCGCGACCGGCTGCGGCCAATCTTGCGGTAAAACCGGCAGGACCGGATACCGGGCCCAATCCGTCGCGGGCCGGGGCCGGTGCCTACGTCGCGTCGGTTCTTGGGGCGGAAAGGTCTGAGGCGACAAGATCTTCAAGCTTTTCCCTCAGGGCGCCGGCTCGGGCGATGATCCGCGCGCCGGCGTCCGGTGGCATCTTGAGGTTGCTCTCGAACAGCTGTCGGAATCCGACGGCCTCGCGGTGCTGCAGCGTGCGCAGGCGCGAAAATGTGTCCTGGGATGCGGCCACGATGTAAGGATTCTAGCGTCGAATCGGACCTTCGCCGGAGGACATCTTTTTGAATCGCCGTCCGGGAAACCGGACGACGATGGCGTCGGCCTCCGGCCCCAAAGGGGCGCAAGGCCTCGTCCATCCCGAGAAAACCCCGGCCGGCCCCAAAGAATCGATCCGTCTCCCCCGGGCGGGAACCGGGGCTCGCCCCTTGCAGTCTGATCCCTCCAGCGGTACTTGAGACTGGGGGTTTGAGATGGCGACGCGGAGCGAGAAGTTGAATCGGTTGGTGATCCAATCTCCCTGCACGAAACCCTGGGACGAGATGACGGGCGGCGACGCCGAGCGCCATTGTGCGGAGTGCGACCGGCAGGTGTTCGATTTTCAACGAATGACCCAGCGCCAGATCGCCACGCGGATTCAGGCGAGCGGGGGCAAGCTGTGCGCCCAAATCACCCGCGGCAAGGACGGCCGGCTGCTGACGCTCGAGCCGGCCTACGAGCCGATGGCTGCATCCAACTGGGCGGCGCATCGGGCATCGCCGGTCGCGGCGGCCGTGGTCTCCGCACTCTTGGGAATCGGAACCGCGGCGGCCAAGCCGTTGGCCGAAAAACCGGCTTCGGCGGCGGGCGCTTCCGACGGCCATCGCGCCCCCGCGCCGGACGCCAAAGCGAAGGGCGGCGGCCGAACGGCACTCCTCCGCGGCAACGTCCATGACGAGAGCGGCACGCCGAAGAAGGGTTTCCAGGTTGTCGCGGTCAACACTTTCGACGGCCAACAGCGTTCGACTCTGACCTCGGAGGACGGCGACTTCGTCTTCGACAACCTCGGCGCCGGGGTCTATGCCCTGGACCTCAGCTCCGACAGCTTCAGCGCTCCGCCGGTCGCGGATGTCGTTATCCAGCCCGGAGAGGCCCGAACCGTCGGCCTCACGGTCTCTCCGACCCCCGACGAGAGTCACTCTCTCGGCGGCGCGCTCGTGGCGATCAAGGAGCCGTTGCGGAAGATCTACGGCGGGAGCGAGCTGGTGGCGATCGCGACGGTCGGCAAAACTCGTGCGCTCCACGACGATTCCGGGGAGGTCGTCACCGATCTGTCCATCGACCTCGCGTTCAAAGGCCGGGCTTCGAAGCGGAGCGTGCGCGTCTACCACGCCGCTCCCTACGAGGGCGAAGGCCTCGCCGAGCCGCCGGGAGCCCAGGTTCTCGTGCTGCTCAATCCGCGCGAGGGCGAATCCGGCCCGGCTTATGAATTCGCCGACTATTACTATGGCTTGATGCCGCTCTCGGCCGCCGAGCTGCCGGTCTACCGCGAACGCTTGAACGCGCTCGCGCGGCTCTCGGATTGGGGGGGTGCGTCGCCCGCCCCCTCCGACATCGCCGAATGGCTGGTGGCGACCGTTGAGGAACCTTTGGCGCGTACGCTCGTGACGGCGGAAATCATGGAAGACTTAGAGGCGCTCGATCGGTTCGCCCAAGGAAAGGACCTGACGGCGGACCACGCGGCGGCGGACCTCCGCGCCGTCGTCGATCACTTCCTCGCCGAGGGAAAGTCGTTCGAAAACGATCCTTCCTCGGAAATGGTTGCGGCCTTCCTGGACGGTGGAAATCGGGAGCGGCTGGTCGAAGCGCTCGATTCAACCCGCACGCTTACGGAGGGCGATCTTGGTCTGTTCTCGGTCGTTCTCTCGTTCGATCGGGAGGCGGCGACCGCCTGGGCGATCCGTACGATTCGCGAGCTGGCCCCCGAGAACGCGCCGACCGGCGCCCTTCGGGGCGAGCTGATCCAAAGCCTCCAGGAAGCGATCGAAACGCCTCGATAACCGCCCGCGCAAGGCCCGGTCCATAGTTTGCAGGCAATGCCTTTTCGTCTGCTCGCCGTGGACCGGGGGTCGCGAAAATGAGCGCTTTTGAAGTCCAATTCAGCCGTTTGGAGCCCGTCGCTCCCCCGTGGCCGCCGGCAAACGGTTGGCAGGAGGGAAGCGAGCCTTCGGCGCACCGGAATTGTGTGCAGCCCGGCCGGCAAGTTTTTGATCTGCGCCGGGGGCTCTCGCCGATCGCGGCCGCGCTGCTCGTCGTCTGTCTCAGCCTGGAGCCGGCGACCGCCCAGCCGAGCGCCGCCAACTCCGGTACGTGGGAGTCCCTCGACGCGGGCGACATCCCCTTGGGGTCGGAGCCGCTGCGGCAGCTGTTCGACGAGAGCGAGCTGGTCGTTCTGGGGATCGCCGGCACTTCGTTCATGCCCGCAGGCGCTCAAGGCGAGGTGGCGACCGAGCTGCGGCTGAACCTGGTGCTCAAAGGGCGCGAGGCCCAGGCGATCATCCGGGTGTTCCACAGCGAGCAGGAGGACGTGGGCGCCGATCGTTTCGCCCCGGGAGCCCTGGTCCTGGCGTTTCTCAACTCCCGAGCCGACGGCGCGAAAGCGAGCCGGACGTACGAAACCGACGACGCCACCTTCGGTCTCAAAGAGCTGACCGAAGCCGAGATGCCGGTCTATCGCGAAAGAATCGAAAGCCTCGCCGCACTGCCGCGTTATCCACAGATCCACCCGGACGACCTGGCGGAATGGCTGGTCGCGACCGCGGAAGAACCGGTCACCCGGAAAGCCGCCGCGGGCGAAATTCTGGCCGCGCTCGACTCGCTCCGCGAGACCGCAAGGCAGCGCGGCACCCCTCTTGAGCAGGCCGCAACCGACCTGCGCTCGATCGTCGCTCGGGGGATCGCCGCGGGCCAGGGTCTCGAATCCGAACCGTCGCCGGCCCTGGTCGCCGCGTTCCTGTCCGACGAGCAGCGCGACCGGCTGAGCCGCGTCCTGCGCAAGAGCGCCACCCTCGACCGGGCCGATCTCACCCTCTACGAGATCGTCAAGTCCTGGGACCGGCCGACCGCGCTCGCCTGGTTCGCCCGCCAACTGCGCGACGTGGATCCGGCGGCAACCGAAGCTGCCCCGGCGGACCTCGGGGTCCAGATCATGGACGCTCTGGCCAGAGAGCTGGGAAACCGGAACCTCCAGGGTCTGGTGAAAGGCGCCCAGGACCAGCTCATCCGGCTCTATTCGAACCCTGCCTCGTTCGGCTCGGCATCGGCGTTGCGCCTCCGCCAATCCCAAGAGGCCGAAATCGGCACGAAGCTCCTCGGCGACTACCGCCAGGCTCTCGCCGCGGCGCAGTAAGGCAAAGCGTCGGACCCGGGCCTACCGTGGCCGGACCTCGAAGACGTCGATCAGGCGGGGTGTGAGCAGGCGGCCGTCCTCCTGAGGGTCGTCGATCGCGATCACGTAGCCGGTCAAACCCTCCTTCGTCAGGCGGAAGCGGATGAACTGTTTGAACTGCTCGATCCGGGCGCCGCCGCCCGCTTCGTTGTTGTGGCCGTCAAAGCAGATCGAGACCGCGAGATACCAGCCGAACCAGGCGCAGCAGAGGACGACTCCGAGCGCGAGCGCTACCAGGCACGAGGCCCAGTCCGCCTTCTGCGGGGTTGGATGGCTGAAGATCAGCGCGAGCAGCAGGCCGTCCCAGAACAGCCAGGCGGCGAACAGAATCCAGCCGATGCTCCCGCGCTCCCCCGCGTCGTCCCGGCGCAAGAGGCGCGGCGCGATCCAGGCTGCCAGCCAGCTGAAGCCGACCGTCGCGATCCCCGCGAGCAATGCCACCCAGGGCGGGCAGGCGATCACCAGCAACAGCGGCAGCGCGAGCTGCAGGAAGGCCTGCCAGAGGCCGAGCAGGAAAAACCCGGACTTGCCCAGGACGCCCTTGAGAGCCCCGCCCACGCTCCAGGCGAAGAGCGGCAGCCCGATCAGGGTGCCGAGGCCGACGATCAGGTAGCCCAAGTCGGCCCCCATCACCGAGACCGCGTCGACGCCGTAGCGGGCGAGGCCGAAGACCCACGCGAGCAGAGTGAAGATCCAGAGCAGCCAGCCGTGTACCTGATCCGCCAGAGTGAGCCGCCCGCGGACGCGCGCCTTCCGGTTCATCGCCTCGTCGTAGGCTCGGCTCCAGAGCAGGCCGAGGTAGCTCGCGGCGATGAGCGCAAGCATGATGAAGCTCGAAGCGAGCGGGTGGAAGTTGCCGTACTCGCCGTACCCCGGATAGATGTAGACCCAGAAGACCGAGGCCGCGGCGGTCAGGAACAACGCGCGGATCGGCCATCGATAGGCGGCGTAGTTGAAGCGGATGTCCTCTTTCTTCGCCCGTTCATCCAACCGAACGTTCAACCAGGTGCCCCAGAGCAGGACGGAGAACAGGACCGGCAAGTAGACCAGCTCCCGGTGCCAGAGCCCGCTGCCCACGAGGGGCGCCGGTTTGCCGACCGCCGGGTCCGGGGGGATAAACCTCTCGCCATAGAGCGTTGACCGTAAGCCGCCCAGCGCGTGCACGATCGGGTCGTAGCTCGTTTTGACCCCCTCTTCGGTCGGCAGCGAGGGCAGGGAGAGACCGACCCGGTCGAAGATCGGCTTGAGCACGCTCCGCAGGCTCTCGGACGACGCGGCGCCCGAATAGATCAACCCGGTGATCAGGATTCCGATCAGCCAGAGCCTGCCGCCGCGGATGATCATCCAAGGCTTCAAGATCCGCTCCAAAACCTTCGCCAGCGAAACGCGCGGCAGCGGATAGCGGGCTTTGGAAGGCACCTTCCCGACGTCGGTGGACGAGGGATGAAGGAACGCGCCGCCGAGCCCGGAGACGACCGAGGAGTAGCTCGCGTCCGTCGCTTCGCCCGGGGACGCCCCCCAGTAGCGCGCATAATGATGGACGTCGCCCGCCAGGTCGAGCCGGCATTGCCCCGGCGGCAGCGGCTCGGGCGGATCGAGGAAGGGACGGGGGAGCCCAAGGTCTTTGAAGGTCTTGGCGTACTCGGATTCCGGGGTCGCCTGCCGGCCGAACGAGACGATCGGTTCCGGCGTCGCCACGATCAGCTTGTCGGTCGCTTTCTTCGGATCTTCGAGGATCGAGCGGAAGTAGTGCTTCTGCCGCCGATCCATCGTGCCGTTCTGAGCATCCAGCCCAAACATCCGCCAACCGAACGGCAGCTCCAGCGAAACGTAGCTCGCCCACTGCTTGCGCTCGAAACCTTCGAGCACGAGCTGCGGCTTGTCGCCCTCGTCGCGAGAGTCGAAGCGCGGCTCGGCGTCGTAGGGCCGGCGGAACTGGCGGTTGAAACCGTCGAGGAAGTCGTAGTAGTCGTGGTTGCCCGGAATGCCGAAGATCGGTCGGCGCACCGGAGCGGCGAGCTTGCCCTCCGCGTCGAGATCGCGAAACGCGAAGTTGAACGGCGTCTGAAAGCGCTCGGTGAGCGTTTCGAAATCGGCGACGTGGTACGCCGTGTCGCCCCCGACGAACAGGAACGCGCCGCGCGGCATCCGGCGCTGCCGGTCGGGCGTTTCGTCGAACGCGATCTGTTCCCCTGCCTTGGCCTGCTGCGTCACGAACAGGTCGGACTGGGCGAGGTAGGCGATCGAGTAGGTAGCGCGCATGCCGTCGCCCGAGTCCGACAGGTAGTCGAACCAGAACTCCTCGCTCCCCATTTCGAGCGCGAAGTCCCGCTCGCGCCCGACCATCCAGTTGCGCGCATCGAACTTCGTGCCGAAAGCGCTGTAGAGGAAGATCTCGCGCAAACTGAGGACGAGCTGGCGGTCGAGCATCCAGCCGACCGGGCCCCGCAGGTTGCGGTCCGGCAAGAGCTGCTTGACCCGTTCGATCAGCGTGGGTCTCGGTGCTTTATCGGACATGACGATCAACCTCCTGGTCCTTGATCTAGCGAGGACGCATCGCGAGCCGAAGGCTCACGGGTTGCCGGAAAACGCCGAGAATTGGAGTGTAAGTGCTGGTGCGACGATAGCTCTCGCGCTTGCGGCTTGCAACAGGTCCGGTCTGAACTGGTATCGTTCGCTTGCGATCTCGGCCGGAGCGCAGGGGCCGGTCGACCGCCCCCCTTGCGCCGCGCCGAAAATCTTGCGTTCTTCGCGGTCGCCGAGATTGTGAGCCAGATCCGAGGAGAGCACCTCTCATGACCGATAGCTTCAAGAGCCACGGCACCTTGGTCGCCGCGGGCCACACGTACCGGATCGCCCGCCTGAACGCGCTGCGGCAGGCCGGGTATTACATCGACCATCTCCCTTTTGCGCTCCGCATTCTGTTGGAGAACCTGCTCCGGCGCGAGGATGGCGTTACCGTTTCGGCCAAAGAGATCGAAACGCTCGCCCGGTGGGACCCGGAGGCGGTGCCCGAGACGGAAATCGCGTTCATGCCGGCCCGCGTGCTGCTTCAAGATTTCACCGGGGTCCCCGCGGTGGTCGATCTCGCCGCAATGCGCGACGCAATGAAGGCGATGGGGGGCGATCCGACCCGGATCAACCCGCTTCAGCCGGTCGAGCTGGTGATCGATCACTCGGTCCAGGTGGACGAATACGGCACCGAAGCGGCATTCCGGATCAACGCGGAGAAAGAGTTCGAGCGCAATAAGGAGCGCTACGCGTTCCTGCGTTGGGGCCAGACCGCTTTCGCCAACTTCCGCGTCGTACCGCCGGATACCGGCATCGTCCACCAGGTGAACCTCGAATACCTTGCCCGGGTGGTGATGACCGGCGAGCAGTATGGGTCCCTCTGGGCCTATCCCGATACCCTCGTCGGCACCGACTCGCACACCACGATGATCAACGGCTTGGGCGTCCTCGGCTGGGGCGTCGGCGGCATCGAAGCCGAGGCGGCGATGCTTGGCCAGCCGGTCTCGATGCTGATTCCCCAGGTGGTCGGCTTCCGCCTGGTGGGCGCGCTCCCCGAAGGGGCCACCGCAACCGACTTGGTGCTGCGGGTGACCGAGATGCTGCGGAAGAAAGGCGTGGTCGGCAAGTTCGTCGAGTTCTTCGGTCCGGGCTTGGCCAAGCTGCCGCTCGCCGACCGGGCGACGATCGCCAACATGGCTCCGGAATACGGTGCCACCTGCGGCATCTTCCCCGTCGATCAGGTCGCCCTCGATTACCTCGCGTTCTCCGGCCGACCGGCCGAGCAGGTGGCGCTCGTCGAGGCGTACATGAAGGAGCAGGGGCTGTTCCACACCGAGGCGAGCCAGGAGCCGCGCTACAGCTCAACCCTGGAGCTGGATCTCGCGACCGTCGAGCCGAGCCTCGCCGGCCCGCGCCGGCCGCAGGACCGGGTCACCCTCTCCGCAGTGGCGCACTCGTTCGCCCTGGAGCTGGAGACGATGCTTGCCGCACCGAGGAAGAAACAGCCGGCCGGCGCCCTGCGCATGGTGGCCGAAGGCGGAGGCGGCCTCGCGGTGGCCGAGTCGCCGGTCGAGCACGCGCTCGACGCCGCGGCGCGGGAGCTACAGCACGGCTCGGTGGTGATCGCCGCGATCACCAGCTGCACCAATACCTCGAACCCCTCGGTCATGGTCGCCGCCGGCCTGGTCGCGAAGAAGGCGGTCGAGAAGGGTCTGAAAACGAAGCCCTGGGTGAAGACCAGTCTCGCCCCCGGCTCGAAGGTGGTCACCGAGTACCTGCGCGAAGCGGGGCTAACCCCCTATCTCGACCAGCTCGGCTTCCAGCTCGTGGGCTACGGCTGCACCACCTGCATCGGCAACAGCGGACCTCTCTCCGAGCCGATCTCGGAGGCGATCAACGAGCGCGACCTGGTCGCCGTCGCCGTCCTTTCGGGCAACCGGAACTTCGAGGGCCGGGTGAACCAGGACGTGCGGGCGAACTACCTCGCCTCGCCGCCGCTGGTGGTCGCCTACGCTCTGGCCGGGCGGATCGATCTCGATCTGACGACCCAGCCGCTCGGCCTGTCGGAAACGGGCGAGCCGGTCTACTTGAAAGACGTCTGGCCGACCGCCGAGGAGGTCGCGGCCACCATCCGCAAGGGTCTCCATTCCTCGATGTTCGTCAAGGAGTACGCCGACGTTTTCACCGGCGACGAGCAGTGGCGCGGGCTCGCCGTGCCGGAAGGGGACACCTACGCCTGGGACGACGCTTCGACCTATGTTCGCCAGCCTCCCTATTTTCAGGACATGCCGAGAGAGCCGCGGCCGGTGACCGACGTGGCGAACGCCAGAGTGCTCGCGTCCTTCGCCGACAGCATCACGACCGACCACATCTCACCCGCCGGCTCGATCAAAGCGAACGGCCCGGCCGGCAAGTACCTGCTCGACCATGGCGTCCCGGCTTCGGACTTCAACTCCTACGGCGCCCGACGCGGCAACCACGAGGTGATGGTCCGCGGCACCTTCGCGAACATCCGGATCCGCAATCGAATGACTCCCGAAATCGAAGGAGGCTTCACCGTCCACCTCCCTTCCGGCGAGCCGCTCGCGATCTACGACGCGGCGGAGCGCTATCAGGAAGAAGGGGTACCGACGATCGTCCTCGCCGGCAAAGAGTACGGCACCGGCTCCTCCCGCGACTGGGCGGCCAAAGGCCCGCGCCTCCAAGGGGTCCGCGCGGTCATCGCCGAGAGCTTCGAGCGCATCCACCGCAGCAACCTCGTCGGCATGGGCATCGCGCCGCTCGAATACCTGCCCGGAGAAAACGCCGAATCCTTGGGCCTCACCGGCCGCGAAGTGTTCTCGATCAAAGGGATCGCCGCGGGAGTGGAAAACAACTTCTCGAATGGCCGCCTGATGGGCGTCACCGCCCGTCGCGAAGACGGTACGGACGTCCACTTTTTCGCCAAGCTCCGCTTAGACACCCCGCAGGAGGTCCACTACTACCGGCATGGGGGAATTTTGCAGTACGTGCTGCGGCAGCTGCTCAAGGGGTGAGATGAAGAGGCCTGAGAGAACGCGGTCGGATGCGGAGCGGGAGCGAATCGTCGCCGCGATCAATCGGGTTGTGGAGAGGGAAGGCAGCCAGCTCGATTCGTTCTGGGTGGCGCTCCAAGCGACAGCCTTCAAGGGTGACAATGGCTGGTCAGACGGCTGAGTCCGTCGACTCATAGGGGGCGATGTTCCCTGGGTGCGCGGGCGTCTCGCCCCCACTGGCGAGCCGGAGGCCCGCGCGATGCCTAACTGACAGCAACGGCGGCACCACAAAGGTTGCATTTCAAGACGCGTTTCTTCATGACGAGAAGCCACCCGACAAGGCCGCCAACGAACGAAAATACGGCGCCGATACCGGCAAGACCCGTCCCACATGCAGCGGCGCAACCGCTCCCGGCGACCGAAGCGGCGAGCTGGCTATTCGCGGATTCGATCGCTGAGCGCTGAACAAAGGTTAGGTTCGCCATTTCGGACTCAGTGACGAGATGGCCCTGTTCGAGCTTTTGCCGAAGATCGAGCGGAACATCCGCCGTCCTGATCGCCTCTCTTGTAACTGCGGAAAGCTCGGTGGCGGTGGAGGCGGCTCCCACCCAGCTGGCCATCAGAAAGAACAGGCTCAACAGAATTCCGAGAAGCGATGGTACGAGGAGAATATAGCCGATAGTCACAGCAGGGCCACTGAGGCGATGCACCTTCGAATGAAAGAGCTGACCTTGGTCACAGATGCGACATGAAATTGATGGTGGCTGCGACATTGGGCTCACTTCCTTTTATTCGAAGTCTACGCGGGTTCCGTCCGCGTAGATGATGCTTTGAACCCGGAACACCGCCTTCATGTCGCCCTTTTCGGTGAATCGAGCCCACTTGTGATCGTCCATGAACTGATTGTAATCAAGACCGCTGCCGAGCTCGTCAGCCGTTTCGTTTGGAGCGAGCGGTTTGTCAATGGTCCAACCTAGCGTGAGATGTGTTTCACCAAATAAATCCTGAAAGAGCATTTTGCCTTTCACGGCACGGGTTGGTCGGTCGAGCCCAGACGCGGTGTAGCGAAAGTCGAAGGCCACAAAGTCCTCGTAGCCGGCCTTGGTGAAGCGCTTGTCGAGAATCTCGACCAGAATGATTTTCTCGGCGGCGGCCTCCGAGTGATCGGGCGCGGGCTTTGGATTGGGCGGCGAGCCAGCCGACGGAGACGGTGACGGGCTGCCGGACGAAGCGATTAGTGAGTCTACTAGCTCTACCTTTCCAGTCTGGCGGTCGAGGCGAACTGTACGGCCTTGCGAGTCTTTGCCAAGTTCAAAGCGCTCACGACCGCAGCCGAGCACCAAAAGCAGCGCTAGAAGATGGCTACGACTTCTCATTGAAACCTCCATTGGCCCCCTGACGCCTCGTCTGACGATAATCGGCTAAGCCGTCGTCATTCGCGGTACGCTTTCTCTCCGCTTATACAGAACAAACTATCTCTTCGGGTGGGAGGGCGGCTAAAGACCTCCAGACTCTACCCAAGGACTCCGTGGCGAACGTCTCTCAGTGGGCCACCGGCGATCGAAGCGTGCTACCGGCCGACAGCGATCTGAAATTACGAGCTGGAGTATATTCAGGCCAAATTGGCTCCTTAGATGTGCCTCCCTACCTGACAACGCGAGAACGAAGGCGCAAAAGGTGCATGGTCAAGAATCAGCCGCACCTCACGGAGCTCCGATGGAATGGAACCGGGAGGAGGCGGGCTGGTCGATGCCTAGGGTTCTGGCAAATGAAGCAGAACGATCTCGTGCAGTTCTGGGTGGCCCTCTAAGCGACAGCTTCGAAGGTGACGATAGCGGGTTCGACGGCTGAGGACCTCGGTTGTACAGTAGCGTACAACGCAGACCTATTCTGCGAATTCGCCGGATGGAAGGCATGGAGAATTCCGTGACCAGCGCCAACGATGTCGCCGCTTACATCCTGCAGCAGCGCGGCTCGATGACCGCGATGAAACTGCAGAAGCTCGTCTATTACTCGCAAGCCTGGTCGCTGGTGTGGGACGAACGTCCGCTGTTCCAAGCTCGCATCGAGGCCTGGGCCAATGGCCCGGTGGTGCCCACGCTCTATGCGGAGCATCGTGGTCAGTTCAAGGTCGCCACTTGGCCCAAGGGAGATCCGAACAAGCTGAAGAGTGCGGAACGAGAGACGATCGATGCGGTCTTGAATTTCTACGGCGATAAGACCTCCCAGTGGCTGAGCGACTTGATCCACGGCGAGCGCCCGTGGCTCGACGCCCGAGCAGGTCTACTTCCTGAAGAGCGTGGCGAAGCGTTGATCACGCTCGCCGGCATGGCGGAGTACTACGGGAGCCTCAGTGGGGCGCAGGGAGCGTAAGGGCGAAGGCTGGAGGCTCCTATCTCCCCAAGGTGCGCGGTCAAGCATCAGCCGCACTTCACGGTGCTACCATGAAACGGAACCGGGAGGAGGCAACCATGGCAACCACGGCAGACATCGTCATGGCATTGCGCGACCAACATGCGGAGCTCCGACTTCGGTATCCAATCCAGCGCATGGCCCTGTTCGGTTCCTGGGCTCGTGGTGATGCCCGGGAAGACAGCGATATAGACATCCTGGTGGAGGTCGATCCTTCGATCGGCCTGCGGTTCGTCGAGCTGGGAGACGAACTTGAAAGAGCGCTGGGACGCCGGGTAGACCTGGTCTCCCGGCGCGCCATCAAGGAAGAGATGTGGGAGCGCATCGAACCCGAGTTGGTCGATGCCTAGGCGCGATGCCGACCTCTTGGTCGAGGACATGCTCGCAGCCATCCGGAAGATCGAGCAGTACACCGATGGCATGGAAAAGGGGCAGTTTCTGGCGGATCCGAAGACCATCGACGCCGTGGTGCGGAACCTGGAAATCGTCGGGGAGGCAGCTCGACGACTGCCAGAGGATTTCATCGCGCGGACTCCTGATTTACCTTGGCACCAGATGGCCGGGCTGCGTAATCGGATCGTTCACGACTATTTCGGGTTGGATCTTGAGCTCATCTGGCAGATCCTCCGATTCGACCTTCCCCAGCTTCGTACCCGGTTGGAAGGACTGTCATGACCGCTGGGCGAATCCCCAGGAGGAAAAGGCCGGCAACAGCTGCGAAGGAGCGTGAGCTCCTCATCGCCGCCATCAACCGGGTCGTAGAAAGAGAAGGTAGCGAGCTCGATCCGTTCTGGGTGGCCGTTCAAGCGATGGTCCTTTCGAAGGACAAAAGCTGGTCAGACGATTAATGCCTAGCCTCCGCCAAGCCGCCGAGCACCTCCTCCGCCGCTTCCGCGAAGCTCCGGATCGGAATGCCAGCGAGGGCGAGCAGGTCAAGAGCGCGTTTACCCGCGCCTATCTGCTCAATCTTTGGGAGGATCCGGAATCGCGCTCCGGGCCGGGGTCGACGTTGGGGAGCACGGCGGCGCTGCGGCAGCAGATTCCGGAATTGTTCGAGGAGCTGGGCGTCCGCTCGGTGCTCGACGTCGGCTGCGGCGATTTCAACTGGTTTCGGACGCTCGACCTTGGCGAGATCGACTACACCGGGGTCGACGTCGTGGTCGAGCTGATCGAGGACAACCGCAAAAAGTACGGCGGGCCGCATCGGCATTTCTTCCCGTTGGAGATCGCGACCGAGGTTCCGCCGCGGGCAGATCTGGCGTTTTGTCGCGACTGCTGGGTCCACCTGCCGAATGCGCAGATCCTCGCCGCCCTTAAAAACCTCCGGGCGAGCGGCACCCGCCACCTGCTCGCGACCACCTTCTCGGAGCGGAGCGAGAATCCGGACATCCCGCTCGGCGCCTGGCGGCCGATCCATCTCGCGCTTCCGCCGTTTTCGCTTGGGGAACCCCTCCGGCTCTTGAGCGAGCGGCGGTCGGTCGAGGATGACGCCTACGCCGACAAGGCGATGGGGCTGTGGAAATTGTGAATTCGATGCACAGTTTGCCATGGTCAGGAATCTCGATCACCTTTCCCTTGTTTCAATCAGCAAGGGCGGGCAGGTCGGGAGTTGGGCTCGCCCCCCGCGGTGCGACTCACGTGGTTGTCGGCACCGCGAGCAACATCATCAGCTCCCTCTCCTCCCCCCGCATCGGATCCCTCCCTGGTGCGGGGCTTTTTGTATGAGCGGACCCAACTCATGCGCATCTTCCTGACCGGCGGCACCGGCTACATCGGCAAGGTTCTCGCCCAGCGATTGGTGGCGGACGGTCACGAGGTGCGCGCTCTCGTGCGGCCGACCAGCAACCGCGCTCCGCTCGAAGCGGCGGGCGCCGCTCTGTTCGTTGGCGACATCCGGGACCGGATCACGATGAGAGAGGGAATGTCGGGTGCCGACTGGGTGATCCACGCGGCCGCCGAAGTGGCGATGGAGGGCGCGGCGGAGACCTTCCGCGGCTCGAACGTCCAGGGGAGCGAGAATGTCGCCTCGCTCGCTTCGAAGCTTGGCGTCGGCCGGTTCCTCTCGGTCTCCTCAGTCGCCTCGTTCGGCGGCAGCCCGGACGACGGCTCGGCCGCGGACGAAACGATGAAACCGCGGAGCGCTCCGTCGATCTACAGCGAGACCAAGCTGGCGGGGGAGCGGGCGATCCTGGAATGGGCCAAGCGCGGGCTGCGCGTCACCACGGTCTATCCCAGCCTGGTCTACGGTCCGCCGGGCAAGAAGGAAGGGGCGAATTCGATCCTCCGCCAGATCCTGCTCGGCCGGATGCCCGCCATCGTCGGCGGCGATCGGAAGACCTGTTGGGTGTACATCGACGATCTGGTGGATGGGATCGTGCGGGCCATGGATCGCGGAGCGGTCGGTGCCGGCTACATCCTGGCGGGCGAGACCGTCACCCTCCGCGGCCTGTTCGAGAAGATCCGGGCGCAGGGCGGCGCGCCGCCGCCGCGTTTCGAGCTGCCTCTGGGCGTCGCCCGGGCGGCCCTGCCGGTCCTGCGAGGCCTCGCTCGCCTGCGCGGCCGAAAAGCGCCGTTCACCAGCGGCCAGCTCGAAAGTCTCGCCCGCCATTGGGCGTTCTCGGACGCCAGGGCGCAACGGGAGCTGGATTGGCATCCGCGCGGGCTGGACGATGGGCTGCGCCTGACCTTGCCGTATTTGCGTTCCGCTCCGGCTGCCTAGCAAGGCTCCAGGCATCGGCAAGTGGAGGAAAGCCTCTGTGCCCGGGAAACCGTTTCCCCGGGCACGGAGGAGGGCTGGCGTTACGGGCGTGCCGTCACGCGCAATTCGATCTCGCCGACGGTGAGCTTCGACTTCGAACTGAAGTGCGGCTTGGCCTTCCCTCCGATTCGTCCGTTCGCCGCTTCGAAGACGACTTCGACCTCTTTGAGCTCGTCTTTCGTTCCGGCGATCTGGCGCAGCTCGTCCGTGACGTCGAAAGAGCGGTCCAGGGATCCGGATCCGCCGTGGTTCTCGTGCCCCTCGCCGCTCCCCGCCGAGTCGAAGAAGCTCAACGTCCCCACCCGGGCGCGCTTGGTGGGATCGTCGCGCCGCTCGAGAAAGACGTTGAACTGCGAGCCGGGATGGGCCTCGAATCGGATGTCGCGCAGCACCAGGTCGGTCCGCACCGGCAGCGCGGTGTTCTCACGGAACGCGAGCGTCCGCGGGGCCGCGAGGGCGGCTCCGCCCGTGATCGGCAGCCGTTTCTTGGTCACCGCCGAGTCGATGGCGAAGCTTTTCTCTTTGGCAAGAATGACCGGTTTGGCCAATGTCGTGCGCGCGCTCTTCAAGGCATCCTCGCTCATAGCTTGTGGCGCCGGAGTCGCCGCCAGGGTCGCGGTCTTGCTTCGTGCGCAGTTGCTCGCCTGTTGGTAGACATAGCCGAGCTTGATGTTTCCGTTGGACAGGTCGGCGACCGTGTTGGTCACGAGGTTGCTGGTCCCGTCGATGTAGGAGAACTTCTTTCCCAGGTAGCTCGAATCGGTCGGATTGGCGTTGCCCAGGCTGGTCCAGCAGTCCCACATCCGGTCGATATTCGCATGATGAGACCAGAAGATCGGATCGTTCGCCGAATACCCGACCGCCCCCATGTCAGGCACCGGACAATCCATCACCGAACAGTGAACGTTGCCGTGCACGTTGTACTCGATGCCGTTTTGAAATCCGTCGCCTTTGACCGAGACGTCGAAAAAGGTCGTGTCTACAAGCTGATCGTTGATGTCCGTATCCGCCGGATCGAGTGTGTTGCTCGTCGGAGTGTTCCAACCCGGGTAGCGCCGCTCTTCATACAGCGGATTCGGCACGGTCTCCCCTTTCGCGTTGACGTAGGTTGGAGTGGTATAGGCCTCCGGCATCGCGAGATTGGACGTGGTCGTGTAATCCCAGTAGGGCAGGCGGAGCGTCGGATCGTTGGCGGCGCTTTCTAAGACCTGCTCGAAGTAGTAGAGGTAGAGCCGGTGCCAGGCGAAAAACCAATCGGTGCCGTGCTGGCACTGACCCCAGACTTGGGCGGCGATCGCATCCGGCGGAGTCATATTGGTGATGCCGTCGAAGTAAGGAAGGAGACTCTGGTCACCGCCCGAGGCCTTGAATTTGGCGATCGCTTTCTCGATCGTGCCGAAGACCGAGGTCGTGCCGAAATAACCGTGCATCGCTCCCCAATACTGCCAGCTGGTGCGATAGAGCGCGCTCGTCGGATCGGCGGTGTCGCGCGACTTCATCACCGCGACCGCGTTGCGGAAACTTTGGACCCGAGCGGGATCTTGGGCGAACGTTTGCCAATTCATCCGGACCGGTGTTTGAGCCAGTGCTTGGCCTGAGATGACCGTGGCCACGATCGCGTAAACAGCCGCCCTCGACAGCAATCCCATGATTCTCCCCCTTCGTTGGATGCTGTAGTTTAGCGCTCTACCCTGTTACCGGCAACGGCGGCGGCCCGGAGAATGGGCTAAGATCTCAAAATCAAATCAAGAAGTTGGACTTAGCACGTCGGTCGCTTATCGAACAGCGGCTTTCGTGAGGAGAAAGAGCCATGCTGATCTCGTCGTCAATGCGTCGCTGCATCGTCATCTTCTGCGGGCTCGGGCTGTGGATCGCACCCACCGCTTTCGGCCAGGAGAGTTGTAAGGATCAAACGCCGCGGCGTTTGGAGAAGTGGAACACCCAGGACGCACCGGCGACCATCAAGAGGGGGCCGACCGATGACGTGATCACCTATATCCCAGACGCTGGAAAACCTCCCGTGACGCTCCACCGCTGCAGCCAGCACTATCACTGCTGGATCGAGAACCTCCAGCCACTGTGCTCGGATCAGCATGCGTCGTCGATTGGGGGACCGGTCGGGGGTTGCCCGGCTCGCGGGCAACTACCGGTCGGCAGTTGGGTGGAGATCCACACCGCCTACTCTGCCGAAGTCGGAGTCGGTTGTGACACAGAGACCCTCAACTGCTGCACCAAGGGACCGTTCGTCGTCCTGGGCTATCACGCCAAGGTGACGGCGGACACGACCCAGAAGCCGGTCCCGGTCATGGATTGGAGCCTGGCGGCAGCGGAGTGGTCGGGGTCAAACACCGGCCCTGACGACGGCGGTTGCAAACCGGTTGCCGCGAAGTGGAGATTCAGCCTCGGTTGCGATCAAACCGTCGGCCTGGGTCAGCTCGGCCTCTTCTGCCATGCGGACTCAGCCAGGGGCCTGCAACCCGCGAATCGGTTGAGCGCCGACTTGAATTTCCTGTCAAAACTTCCCTAATGGATTCGACTGGGCCCGCTTTCGGGGGGCTCAGTCCCCTCCTTCGATGATCTCCTGGTAAAACTTGTCGCGCTGGCCGGCGGCGTTCATCTGGCACATCGGCACCATGTCTCCCTTATGCGGCAGCCGGAAGACGCAGGCGGCCAGGCGCTGTTTGCCGAGGTCGGTTTGCAGCTCAGCGGGCGCCATGAAGTGATGGCTGGTGAGCGTGAGCCCGTCGAGCCGCACCGCGCCGCGCAGGCGGTCGAGGCCGAGCCCGAGGAGCGACGTGCCCAGCTCTTCGCGCGCCCGTTCTTTCAGCCAGCGGCGGACCGGCCCCAAGAACCAGCCGGGCGCGCTGCCGACCAGGCCGATCGCGCGGGCGACGGCTTCTAGCCCTGTGTCGTCGCGGAATGCGGAACCGCCCATCTTGCTCGAAAAGAAACGCTCGACGATCGCCACGTCCTCCGGCACCGGCCGGATCAGTTGGATCAGCTTCGGCGCCTCGCCCGGGCGTTCGACCGCGAGCAGCGGCACGAAACGGGTGCAGGCGGGGTGGCCGAAATGCACCGGCTCCGCCGAATCTTCGTCGCGGAGCGTAAGCCCGAAATCGGCGGTAGCCTTGGCCACCTCGGCCCACAGCTCGGCGGGCGAAACACCGACCAGCTTCTTCCGCGTCCGGCCGACCATGGCGAGCGGCTGGAAGCTGATCAGGCTGAAGGCGTCGCGATTCTTCACCGTCCAGCGGACCACGTCCGCCATCTGCGGCAGGTTGTCTTGGCTTACGGTGAGCGTGGTCGCCGCGCGCAGCGGCCGGCCAGTGGCCTTCCGCGCCGTGCGGATCATCTCCGCGAATTCGTCGCGCAGCTCCATCAACTGAAGCTCAGAGGTCGGCGCGTGGTGCCCGTCCCGGCCGCGCTGGGTGATGTCAATGTGGATCGAGACCTCCGTCAAGCCCCCTTCGACCATCAGCCGTTCGAGCATTCCCGGCTGGCGGCGCAGGTTGTCGCCGTGGGTCATCACCATCGGCACGCCGCCGATCGAGCGGGCGTAGCGAAGGATTTCGATCAACTCCGGCATCGGCCGGAGCGTGACCTCGCCGTCGGTGATCTGGATGTTGCTCTTCGGACCGAGCCGGGCGCGCAGGGCGTCGAGCTGGCGCAAGATCGCCGCGGTCGGCAGGGCCGGGACGTGGTTGGCGTCCTTGCCCAGGTAGCAGCCGGTGCAGGCGAAATCGCAACGGGGCTGGATGCCGATCGTGGCACCGCAGCCGGTCGCTTTCTGGCCGAGCCCCTGGCCCGGCAGGCGCATCTCGTCAGGAAGCTCCGCCCAGCGGGCCGCGAGCAGGGCCTCCTTCTCTACCGTCGCCGGATGGCGCAAAAGCTCGAACGCCCGCCGAACTGTACCTGGCTCTCCGCGCAACGAGCTCTCCTATTTGGAAGTGTCGTTCAACTTCCAATCATACGGTGCAAACTCGAAATCGACGTCGCCTTTCGCGGCGTCGAGCATCTTCTGCTTGTCGGCCGGAACGAATTTATGGAGGAACGCGGTCCGTCCGCCTCCCCACTTCTCGAAGTCGTCCTTGAACCAATCCATGATCTTGGTCACGGTAACGGTCAGCGATTTGCCGTCCTTCTCGAACTTGGCACCGAAGGGACCGGTCATGAACTTCCTCACCTGGTCGTCGAGCTGGCCGCCGATCCGGGCGCCGACGTACGCCTCCGGGCGAATCGGTGGGCAGGTCTTGGCGGCGCAGTTGATCGCGAAGTGGATGCGGGGATCTTTGAACACCGGGCGGATCTTTTGGTTCTCGATCGTGTCGAGGGAGATCTTCCCGCCCTTGATCGCGATCGTGTCCTTCTTGAAAACGTTGAGGCGGACGATCGGGTCGGTCGAAAGATCGCGAATCGACGCGACCGGGTAACCATCGACCACGGTCGCGACCACCGAGATGTTGTATAGGTTGATCCAGTAGGCGAACTGGTCGTTCTTGGGCAGGGAGGCAACGTCGACTGTCGCCATCTTCTGGCGCAGCTGCTTGAGCGCCGGGGTGTCGTTCGCCTTGAGCGCCTTGTAGTTCATACCCCGGGCAGGGTCGTAATATTTGCCGAGGAGTTGATTCCAAGCGGAGTAGTCCACGGGTCCCTCTTGCGCCCGCGCGGGCGTAGGTAGCAGGCCGAGGAGGACGGGAAGTGCGAGGAGCGAAAAAGCGAGCTGGGTTCGTTTCATATCCACCTCTACGGAGTAGCGGCCGAACTGGATGACGCCTCGCCGGCCGGCTCTCTTGCTGGATCGATAGATACGGAGTCTAGCTGAGGGACGGGCGGCAGGAGCGTCAGGCCGCGCAGGTAGGCGGGATAGGTCCACAACGGGACGGTGCGCAGGCAGGCGAGCAGATCGCTCCACATCGCGAGGCTGGCGGCCAAACCGACGCGCCAACCGCGTTTGGCGACTTTCGTTCGATGGTGCAGGCCGGCCAGGCTGCGGATCGAGCTCGGCCACCCATGGCGGACGACCGCCTCGTTGATCAGGATCTCGATCTGAAATCCCCGGCTGTTCGCCAAGTCGACCGCCTCGAAGACTTTGCGCCTCAAGGCACGGAGGCCGGTGATCGGCGGTAGGCGCAAGAAGAGGGGATCCCGGAGCGGCCCATAGGAAAGCACGCCGCAGGAGAGCGCAAACGGTCCGTCAAGCACCGGAGCGGCCAGCTCCTCAAAGTGCTCGGGGACCACTCCGGTCAGGTCGGCGTCGAAAAAGACCAGCACTTCGGCA
>JBDTZG010000138.1:0-3320 GCA_040005235.1 Acidobacteriota bacterium | reverse complement strand
GTCGAGGACATCGACAAGGGGATGCAGCTCGGCTGCGGCTACCCGATGGGGCCGTTCACCCTGCTCGATTTCGTCGGGCTCGACACGACCCTCTATATCGCCGACATCATGTTCGAGGAGTACCGCGAAAAGCGCTTCGCCCCGCCGCCGCTGCTCAAGCAGATGGTGCTCGCCGGGCGCTTGGGGCGCAAGAGCGGGCGCGGGTTCTACGACCACGCGAAGAAGTAGGGTCGGGTCGACCTACCGCACGTATCCCAAACCGCGCAGGCGACTCTCTTCCTCCGGGGTGAGGTCGCCGCGCTTCACCGGTTTCGGTAGATCGCGCCGGTCGGAGAGGAAGCGCTGGAGCAGCCGTTCGAGCTCGGCCTCCTGCGGCAGCCCCTGGCCCGCGCGGTTGACGTTTTCGCCCGGGTCGGCGCGCAGGTCGAACAGCGAGGGGCCATCGGGGAAGAACCGGGTGTTGCCGCTCGACAGGATGTATTTCCAGTCGGCCGTCCGGACCATCAGCCCCAGCTTCCCGGCGTGCTCGGCGAACACCGCTCGGCGGCCGGTGCGTCCCTCGCCTGTGAGCTTGCCCAGATCTTCGCCATCCTCTGTCGGGATCGGCAGATCGAGCGCGCCGAGCAGCGTGGGGAACAGGTCGATCGACTGCACCAGACCGTGGATCGCCCGGCCGGTTCGCTCCCGGCCCGGCCAGCGGATCAGCATCGGCACGTGGGTGGTGGTGTCGTGGAGTCCCACGTGGCGGAACGAGATGCCGTGCTCGCCCAAGCTCTCGCCATGGTCGGCGACCAGGACCACGATCGTGTCGTCGAGCAGGTTCCGGCTGCGCAGGAAATCGAGCAGCCGGCCGATCTGGTGGTCGAGGTAGGCGACCTCGCCGTAGTACAGGTCCTTGTTCGCCCCCAACACCTGCTCCTCGAAAGCGCGCGGACCGGGCGTCCGGTAGGGGATCCAGGTGGCGACGGGGGAGAGGCCGGAGGGGGCGCTCGGCTCGTAGCCGGAGGCGAACGGCTCGGGCGGTGTGTGCGGGGTGTGCGGGTCGAACAGGTGAAGCCAGACGAAGAACGGCTTCGGCGGAACAGCCGGGGCTTTGGGCGCCCCGCCTTCCGGGGGGGCGGCTTCGCGGTTCTCGCGGGCGGCGAGCCAATCGATCGTCATGTCGACGGGCAGCTCGCCCGCAAAATGCTCGCCCGCCCGGGTCATCTCGTCGAACCCCTGGCCCAACCCGGAATTGACGTCCTGAAGGTGGCTCGCGGAGAGGATGGCCATCGTGGCATATCCCGCTTGGCGCAGGTGCTCGGCAAGGGTGACCTGCGTGCGCGGGAGGGGGGTCACCAGATCGTAAACCCCGTGGTTCTTGCCGTACAGGCCGGTCATGATCGAGATGAAGCTCGGGTTCGTGACGTTGAAGGCGGTGTAGGTATTCAAGTAGACGTCGGACTCGGCGGAGAGGGCATCGATCTCCGGCGTGACGCTCGGCTTCCTTCCCCAGGCGCCGACCGCCTCGGCGCGCAGGGTGTCGATCCCGATCAGCAGGATGTTGGGCCGTTTCTCCGCTTGACGCGTGGCGGGAGCCGGCAAGGCCTGCCGGCTGTAGACCGCGGGGCTTCCCCAGAGCAGCCCGGGAAGCTTTCCGCCCGAGCGCTCGCCGGTGCCGAGCACCTCGAAGCGGAGGTCCGCCTCGCCGCCTGACCATTTGGCCAGATCGATCGTCACGGTCGGCGGCGCGAACGTCCGGATCGGAGGCGCCTCGGCGCGGTAGACCTCGGCGGGAGCGGCGGTTCCACCGGCGGGACTCACCGTCACCCGGAAGCTACAGGCGCACGGCCGTTCGAAGCCGAGCGGCACGAACGAGAGGTAAGGAGCCTTCCCCAGCTTGACCCGCCAGCGGACCCGCGAGGCCGCGACCTGTTCGATCGCCCGGATCTGCCCGGCGGGACGGTGGGGGAAGTTGACCAGCTGCGCCGCGGGCACGCGCGACATGTCGCGCACCTCGGCCGCACCGAGAAACGAGATCTTGGAGGTCGTCGGGTGAAACCACCGGTTCGCGACTGGGGTAACCTCGACCTCCGGGCGCAGAGTCCAAAGATCGACCCGCTCCCACGCGTCGGGAGCCGCGACGGTCTGCGGCTTGCAAGCCAGGCCCAAGACGCAAAGGCCGACGCCGACGAACAGGGCGATCGGACCTTTGGAGCGGGAAGAAACGAGCAGACGTCTCACGGCGCGGCAGTCTAACCCGCCCGAGAGCTTAAAGATGAGACCGAACGGAGAGCGAGATGACCCGAGGTAGCCACCTCTTTTTGATCTTGGCGCTGATGGCGCCGGCCACCCTCTCGGCCCAGAAACCGGCACCGGACCGTGAGCCGAAACAGCTCGAAAGCCAGTCCGCCCCGAGCGCCGACGCGTGGGAGTCCCTCCGCGCCGTCCGTGCCGATCTGGTCGAAGCCGGAACGCTGCAGGCCATTTTCACCCAGACCTACGTGCCGACGGGCTTTACGTCGGGGGAGAAAGAGTCGGGCAAGCTCGCGCTCGCCCTCCCCGACTGCCTGCGCTGGGACTACCAGGACCCGTACCCGAAGAGTTTCCTCCTCTGCGGCGGCAACGCCTGGGCCTGGAATCCACAGGACAAGACCGGGCGGCGCTACGGCGTCGACCGCAAGACCGAGCCGGGGCTCGACCTGCTGCTGCTCGGCGTCGAAGACTTGAAAACCCGCTACAAGGCGGCGGCCCGGCCGCTCGGCGGGGGCCGGATCGAGATTTCCCTCGCGCCGAAAGCCAAGATCTCGCCGATCAAAGACGCGATCCTGGTGATCGAGAGCCAAGGAGCCTCGGGCGACCGCCGGCTGGTCCAGCTCTCTTACCGCGACTCGGAAGGGAACCAGACCCGCTTCGACCTCACCGACTACCGCGAGATTCCCCGCCGCGGCACCACCTTCTCGCCGCCCTCGGGCATCAAATGGGACGACGAGCGGTAGGGTGCCGCTTGTTCGCACCGGCACAAGCTAGCGGTATACTCACCCGGCAAAGGGATCACCTCGAATCATGGCCGCTGAAAACTCTTTCGACATCGTCTCCACCGTAGATTTTCAGGAGATCAAGAACGCGGTGCAGCAGGCCGCCAAAGAGATCTCCACCCGGTACGATTTGAAGCATGCCGGGGCGTCGTTGGAGCTGGAAGGCGAGGAGATCGTGCTCGAAGCCTCCGACGATTTCAGCGTCGCCCAGGCGCTTGAAGTGCTCCAGACGAAGCTGGTCAAGCGCAGCATCAACTTGAAGTCGGCGCGCTACGGCAAGGTCGAGCCCTCGGGCGGCGGCCG
>JBDTZG010000056.1:0-34613 GCA_040005235.1 Acidobacteriota bacterium | reverse complement strand
GCGATCGAGTACTTCGAGCAGGTTCTCGCCATCACCCGCGAGATCGGCGATCGGCGCGGCGAGGGGAACGCCCTCGGAAACCTCGGCAACGCCTACGCCGACCTCGGCGAAACTCAGCGCGCGATCGAGCACTACGAAGAGTGTCGCGCTGTGCTCCGCGAGATCGGCGATCGGCGTGGCGAGGGGAACGCCCTCGGAAACCTCGGTATCGCCTACGCCGCCCTCGGCGAGACTCGGCGCGCGATCGAGTACTTCGAGCAGGTTCTCGCCATCACCCGCGAGATCGGCGATCGGCTCGGCGAAGGGATCACTTCGTGGAATCTGGGGCTCGTGTACGAGACGCTGGGCGAGCTTGCCCGGGCGGTCGAGTTGATGCAGGTCTGCGTCGATTTCGAGCGGGAGCTTGGGCACGCGGATGCCGAGAAGCACGCGGCGGAGGTGGAGGCGATTCGTGCGCGGATGGCCGATCCTTCCCAGGCCGGTGGCCTGGGCTAACGAAACGCGACCCTTCGGGCCGCAAAAAACACCCGGCGTAGAGCTCTTTTACGGCCTGAAGGGCCGTGTTCCCGTGAGCCCAGGCCAACGGCCTGGGTCCACTCCTGGTGTTCGTGGTCACCGCCGAGGTTTCGGACGACGCGCGCGCTACGCTTTGACTTCGGGGGCGGCCGGCCGGGTCCGGATCCGCTCGGAGAAGGCGGCGAAATAGCCTGGATTGGTCCGGTCGAGCCAGGCGATGTTCTCTTTGGCGACCTTTTCCAGATTGGCGTACATGTTCGGGTTTTTGGTCTGCTCCCTGGCCTCGGCGACCACGTCGCGGATGCGCTCCCAGACCACCAGCAGTTCCTGGTTGCTCTGGAAGAACAGCTCCGGATGGAGCACGCCGTTGGCGACGAAGGATGCCGCCATCTCCCAATAGCTCGCGACCATCCGGAACGAGGCGCTCTCCTCCGAACCCGGCGGGCAGAGCGCCGCATATTCGGCGTAGGTCCGGACGTGAAACGACGAGACCATCCAGGCGCGGGCCTGCCGCAGGCGCTCCTCGCGGCGCGTCTCGTAGAGATGGAGGATCAGATTCGAGTCTTCATAGGTCGCTTGGCGCTTCATCGGGCCTCCCGGGGATGTGGAGTTGCAAGTTTATGCGTTCTCGCCCCCGCCGTGGCCCGTCGCGTTCATCTTCCGCTCATAGCTGACGGGATAGTCTAGGAAGATGAACTTCCGCCCTGCCCCGCCATCGTGAGTTGTAGCCGAAGCCCAAAGCGCACCTTCGTCTCATTGCGCCTCGCGACGGCTATCGCGACCCTGCTTTTTGCGGGGGCGCTCGGCTGCGCCTCGGTCACCACCCCGCCGCCCTCTCCGGTTCCGCCGCTCGATCCGGCGGCGACCGCCGCGCGCTTGGCCGAACGGCGCCTGAGCGACTTAGGGGTAGAACAGGCTTTCGCGGCGGCGGGGCTTTCGACGCCGTCACCGGAGGGTGCTTGGGATCTCGACGCGCTCACGGTCGCCGCCTGGCAGCTCCGTGGCGAGGTGACCGCCGCCCGTGCCGCGCTCGATGCGGCGCGGGCGGGAGAAAAAGTGGCGGCGGCCAGACCGCCGATCTCTCTTTCGCTCACCTCCGAGCTGGTGACCTCCGCGCTCGGCGGCCTGAATCCGTGGACGATCGCTCTGGCGCTCAGCCGGATGTTTGAAAGTCACGGCAAGCGGCAGATCCGCACCGAACGGGCGGAGGCCGAGACGGCGATCGCCGCGGCCGATCTGGCCACCGCGATCTGGAAAGTGCGCGGCGAGGTGCGCAAGGCGCTGCTCGATGTCGAGCTCGCCCGGGGCGAGAGCGCGATTGCGGAACAAGAGCTTGCGCTGCGCACGGATTTCCTCGCCTGGCTGCGCACCCAACTGACGCTCGGCGCCGCGTCGCGGCCGGATCTCGCGACCGCCGAGGCCGATCTCGCCCGGGTGGCCGGGCAGGCGGAGCTGGCGCGGATCGAAATCCCGGCGGCCGAAAATCGGCTCGCCGCCTCGCTCGGCCTGGCGCCCGCGGCCGTCCAGAACGTGCGCTTCTCAACACCCGATCTCGACGCGCTCCCCGAGCCGTTTGCGGCAGAGGCGGCGGACGCCCTCCGCGAGCGGGCGGTGCTCGATCGGCTCGACCTGCACCGGGCTTTTTCCGAGTACGCCGCGGCGGTCGTGGACCTGCGCGCCGAGGTGGCGAAGCAGTTTCCCGATTGGACGTTCGGCCCCGGCCTCACCTACGACCGGGGCGACCGCAAGCTGGTGCTCGGGGTCGGGCTCACCTTGCCGCGCGGCGCGGCGGCGCGAGCGGGCGTCGAGCGGGCGACCGCCCTGGTGAACGCCTCGGGAGCCAAAGTCGAGCAGGTGCAGGCTCAAGCGCTTGCAGAAACCTCCGGCGCGATCGAGCGTTACGCCGCGGTGCGCGCGGCGCTCGAACGGGCGGAAGCCGCGCGAGCCGACCGCGGCGCCATGATCACCAACGCCGAGCACCGCCGCGATCTTGGCGCCGCCGATCGGGGGGACGTGCTCTCCGCGAGGCTGGTCGAGCTGGAAAGTCGGCGCGCCGCGTTCGCGGTCCGACGCGCGGCGGTGGAGGCGCTCTCGGCGCTCGAACAGGGCGTAGAACGTCCGGTCTGGCCGGAGTCGAAACTATGAGAAGACTGGCAAGCGGGTTGGCGATCGTGGTCTTGGCGGGGGCGGTGGGTTGCGCCGGCTCGAAAGGGGATTCAACGGACCCGAAGGACGGCAGGGATTCCCAGGACACCAAGAATGTTCCGGAGGTGAAGGCGGAGGGGGTGGTGGTGACCCCGGCCGATCGGGAGCGGCTGGGGATCGCGGTCGAGGAGCTGCGACCGGCGGAGCGGCAGGGGCGAACGGAGGGGTTTGCCACCGTCGTGTCGGTCGCGGCCCTCGGCGAGGTCGACTCGGACTTGGGGGCGGCGCGGGTCGCCGCGGTCGCGAGCCACGCCGGCCTCACTCGGGCGGAGGCGCTCTACGCCGACCAGGTGAGCGTTTCGCTCGCGGTTGTCGAAGCGGCGCGGCGGCAAGCCGCGGCGGACGACGGCCAGGTCGAGCGGCTGGAGCGGCGGCTGGCGCTCGAATGGGGGCCGCGCGCCGGGGGCTCGCCGTTTGCGGGCGAAGGTTCGCGCCGCGCCTGGCTCGACCGGCTCGCCTCGGGCCAGGCGGCGCTCGCCAGAGTGCAGTTTCCGCTCGGCACGGTGCTTCCCTCGCGCACGCCGACGCTTCATCTGGCAAGCTTGACCGCCGGACCGGTTCGAACCGCCGGAACCGCTCCGGCGGTCCGGGCGATCTGGCCCGCGCCGGAGGACCCCGCCCTGCCTGGACCGGCGTTCTTCACCCTGATCACCGGCGGCGCCCTCCCTCAAATCGGCGAGCGCTTGCGCGCGACGGCCGATCTCTCCCACGTGCAACAGGGGGTCACGATCCCCGAAAGCGCGATCGTGCTCTCGGGCGGCGGCGCCTGGTGTTTCATCGAGATCGGCGGCGGCTCACCGGGCGGCAAGTCCAGCCGCTTCGTCCGCCGGCCGGTCGCCCTGCCGGAAGGGGCCGCAAGTTCCGCGGGCGCTCCGGGAGCCGCGGCGAGCGGCTACTTTGCCCCGAGCGGATTTACCGCGGGCGAAAAAGTCGTCGTAGAGGGCGCGGGGCTGCTGCTCGCTCACGAGATGGGCGCCGCGGCGGGCGGCGAAGAGGACGACTGAACCGTGGGCAAGCTGGTCGAATGGAGCCTCCGATTCCGGGGCGCGGTCGCGGCTCTCACCCTGCTCGGGCTGTTGCTCGGCTCCGGGGTCGCGCGGAGGGCGCCGCTCGACGTGTTTCCGGAGTTCGTGCCGCCGGAGGCGTCGATCCAGACCGAAGCGCCCGGCCTGTCGCCCGAGCAGGTGGAACAGTTGGTCACCCGGCCGGTCGAGGCGGCGGTGAACGGCGCGCCGGGGCTTGCCTCGCTCCGCTCCGAATCGATCCCCGGCCTGTCGGTGGTGACGCTGATCTTCGCCGAGGGAAGCGATGTGCAGGCCGCCCGCCAAGGGGTAGCCGAGCGGCTTGCGAGCCTCTCCGGCAGCCTCCCCGCGGGGATTCCCGCGCCGAAGGTCTCCCCCCTCGTTTCGAGCACGATGGACCTGTTGAAGATCGGCCTCGTTTCCGAAGGGGTCGACACCGTCGATCCGTTCGCGTTGCGCGATCTCGCCGACTGGACGCTCAAGCCGCGGCTGCTCGCGGTCCCCGGCGTGGCGCGGCTCACTGTCTTCGGCGGCTCGGTGCGGCAGATCCAGATCCTTCCCGATTTCGACCGGATGGCCGCCTACGGCCTAGTGCTCTCCGACCTCGCGGGGGCGGCCCGCGGCGCGCTCGCGCTGCGGGGCGCCGGCTTCGTCGATCTGGCGGCGCAACGGGTGTTGATCTCCACCCCTACGCCGAGCCCCGACCCGGAAGTCCTCGGAGCGACCGTAGTCGCCGTCCGCTCGGGTGTGGCGATCCATTTGAGCGACGTCTCGAAGGTGGTCTTAGGGGAGGCGCTCAAAGTGGGCGACGCGCGGATTCAAGGTCGAGCGGGCGTTCTGCTCACGATCTCCGGACAGTACGGAGCGAACACCCTCGCCACCACCCAAGGGGTGGAAGCCGCGCTCGCCGAGCTGACGCCCGCGCTCACGGCACGCGGCATCAAGGTCTATCCGGCCCTCCACCGGCCGGCGAATTTCATCGAGCGAGCCCTCTCCGACCTCGGCGGCGCGCTGGGCATCGGGGCGCTGATGATCCTCGCGATCCTGATGCTCTTCCTGCGCGATCCGCGCTCGGTGCTGATCTCGTTTCTCACCATTCCCCTCTCGCTGCTCGCGGCGGTGGCGGTGCTCACCCATTTCGGCCAGACGCTCAACACGATGACGCTCGGCGGCTTCGCCGTCGCCTTGGGCGTGCTGGTGGACGACGCGATCATCGACGTCGAAAACATCCTGCGCCGGCTGCGCGAAAACCTCCGGCTCGCGGAGCCCCGGCCGCGCCTCGCGGTAATCCGCGACGCCTCGCTCGAAATCCGCGGCGCGGTGCTCTACGCCACCCTGGTGGTGCTGATCGCGTTCCTCCCCGTGCTGCTCGCGACGGGGGTGCAGGGCCGATTCCTCCGGCCCCTCGCGATGGCGTTCGCGCTGGCAGTGCTCGCCTCGCTCGCCGTGGCGTTCACCGTCACTCCGGCGCTCTGTGCGCTGCTGCTGCCCGAACGGCAAAAGCTCTCTCACCCCCGCTGGCTCGCGGCGCTCGCCAAGGCTCACGGTTCCTCGCTCACCTTCGCCGAACGCCACTTCGGCCTCTCGGGCGCGGCGCTGGTGGTGGCACTTCTCGCGGCGCTCGCCTGGCTGCCGGCGCTCGGCGGCGGCGAGCTGCTGCCCGCGTTTCGCGAAGGGCACTTCGTGCTCCAGGTTTCGAGCCGCATCCCGGGCACGTCGCTCGCGGAGATGCTCGGCATGGGCGAACGGTTGAGCCGCGATCTGCTCAAACTGCCGTTCGTCGCCACGGTCGAGCAGCAGGTCGGCCGCGCCGAGCTGGGCGAGGACACCTGGGGACCGCACCGGAGCGAGCTGCACCTGGAGCTCAAAGCCGGCTCGAAGCTCGACGAGACGAAGGTGCAAGAGAAGCTGCGCGAGGTGCTCGCCACCTTCCCCGGCGTGCGCGGCGAAGTGCTCACGTTTCTCGGCGACCGGATCAGCGAAAGCCTGACCGGAGAGACCGCGCAGGTGGTGGTGCTCGTCTTCGGCGACCGACTGGACGATCTGGACCTCGCGGCCGGCGCGGTCGCGGGAACCCTTTCGACCCTCCCCGGCGTGGTCGATCTGCAGCTCAAAAAAGAGAGCGGCACCCCGATGCTCTCGGTGAAGCTCGACCCCAGGGCGCTTTCGACCTATGGCCTGCGGACGGATGACGCGCTCGATGCGATCGCTACCGCCTATGCCGGAACGAACGTGGGGGAAACCTTCGACGGCGCGCGAACCATCGAAGCGGTGATCCTGCTTCCCGCCGAACAGCGCGGCCGGCTCGACGCTCTCTCTTCCCTTTGGATTTCCGGCCCCACGGGGCGGGTGCCGCTCTCGCGCGTCGCCACCATCGCGATGGCCGACGGGCGCGCGAGCATCGTCCACGAAGGGGGGCGCCGCCGGGTAGCGGTAACCTTCAACGTCGAGGGTCAACCGTTCACCCAGGTGGTGGGCGCGGCGAAGACGAAGCTCGCGGCGCTCCATCTGCCGGCCGGCGTCGAGCTCAGCTTCGCGGGAGCGGCGGAGACGGAAAGTCTGGCCCGCCGGGAGCTGCTGCTCGACACCGCCCTCGCGGTCGGCCTCGTGATGCTCGTCCTCTTCTTAGCGTTCCGCCGCCGCACCTACCCCTGGCTGGTCCTCGCCGGCCTGCCGTTCTGCCTGATCGGCAGCATCCTCGCCGTCGGCCTCTCCGGAGTCGGGCTCTCCTTGGGAGCCCTCGTCGGCCTGGTCACCGTCTTCGGCATCGGAGCCCGCAACTCGATCCTCCTCCTCGCCCACTTCGAACACCTGGTCGACCAAGAAGGCGCCCCCTGGGATCGCGAAACCCTCCGCCGCGGCACCGCGGAGCGCCTGGTGCCGATCCTGATGACTGCCCTAGTAACCGGCCTCGGCCTGGTCCCGCTGGCCATCGGCCTCCACCGCCCTGGCCACGAAATCGAAGGACCGATGGCCGTAGCGGTGCTCGGGGGGCTGGCTACGTCGACGCTGCTGAATTTGATTCTGATGCCTGAGCTGGCCTGGCGGTTCGGGGGGCGGACGTCGGCGCCCAAATGAACGGTCGATGACAGGGTAGAGACGCCCCAGGACGCCACCACGACAGAACCGGGTGCTGGCCGTCGGGGCGTCTCCCGGTGCAGCGTCTCGTTGGAGTCGCGCCCAGCGAGCGGCCTGAGCGAAAGATCGCTCCGCTGACCCCGCGGACGGGTCTCTTGAAAGAAAAGACCATTCCGCGCGCCCAGCGGAGGAGTCAAACGAAGAAAAAGACCATTCCCCTGGTCCAGCGTAAGGGTCTTTTTGGTCAAAAGACCGTTCCGCCCGGTCGACGGAGGAGTCTTTTTGGCCAAATGACTATTTCGCGCGACCGACGGAGGGGTCTTTTTGGCCAGAAGATCGTCCCGCGGGTCCGGCGGAGGGGGCTTTTCCTTCCCGAATTCGATCCCGTCGCCCGTCAGATCGTTGGCTGGACTCTGAGATGCGTAAGCGGAAACGGGAAAAGGGGTAGCGGGATGGAAGGGTTCGGTCGAGGCATCCGAAAGATCGTCTGAAACGACCCGGCGCACCGTGATCTCGACTATTTCAAGGTCACCGGCAAAAACAATTCCGCGATCGCCAGCGGCTCGGCCCAGCCGGGGCCTTCGTCGCCGTTGGCGAGCAGGACGACGACGAGGTTTTCGGCGGGGAAGTTGACCAGGCAGTCTTGAAAGCCTTGAACCGCGCCGCAGTGGTAGACGAAGCGACGGCCGGCGGCGTCTTTCTGGGCGCGCCAGAGGAAGCCCTGCTCGAAATCCTCTTCGTACGGAGGGGCGTTGTCTTGGTAGGCGCGGATCGGCAGCGGCAGTTGGGACGCCCACATCTGATCGCGGGTCTCCGGGCGTAGGAGCCGGCCGCTGTTGAGCGCCACGCAGAGGCGCGCCTGGTCTTCGGCGGTGGAGATGATGCCGCCGCTCGGGAACTTGTAGGTGAGGTCGCCGTACGGATGCTCTCGGAGCGGGCCACCGTCCGTGAGATACCCTTGGGCGCGATGCGGGACGATGCGGCCCGGTACGTCCACCGCCGTTTGGAGCATGCCCGCCGGCTGCCAGACGTTTCGGCGCATGTAGTCCTCGAAGGATAGGCCGCTCGTCGTTTCGATCACCCCCTGGAGCAGATTCACGCCGTACGAGGTGTAGCGAAACAGCGTGCCGGGCGGGAACAGGAGGGGATCGTCGCGGAACAGGGTGATCGCGTCGGAAAGGGTTTTGTACGGTCGGCGGTTTTCGTTCGCGTCGGAGTCGGGAAAATCGGTCGGCAGGTAGTGGCGAATCCCGGAGGTGTGGGTGAGCAATTGGCGGACCGTGATCGGACCGCCGGGCTTCTCCGGAAAGCTCGGCACGTACTTCTGGATCGGATCGTCGAGCCCGACTTTGCCCTGCTCGACCAGCTGCATCACGGCGACGGCCGTGTTCAACTTGGAGATCGAGCCGAGGTTGTAGACCGTGTCGGCGGCGGCGGGAACGAGGAAATTGAGGTTCGCGACCCCCCGCGACTCGGACATCACGAAGCGTCCGTCTTGCGCCACCGCGAGCGACATGCCAGGCGCTTTGCTCGTTCGCCACGCGGCATCGAAATGCGCGGCGGCGAGCACCTGCGGCGGAGGCTGGGCGCCCGCCGCGGACAGCGAGACGACGAGGGCGAAGGCGAATCGAAGGGGCGCGCGAAAGGGAGCGGCAAAGGGCATGCTCAAGGATACGCGAGCCAATCTCCGATCGTCGCAAGCGCTCGCGGAAGGACGAAACCCGCAGGCCTGAAAAGGCTCAGGCCTGAAACGCGTCCCCCGCCAATGCCTGGACGTGCTGCCGAACGTCGGGCGGCCACGATTCGAGCGAGGTTTCGAACGGCTCCCTTTGGCCGGCGAACAGCGCGCGGATGGCTTCTTCGAATCCGACCTCGTTGCCGCCCATTGCGGTCATGAAGCGGTAGGCCGCTTCGCGGCGTTGCCGCAGGCGATCCTCTTCCACATGGCTTTTGCGTGCGGCTTCGACCAGTTTGCGCAGCGTGACCGAAGCGCCGCCGGGTTGGGTTCCGAGCCATTCCCAATGGCGCGGCAGAAGGGTGACTTCGCGGGCGACTACGCCGAGCTTCGGTCGGCCGGGCGAACGGGCTTCGGCGCTCTCTTCGGCCTCGCCCTCTGGGGTTTCGGCGGTGACCGGCAGGCGGGCGAGCACATCGGCGAGGGTGCCGCGCAGGTCGAGCTCGACCGGCTGACTCGTCACGTCGTCGAAGATCAACAGCGCGGGGGGATCTCCCCGATCGATGCGGGCCTTGGCCGCTTCGGCGACCGCGCGCAGATCGCCGGAGGCGATGCGCTCGGTGCCGAGGAAGGCGGTACAAGAAGTAAAGGACTGGGTGCTCATGCGACGACCACCTCTTGGAGAGTTTCCGCCGGGCTGGGCAATCCGGCCAGCCTGCGGCGAAGTTGGGAGCGAAGGAGCAACAGGCTGAGGGTCAATTGGAGCGCCACCGTGGCGACCGACAGGTACCAGACCTGTTCGATGTGGAAGCCCGGCTGATGCGACAGCCAGACCGCCGGGAGCGCGAAAGTGAGCAGCCGGGTCCCCGTGCTCATCAGGGAAGGCCAGGTGTTGCCCATCGCCTGGAACATGCCGGAGCAGGTGAAGATCAAGCCCGAGGCAACGAAGTTCCACGAAATGAAGCGAAGGAACTGCGCGCCCACCGCCACCACCTCCGGCTCCTGCGTGAAGCCGAGCACGAACCACTCCGGCCGCAATTGGCAGAAGAGAGTGAGAGCCAACATCAACGCGCTCCCCATCAAGGCGGCGGTGCGGAAGGTCTGGCGGACGCGCTCCGGCTGTCGGGCGCCGAAGTTCTGCCCCGCGATCGGCGCCGCCGCGAAGGCGATCGCCATGGCGGGGAGGAAGACCGCCTGCATCACCCGCGAGCCGACGCCGAATCCCGCCTGGGCCGCCGGGCCGAAATTGCGGATGACGCGGAAGATCACCGCCATGTAGACGAACAGGAGCATGAATTCGCCGCCGGCAGGCAGGCCGATGCCCAGGATCCGCTTCCAAGTTCCGAGCCGGGGTTGCCACTCCGAGCCGTGAAAAGTGACGTACTTTTCGAGCCGCGTGAAGTAGACCGTCATCATCACGACGCCCAGGCCCACGGCGATCGAAGTGGCGAGGCCCGCCCCCGCAACCCCTAAGGGATGCCCGGTCCCCCAGCCCGCGATCAAGACCGGGGCGAGCACGATGTTGATCAGGACCGTGAGCACCTGGACGGTCATCGTTGGCTTGACGATGCCGGTGCCGCGAAGGGCGGAGCCCATGCCGATCAGCGCGAATTGAAGCGCCAGCCCCGGAATGAAGTAGTGAAGATAGGTGACCCCGGCGAGAGTCGCCTCGGCTCCCGCGCCGATCGAGCCCATATAGGCCCCCGTGAGCGCGTAGCCCCCGACGAGAGTCAGGATGCCGCAAATCGCCGACAGGACGAGCGACTGGTTGAAGACCAGGTTCGCGTCACCCTGATCTTTCCGGCCGACCGCCTGGGCGATCAGCGCCACGGTGCCCACGCCGAGCATCTGGGTGAGGCCGAGCACGATGAACATCGCGTTGCCCGCGGCACTCACTCCGGCGATCGCAGTGTCGCCGAGCCTCGACACGAAATAGAGGTCGACCAAGTAGTAGAACGTCTGGATCAGCATCCCGATCGCCATCGGCGCCGCCATCTCCAGGATGTGACGGGGGATCGGGCCTTTCGTCAGGTCTTTCACGGTGTCCCCTCCAGGGATTCAAGAGCGGCGGGCCTGCCAAGCGCCATCGCGGCGCAGATATTACCCGGATAAAATAAAAAGTCAATATCACCCGGGTGAAATGTTGGAACGCCCCAGGCACCGCATAGAGCCTGACCTTTGAGAGAGGAAGCGAACCGTGCGAGACCTCCGCTACGCCCTACGACGCCTGGCCCGGGAGCCCCGCTTCACCGCGAACGCCCTCGCAACGCTTGCGCTCTGCCTGGGCGCGAACTTGACCCTCTTCGCGCTGGTCGATGCGATTCTGCTGCGCCCGCTGCCGTTTCCCGATTCCCGCCGCCACCGAACGAAGAAAATCCGGCCGATGCCTGCACGATCGTGGGCGTCGTCGGCACGGTCAAACAGGAGCAGCTCGCCGAGACCCACAACCGCGGCGCGATCTATTTCTCTTATGACGATCACTTCGACAGCGATCTGTTCCTGGTCGTCCGGAGCGCCGCCGCGACGACGCCGGAGTCGCTCGGGAGCGCACTGCGCCAAAGCGTCAGGAAGATCGATCCGGAGCTGCCGGTCGACGACCTGCGCTCGATGCCGAGCCGGATGTCCGACCGGCTCGTCGATCGGCGCTCCTCCACCCTGCTGCTCGCGGTCTTCGCCGTCCTCGCCTTGTCGATCACCGCGATCGGCACCTACGGCGTGATCGGCTATGCCGTCGCCCAACGTCGGCGCGAAATCGGCCTGCGCATGGCGCTCGGCGCGCTGCCCCGCCAGGTGCGCGATCAGTTCCTGGGGCAGGGCTTCCGCCTGCTCGCGACCGGAACCGCGCTCGGCCTGCTCGGCGCCTGGGCGACCAGCCGCGGCCTCTCCGGACTCCTGTTCGGGGTACCCGCTTTGCCCTGGGCAATCCTCGGGGGTACCGTCGTAATCCTGGGGTCGATCACCCTGCTCGCCTGCCTGCTCCCCGCGCAGCGAGCGGCGACGATCTCGCCGCTCGCCGCGCTCGCGGAGGATTAGCCGGCCGCCGCAGCGGCGGGGTCGGCCGGAAGCGAAAGTCCCAAGAAGAAAGCCGCGACGGCCACGGACGCGAGGAGACGACGTTCGAGCATGAAAGTTACCCCGATTGGGAGACTCGACGGCTTGGGATTGCGCAAGGTTTCGGACCCGAGGTCAGGTGGGCGGATTCTACCTGCCGATCAAACCTTTCGGCCCCGGCAAATCGGGCGGGCGAGGAATTTTGACCTTTTTCTACTTGCCCGGCTCACTTTCGACCCAATCCTGCACACCTACATATAGCAGGACAAATCAACTTCATGAAACCTACCTTCCTGACGCTACCTCATGGTAGCCGGGGGGGAGACTGTGGTCGAGACTCGCTGAGCTCGATCCCGTTGTTCACGGCAGAACGCCTTTCATTGGGAGGGGCGCAACTACTGCGAGCCGGCGCCCTTTTCAGCCGATTCCCTGGAGGAATCCTCGATGCGGATTGGAAGCATGAAGTCGGTTCTGGCTCTGTCCTGCGGCTTGCTCGCCATGGCTGCCAACGCGGCCACGGATGCGGCGACGCAGAATGCGCAGGCGAGCAATCGCCGGGTGGTCTACACACGCCCTCAGGGTTGGAAGGCCGACGAAAAAGTCGTCAAGGCGGTAAACATCAGTTACCACGGTGGGCCGACGATCACGACCGCCAAAGTGGTCTACATCTTCTGGGGTTCGGCCTTCTGCGTCGGCGGTGTCTCGCGTTCCTACGCCACGACCCTCCAGGCCTATCGCAACCAGTTGGGCACGACCCCTGAGTACAACGTGATCACTCAGTATTCCGGGATCACTCTGGCGAACCTCGGTACCGGCACCCCCGACCTGTTCGACTGCACGAATCCTGCGACCAACGTGACCGATTCGGCCGTCCGGACCAAGGTCAACGCTTACATCTCCGCGTTCGGCTTCAACGCCAGCACGATCTATGAAGTGGTCATCCCGAGCACCTCGTACTCCTCGAACGGCGCCAGCACCTCCTGCGGCGGCCCGGGCCTCGCGTACTGCGCCTACCACAGCTGGATCGGCAGCGGCGCGAGCGCCAAGAAGTACTCGATCGAACCGTACCCGAGCTGCTCCGGCTGCCAGGTTGCAGGGTGGTCCGACGTGCAGGACGCCGAGCACTTCATGTGCCACGAAACCCGCGAAGCCGTGACCGATCCGACCGGCCTCGGTTGGTACGATTCTTCCGGCGAAGAGGCCGACGACAAGTGCGCCTGGTCGCCCTCGCCGTTCCTCGGCACCGGCGGCTACGGCTATCAGTACGAGTGGTCCAACACGTTCAACGCCTGCAAGAAAACCTTGCCGTAAAACCGGAACCATTCCGGTAGGAGGAAGAGCCCCGGCCGTCTGGCCGGGGCTCTTCTGCTTTCCGGTGCGTTCCGCGCCTTAACACCCGGACCCTCCCGTGGGTGTCGTCTATACTTGCAGGCCGCGCTGACCTCTATCTCTACAGCCAGCGCCAACCAGGAGGCGGAATGTCCATTCGCAAGCGAGTCCACGTCGTCGCCGGCTGGAGCGTCCTGTGCTCCGCCGCCCTCTGGTCCGCCACGGCGAGCGCGCAGATCGCCCTGCCCCGGACCGAGAAGGTCTTCTACGGTAACTACGACATCCGGGTGAACGGCCGGGAAGACCTGGACCGCCTGACCCGCGGCCCCCTGGCAGCGGATCTCGGAGACATGGCCCGGGCGGCGGCCGCCGCGAAACCGGCGATGGACCAAGGGCTCGCGCAGCTTCGGGCCGGCGCGCCGAACGCCACCGTCGAGACCGACAAGCTCACCGGCAGCGCCGAAGTGGTCCGCGCTCCGGGCGGCGCCCTCTCCGGAGCCTCGAAGGCCCCGACGCGCGAGATCGTTCTCTCCTTCCTCCGGCGCAACGCGGCGGTCTACGGCCTGGCGCCCGAGCAGGTCGATCAGCTGGACGTGCTGGGCGAGAGCCTGAGCCGCGAAAGCGGTCTGCGCATGGTGCGGCTGCGCCAAAGGGTGCACGGCCTGCCGGTCTTCCAAAGCGAGATGCGCGCGATCCTCGACCGCGACGGCCGCCTGGTCCGCACCGTCGGCCGACTTGTGCCGGGAGTCGACGACAGAAGCGTCCCCGCCCTCAGCCCTGCCGGTCAGTGGGCGCCGGAAAGAGCTCTCTCCGCCGCCCTCGCCACGGTCGGCAACCCCACGGTGCAGCGGACCGGCAAGAGTCAGATGGTCTATTTTCCGCTCGCTTCCGGCGTGTTGATTCCCGCCTGGTCCCAGGTCGCGTTCGTCGCCGGCCCGGCCGACTGGTACTTCGTGGTGGACGCCGCAACCGGCACGCTCCTCTACCGCAAGAACATCGAGCAGCAAGCTTCGACCCAGGACGCCCGCTTCAGCGTCTATCTCCAGGGCGACAACAAGACCCCCGCCGACAACCCGGCCCCGCGCTCGCCCATCGTCGTGGCGCCCCACGCCGGAACCCAGTTCGTGGCGATCGCGCGAAGCAACGCCTCGATGCTCGCCGTGCAGGACCCGATCGCGAGCCCCAACGGCTGGATTCCCGACGGCGGTAACGAAACCTCCGGCAACAACGTCGACACTTACCTCGATCGCGACGGCGACGACTCGGACGACTTCGGGGCGCTCGACGACGACGGCCGGCCGACCGGCAATCTGGACAGCTCCGGCCGGGAGCGCGACTTTCTGGGCTCCGGCTTCGACTACACGCCGGCCCCGCTCGGCGCGGATCCCGACGCGGGCGACGATCCGTCCGGCGGAGACGACTACCAGCGCGGCGCGGTGACCCAGCTGTTCTATGTCGCCAACTACTACCATGACCGGCTCTACGCGCTCGGCTTCGACGAAGGGGCGGGCAACTTCCAGAGCGACAACTTCGGCCACGGCGGCGCCGCGGGCGACCGGGTGCTCGCCGAGACGCAGCAGGGCGCGGCGGCGGCGGATCCCTCGTTCAACAACGCGAACTTCAGCACCCCGCCCGACGGGGAAAACGGCGTCATGCGGATGTTCATCTTCGACGGTCCGAGCCCTGACCGCGACGGCAGCCTGGACGCCGAGATCGTGCTCCACGAGCTGACCCACGGTCTGAGCAACCGCCTGATCGGCGACGGCGCGGGCCTCAACTGGTTTCCGGGCGGCTCGATGGGCGAGGGCTGGAGCGATTTCTACGCCCTTTCGCTACTCAACTCGACTCAAGCCGACAACCCCAACGGGCGCTACGCCTACGGCGCCTATGCGACCTACCAGATCGCCGGGCTGCCGTTTACCGACAATTACGTCTCGGGCATCCGCCGCTTCCCCTACGCCACCGCCAACGGCGTCAACCCGCTCACCTGGGCCGACGTCGACGACACGACGGCGAACATGTCGGGCGGCCTGCCGGTCAGCCCTCTCGGCTTCCAGTTCAACGGCGCGCTCGAACCGCACAACGCGGGCGAAGTCTGGGCCTTGAGCCTGTGGGAGGTGCGCAGCCGGATCATCGCCTCGCACGGCAACAACGTCGCCAACGGCAACAACCTAATGCTGCAAATCGTCACCGACGCGCTCAAGATGACGCCGATCGATCCTTCGTTCACCGACGCGCGCGACGCCCTGATCGACGCCGATTGCGCGACCCACGGCTGCGCCAACGAGCCGGCGATCTGGGCCGGCTTCGCCGATCGCGGCCTCGGCTACGGCGCCACGGTCTCGGAAGGCATCGCGACCCACATCGGCGTCAAGGAGTCGTTCGCCCTGCCGAACCTGGACATCGCAGGGATCCAGATCCTCGACAGCGGCAGCGGCGCGAACCATTTCCCCGATCCCGGCGAGACGGTCAGCCTCCGGATCACCCTCAAGAACCCCTGGGACCTCCCGAGCAAGGGAGCGACCGGCATCTCCGCGATGCTCACCTCGCCGACCGCGGGCGTGACGATTACCAAGAAGACATCCGTCTACCCGACGATCCCGGCGCAGGGCAGCAAGACCAACGCGGTCCTCTTCACCTTCAAGGTGCCGGCCGGTTTCGCCTGCGGCCGCTCGATCCAGTTCAGCCTCGCGACCGCCAGCTCGCTCGGCGCCCGCACCCAGTCGTTCACCCTGCGCGTAGGCAAGCCGGGGGGAATCGGCCCGGTCCGGACGTTCACCAAGAGCATCCCGGAGGGTACAGCGATCCCGGACGGCTTCCCCGCCGGAATCACCAGCATTCTCCCGGTAGCGATGGATTTGGAAATCGCCGACCTCGACGTCAAGTTGAACAGCTTGACCCACACCTGGGTGGGCGACCTCACGGTCGAGATCAAGTCGCCGAGCAGCTTCGGCACCGACATGGTCTTCGAGCCCGCCGGCTGCATTCCCGATGGCTGTTTCTTCGGGCTCAACTCGGGCAACGACTTCACCAACACGACGTTCGACGACGCGGCCACCCAAGACCTGGTCCTCGCCGACTCGCTGGCCGCGCCGTTTACCGGCCGGTGGCTGCCGTTCTTCAACTCTCCGTCGCTCGGCGACATCGGAGTCACCTCGGGCGAGCTGGCCCACTTCAACGGCCAAGGCACCCTAGGCAACTGGAACCTGTTCGTGAGCGACCTCGCGCAACGCGATACCGGCAAGCTGAACTCCTGGTCGCTGCTCGTCAAGCCGCGGCTCTTCACTTGCCACTAGGTCTTTGAACCCGAGAGGGTCGGCCATCGGGCCGGCCCTCTCGCCTTACCCCTTCGCCAAGAAAGCCAGCAGCGCCGCAATCGGGCCGCTGAAGACGTCCCTCCGGATGAAAGAAGTGATACGCCCCCCGCGCCATGCACCACGTTCCAGTCGACGGCCCCCTGGTAATGCGACACATCGATGCCCTGCGCCTGATCGTCGCCACCTGTCCCCTCTGAGATTGAGGCCATGCGAACCTCCCGGCTGTTTTGGCAGATCGAAGGCTGAGAGTTTAGCCGTCAGACTCTCTCCACGATGACGTCGTGCGTATATTGAGCCAGGGCGGCGAGGTCACCGGGGTCGGAGGTAAGTACCGTTCCGCCGGGTTCGGCCAAAGCGACGACGAGAGCATCGACTGCCGAGCCGCGGCGGGCGAGCCTACGCAAAAGGGCCGCCCTCCGCGCCAGCGGTTCGTCGATCTCCTCCACGAGGTCGCACGTTTTGAGAAAACTATTGGTGAGAGCATCGCGACCCGGATGCCCTTGCAAAGACTCAACGAGCGGCAGTCGCGGCAGATTGTGCGCGCTCCGCCGCGGAAGGCGTTCCCACCTCGGCGACCAAATCCGCCACATACCGGTCGGTCTCGGCCAGCAACTCCATCCGCCGCAGCTCCGCACGCACCGCCTTCTGAAGCAGCTCCGAGGCCGGCAGACCGCGGGTCTTCACCTGCTCATACATCTCGTCGGGAAGGTACACCTGCATCCGAGCCATGCGCCTAAGTATACACATACCCGAACGGCCAGCGGAGGTGCCGGTGGGACCTTGTGGTTACAATCCCCCCATGTCCTCGACATCTGAGTTGCCGGGTTGGTTCATCCCACTCCACCTCAGCAAACCGATCGAGATCCTGATCGGCATGTGGGAGGTTGGCCTTGTCGCCACGATTCTCTGGCGCGTCGTGCGGGCGATCCGCAAGAGCCGCACTGCGGGGCCAGAGGCGGAGGTGCAGGACGCCTACTTCCGCATCCGTTCCGCGGCCCGCACGACCCTGCCGTTTCGCGCCGTGGCCGATGCGATCGGCTACGAGATCGCGGTGACCGCGTACGCCTTGTTCGGCGCCGACCGGAAATTGACGCTGCCCGGCCGGGCGTTTTCCTACCATCGGAAGAACGGCTACGGCGCGGTCGTTTGCGGGCTGATGATCGCGATGCTCGCCGAGACCGCTGGAGTCCACCTTCTACTGGTCCACTTCCATCACCCGCGGATCGCGCTGCTGCTCACTGTCCTGAGCCTCTACGGGGCGCTCTGGTTTCTCGGTGACTACCAGGCCGCGAGAAGGCGGCCGATCCGAGTCGACGCCGACCGCCTGACGATCCGCACGGGCCTGCGCTGGAACCTCGACGTGCCGCTTGCGGCGATCACCAAGATCGAGCGCCTCGATCCCTTGAAACCGTTTGAGAAAGGCCCCGGAGCGATCCGCGCCACCTTGTTCGGCGCCCCGCAGTTCGTGCTCCGCCTCAAAGAACCGCTTGTCGCCGACGGCCCCTATGGCCGGCAGCGGCGGGTGGAGCGAATTGGTTTCACAGTTGACGAGGAGTCGGAGTTCCTGGCGGCGTTGCCGGGCGGAGCGGTATGACGACGGGGACGCACGGCGGCGACCACGGCGTGCGAGAGGATGGTGGGCATCGTTTGCGGTCAAGCCTCAAAACAACTTCTGCTGCTCCGGCACTCCGGGCAACGCGGGAAACTTCGCTTCAAGCGCTTCGAGGAGGGCACCCGGTGTTTCGGGGTCCGGCCAGGGGAGCGCGCCTTTTTTCCCGAGCGCTTCGAGGCCGGGGCTGATCTCTCCGCTCGTCCGGACGTAAACGGGGGCGAAGCGATACTTCTCCAGCTGCTCGGTCGCCCCTGCCCAGGTGCCTCCTTTTTCCAGGTCCGAGCTGACCACCAGGGCGGCATCGGCCAGAGCGTAGATCAGCTTGTTGCGCTGCATCGCATGGCCGACGTTCCAACCCGCGCTCGGATCGTAGGGCGAGAGGAGGACGAGTCGTTTCTCCATCAGGAGGCTGCGGTGCTCGCGGTTCGTAGCCGACCGCTCCAGGTTGTCGGCCAGGACCCCCACCGCGCGCCCCTCAGCTTCCAAGGCGCCACGCATCGCGGCCTGATCGATACCGCGCGCTCCCCCTGAGACGAGGGTGACCCCGGCGCTCGCGGCGAGACGGCCGACCCCTTCGGTGATCTCGACCAGCTCTTCGGACACGTCGCGCGAACCGACCACCGCGAGACCTCCGCTGGCCAACATCGCGGCGTCACCGCAGCCGTAGACCACGGTAGGAGAGTCCTCTCTGAGCCGCGACTTGATGCGCTGGGGATATTCGGCATCAGCACGGCTTACTACCCAGATCGCCCGCGCCTGCCAACGCTCCAGCGCCTGGCTGAGAAGAAACCCGCGCGCCAGCAGCCGTTCCAGCCGATCGACCTCGACCCCGTCCCCGCACGCTTCGATCACCTCGGCGGCGTTCGGCGAGAGCAGGTCGGCCGGCTGGCGCTCCTTCTCGCGCAGGTGGCGCGCGAGGCGGCCGTACTCCCTCGGGGTCAGCAGTTCGACAGCCGGCGCCCTGCCCCCGGCGATCAGCGGCGCGGTCAGCAACAGGATGGCTTGGGTGTTGGGCGAAAGGGTGCTGTTCATGTTTTGAATCCCGTGAAGGCCAGCGCCAACGGCCGGACCGGACCGCTGCCGTGCTTCCGCAGCAGCCAGGCCGCGATAGTCACCGTCCAGCGCGAATCGATCATGTCATCGACCAGGAGAACGGGGCCGCCGGGGATCGCGACATCGAGCACCGCGAGGGAACCGTCCACGTTGCGCGCCTGCTGGGCGCTGTTGGCCATCGCCTTTTGTTCGGGCCGGTCATCGGTGCGCTCCAACGTCTCGACGAACGGCAGATCCAACGCCGCCGCGAGGCGCCTCGCCAGATCGGGCACGAGGTCCGGATGGCGTCGCGAAGCAATGCAGGTGAGCCACTCAGGCGCCGGAGCCGGGCTCCAGTCGCGCACCAGCTCCACGCAGGCCTCGACCAGCTCGTCGGAGAAACGCCCGTCGCGGTATTTCCCTTCCCGCACCAGGCGTCCCCAGCCGGCATCTCCCCAGGTGCAGAGCGCCCGGCCTTCTTCGGCTTGAAGCTCGCCAGAGATCTTGCCTTTGAGTTTCATCCGCGGCAGCTCGCCCGTCGGCCACATCCGGCGCGGCTCGATGATCAGATGAGTGCGACGAAGAAACACCTCGGCCTCGCGTACCAGCGACGGCTCGGCCGTGGTGGGGAGCGGGGGCAGCGGGGGAACGACCACAGCACCCGGATCGCCGTCGAGCGCGCGGATCAAAAACTCCATGTGCCCGGAGAAGAGCGCCACGTACTCCCCCATCTGGCGCTGCTCCACCCGCCGCAGCGCGGTCAGCCGCTCCGCCCGTTGCCAGAACGCGGGACTTAAATGCACCGCGGTGAGCTGCCACTTCGAGCCCTGCTTGACCAGCGGCGGCGGCGATTCGAGCGACAGCAGCGCAATCGTCTTGTCCACCCGCCCCTGGCTCAGGTTCACCCGGGTCAACAGCTCGGGTACCGAGAGCCCTTGGGGAGCCTCCTCCAGAGCGCCGAGCACCTGCTCCACCTCCGCCGGCTTGGGGAACGCGCTCTCGATGAAGTAATCCGTGATGTCCAGCTCCTCCTCGCCGCTTAACAGCACACCGTACGCCGCATCCACCGCCCGCCCCGCGCGGCCGACCTGTTGGTAATAGGCAACCACCGACCCGGGCATCTGGTAGTGGATTACGAAGGAGAGGTCCGGCTTGTCGAACCCCATGCCCAACGCCGTGGTGGCGACCAGCGCCTTCACCCGATTTTCGAGCAGCGCCTGCTCCAGCTCGGGGCGCCCCTCGCCGGTCTCGCCGGTGTAGGACTCGACGGCGAGCCCGCGCGACTTCAGCCAGTCAGCCACCCGATTCGCATCGCGAATGGTGAGGGTATAGATGATGCCGTGCCCCGGCAGAGCCGGCACCTCCTTGGCCAACCAGGCCAGCCGCTCGGCCTGGCTCGGCAGTGAAATCGTCTGCAGCGCGAGCGACGGACGGCTTAGGTCTCCCCGCGAGACTTCGAGCCCGGGTCCGAGCACCTCTTCGAGATCGGCCAGCACCCGGTCGTTCGCGGTCGCGGTAGTCGCGAGCAACCGTAGGTTTTGCGGCAGCGTGCGCGCGATCCGTTCGATCAGCCGATAGTGCGGCCGAAAGTCGTGCCCCCAGTCGGAGATGCAATGCGCCTCGTCGATCACCAGCAGAGAGAGGCGCTGCCCGATCTGGGTCAACACCTGGGTGCGGAACTCCTCGTTGGCCAATCGCTCGGGCGAGATCAAAAGGACGTCCACCTCGTCCTTTCCGATCGCCTCCTTGACCGCCGGCCACTCGCTCTGGTTGTCGGAATGGATCGTCACCGCCCGCACGCCCATCCGCTCGGCGGCCTGAATTTGGTTGCGCATGAGGGACAGAAGCGGCGAGATCAACAGCGCCGGGCCGGACCCGGCCTCGCGCAGCATCTTGGTCGCGATGAAGTAGACGAAGCTTTTGCCCCAGCCGGTCTTCTGCACCACGAGGAGGCGACCGCTGCCGGCGACCACATGGCGGATCGCCTCCTCCTGGCCCGCACGGAACCCGGCATCCGCCCGGCCGCTCCCGAGGCGCAGAAGCTCCAATGCGCGCTTCGCATCGTAGATCGCCATCGCCCCCTCACGATCCGATTTAGTAGCTGACCACGACGCGGCGGAAGTTGCTCAACCGGACCTGGCCGCTCGTATTGCCGCGGGCTGGAAAGTAGAAGATGTAAAACGCCAGATCGAGAACTGAGCTCGAGGCATCGGCCGCCAGGGTGAGGGGATAGGTCCCCCGGAAGCCCGTCTTGCCGTCCAGCACCAGGACCACCTCTTGAACCCGCTCCTCCCCCGATTCGGCGGTGAAGACCAGATAGTCGCCGTCTTGGGCGCCGGTCCAGGCGACGTCGAACGCCAAGCCGAACCCGTCGGAAAAGGCGCCGTTGCCGTACCCGCCCTGAAACATCGAGAAGCTCTGCGGAGCGGTCGGCGGGCCGAACACCAATCCGCTCGCCGGGCTGCCGCCGACGTTGCCCAGGGTCGCCACGCTGTCGATCGAAAGACTGGGCGCCGAATAGAGATAGGTCAAGGGCGGGGTGCCTGTGATGAGGAGCCACTGCTGGGCCTGCGTCACTCCTCCCGCCCAGGTCTGGTTGAGCGCCGGCTTGAAGCTCTGCTGCGGCGGCGGCCACGAAAAGCCGAGAGAGAGTAGTGCGAATTTCTGCGCCGCGGCGGCCGAGGCGGCATACCAGGCCGCGGCGTAGGAGTGCTGGTCGCCCGGGTCGGTCGAGTAGTAGAGCTTCGAAGGATCGAGCGCCACGTCCACGACGTTGCTGAGCTGCGGCGAGCGGTAGGCGACGCCGAAGTAGGAGGGATAGTTGTCGACGAAGGTTCCGCCCGAGCTGGGGCCCGTCGGATCGGCGATCTTCATCTGCTGGAGGTAGAAGCCCAGGAAGTTGGCGCCGTTGACGTTCAGGGTCTCCTCGTTCTCCGGGGCGTCGAGAAGCGTTAGCTGCGCCAACGGCAGGCCGAGGTTCTGGAGCGTCAGAGCCGCCACGGTGACCACCTTCGAGCCATGGCTGTGGCCGATCAGATGAAGCTTGTTGGCGGGGTTGGTCCAAAATCCGGCCACCAAAGTGCGCAGGAGCGCATTGGCCAGGCGAATGCCGTTGACCTGAGTATAGGCCTCCGACCGATAGACCTCGTCCAGCTCCTCGAACGAGCCGTCGGTGGCCGAGTCGTCGATCCAGGAGTAGGCGAGAACCGTCGATTGGGGATCGAACGCCTTGATCGCCTGCAATACGCCGGTCGGGTTGACCGGCAGGGCGGGACTATCCCCGGTGACCGGGGACCATGCCCATGCGGCGGCCCAGGCACCGCCGCTCGACGCGTTGTCCTCCCACCACCGGAGGCGCCCCCCTTGCGCGTTGACGGCGGCCCGGTAGCCGGGAGCCCACCCATGCACCAGGACGTAGACGGAATACCCGGTCGCTTGATCCTCCCCCGCGCCGATCGACTCCTCGGACACCGGCTGAATGAAACGGCTCGGCGACTGGCCGTTCGCGACTGGCTGGGTGCCACCGAACCAAAGTCCCAATCGCTCCGTGTTGTCAAAACAGTTGGGATGCACTACAGCCGCCCAATCGTAAGAACCCTGAGGAGGGGCGGGAGGGGGCACGGTGCAACCCGCGCCCACGGTCACGGGGGTGAAGAGCTTCGGCTGCGGGCCTGCCTCATCCATTGGGGAGCATTCCTTTCGAGGACGTCTCGCGACTCGTCGGTGAGCCGGCGGCAGGATATTGGCCCGCCCTGGCGTGGTCAATCTGCGCGGTCACCGTCAGAGAATCCGAAAGATCTCCCGATGACCCCCGTCGACCAGATCAAGATAGCCGGCCATCGCCTCCTGCACCTCGGGTCGCGAGCCATAGCCGGCCATATGCCGCTCGAACTGCTCAAGGCTTTCGATCTCCGCCTCCCAGACCACTGTCCAGTAGCGGGCGACGACATCGACCAGAATCCGGCTGTTGCGGAACCCGTCGTTCTCCTCCGTCGAAGAAAAAGTCGCCCGCAACTTCTCGGCGAGCTGCTTCGCCTTCCCGGGCCTGCACTGGAAGATGTCGCGGATCAGATACATGGGGTTGCCTCCGTTCGATGGGTCGGTGGATTCAAGGCGGCATAGCTTACCGCCCGGCGTACTGCCGACGCGCGACGCGTCCGCAAGAGCCATCTGAGGTTCGTCGCCGCTCAGGTCGCCTGGCGCCCGCGCAGCGATCGAATCGTGAACAGCAGCAACAAGTAGAGCCCGAGCCCCCCTTCGCCGCACCACTTGAGCACCCGGGGAACTTCGGTCGCGGCGAACAACGCGACGCTCAATGCGATCATCCAAAAGATCGCCTCACCGAGGAACGCCTGGCCACAGCGGGATACGCGCCCCGCGGCGGGGACGCGCGGTCGAATTGACGGCCAGAGGCGCGGCACGGCGGCGCGGAATGCCGTAAACGCGGCTCCCTGGCTTTCGGGGAGCAGGCGTTCCTCCCGTCCGATCAGCCGGCGGATGAACCACCAGGTGCCGACGATCAGGACCAGGGCCTAAACAAGCGACCAGCGCCCCCAGCGCGAACAGCGCCTGACGAGCCGGCGAATTCCCGTAATGCGAACCCGGTGGGAAGCCAACGAACGGGCGGAGCAAGGCGACTCCCGCGTTCCGAGGATCGGCCGCATACAGACCGAATAAAATTGGTTCAAGGAACCCGCCGATGAGAATTCCCTCTGCCATCCACACCGACCCAGAGATCATGAGCGGTACGCCCGTTTTCGTAGGAACGCGGGTGCCGTTCCGCACGCTTCTCGATTATCTCGAAGGGGGCCATCCTCTGAGCGAGTTCCTGGACGATTTTCCCACCGTGCGTCACGATCAGGCAATCGCTGCCTTGGAAGAAGCTGGGGAGGCCGTGCTCGCCAATGCGCGTGCTGCTTGACGAGTCTCTGCCCAAGAAGCTCAAGAACGAGCTGACCGACCACAAGGTAGCCCACTCGAACGACATCTCGGACCTACTGCCGCTGGTCCCAAATCTCCTAGCCGCGATCCTTCGTATCTCGCCTGGCCAGGTATTACACGTCGGAGCCTAGGGGCGACTCTCCCCTACCAGGTGCCGCTCGCGCCGCCTCCGGAAGTTCGGCCTCCGCCAAAGGATCTACCCGGGGACTTCGGCGAGGGCGCGGCCGAGCTGGCTCGATGACGGTCGGTTCGCTGAACCGGACGGGTGCGAGGGATCACTTCTTCGTTCACCGCCCGAAAGTTGCAATTCCGACAGGTCTCGACGACCTCGGCGCTCCCCGCGCTCAGGGTCGTGGCTGCCTGGAGCACCGTGCGGGTCTTGGAGGCCGTTTGGAAACCGCAGGCTGAACAGGTCGCGTAGCCGCCAAAGGCCGCAAGGTTGGAGCGCGATTCGATGCGACCGCATCGGCCGCACGACCAGATCGCATAGGTGACGCTGCCGAGCGATTCCTCCATCCGCTGCCCCGCCGAGAGGTGTTCTCCCCGCGCGGGCTCGCTCAGGAGGACCATGGCTTGGCCACAACACTTCGGCGGTCGCCGAGGGAGAAAGAAGAACCCTACGATCCCGCCCAGGAGAACGAGGATGGCGAAAACAATCCCTGGCGCAGCCCCGGACGACCCGCCACCCGTTTCGCGGCTGTCAGTTCCGGCTTCGCCGGAAAAGATGGGAGGCAGGGACGAAACAGGTACCGGCTCACCGCTCGTCGTTTGCGACACGGCCTCTGCTGCTGCGAGGGGCTCGGGTGCTGCGGCAGCCTCGGTCGCCGGCAGCTGGTAGATCCGCTCCGCGCACTGCCGCGCGCCCTCGATCACGGCGCCTGCCAGATCGCCGGCTTTGAGACGGGGCACGATGACGTCGTGGACGATCCCCTCGCTCGCGGCTTGGCGTAGCGGATCGTCGAGCCCGTCGCCCAACAGAAGCTCAAGCTTGTGATCGTCGAGCGCAAAAAACAGCAGCACGCCGTCGTTCGCCTCTTTGCGCCCGATCTCCCAGGTGTTGAATAGCTCTGCGGCGAACGGCCGCGATTCCTTTCCGTCGAGCGAGCCGACGACCACCAGGACCATCTGGCCGCCTTTCTCGCGCTCGACCCGGTCGGCCACGCCTTCGAACTGCGCGAGCGCGAGGGGAGGCACCCGTCCGGTCAGGTCGGTCGCCCAACGTGGCGGCTTCGGAACGTCCCGCACCTCGATCGCCCACCCGGGCCAGGCGACGAGCGCAAGGGCTCCGATCCAGCACCAGCGCAGCCAGGTTCGCATGCCGGTCTCCTTTCGAGACGTTCAGGGTCTCGGAAAGAAAGACAGCCTATCCGCCGTTTCGTGTAGAGCGGGCCAGGGCTTGGATCTCATGAGAAGGCAGCCGACCTGAAACGAAGCCTCAAGGCCAGTTCGGGCCTTCCTGTGCAGGATAGGAGCCAGGCGAGCCATCGATCGGTCGGATCCGACGTCCTTCGATCATAGCTCCTCAGTCGGCGGGCTTCTCGTCGATACGCCACGGTGAGGTCTTTCGAATGTCCACTTCGAGGCTCGCTCCAAGGACATCCGAAATTCGCCTCAGCATGCTCAACGAGTGCCCCTCGTAGTCTGCGTCCTCGAGCCGACTGATCACGGATTGAGTGGTCTGGACTTTCTCGGCAAGTTCCTTTTGGGTCAGACCCGCTTGAGTTCTAAGCTCCAAGATCTGGCGGGCGACCTTTGCATGAATACGTTCCTGTTCGAGTGAAGCCTCCCGTGCAGGATCCAAGCGATGGGCTTACCCACCGACACCAGGAGAGCGCCGTTTGGCACAACCCCCCCAATCGAGTCACAATGCGATCCGTCCATCGAATCGTGGTTCGTAGGGGGGCTTTCCGTTGCTACGCGCGTTCCTGCAGTCGGTCGATCTGTTCTCCGAGCTAGATGACGCGGGCCTCGACCGGCTGGCGGAAATCTCCCGGAGCTTCGACATCGCGGCCAATCAGCTTCTCTTTCGCGAGACCGACCCGGTCGATGCGTTCTATATCGTCTACTCCGGCGAGGTCTCGGTCTACCGCGATGCGCCGGGCAAGCCGAACCAACTCCTCGCGCGCCTGGGATCCGGCGGCTATTTTGGCGAGATGGGACTGTTGAACCGCGCGCATCGGCTCGCTTCGGCGCGCACTTCGACGGCCTCTTCGCTGGTGCGGATCGACAAGGTCGATCTGCTGCCGTTCCTCGCCGACCATCCGGCGGTCGAGCTGAAGCTGCGCGGCGAGGTGGTCCGCCGCCATGGCCGGAACGTCTCCGCCCTGCTCGGCCTCGCCGGCCAGCGCGACGTGCGCATCCGGTTAGGCATCGAGGCGATCGCCACGTTTCCCGACGGCCTGCGCCACACACTCCTGCTCGACAACTTGTCGCTCGGCGGTATCGCGCTCACCGGCGCTTTGGAAGAGTGGACGCTGGGGAAGAGAGTCGAATTCACGCTCGGCGTCTCGGGCGAGCTGGAAGTCCTCCCGGTGCGCGGTCGCGTCGCCTGGCGGGAGGGAGAGCGGGCGGGGATCGCGTTCGATCCCAACCTGGTGGCAGACGGCACCCCCGCGGCGCGCGCCCTTCGCAGCTTCGTCGAACGGGTCCGCGGCGCGGCGCGCGGCTGAGAGCGGGTTTCACCCCGCCGCTTGCTCGAAGCTCAAATTGGATATGCGCGGTTACCAACTCCGCAGCTCCTGAAACAAGCGGAACCTCCATTTTTGGGTGATTACGAGGCGGGTCCTAAAGCCTGGACAACTCTGCCGGAATGCTTCTCTAACATAATTTTTACTCGGCTTGACACTCGGAGTTCGACCGTTACAATACGCGACACCTTTGGACGGTGATGGCTTCACCCTGGTGGCGAGCACTGCTCGCCTCTACTAAATCGGAGTCGGTCTTAGACAGCCTATGGCCCAAACGCACCACACGATCATTCTCATTCCCCACGCCCGCGCAAAGCTGCGGAAATGGCGAGTGAGCAATCCGCAGATCGCGGTTGCGGCCGGCTGTATCCTGTTCCTCGCCTTCGGCTCCCTCGGAGTTTCCTGGCTCTATTTCCGGTCGAACGCGAGTCCCGCCCAGATCGCCCGCCTTGAAGCCGAGAACAAGAAGCTTCGCGCCACCAACTCCTCGTTCGAATCCAGCCTCTCCCAGTTGAAGAAGCGCCTGCGCGACACCGAGGATCGGACGCGCCAACTCGCCATCGTCGCCGGCCTCGAATCGCTGGGCGAAGCGGAGCCGGGCGTCGGCGGGCCGGTCGAAGACAGCTCGTTCGACGGGCTCGACGACATCGCCCGCCGCACCGGCGATGTCTCCGGTCAGCTCAATGAGATCGCTACCCGCCTCGACGAGCGGCTCGACTGGATCTCCTCCACCCCGGCGATTGCGCCGGTGCGCGGCATCTTGACCTCCGGTTACGGATCGCGCAGCGATCCCTTGACCCACGGCCGGGGCCGCCATGAGGGCGTGGACATCGCGGCGCCCGCGGGTCACCCGGTTCAGGCTCCGGCGGACGGCATCGTCGTGCGGGCCGAATCGGCGGGCGGCTACGGCAACGCCGTGTTTCTCTCCCACGGCTTCGGACTCTCTACCACGTTCGGTCACCTCTCGGAGATCGACGTGCGGCCCGGCCAGCGCGTCAAGCGCGGCGACACGATCGGCAAGGTCGGGTCGACCGGCCGCTCCACGGGCTACCACCTGCATTACGAAGTCCACGTCGACGGCGCGCCGGTCAACCCGCTCGCCTACATGCTCGACGAGCCGAACGGCCCCTAGCTCCCCCCTCTTGCGCCTTAGAAAGGCGCCTGTTGACCTTTCTGGTATATTGCCGCTGCAGTTTCGCGTGGGCCTCGCCCACGAATCCCCCCACCTCCAGATGAGAGTCGCATGATCCAGAAAATTCTGACCACAGTCTTCGGCAGCGCGCATGGACGCGAAGTCAAGCGGATGCTGCCGATCGTCGCCCAGATCAACGAGCTTGAAGCGGGGGTCAAGAATCTCTCCGACGAAGGGCTGCGGGGAAGGACGGCCGAGTTTCGTACCCGCATCGAAAACGGCGAGAGCCTGGACGACCTGCTGCCCGAGGCGTTCGCGGTCGCCCGCGAAGGCGCCTGGCGCACGGTGAAGATGCGGCCGTTCGACGTCCAGCTGATGGGCGGAATGGTCCTCCACCGCGGCCGGATCGCCGAGATGAAGACGGGAGAGGGCAAAACTCTCGTCGCCACCCTGCCCACCTATCTGAACGCGCTCGAAGGAAAAGGCGTCCACGTCGTCACGGTGAACGACTACCTGGCTCGCCGCGACGCCGACTGGATGGGCCAGATCTACCGTTTTCTCGGGCTGTCGGTGGGCGTCATCCAGCACGACATTTCGGATTCCGAGCGCAAGCGGTCCTACAACTGCGACGTCACCTACGGCACGAACAACGAGCTCGGCTTCGACTACCTGCGCGACAACATGAAGTTCGACCTCGAATCGATGGTCCAGCGACCGCACCACTACGCGATCGTCGACGAGGTCGACTCGATCCTGATCGACGAAGCGCGTACCCCGCTGATCATCTCGGGTCCCTCGGAAGAATCGGTCGACAAGTACTACCGGATCGACCGGATCATCCCCCGCCTCGAACGCGGCGAGGAGATCGACGAAGGGGACGGCCAGAAGAGCACGACCGGCGACTACGTGGTGGACGAAAAAGCGCATCAGGCGAGCCTGACCGACCAAGGGGTCGAGAAGGTCGAGCACCTGATGGGCATCCGCAACCTCTATGAGATGGAGAACATGGAGGTTCTCCACGGCGTGAACCAGGCGCTGCGCGCGCACTCGCTCTATCGGCGCGACGTCGAGTACCTGGTGAAGGACGGCCAGGTCGTGATCGTCGACGAGTTCACCGGTCGCACCATGCCCGGCCGCCGCTGGTCGGACGGCCTGCACCAGGCGGTCGAGGCGAAAGAAGGGGTGAAGATCGAGCGCGAAACGCAGACGCTCGCCACCATCACCTTCCAGAACTTCTTCCGCATGTACAAGAAGCTCTCCGGCATGACCGGCACGGCGGACACCGAAGCGGCCGAGTTCGCGCAGATCTACAACCTGGATGTGACGGTGATCCCGACCAACCGGTCGATGATCCGCCAGGATCGCGCCGATCTGGTCTACCGCACGGCGGACGAGAAGTGGAACGCGGTGGTTGAGGAGATCCGCGATGCCCAGCAGCGCGGTCAACCGGCGCTCGTGGGCACCGTGTCGATCGAAAAGAGCGAGATGCTCTCGCGCCTGCTCAACAAGCCGCCGCGCGTGCCGCACGTCGTGCTGAACGCGAAGTTCCACGAGCGCGAAGCGTCGATCGTCGCCCAGGCGGGCCGCAAGGGATCGGTCACCATCGCGACCAACATGGCGGGCCGCGGCACCGACATCGTGCTCGGCGGCAATCCGGAGGGCCTTGCCCGCTCGGAGTTCGATCCGGCGGTCCAGCCGGAAGAGTACGCCCAGGCGCTCGAACGCTACCTCGTCACCTGCGCGGCGGAGCGCGACGAGGTGATCGCCGCGGGTGGCCTGCACATCCTCGGCACCGAGCGGCACGAGTCGCGCCGGATCGACAACCAGCTGCGCGGCCGTTCCGGCCGACAGGGCGACGCCGGCTCGTCGCGCTTCTACCTGTCGCTTGAAGACGACCTGATGCGCATCTTCGGCTCGGATCGAATCAAGGGGCTGATGACCAAGCTCGGCATGGAAGAAGGCGAAGCGATCGAGCACGGCATGGTCTCGCGGGCGATCGAAAAAGCGCAGCGCCAGGTCGAAGGGCGGAACTTCGAGACCCGCAAACACCTGCTCGAATACGACGACGTGATGAACAAACAGCGCCAGGAGATCTACCAGCTGAGGAAAGAGATCCTGGAAGGGCGCGAGGGGCGCGAATACGTCCAGGGGATCTGCGAGGAGCTGATCGACACGCTCCTCCAAAACCACTGCCCGGAAAAAGTCGATCCGCACGACTGGAATCTGACCGGACTGCGCACCGACATGCTCGCGTATTTCAACCTCCAGGGGAACGACTTCGGCGCCGACTTGGGCGAGCTGGGCATTCAGGAGCTGGAGGACGCGCTCCTCGCCGCGGTGCGCAACCGCTACCAGGAGCGCGAGGCGCGCTTCGGCACCGAGATGATGCGGAGCTTCGAGCGGGCGATCATGCTGCACGCCGTCGACGTCGCCTGGAAGGACCACCTGCTCGCGCTCGACCACCTGAAGGAAGGCATCGGCCTCCGCGGCTACGGCCAGCGCGATCCGCTGAACGAATACAAGCGGGAAAGCTACGAGCTGTTCGAATCGATGCGCAGCCGGGTGCAGGACGACATCCTCTCCAAGCTGTTCCACTTCGAGCCGGTCACCGAAGAGGACATGGCCGAGCAGCGCCGCCGCCGCGAGATGCCGCAACCGGCGCAGCTGACGTTCTCGGCGCCGGCCAAAGAGGCGAACAGCTCGCCGAGCGTCGGAGCCGCGACGGTCGTGCGCAAAGACCCGAAAGTCGGCCGCAACGACCCCTGCTGGTGCGGCTCGGGCAAGAAGTTCAAGAAGTGCCACGGCGCCACGGCCTGAAGTAGCCTCGCGACGCCCTTTCGTCTCCCTACCCGCCGGGGCGGTACGGAACCACCCGGCGGAATGTCGCGCACCTCCGCGATTCGGCCTAGATTCGAATCGAAAAACGGAGGTGAGCCATGATCCCGCAGCCCAAGACCCTCGTCATCGGAACGTCCCTCGGCCCGGAGAGCGAGGCAGTCGTCGCCTCAGGGCTCGCTTTCGCCCGCGCCCTTGCCGCCGACGCGGAAATCGTTCACGCCTATACCCCGATCGCCACCCTGTTTGCGACGTTTGAAGGCCCTCTGGTCACGCCGCAGCTCTCCGAAATCGAGCGGCGGCAGATAGTTGAAGCGGTCGAGGCCCAGGCCTCCCGGCACGCGGTTCTGGCTACCGACGGCGCGCCGAGCGCGGCGCCGAAAGTTCGCACCCACATCGCGGAAGGCCCGGCCCATCGCCTGCTGGTGGAGCGGGCCGCGGCGCTCGACGCCGATCTGATCCTGATCGGCAGCGTCGAGGTCGGCAAGCACAACTGGACCTTCGGCTCGACCGCCGATCGCGTCGTCCGTCAGGCGCCCTGCCCGGTGCTGGTCCTGCGTCCGGACCAGCCGATCCTGCCCCATCGCGTGCTGGTGCCGGTCGATCTGTCGCCGACCTCGCGCCGAGCGATCGAGGCGGGCCTCGCGCTCCTGGCACCGCTTGAAGGGAAGCCGACGTTTGAGCTTCTGTTCGCGCTCGACCCGCTCGACAGCGCGGGCCTGCGGCAGTTCCGACAGGACCAGCTGGTCCGCCTCGCCGAATCCGAGCTGCAAAGGATGGCCCTGGTCTTGACGTCGCAGAGCGGAGCGATCGTCCAACGCAAGGTGCGCGTGGGCGGTCCGGTGACCGAGATCCTCGCCGAGGTCGACGAGCGCCACCCCGATCTGGTGGTGATCGGCACCCACGGCTACGGCGGCTTGGAGCGCCTGCTGCTCGGCAGCGTCGCCTCCAAAGTGATTCGCTCGGCGCCGACGAACGTGTTGGTCGTGCCACCGAAGGCCGCGCAGCGCGCGGAGGAAGAGCGGTTCGACGCCGCTGCCCAGAAAGGCCAGGAGAGAGGGTACATTTCCGACCAGGTCCATCGGACTGCGGCGTAACCGTCCGGAGCCAGAAACCCATCGTCGCGGCCGTTTCCGGATCGACGAGCCTGAAACCGACCAGCTCCCAAATTCGAGAGAGATTCAGATCTCCTGCCCAGGCAAAAACGGCGGCACCGGGCAGTCGAGCGAATCGGCGATCGCGCGCAGCAGCTCGGCTTCGGCGACGGTCACTTTTCGATCGGCGACGGCGCAGGCGGTCGCCGCTTCGAGCAGGCGCTTTTTGGCTTGCGGCACCAGCGCGCCGAGCGAGCGCAGCGCGCGATCGATCACCTCGGGCGGGCAGTCGTCGCGGCTGGAAAAGGAGATCGCTCCGGCGTCTCCACCCAAGAAGCGTAGCGCCGCCTCGAAGCTCGCCGCTTCGGCCGCGGGTTCGTCGGAGCCGCAGGCGTGGCCAAGGGCGGAGAGGACGAGCCCCACCTCGGTCGTGCGATCGGAAAGCTGGGCGGTCGGCGCCCCCTTCGCCCGGGTACCGCCGAAGACCGGACCGAGGTGGCGGACCAGCGCTCGCTGGAGCACCAGCTCGAACAGCGAGATCCGCGAATCGGCGACGATCAGCGCATGGGTGGTGGTGCGAAACGCGTCCCACTGCGGGCGTGACATCTGGCGCAGGGCGGGGAGAGCCAAATCGAGCAGCGGCAGCCGCGCCGCGTCAGGGCAGGTCGCGAGGATCGAAGCGGCTTTTTGCGTCTCCTCGAACAGGAAACTCCCGGCGGATTCGAGCGCCTTCACCTGAACGATCCGGACCTCCGGGTCGCGATCGAGCAGCAGGGCGAACAGGAGGGCCGGCGCGGTCGCGGGCTCGCGCGCTCGCTCGCGGAGGCCGGCCGGCAGACTCGCGAGAAACTGGGTTGCGTAATCGACGTGGGTCGGCTGGACCGTGCCCACGCGCGCCGCGATCGTATGGCCGCCCAAGCCCACCACTCCGGCCGCGAGGCGCTCTTCGTTTTCGGGAATCTCGACCCCGATCACCGGTTGCAGCTTAGGTCCCGGATCGGTCGCCGCGAACTTGCCGGTAAAGCTCGGGTCGAGCCGGAGGATGCGGTCTTCGAGCGGCGGGTGGGTCGAAAGGGCGGAGAGCCAGCTCGCCTTCAGGCCGTTCGAGAAATAGAGGTGGCTCGCCTGCTCGGCGTTCGGGTTGGCGATCTTCGAGCCGTCTTTGGCCCCGCCGATCTTCTTGAGCGCATCGGCAAGACCCAACGGATTCCGAGTGAACTGGACGGACGAGGCATCGGCCAAAAACTCCCGCTGCCGCGAGATGCCGCTCTTGATCAACCGGCCGAAGAAGACGCCGATGCCGCCGATCGCAATCAGCGCGAGGCCGAACAGGGGAATCGCCGCCCCTCCCCCCTTCTTGCTGCTGCCGCTGCTGCGGCCCATGCTGCGCAAGATCCAATAGCCGATCAGAGCGATCACCATCAGACCGTGGAGCCAGCCGATCAGGTGCAGGTTCAACCGCGCGTCGGCGTTCAGGATGTGCGACAGCTCGTGGCCGATCACCCCTTGCAGCTCGTCGCGCTCCAGCCGGTCGAGGCAGCCGCGGGTGACGCCGATGATCGAGTCGCCCGGCGCCCAGCCGGCGGCGAACGCGTTGATCCCCGGCTCCTTGTCGAGCACCACCACCGAGGGGACCGGCAGCCCCGCCGCGAGCGCCATCTCCTCGACCACGTTCAATAGCCGGCGCTCGGCGGGCTCGGTCGTGTTCGGCGCGATGCGGCGCGCGCCGAGCAGATTGGCGATCGCCTCGGAGCCGGAGCGCAGGCTCCAGATTTTGTACAAAGTGGACAGAGCGATCACCGCGATCGTGATCGTCGCGGCCGGCACGAAGACTTCGGGTTTCCAGAACGGCCCCGTCGGTCCGTCTTCCATCTTGTAGATCAAGAGTCGGAGGGCGACGTAGACGCAGGCCACCACGCCGCCGACCGCGAGGACGAACAACGCCATCAGCCGCGCCGTGCGGCGCTGCGCCCGCTCTTGCGTGGCGAAGAAATCCATCGCCCGGCTCCCCCTCTCGGCCTACTTTTAGGTGAACGAGACCTTGACCGCCTCGCGCTCGACCGGAACGGTGATCTCGAACAGCGTCGCGGGCTGGAATCCGAACGCCCCGGCAAACATCGCGGCGGGGAAACGCTCGCGCGCCGTGTTGTAGCTCATCACCGCGTCGTTGTACGCCTGGCGCGAGAAGGCGACTTTGTTCTCGGTCGAGGTCAGCTCTTCTTGCAGCAGCGCCATGTTCTGGTTCGCCTTCAAGTCGGGATAGGCCTCGGCGAGCGCGAACATCTTGCCCAATGCGCCCGTGAGGGCGCCTTCGGCGGCCATCGCTCCCGCGACCGCCTGGCCGTCCGCCGGATTCGCCGCCGCGCGCCCGACCGCGGAGCTCGCCGCATTCCTCGCCGCGATCACCGCTTCGAGCGTTTCGCGCTCGAATTTCATGTAGCCCTTCGCCGTCTCCACCAGATTCGGAATCAGATCGTAGCGCCGCTTCAGCTGAACGTCGATCTGGGCGAACGCGTTCTTGAACCGATTGCGCAGGCCGACCAGGCCGTTATAGAGGCCGACCACCCAGAAGACGATCAGTACAGCCACCACGACAAGAACGATCAGGAAAGTCATGCGGACCTCCTAGGAGGGTTAAGTACGAGGTGCGATGTTATCACCCGCCGTTTTCTGGGTTCGCGGCCACTCGGGTTCTAGGACGCCATTTCCGCGCAACGCGAATCCGCCGGGTTCCGGGGTAGAGACGCCCCAGGACGCCCCCACGACAGAACCGGGTCCACTGGCGTCGGGGCGTCTCCATCGCTACAACCGCCGCCGCCATCGACTACGCGCCACCGTCAGTACCCTACGACCGATCGGGGGCACACCCGGTAACCGGGACGGTTGATCCATTGATTTCTCGCGGAACCTCGGCGGTCGTGGTGAATCGGAGACGCCCCGACCACTAGCACCCGGTTCTGTCGTGGTGGCGTCCTGGGGCGTCTCTACCCTGCTGCATACCGTCTTCTAGGTTCGGGGAATTCGGGTTGTAGGACGCCATTTCCGCGCAACGCGAAAACACCGGGTTCCGGGGTAGAGACGCCCCAG
>JBDTZG010000111.1:0-11238 GCA_040005235.1 Acidobacteriota bacterium | reverse complement strand
CGCTCCCCGACGGCACGCGCTACCTCGGCAAAGTGCCGCTGCTCGCCCGGCGCGAAAAGAAGGTGCCGATCGGCGAGAGCGCGGTCTATGGCATGGGGTTGATGGTCGACAGCACCTACGGCGTTCCGGTCGTCCACCATGGCGGCGACATGATCGGCTACCACAGCGACATGATCTGGCTGCCGGAGCAAAACGTCGGCGCCGTGGTCCTGACCAACGCCGACCTGGGCTGGCTGATCCGCGGCGCGTTTCAGCGGAAGCTACTCGAAGTACTGTTCGACGGCCACCCGGAAGCGGATGCCGCTGTCGCGGCGGCGAGCAAGTCCTTCTACGATCAGTTGGCCGCCGAACGCAAGCTGGTCGTAGTACCGGCCGATCCGGCAGAGGCCGGGAAGCTCGCCGGCCACTACGCCAATGCCGCACTCGGCGAGATTGCGGTCTCCCACGCCGGAGCCGCGACCACGTTCGACTTCGGCGAGTGGAAGAGCGAAGTCGCTTCGCGCCACAACCCGGACGGCTCGGTCTCGTTCCTCACCACCGCGCCGGGAGTCTCCGGCTTCGAGTTCGTCGTCGGCTCGGGGCCGAAAAAGACGCTCACCCTGCGCGACGCGCAGCACGAGTACGTGTTCGAGGAACCGATCGAGTGATCGAGGTGTACCTCGTAACACGAGGGCTGGATTCCGACCTACGGTAGACTCTCAGTCCTACAAGGAGGACTCATGAAGAAAAAGACCAAGAAGCTGGTATTGGCAATGGAGACGGTGAAGCGCCTCGAACTAGGAACGCTACGAAAGGCGGCAGGCGGTGCGACGGCCTTGGCATGCAATACCATCCCATGCACAAACGGGTGCCCTAGTGGCCCCATTGAATGCCAGAGCAATAGGTATCCCTGCTAAGGCAGTACGGGCTTGAGGGCGGCCACTCCCCTGGAAAATCCTCAAGCCCTCTCTTACCTTCCTCCCCTACCGCCGAACTCCCGGCAGCCCCACCCCCGGCGCCGGGCGTTCCCTCAGCACCTCCCGCCGAAAGACGAACAACTCGGCCGGACGCCCTCCCGTCTTTTCGGTCTGGCGCCCCGTCCCTTCGACCAGCCCACCGGATTCGACCAGTCGGCGGAAGTTCTGTTTGTGGAGGCGCACCCCGGCCAGCGCTTCGACGACGCGCTGGAGTTGGAACAGGGTAAAGCGGGGCGGCAGCAGCTCGAAGACCACGGGCCGGTATTTGAGCTTGCCGCGAAGTCGGCCTAGGGCGCTTGCGAGGATGCGGCGGTGGTCGAGGGCCGCGATCTGGCCGGACCAGGCGGGTTCTGGGGCTCCTGGAACGGCTGGTTCTGTGGGGTCGGTCTCGTCGCTCCTGCGCGCTTCTTCGATCAGGTGGGCTTCGTAGAGCAGCTCATAGCGTTCGAGCACCCGTTCGCCGTCCCAGGCGACGCCGGAGAAGCCGAACGCGATGTCCGCGCGCTCGCGCCGTTCGTTACGGTGGAGCGTGTCGGCGGCGTTCTCGATCCAGTGTTCGATCCCCGGCTCGATCAGCCGGTCGAAGATCTCGGGGCGCCCTTCGCGCCAGTCTTCCCAGGGGAGGAAGCCGTAGACGTCCCCCCAGCGCGCCTCGCCGCTGCCGCGTCCCGGGCGCTCGCGGACCAGGGCGAGGTAGGCAACCGAGACCGAGCGGCCGCCGGTCTTCGCTTCGACCGGATCGCGCAGGCGGTCGCCGAAGGTGTAGAGCTGCTCGACGTAGCCGAGCTCCAGGCCGGTCTGTTCGTGGACCCAGCGGCGCAGACCCCGTTCGAGCGTCGGATCGGTCTCCGGATCGAGCGGACCGAAAGGGAGGGCGTCCTCGATCGTCGGCCCTGCCGGCAGCGGTCCCCGGGTCGTGGATTCGATTGCCTCCTCGCTCCTTCGGGCGCTTTCGGCAGCAGCCAGTCGCTGCGGGGCAAACGAACCCTCGACCCGCCGTCGGTCCGGCCGGCGGACGGTGAGGATGCGCGGCACCTCGTCGGTGACCGCGACGATGACCGCGTTCAGCCCGAGATCGATGCGGTGGGACATGGCGGTTCGATCCCTGGCGACGGCACGGCGATTTCGTCTCTCTCTTCGATCATTTCGCGGTCGAACACTTCGGCGAACACCCCGGCGTAGATTCTCGCTACCTCTGCGACCGTGGGTTTCGCTCCGATCAACTGCTCGATCGAGGTCATTCTCACGCTGTGCAGGCCGCAGGGGATGATGCCGCCGAACATCGAGAGGTCGGTCGTGACGTTCAACGCGAAGCCATGGGTGGTGATCCAACGCGAGAGGTGAATGCCGATCGAGGCGATCTTCTCCTCCCCCACCCAGACGCCGATGAAAGCTTGTCCGTCTCTCGGCTCGGCGGCGAGCCCGAAGGCGGCGAGCGTGCGGATCAGCGTCTCTTGCAGGTCGCGGACGTAACGGCGGATGTCGCGCCGGTCCGGGGAGAGGTTCAGGATCGGGTAGCCGACCAGCTGCCCCGGGCCGTGGTAGGTCATTTGGCCGCCCCGGTCGCACTCGGCCACCTCGACCTCATGGGCGGCGAGCCAGCCGGGATCGACCAACAGGTCGGCGATCGAGGCGTTCCGCCCGAGGGTATAGACGTGCGGATGTTCGAGCAGGAACAGTCGCTCCCCCTCGCCGCGGCGGCGGATCCCCTCGCGGGCCTCGGCCTGGAGGGCGACCGCCTGGGCGTAGGGCACCCGGTCGAGGAAGTATGTGCGGACCTGTCGCGGAGAATTCGCCATGAGGCCATTCTAAATCGCCCCTGCGTTAGGATACGGACGATTCTTAGGGCCTGAGCGCGAACGGGGGAGAAACCTTGGAAGACAGAATCGTTTCGGCCATCTTGGGCGGCGGCCAGGGGGCTCGCCTCTGGCCACTCACGCGCGATCGGGCGAAACCGGCGGTTCCCGTGGGCGGCAAGTTCCGGCTGATCGACATTCCGATCAGCAACAGCCTCCACGCCGGCATCGACCGGATCTACGTCCTCACCCAATTCAACAGCGCGAGCCTGCATCGTCACATCAACCAGACCTACCGGTTCTCGTCGTTTTCCCAAGGCTTCGTCAACATCCTCGCGGCGGAGCAGACCCTCGACCGGCGCGAGTGGTTCCAGGGGACGGCCGATGCGATCCGCCAGACGCTGGGCCACCTGCTCGGGGGGAACCCGTCTGAGATCCTGATCCTCTCGGGCGACCAGCTCTATTTGATGAACATCCGCGAGTTCGTGGCGACCCACAGAGCGCGCGAGGCGGATCTGACGATCGCGGTCAAACCGGTCACCCGCGCCGAGGCGCCCGGCTTCGGCATCCTCCAGCTCGATTCGACCGGCCGCATCCGCGCCTTCCACGAGAAGCCGACCGACGAGGCACAGCTCGACGAGCTGGCACTCGACGCCGAGACCAAAGGGGCGCTCGGATTCCCCGTGCCGGAGGGCTCGTACCTCGCGAGCATGGGCATCTACATGTTCCGGCGCGGGGTCATGGAGGAGCTGCTGGTCGGCACCGACACAATCGATTTCGGCCGCGAGGTGATCCCCCAGGCGCTGTCGAACTACAAGGTCTGCGCCTACCCATACGACGGCTACTGGACCGACATCGGGACGATCCCCAGCTTCCACCAGGCAAACCTCGATCTCACGCTGCCGCTGCCGCCGCTCAACCTCTACGATCCGCATCTGCGGATCTATACCCATCCGCGTTACCTCGCGGGGACGAAGATCAACCAGTGCTTCGTCCAGTGCTCGGTCCTGTGCGAGGGGAGCATCCTCGAAGGGAGCCAGGTGAGCGACTCGATCGTCGGCATCCGCTCGGTGATCCGCGCGGGCTCGGTGATCGAGCGGGCGGTGATCATGGGGGCGAACTTCTGGGAGGCCGAGCCGGACTCCGGGCAGCTGCCGCTCGGCATCGGCCGGGACTGCCACATCAAGAACGCGATCATCGATTTCAACGCCCGGATCGGCGAGGGGAGCAAGCTGATCAACGCGGCCGGCGTCCAGAACATCGACACCGAGAACTACTCGATCCGCGACGGCATCATCGTCGTGCCGAAAAACGCGGTCATTCAGCCCGGAACGATCATTTGACCATGAAAATCTGCCAGATCGCGGCCGAGCTCTCGCCGTTCGCGAAGACGGGGGGCCTGGGCGACGTCGCCTCCGGCCTGTCGAGCTTCCTCGCCCGACAGGGGGGCGACGTGCGGATCTTCGTCCCCTTCTACGCGAGCCTCGCGAAGACGCCCGAGAAGTTTCCCGCGGTCGACTTCATCCAAAACGTGCCTCTCCAGCTTGGCGCCTTGAAATTCACCTACGGCCTACGCACCGCGAAGCTTCCCGGAAGCGACGACAAAGTAGACGTCTATTTCGTCGATTGCCCGGACCTGTACGGCGCGGAAGGGATTTACCAGGGGGATTGGGCGGACGCCCGCCGCTTCGCGGTTTTGACGCTTGCGGCGTTCGAATCCTGCCAGCGGATGGGTTGGGGACCGGACATCGTCCACGTCCACGACTGGCACACCTCGCTCGCGCCGATCTTCTTGAAGAGCCATTTCGCCTGGGACCACCTGTTCGAGAAGACCAAGACGGTGCTGACGATCCACAATGCCGGCTACCAGGGAGTGGTCGACCGCCAGCTGGTGGAGGATCTTGGCCTTTCCAAGTGGGCCTACCTGTTCCATCAAGAGGATTACCGGTCCGGCCACGTCAATCATCTGAAGAACGGCATCCTCCACGCCGACGTGGTCACCGCCGTCTCCCCCACCTACGCGCGCGAGATTCAAGACAACCTCGGCTACGGCCTGGAGCCGCTGCTCCGCTCGCGCGGCGTGATGGGCCTGGTCAACGGCGTCGATTACGGCGAGTGGGACCCGGCGACCGACCTGCACCTGCCAGCGAATTTCTCGATCCACGACTTGGCCGGAAAAGGGGAGAACAAGCGGGCGATGCTCCGCGACGCCGGCTTCGACCGGGAGGGCGAAGAGCGGCTCGACATTCCGCTGCTCGGGATCGTTTCGCGCCTGACGCCGCAGAAGGGTTTCGATCTCCTGTTTTCCACCCTGCCGCTTTTTCTCGCTCACCGGGAAGTCCGGCTGGTCGCCCTGGGGAGCGGCGAGCCGCGCTACGAGGAGTTCTTCTCCTCGCTGCAGCACCTGTTTCCCGGCAAAGTCTGGTTCTATCGCGGCTTCAACAACCCGCTCGCCCACCGCATCGAGGCGGCGGCCGACGTCTTCTTGATGCCGTCCAAATTCGAGCCATGCGGCTTGAACCAGATGTACAGCCTGCGCTACGGCACGCCGCCGATCGTCCACAAGACCGGCGGCCTGGCCGATACGGTGGCGCCGTTCGACCCCTCGTCCGGCCGCGGCACCGGCTTCGTTTTCGATCACTTCACCCCCGAAGGCTTCGCCTGGGCCCTGGGCCAGGCGCTCGAACACTTCCCCAACCGCCCTCTTTGGGACCACTTGATGAAGAACGGCATGTCTCAGAATTTTTCCTGGGACGAAGTCGGAACGAGCTACGTAAGCTTGTACAACCATCTCGTGTCCGGGGGTCGGGGGTAAGTCAACGAGGGGGAGCGCTTCGCGGGGGTGTATCGGCTGGATCTGGCGGAGTCGCCGTAGGAGCGCAGGCCAACTGGAGTACGATCTTGGTCGAGGCGCAACGGTGCGCTGTGTGCTTTGGAAGGACGGTCATGACCCAGCACTTCAACGTCCTGCTCGAATGGGATGCCGAATCGGAGGTCTGGGTGACCTACGTGCCGACTCTCAATGGGCTCTCGACCTTCGGAGAGACGAGAGAAGAAGCGCTCGACCAGACCCGCGAGGCGATCCTGGGCTATCTGGAAGCGGCCGAGAAAGAGAGCCTACCCATTCCGAGCAACACCGAGCTGGTAGATCTCGAGGTCGCTGTCGGTTGAGCCGACTGCCGAAAGCCACCGGCAAGGAGGTTCTTGCGGTCCTTCAGCGGAAGGGTTTCGTACTGACCCACGTGCGCGGTAGTCACCACTACCTTCGAAAATCAGGGGTTGGCGGGCTCGTCGTGGTGCCAGTTCACGGCAATCACACCCTGCCGGTCGGGACGCTACGGTCGATCCTTCGGCAGGCCGGCTTGACCGCGGAAGATCTCGAGGTATTGCTGTAGGCAGGGCGGAAAGCCGCCATGGATCTTGAGCAGGCTTTCGGGTTTCTGTCGGGCGGGATCCTGTTTTTGGGGGTCTTTCTGGTCTTCTTCCTGATGACCCAAGGAGGACGGGGCGCCCGATCTCGGCAGATCCTGGGCCTGCTCATCCTCGCCTGCGCGTTGAATTCCGCCCATCCGGTTCTGGTGAGGGCGCTCGGGCTGCCGCGGTCGGGGCCGGGGCATTTCTTTGAACCGTTCCAGTTCCTCCTGGCCCCCTTGATGACGGCGTACGCCGCATCGCTGCTCCACGGCGGATTTCCCCTCCGCGCCCGCCATGCGCTCCATTTTCTTCCGGCACTCTTCGCCGCCACGGTCGCCTTGGTGTTCTCTCTCCACGCGGGTGGCTCGCCCTGGATCTCGTTCGGGCTCTGGGGCCTTCTGTCGGTTCAGATGCTCGCCTATTGGGTTCCCACGGTGCGCATTCTGCGCCGCTACCAGGACTCGCTCAAAACCAGGGTCTCGAACCTCGACCGGGTCGACCTCGATTGGCTCCGCTGGTTTTACTACGTGGTGCTCTCCCTCTGCGTCGTCGCCTGGGCGGTGCCCCTTCTGCTGCTTCATCATCTACCGCGTTCGATCTTGAGCCACGGACTCACCGTAGCGACGGCCGCCGCGGTTTGGGTGCTGGGGTACCGGGGGCTGCGCCAGAAGACGCCCGAGACCCCCGAAATTCTGCCGCTCCCCGAAACTCCGGAGACTTTGGCGCTACCCGAGCTCTCTCCAAACTCCCCGATGGGAGAATCGAGCCTCGGGGCGCGACCCGCCCTGCCGAAGCCGGAGGCGCTGCGCTTAATGGGCGCTCTGCTCGAAACCCTGGAGAAGAAGAAGCCCTATCTCGAACCGGAGCTGGGTCTCGCCGACCTCGCCCGGCTGTTGGAAGTGCCGCGCAATCACCTCTCGGCGGTGATCAACCAGGAGCTGGGGGTGAATTTCTACGATCTGGTGAACGGCTACCGCGTCCGGGAATTCCGCGCCCTGCTGGCCGACCCGCGGCTTCAGGCGGAGAAGATTCTCACCCTCGCCTTCGACGCCGGCTTCAATTCAAAGCCCACGTTCAACAAAGTCGTGCTCAAGCACACGGGGAAGACCCCTTCCCAGCTCCGCGAGGAAGAAATCGAGTCTCGACCGTCCCGTTGAGACGACGCGAGCCGCGCGAGCCGCCAAAGTCGGGCCTCGTTGGACTTACCCTACGGAGCCAGACGCGCATGCAAACGTCGAATCTCATCCAGCTCAAAGCAGTCTCCTTGAACTATGGCCCGGCCGGGGCGCCCTATCCGGCGCTTAAAGACGTCAGCCTCGCGGTCGCCGCCGGGGAACATCTGGCGATCGTCGGCTCCTCGGGCAGTGGCAAGTCGTCGCTCTTGAACATGATCACCGGCATCGACCACCCCACCCGGGGCGAGGTCGAGGTCGGCGGCACGAAGGTCCACACCCTCGCGGAAGGACCTTTGGCGCTCTGGCGCGGGCGGACGGTGGGAATCGTCTTCCAGTTCTTCCAGCTGATCCCGAATCTCACGATCCTCGAAAACCTGCTGCTGCCGATGGAATTCGTGAACGTGGTCCCCAAAGCGGAACGCCGGAGCCGGGCTCGTGCGCTGCTCGCGCAGACGGGGATCGAAGCGCAGGCCGCCAAGCTTCCGGCCGAGCTGTCGGGCGGCGAGCAGCAACGGGCGGCGATCGCCCGGGCTTTGGCGAACGACCCGCCCCTCCTGGTGGCCGACGAGCCGACCGGCAACCTCGACAGCCAAAACGCCGAGAAGGTGCTCGCGATCTTTCGGGCCCAAGTCGAATCCGGCAAAACCGTCGTCGTGGTCACCCACGAGCGGAACGTCGGTGCGGAGTTCGGCCGCGTCGTCACCCTCCGCGACGGCCGGGTCGTCGCCGACGAACGGAGCCGGCCATGAGATTCCAGATCCTCAAAGCCTGGCGCGACGTGCGCGCCGGCGGGGCTAAGTCGCTGCTCGTCGTTTTCGCCCTGGCCCTCGGACTCTGGGGCGTCGGCTCGGTGGGGGTCGCCTACCGAGTCTTGAGCCGCGACCTAAGGCAGAACTTCCTGGGAACCATCCCGCCCCACGCGGTCGTCACCTTCCAGGAAGCCGGGCAGATCGATCTCGCGACGCTCCGCGCCCGGCCGGAGATCGAGGCGGCCACATGGCGCGATCACGCCCTGCTGCGGATCGAGGTCCGGCCCGACGTCTGGGTGCCGCTCTCGCTCTACGGCGCCGACGACTTCACCCAGGCTTCGATCGCCAAGGTACGCCTCGAATCGGGGGCCGCGGCGCCAGCCGCCGGTTCGATCCGGATCGAGCGCAATGGCCGCAAGATCTCAAACCTCGACACCGGGTCGGTCGCCCGCGTCCGGACCGGCGAGCGGAACCTCGAAGTTCCGATCGGCGGCGTGGTGTTCGATCCGGCCCAGGCTCCGGCGACTCAGGACCACGTGATCTACGCCTACACCGACCCCCGGACGTTCTCCGCGCTCAGCGGTGAGACTCCCGAACGGCGGCTGCTGATCCGTTGGAAGAACGTCCATTCCAAAGCGGACGTCGAAATGGCGCTCGCGACGCTTCGAGAGTCCTGGGAGGGCACGGGACCGGCGGTCGCTTCGGTGAACGTTCCCGCATTCCTCGAACATCCCCATCAGTGGCAGCTCAATTTGCTGATCGCGATCATCGGTACGATCGGCCTGCTCGCCTTCCTTTTGAGCTCCGTGCTGGTGAGCCAGGTCGTGGCCGCCCTACTCGCAAAGCAAACCCGCCAGGTCGGCATCTTGAAAGCGGTCGGCGCCACCCGCTCGCGGATTATGCGCATCTACGCGCTCTATCTGGGACTCTTTGCCGTCCTCTCCGGCCTGGTGGCGATCCCTCTGGCGGTGGCCACGGGATATGGATTCTCGAAATTCTGCGCCGGTCTCTTGAACTTCGAGATCCTCACCACTCGGCTGCCGGGCGAGGTGCTAGCTGCCCTGGTCGTCGCGGCCCTCCTCCTCCCCTTTCTGTTCGCCGGGCCGACGCTGCTGCGCGCCGGAAGGATCAGCGTCCGCGAAGCGATCGCCGAACCGCGGATCCGGATGCGCCGACGGCTTTCGAAGAGGATGATCGTCTCGGTGCTCGCGACGGCTCTCGGCGTGGCGATTTTTTCGACCGGCTTCAACCTTCGGCAGAGCCTGTTCGAGTTCCTCACCTCTACCCGCGATTCGATGCGCTTCGACCTCCAGGTGGCAACCACCCGGCCGGTGCCGCGCGAGGCCTTTACCCGCGCGCTTGTCGGCCTTTCCGGCATCGACCGGAGGGAAGCCTGGAGCGGCGGCAAGGGAGAGCTGCAAACCGAGGGGGTCGGCACTTCCAACGGCATCGGCATCGTCGCCCTCCCCCTCGGTTCCCAGATGGTCGCGTTGAAAATGGTCGAAGGGCGATGGATCCAATCGGCGTCAGAACCCGAGGCGGTCTTGAACCAGGCCGCCCTCCAGCTCTTCGATCAACCGAAGAGGGGAGAGATCCTTAGGCTGCGCATCGAAGGGACGGAGCGCCAAGCGCGCCTGGTGGGCATCGCCGAAGAGCTCGACAAGCCGAAGATCTATCTCGCTCAAACGCTCTACGACCGCTGGGCCAACCCCGAGCACCGGGTGAATTCACTCCTGCTCACCGCTAAGACCAAGAACTTTCGCGGCGTGATGGACCTGAAAAAAGAGATCGAGCGCGCCGTCGCGGCGTCCGACCTTCCGGTCCTCTTCGTCATGTCGCGCGCCGAACGGACGAAGATCATCGCCGACCACCTGAACATCATCCTGGTCACACTGCTGATCCTCGCCTTCCTAGTCCTCTGGGTGGCGGCCCTCGGCATGGCTTCCGCCACCTCGATCACGGTGATGGAACGGACGCGGGAGATCGGCGTCCTCCGAGCGATCGGCGCGACGCCCCGGCGCATCCTTCGCCGCTTCGTCGCCGAAGGAATGACCATGAGCCTCGCGGGTCTCGCCCTCGGGCTGATTCTCTCCTGGCCCTTGAGCCAAGTCGCCTCGGCGTTCTTCGGCAAGCTGATGCTCGGCGAAGGCGCAGTTTTGCGCTACGCGTGGAGCCCCGTCGGCTTCGTCATAACGGTCGTGACGTCGATCGTCTTCGGGCTCTTGGCAACCCGACTGCCGGCCGGGGCGGCGGTCAAGCTCTCGACGCGGGAGGCTTTGGCGTACGAGTAGGGACTGATCGGCCCCGACCGGTCGGGGCCGTAGTAAACTCCCTGAAATCCACTCGCGGTCGATACAAGGGAGGGAAGTATGAGAATGGCTGGGGCAGGCCTGTGGCGTCTGTTTTTTCTTCTATCCGCGCTGTTGATCTCCACCGGGGGACCCATGCATCCACGCGGCAACATGGCGGAGATGCTTGGCGATCACAACTGGGTTCTGTCGCACTCTCTGCTGTTGGTCGGTTTCCTCTCGCTTCTGATCGGGTTGATCCTCTACAACCGGAGCGTCGCGGCGCCTGAAAGAACGCGTCGATGGGTCCGTCTTGCGGCGATCGGAACCGCGCTTCAAGCGATCGAGATGGCCTTCCACACCGCGTCGGTGGTCGATCACGACAACCTGCTCGCGGCAAGAGCCACGCCGGTCCTCACCACCCACATGTGGCTGGCCGTTTTCCTTTATCCGATCTTCGCGGTGCTGCTCATCGGACTCATCATCGCTGGAGCACGGGATCGCTCCCTGGGATCGCCGTGGATTAGCTGGCTCGGCATCCTGGGAGCCGTAGGCCACGGCGCGGCTGCGCCCCTCACCGTCGCCTTCCACATCAGCTGGGCTCCGGCGCTCTTTCCCCTCCTCCTGCTGCTGGCGCTCTGGCTGCTCCTTGCCGCGCTTTGGCCGTCACGTTCCGGAGCTTTGACCGGGACGTGAAGTAGTGCTGCTGACGCTCCCATCGAGCTCGTAAAGGTTCTGGCGAGTCACTTCCTGGTCTGGGAAGCCACTTCCTGGCGTGGGAAGTCACTTCCTGGGCTGGGAAGTCCCCTATCTGCCAATGTCGAGTGAGACACGAGACTTCCGATAGCTTAGGTCTCACC
>JBDTZG010000137.1:0-3403 GCA_040005235.1 Acidobacteriota bacterium | reverse complement strand
GAGGGGGGGATTTTTAGGTGATCGCACGGGGGGAATTTAGGGTGATCGGTGACAAGTGCCGCAAACCAACACTTCTCGACGCAGAGCGCCGCCGTAGGCAATACCGCTCGCCTTGAGTCGTGACTCAGGATCGTTTCCCCGCGCGACTCCCGTCACCTCGCCGAAGACGCTCGGGTCGTTACCTGGGCATCTCGGCCCCCCCCGTGCGCAGGGCGCATCGGAGGAGATGCCATGCTGCGCCGACGACGGCAGCCTCCGTCGAGGGAGGGAGCAGTATCACCCCCTACCCCGGCCTGCGCCATCGGAGTGGTGCTCGGAATCTCCGCGACCGAAATAGGCTCAACGGCAACGGACTGGGAACTCGCCTCGGCAAAGGTCTGGGTCACTGCGACCAAGTTCTCCAGCGCTACGACTCAGTTCCCCAGCGCCGCAACCGAGATCCGCATCACATGGACGAGAAACTGCATCATGAAGGCCCCGTTCCATATCGCTCCACAGAGCACATAACTCACAACGACCAAGAACTGCGCCACCAGAGTCAAACTCTGACTCAACGCGAACTCATTTTTACAGATCGCGACGATTGTCTACATCACCAGCAGCGCGCCGTGAATCACTCGTGCGTCGCTTCGATGGACGCATTGCTCGGTCTGAGCGATGTAGTTGGACTCAAAAATGATGCGTCAGAAGCTCGGAATGATGTCTGAACGCTCCTCTGTGATGTGTTGGCCTTCGGCGGTGGCTCGCATGTGTCTCCTGGTGATGTAAAAGTCTCAACGAACGAGGCAACACTGCTCCCTTGTGCCGCATGCGGCCTCGGGAGCGACTCGCAACTCGCTTCTCCCGTCCCATGACCAGGTTGATGTGAGACATGACGGATCGGCGCTGGGTCAATTCGAGAGGCGGGCGGTGGGGGTGTTTTGGCGGGCCGTGCGTGGACCGCGCGCAGTGATCGCCGGACTATGTTGCCTGTCAGGTACCGGTCGCCTGGACAATGCCGCCGAGTTTGCGGTAGCGCGAGGGGTGCTTCCCGACGCCGCGATCTTCCAGGGCGAGCACGCCTTCCCCGGCCAGTTGCTGAAGAATTCGATAGAGGGAGCCGCGATCGGGCTCGTAGCCGAGCGCTTCGCAGATGTCGTTGCGATCAAAGACCTCTGCGACGCTCTGGAGGGTGGTTTCGACATCCCCGAGGAGCTGCCAGGCGGGTCTCCGCCGGAGCCGCTCTGGGGCTGGTCTTCCCTCGACACGAGCCGGAGCCTCAGCGGTCGACGGGAGGGTCGTCGTAGAATCTGGCGGGGAGGCGAGTGGTTCGGCCGGCAACGGCAGGAGGGCGAATTCCCCATCGGCGGTGGTCATCCATACCAGCTCGAGAGCCCGAAGCTGCTGGCGGCAGGCCGCTTCCAACAGCTCGACACCGGCGCGATGCTGCGACTGAATTCGTCGCTTGCGCTCTTCGTATTCGTCGCGTGTCATGGCCGTAAGTGATTACATCACTAAGCGCAGTGCGCCGAAAAGCCGCCCGTCCTGGGGCACACGCGGCAGATCCTGGCGCGGCGGGCTCCCAAGCACCAGCTTGGCCCGAAGGCAACCTCAACCGCTTCGAGTGCCGAGCTGGAGCTTGGCGCTGGCGGGATCCCGATTCCCGGCCTCAATTTCGCCTCGCCGCCCAAGCGCCTGCGCTATGATCCGGTCTGAGTTTCCATCCTCCGTCCCCCCTCGGCGACCGCGCGGCCGCCACGACATCGAGACCCCTGATTTTGGAGCCGGCGCAGGGCCTCCGAACCTGGCGCGCTCCATGGAGACACTGATGCTGAAAGACGAGAGTCAGAAGCCGGAAACGACCGGTCCGGAGGAAGTTTGGGAGCGCGGCCTCGATCGCCGCCAGTTCCTCGGTGTCGGCGGTCTCTCCGCCGTCGGCCTCTCAGGAGCTTTGGCCGGAGGCGCGGGCGCGATCGCCGGGCTAGCGGCCTTGGGCGGCCGGCCGGCGCAAGCCGAGGAGATCGCCCCGACCCAAGGCGCCAAGCGCGCCGAGGCGGCGTACAAGGTTCGCGTGGATGCCGCCGAACGCGAGCGCAAGCTCGGCATTCCCGCACATGTAACCAACGGCGACGAAGAGCGGTACGCGAGCCGGATCGGCAACTTCTCGAAGACCTTGCCGCACAACGAATTTGGCGAGGTCGACCCGGCCGCCTACGACGCCTTGAAGAAGGGCATCGCCGCGGGCGATTGGAAGGCGCTCGAGGCGGTTCCGAAAGGAGGGCGCGGGGTCTATCAAGATCCTCTGGGCGGGATCGCGTTCAATCTCGACGGACCCGACCCGGCGGCGATCGCTACACCGCCGCCGCCGCCGATCGCCAGCGCCGAATACGCGACCCAGCTCGCCGAGCTCTACTGGATGGCGCTCCTGCGCGACGTGCCGTTCCTCGAATACGGCACGAGCCCGTTGGTCACCCAAGCGTGCGTGGACCTGTCGCACCTCTCCGGCAACGCGGGCCTACGCAAAGACGGCAAGATCACGCCGCAAACGCTGTTCCGCGCGCCATATCCCGGCGTGACCGACGGCCCGCCGATCTCGCAGCTGCTGCTCCGGGTGTTTCGCTACGACGGCATTCCGATCCGGCCGAAGATCAGCACCGGCCCGGTTGGCTCCGACTTTCAAAGCCATGTCGGCGAATGGCTCAACGCCCAGAACGGCTTTCCCAAAGCGCCGCCCGAAGAAGAGCCGCGCGACCCGGTCTCGCGCTTCTTGCGCAGCGGTCGCGATCTCGCCCGCCTGGCGCTTCAAGATGAGATCTGTTCGCTCTACCTGCGCGCGACGATCGTGCTCGGCGGAGTCGACGGTGCGCAGCCGGCAGCGACCAACCCCTACATGCACAGCAACCGGCAATGGGGCTTCCCCACGCTCGGCGCGGCGCATCTCGCCCAGCTGATCGGCGGCACCCGGGTGACCCGGAACGCGTTCTATGCCAAGTGGAACGCACATCGTTACCTGCGCCCCGAAGAGGGGGCCGGCCTGGTCCATTTCAAGAAGACCGAAAAGCGCGACCATCCGATTCACGACGACCTGCTCAAGTCGCCGGTGCTCGACCTTATCTTCGAGGCGAACCATAAACAGAATCGGGATCGCCTGAAGATCGACGAGGGGACCTACCTGCTGCCGCAGGCGCTGCCGTTCGGCTGCCCGACCCACCCCTCGTACGTCTCGGTGCATGCGACGATTGCCGGCGCCTGCATCACGATGCTCAAGGCCTGGTACGACGAATCGACACCGTTCCCCGATCCGGTCCAGTCCAACGCCGACGGCAGCGATCTGATCCCCTACGTGCCGGGCAAAGACGGCCCGCCGCTCACGATCGGCGGCGAGCTCAACAAGCTCTGCTCGAACATCACCTTCGGCAGGAAC
>JBDTZG010000110.1:0-11637 GCA_040005235.1 Acidobacteriota bacterium | reverse complement strand
CGACGACCCACGCCGTATCGCTGATGAAAGGCGTCTGGGACGGCTCCGGCTGGGGGGCGCACCTGGGTGACGTGGCGGCGCTGATCGTGATCGCTGCGGTGTGCGTGGCGGTTTCGACGCGGGTGTTTCGCTGGGAGTGAGGGCGTTGCGCGGCCAATTGCCGGTATACGATCTCCCCGAGGGCCGACCGGGTGAACCATAGCGAGATCGTCAGTTTTCTCTGGGGCGTTGCGGATCTCATACGCGACACCTTCAAACGAGGCAAGTATCAGGACGTGATCCTGCCGCTCACCGTCCTTCGTCGCCTCGACTGCGTGCTGGCCGGAAACAAAGAAAAGGTCCTCAAGCGCCAGGGGGAGTTGAAGGGGAAGGGGCTTGAAGATCTCGGCGCGCAGCTCCGGAAAGCTTCCGGCTTCGCCTTCTACAACACCTCCCGCTACGACTTCGAGAAGCTTCTGGCGGACGCACCGCACCTCGCCGCCAATCTGCGGAACTACATCGCGGGTTTCAGCCCGAACATGCGCGAGGTGCTGGAGAAGTTCGACTTCGACAACACGATCAGCAAGCTCGACGAGTCGGGTCTGCTGTTCCAGGTACTGGAGCGGTTCAAGAACGTGGACCTGCACACGAACCGGGTCGACAACCCCACGATGGGGACGATCTTCGAGGAGCTGATCCGCAAGTTCAACGAGGCATTGAACGAAAACCCCGGCGAGCACTTCACCCCGCGCGACGTTGTTCATCTGATGGTGGATCTGATGCTCGCGGGGGACGAGGCGCGCATTCGCAAGCCGGGTGTGGTCTGCAGCGTCTACGACCCGTGCTGCGGCTCGGGCGGCATGCTGATGATCACCAAGGAGCACATCACGGTGGGGCTGCGGAAGAACGGCGACCTGCTGCGCCCGGCGATCCACGAGGGTGCGGAGATCCACCTCTTCGGGCAAGAGGTGAACCCGGAGACCTGGGCGGTCTCGAAGTCGGACCTCTACATGAAAGATCCGACCGGCCGCGACGCGGACCACATCACGTTCGGCAGTACGCTCTCGAACGATCGCCACGCCGGCATGAAGTTCGACTACCTGATCGCGAACCCTCCCTATGGCAAGGACTGGAAGCGCGACGAAGACGTCGTGCGCGCCGAGCACGATCGCGGCACGTCGGGCCGCTTCGGCCCGGGGCTACCCCGAATCAGCGACGGTCAGCTCCTGTTTCTGCTCCACATGCTGGCGCACGCCAAGGAAATCAAGGAGGGAGGCTCGCGGATCGCCATCATCATGAACGGCTCGCCGCTCTTCACCGGAGACGCCGGAAGCGGCGAGAGTGAGATCCGCCGGTTCATCCTGGAGCAAGATCTGCTGGAGGCGTTGATCGCCCTGCCGGAGCAGCTCTTCTACAACACCGGCATCGCCACTTACGTGTGGGTGGTGACGAACCGCAAGACCCCGGCCCGCCGGGGCAAGGTGCAGCTCATCGACGCGACCTCCTTCTGGCAGCCGATGAAGAAGAGCCTCGGCGACAAGCGGCGCGAGATCCCGCTCCCGCGCGCGCTGGACATCGTAAAGATCCTCTCCCGGTTCAAGGACGGCGAGACGGGCAAGGTCACGAAAGACAAGAGGGACGAGGAAGCGGTGGTCAGCCGGATCTTCCCGACGACGCATTTCGGCTTCCGCAAGATCACGGTCGAGCGCCCGCTGCGCCTCAACTTCCAAGCCAGCCCGGAGCGGGTTTCAAGGCTCGATGACGAAAAGGGCTTCCAGGCGCTCGCCCAATCGAAGAGGAAGGGTGCCGCCGCCGCCCAAGAGATCGCGGAAGGCCGTGCGCTGCAAGAGGCGGTCCGCAAGCTGCTGCGCGGCCTGCCGAAGACCTTGATCCAGGACCGCGACGAGTTCGAACAGAAGCTGGACGCCGCCACGAAGAAGGCAGGCTTGAAGCTCCCGGCCCCGGTGCGAAAGGCGATCCTCTCGGCGCTCTCCGAGAGGGATGAGAACGCCGAGATCTGTCTCGACAAGGACGGCAACCCCGAGCCCGATCCGGAGCTGCGCGACACGGAAAGCGTGCCCCTTCCCGTGGGCGCCGATCCGGTGGATGCCGAGGGGCGGCCGGCCAGTGTGCGCGCGTTCTTTGATCGCGAGGTGAAGCCGCATGTGCCGGACGCCTGGATCGACACGAGTAGGCGCGACCCGAAAGACGGCCACGTCGGCCTGGTGGGCTACGAGATCAACTTCAACCGCTATTTCTACCGTTACACGCCGCCCCGCCCGTTGGAGGAGATCGAAGCGGACATCCGCGGGATCGAGAGCGACATCCTGCGGATGCTGGCCGAGGTGACGGGGGGAGTGGCGGCGGGATGACGCAAAATGTCGGCACTTGTGCGTATCTGCCGACATTTACTACCCTGGTGATGGCCGGATGACGCAAAGTCTCGGCATGAGCGAAGTCCATGCCGACGTTTTGAGTTGACTCTGCGGTTCAATTGACGCATATTGTCGGCATGAACGACTACCATGCCGACAAAACGGGTCATCTTGAACCTACCCTGGATCCCCTGGGGCGTCTTCATGCCGCCGGGATCGGTGCTTTCTTCCGTCCGACTCAGCTTGAAGAAGCGGGTCTGACCCGCGACCAGCTCCCGGCTCTCGTGCGATCGGGGAGTGTCGAGCGGATCGGTCGCGGCCTCTATCGGTTTGCGGACGCCGAGCCGACCGAGAACTACTCCCTGGGCATGGTCAGCGCGCGAGTGCCTAATAGCATCTTCTGCCTGCTCACGGCACTGCGTTTTCACGAGATCGGCACCCAATCCCCGGCGGCGGTCTGGCTCGCTATTCCGCACAAGGCGCATGAACCTCGGCTCCCCGAGATCAAGCTACGCGTCGTCCGCTTCAGTGGGCCTGCATGGATCTTTGGCGTCCAGAAGATGGAGTTCGAGGGGGTTCCGGGCCGGATCACCTCGCCTGCGCGAACCGTAGTGGATTGCTTTCGGTTCGAGCGCCTCGTTGGGGCCGATGTGGCGATCGAGGCGCTGCAGGATGCCCTACGCCAGCGGAAGACCACGATCGCGGAGCTCTCGCGCGTGCTGGAGGTTCTTCCGTCGCGCCGCCTCAGCGTCGCTCTCGACATGAGGTCGATATGAGCCCCGATGTCGCAGCTTCGATTCGGGCTCGCCTCCTGAATCAGGCGAAAGCGAAGGGGGAGGAGTTTGAGCTGACCCTGACGCGTTTCGCAGCCGAGCGCCTCCTCTACCGCCTCGGCGAATCGAAGGCTCGAAACCGCTGCATCCTCAAAGGGGCGAGCCTGCTCTCGGTCTGGCTTTCCGATCCCTATCGGGCGACGCGGGATATGGACGTCTTGGCTTCGGGACCGGCGGACGAGGAAGCCATCCGATCGCTGGTGACCGAGATTTGTGCCGTACCTTGCCCCGAGGACGGAATCCGGTTCGACCTTTCCAATCTGGTGGTTGAAACGATCCGTCCCAATGAAGAATACAAGGGAAAGAGTGCCCGCTTCCGCGCGAGTCTGGGCAGCGCACGTATCTCGGTAAAGCTCGACGTTGGCTTCGGAGATGCGTTGGTGACCGGGCCGGAGGAGATCGTCTATCCGACCTTGCTGGAAGGTTTACCCCCGCCCCGGCTCCGCGCCTATCCGCGCGAGGCGGCGGTTGCCGAGAAGTTCGAAGCCATGGTCAAGCTCGGCACGAACAATAGCCGAATGAAAGATTTTCACGATATCTGGGCGCTCGCCGGTGCGTTCGCGTTCGATGGCCCGTTGCTACGGCAGGCCGTCTCCGCCTGCTTCGGGCGCCGGGAAACTCCATGGACGGTTGGAACGCCGCCCGTCCTCACTACGGCCTTCTATCAAGGGCCGGAGCTGGAAACTCGCTGGCGGAACTACCTCAAAGCGGGCACTGTGTTGGTTTCGCCGCCCGCGCAGTTCGAGGTCATCGGCGAGCGAATCGCGCAGTTCCTTGGCCCCGTGAGAGAAAGCATCGTGCTGGGCACATCGTTCGAGCGTACTTGGTTGCCTGGAGGTCCTTGGGAGCTGTCACCTATTGCGCAGGAAGGAAAGCTATGAGTGCCCCTTCTCATCGTCCCTCGCGCGCAGGTGACCTTCACACGAGGGGGACGAATAGCGCTGAGCATTCCGCGAGGCCGCGGCGGTACAAGCCGTACGCGGCGTACAAGGACTCCAGCGTCGAGTGGCTGGGAGAGATTCCAGCGGGCTGGGAGGTTCGGCGGCTGCGGTCAACTGTGACGAGCTGCCAGAACGGCGTTTGGGGCGATGAGCCTGATGGGGTCCACGACATCGTTTGCGTGCGAGTCGCCGACTTCAATCGAAATGCCTTCAGGGTCGAAATTGAAGAACCCACCATGCGATCAATCGATCCGGAGGTTGTCAGCGCGCGTGGTCTTCGATCGGGCGACCTTCTGCTGGAGAAATCCGGTGGTGGTGAGAATCAGCCGGTAGGAGCGGTGGTCCTCTTCGATCATGAGGTGCCCGCAGTCTGCTCAAACTTTGTGGCGCGCGTCACGATAGCCGATGGACATGACCCTCGGTACCAGAGCTACCTCCATGCTGCTCTCTATGCACAACGCATCAATACGCGCCACATCAAGCAGAGCACCGGTATTCAGAACCTCGACAGTTCTAGCTACCTAAGCGAAGCCATCGGGCTACCTCCGGAGCCCGAGCAGCGCCCCATTGCCGCATTTTTAGACCGAGAGACCGCGCGAATCGATGCGCTGGTGGCGAAGAAAGAGCGCCTGATCGAGCTGCTCCAAGAACAGCGTACCGCCCTCATCACCCGCGCCGTCACCAAGGGCCTTGACCCAAACGTCCCCATGAAGGACTCCGGTGTCGAGTGGCTGGGGGAGATTCCGGCGCATTGGGAGGTGAAGCCACTGAAGGCTGTTAGCGTGCTTCAGACAGGTGTGACGCTCGGAAAGAACTATGAAGGCGGTAACTTGGCAGGGCGTCCTTACCTCCGGGTAGCCAACGTGCAGGATGGGTATCTCGCTCTGCAGGATATTGCAGAAATCGAAATACCCGTGCATGAAGCGCCTCGCTACGAACTCCGAGAGGGCGACGTGTTGATGACCGAAGGCGGCGACTTCGACAAACTCGGACGTGGGCATGTCTGGGAAGGCCAGATTTCAGGGTGTTTGCACCAAAATCACATCTTTGCGGTGCGCCCGCGACGTGACGTCCTTAGCCCTCGCTACTTGGCGTTTGCGATGAGCAGCGGCTATGGGCGAGCCTACTTCACGGCAACGTCCAAGCAATCCACGAACCTTGCGTCGACCAACAGCACAAAGCTCCGGAACCTACCGATGCCGATGCCAGGCCTCCGTGAGCAAGATCAAATCGTCGTCGGGATCGCTAGCCAGACGGCGAGGATCGACGCCCTCATCGCCAAGGTCCGCGAGGCCATCAACCGCCTCAAAGAACTCCGCACCGCCCTGATCTCCGCCGCGGTGACCGGCAAGATCGACGTGCGAGGGGAAGCCGCATGAGCCCTGTCATCTCCGAACTTTCTTTCGAGGAGGCGATCGAGCGTACGCTGCTTCGGTACGGTCCGGATGCCTACATGGAAGACGCATCCGTGGTGCGCGAGACGGCGCCTCCTTTCGGTGATTACCCACCGGGCGGCTATCGGAAGCGTACGCCGGACGAGTACGACCGCGCGCTCTGCCTGCTGCCTCGCGACGTGATGGACTTCGTGCTCGCCACCCAGCCGAAGGAGTGGAAAAAGCTCGCGCAGCACCACGGCGCGGCGGTGAGGGAGCAGTTCCTTCGGCGGCTCGCCTCCGAGATCGAGCGGCGCGGGGCGCTCGACGTGCTGCGCAACGGAATCAAAGATTCGGGCGTCAAGTTCCGGCTCGCCTACTTCCGGCCCGCGAGCGGGCTCAACGAAGAGACGAGGAGCCTTTACGCCGCGAACCTGTTCGCCGTGGTGCGCCAGCTCCGCTACAGCACGAAGAACGAAAACAGCCTCGATCTGGGGCTCCTCCTGAACGGGATTCCGATCTTCACCGCCGAGCTCAAAAACCGGCTCTCCGGCCAGCACGTCGACGACGCGATCCGCCAGTACAAAACCAACCGCGACCCGCGCGAGCCGCTTCTCGCCTACGGCCGCTGCCTCGCGCACTTCGCGGTCGATCCGGAGCTGGTTTACGTCGCCACCCGGCTCGCGGGCGACAAGACGCGCTTTCTTCCCTTCAACCAGGGGAAATACGGCGGCGCCGGAAATCCACCCGTGCCGCCCACGCAGAAAGGCTACGCCACCGGCTACCTGTGGGACGAAACCTGGGCGCGGGACAGCGTGCTCGACCTGGTGCGCCAGTTCATTCACGAGGTCGAGCCGGAAGACGACAAGGGGCAGAAGACCGGCGAGCGCATCTTGATGTTTCCACGCTACCAGCAGCTCGACTGCGTGCGAAAACTGGTGGCCGACGCGCGTGGAATGGGCGCGGGGCAGCGCTATCTGATTCAGCACTCGGCCGGCAGCGGCAAGAGCTTCACCATCGCGTGGCTCGCCCACCAGCTCTCGACCCTCCACGACGTTTGGGATCGGCGCGTTTTCGATTCGATCGTCGTCGTCACCGACCGGCGCATCCTCGACCGCCAGCTCCAGACCACCATGCGCCAGTTCGAGCAGCAGCTCGGGGTGGTCGAAAACATCGACAAGACGTCACGCCAGCTCAAAGAAGCCCTCGAATCGGGTAAGACCATCATCGTCACCACCCTCCAGAAGTTCCCGGTGATCGCCGAAGGAATCGGCAAGCTGCCCGGCACGCGCTTCGCCGTCATCGTCGATGAGGCACATTCCTCCCAGTCGGGCGAGAGCACCAAGCCGCTCAAGGTAATCCTCGCAGCAAGAGATCTGAGCGAGGCTGAGCGGGAAGACGCCGCCGCCGAACCTGGCGGAAACGAGGTGGACAATCTTGCCCTGGCGGAGGCGGTCAAACGCGGCCACCTCCCGAATCTCTCGCTTTTCGCCTTCACCGCCACCCCCAAGCCCAAGACGCTGGAGCTGTTCGGCAGGAAGCGAGAAGACGGTAAGTTCGAGCCCTTCCACCTCTACAGCATGCGGCAGGCGATCGAGGAGGAATTCATCCTCGACGTGCTGACGAACTACACGACGTACCAGGCCTATTGGCGGCTTTTGAAGACGATCGAGGACGACCCGCATTACGACCGGAAGAAAGCCGAATACCTGCTCAAGTCGTTCGTCGAGCTGCACCCGCACGCGATCGCCGAGAAGGTAAAGATCTGCATAGAGCACTTCGCGGCCAAGGTGCAGGGTGAAATCGGCGGCCGGGCCAAGGCGATGATCGTCACCCGCTCGCGCCTTCACGCGGTGCGCTACAAGCGGGCGGTGGACAAGTACCTCGCGGAGAGGGGCTACCCGTGGAAGGCGCTGGTGGCCTTCTCCGGTACCGTGTCGGACGGGGGCAAGGACTACACCGAGTCGAAGATGAACTCGGAAGGCGAGTCCGCGACGATCGGTGAAACGCAGACCGCCAAGACCTTCGAGCGCTCCGAGTATCGCTTCTTGATCGTCGCCAACAAGTTCCAGACCGGGTTCGACCAGCCGTTGCTCCACACCATGTACGTGGACAAAAAGCTCGGCGGCGTCAACGCCGTTCAGACCCTCTCGAGACTGAACCGTACTTTGGCTCCCGAGAAGACGGGCACCCTGGTCCTTGACTTCGCCAACGAGGCGGACGAGATCCGGGCGGCTTTCGAACCCTACTTCGAGACGACCTTGCTTTCGGAGGGGACCGACCCGAACCTGCTCTACGAGCGGCAGTCGGGGCTCGGCGCATTTCCGGTCTATACCGAGGCCGAGGTGGACGCCTTCGCCCAGGCCTACTTCGACCGGAAGGTTCCCCAGGACCGGCTCTACTCTCTTCTCGCCCCGGTGGCCGAACGGTTTCGAGCGCTCGGAAACGAGGAGCAGCAGGACTTTCGGGGGCAGCTCACCGACTACCTGCGGCTCTACGCCTTCCTCGCCCAGGTGCTCACCTTTGCCGACGCCGATTTGGAAAAGCTCTACGTCTTCGCACGCTACCTGAGGCGCTTCGTATCCAAAGCTGAAGAAACCCTGCCGCTCGAAGTACAGGCGAACATCGACATGGAGTCCTATCGCCTCCAGCAGACTGGCGGGGGACAGATCGTTCTGGAACGCCGCCCGGGTGTACTGGAGCCCGTGAGCACCAAAGGCGTGCAGCGTGTAGAGGCGGAGGAGGTGGAGATGCTTTCCCGAATCCTCTCCGAGTTGAATGAGCGCTTCGGGCTCAATCTCGGACCGGAGCATCGCGTCACGTTCGGTCAGATGATGGAGATGCTCGATGGAGACGCCGCGCTCGATGCGGCGGCCCGGGTCAACACGCGGGAAAACGTCCGGCTCACTTTCGATCAGAAGGTCGAAAACGTGATCCAGGAGATCGTCGACTCGAACTTCGACCTCTATAAGCGGATCACCGACGATCGGGCTTTTGGTGATGTGGTCAAGAACTTCCTCTTCGATCAATACCTGCGCGCCCATCGCAACGCCGAGGAGCTGATTCGGCGTGGCGAGTCGAAGACCTTGGAGTTTAAGTCCACGTTGCGCTGGAGCCTCAAAGAAGACCGGCAGGACGATAAGTTCGTTACCCACGCCGTTCTCAAGACGGTCGCCGCGTTTCTCAACACCGAAGGCGGCGATCTACTGATCGGGGTGGCGGACGATGGGGGAATCGTCGGCATAGAGCGCGACGGGCTGGAGAGCGACGACAAGTTCATGCGCCACCTGGCGCAGGTCGTCCGGAACGGGCTCAACGACCGCGCCGGTACCTGCATCGATCCGAAGACCCAGATCGTGCAGGGCAAGACCGTATGCGTCGTGAGCTGCCAGCGGAGCCTGGAGCCGGTATTCCTCAAGTGGAAGGGGCTGGAGGCGAGCCCAGAGGGGGATTTCTTCGTGCGGAGCGGGCCTGGCACGGTGAAACTTCCTCCGGACAGCGCCAAGGAATACATTCGGACCCGGTTCTCTTGAAAGCCGAGCCGTTCGTGGTGCCGTCCTGTCCTGGCATAGCATGAGGCTCTCGACAAATCGGCCGATGAGGATCCTAAGATGAATCTCAGATCCGCTGGAGTTCCACTTCCTTTCGCTCCGATCACGCCCGCGAGCGGTCGCTACGTTTCGATTCTTGCCGTGCTGTTCGCGGTGCTCTGGGTGGCTCTCGCGATCCACCCGAACGACCGCCACGATTGGCTGCTCGAAAACGCGCTGGTGGTCGCCGCCGTCCTGTTCGTCGCCTGGACTTGGGCGCGCGCGCGGCTGTCGACGATCTCCTACACGCTGATCTTCGTCTTCCTCTGCCTGCACGAGGTGGGTGCCCACTACACCTACGCCGAAGTGCCGTACGACGAGTGGTGGAAGGCGCTCACCGGCTCGACGTTCAATTCCCTAGTCGGTTGGCAGCGCAACAATTTCGATCGCGTGATCCACTTCGGTTACGGCCTGCTGCTCGCCCTGCCGCTTCGCGAGCTGGTGGTTCCTCGAGCCGGCGTGCGCGGCTTCTGGAGCTACTTCCTGCCGCTCGACATCATGGTTTCTACATCGGCCCTTTACGAGCTGATCGAATGGGGTGCCTCGGAAGCCTTTGGCGGCGGTCTCGGCATGGCGTACCTCGGAACCCAGGGCGATGTCTGGGACGCCCACAAAGACATGGCCCTCGCGAGCACGGGTGCTTTGGTGGCGATTCTCTTCGCGGTTTGGCTGGATCGGCGGAAGAAAACGAAATGAGCGATCCCAATGCCCCCATCGGCCCCGATTCTTCCATCGCGCCCGTCGCGCCCATCACTCCGGACTCCCGGCCGAGCGGCTTGCAATTCGATCGCGCCGAGCTGACGGAGGCTGCGGAGGGACGGCAGGCCCCGGCGTGCGCGTTCTGCCGCACCCCTCTTTTTGGCTCTTATTTCGATGTCAACGGCCGGATGGCCTGCGAGTCCTGCCGGTTCAAAATCGAGCAGCAGTTCCAGAAGGGTCCCGGCGCGGCCGGTTTTCTGCGGGCCGCCGGAGCGGGTTTTGGCGCGGCGATCATCGGCAGCGGCATCTATTACGCCGTGCGGGCGCTCACCGGATACCAGATCGGTCTTATTTCGATCCTGGTCGGTTACATGGTGGGAAGGTCCGTTCATTGGGGAGCGCGAGGGCGCGGCGGGTGGGTCTATCAGACGCTGGCCATGTTTCTGACTTACATGGCGATCGTGAGCGCCTACATTCCTCTTTTGGTCAGCGGGTTGAAGGAGCAAATGGACTCCAAGGCCGTGTTCAAGATTTTCGCGCTCGCCGCCGCGGTACCTTTCCTCGCCGGCTTCGGGAACATCCTGGGCCTCGCCATCATCGCTTTCGGCCTTTGGGAAGCGTGGAAGCTCAACAAGCGTCCGGTGATCGCGATTCTCGGCCCGCTCGATTTCGGCGCGGCGCCGCCGTCCCCTCCCGCCCCCGCCGACATCTGATGCGTTGTCCCGGTTGCGGCACGGAAGTCTCGCCCGCCCGCCAGAGCTGTCCGCTTTGTCAGGCGCTGATCCATTCCGAAGAGCTGAAGCGACTGGCGCAGGAGGCCGAGGAGGCCGAGGCGGATCGGCCGGCCGACGCCCTGAACGCCTGGCGCCGGGCGCTCGAGCTGCTGCCGCCGGAGTCGGGGCAGGCCCGGACGATCGCGCAACGGGCCGAGACGCTCTCCAAGCGGGCCGAGGCAGGGGGCCTTGTCGTTCCCGGCGGCGAAGCACGCGGTCTGCGCAGCGCTTGGAAAGGGGGCGGGGTCGTCGCGGTTCTGGCGTTTCTACTTACCAAGGCGAAGTTCCTTTTGCTCGGCCTGACCAAGATCGGGACCTTGGGAACAATGCTCCTCTCGCTAGGTGTCTACTGGTCGATCTTCGGCTGGCAGCTCGCCTTGGGGCTGATCCTGTCGATCTACGTCCACGAGATGGGGCATGTCGCCGCCCTGCATCGGCTGGGATTCCCCGCCTCGGCGCCGACGTTCATTCCCGGCCTCGGAGCGTTCATCCGCTTGAAACAGCACCCGGTGAGCCCGCGCGAGGACGCCCGGGTAGGGCTGGCCGGACCGATCTGGGGGCTGGGCGCTGCGCTCGTCGCCTGGGGCGTCCATCTGGCCGGCGGCGGTCCAATCTGGGCGGCGGTTGCGCGCCTCGGCGCGTGGATCAACCTCTTCAACCTTCTGCCGCTCGGTCCGCTCGATGGCGGACGGGCCTTCGGCGCCCTCTCCAAAGGGCAGAAGATCGCCCTCGTCGTCTGGATCGGCGGAGTCTGGTTCTTCGTGCGAGAGGGACTCCTGATCCTCCTCCTGCTCGGCGCGGTGTTCTGGCTATTCAACCCGCGCAAGACTGTGACCGATCCCCTCGAAGGGGACCGCCTGGCATTCTTTCAGTATGCAGGGCTGGTGGCGGTCCTTGCGGCGCTGACTCTGCTAAAGGTGCCGGGAGCGCCGTAGGCCGACGTTCGATCAAAAAAGATCGAACTTTTCCGAAAAAAGAGTGAACTCGAGCGACTCAAAAGTGAACTCGAACGGTTGAGAAGCGAACTTTTTTGAAAAAAGATCGAACTTGAGCCGCTCGAGAACGTTCTCGAGG
>JBDTZG010000109.1:0-11695 GCA_040005235.1 Acidobacteriota bacterium | reverse complement strand
CGATCTGCATCGAATCGCTCTTCCGCCACCTGGAGCTGCCGCCGGGCGTGCAGCTCACCCTGCACTTCGTCGCCGACCCGGGAAGCAAGGCGTACGGGGAGAAATTCCTCCAGGCGTACCGGCGCCCGGGCGTCCACTTCGTGTTCCACGACAAGGACGAATGGACGGCGAAGATCTTCCCTATCGTGGAAGACATGCAGAAGCATTTCAGCTCCGGCAAGGGCTCCTACTACAACGATTCGATCTTCTTCCTCTCCCTCGGCATGCACCGCCTCCTGCCGGAGATCGAGCGGATCGCGAAGCTCGACTTCGATGTCCGCTTCGAGGCCAATCTTTACCTGCTCTTTGAGGAGTTCGACCGCTTCGGCAAAGACAACCTGATCGGTCTGGGGCCGGAGCTGCAACCGGTCTACCGGCACGTGCTGACGATCTACCGCGACGGTCATCCCGGTACCCGGCTCGGCTCCCCGCGGCCCGAGGGCTTCCAAGGATTCAACGCGGGAGCGACGCTGCTCGACCTCGGCAAGCTGCGCAAGTCCGACGTCTTCAACCACGCGTTGGAGCCGCAAGCCGTCGCCGCCCTGGTCGAGAAATACCATTTCAAAGGCCACCTGGGCGACCAGGACTTTTACACCCTCCTCGCCCTGGAGCACGAAGAGCTTTTCTACCATCTCGACTGCGCCTGGAACCGCCAGCTCTGCACCTGGTGGCAGGACAAAGGATACGAAAGCGTCTTCGACGCCTATCACCAGTGCGCGGGGCCGGTGAAGATGTACCACGGCAATTGCAGCACGCCGATTCCGGCGGTGGAGACACGGCCGTAGCGGCGGGGGTTCTCGCGGCCTTTCATGCCGCCAGGGGTGGGTGACCCTTGCCATTGACCCAGGGCATCGGCCTTCGGCCTCAGCCTTGGGCTAAATTCTCCCGGCCTTTCAGGCGCCGGAGGGTGTGACCCTTGCCCTCGGGCCGTTCCATGCCAGGTTGTCGCGGGCGGTCCGTCCGGCCCAACGGGCCGGGAGAGCCTAGCCCAGGGCTGAGGCCGAAGGCCGATGCCCTGGGTTGAATGGCCCCACAGAAAGGCGGCCTGAAAGGCCGCGAGAGCTTTCAGGCCCACACGTAGCGCTCGTCAAATTCGATTTCATAGGCCTCGAGGAACGCACGGAGCTCCTCTTGAAACGGCTTGACACGGTGATGCTCGCGTTGGTTGCGGATGTAAGCCCGAACGTCTTCGACTTGCGACTGGCTCACCGAAAATGCCCCGAAGCCCGCCTGCCAGAAAAAACTTGCGAACCCCGGGCCTTGGCTGCGCAGCCAGTCGTTCGAGCTTTTCTTGAGTTGGCCGACGACGTCGCTCAGCGCCTCGGTCCGTGCGAGGAGAAACAGAGCGTGCAAATGGTCGGGCTCGGTGTTGATTTCAATCGGTAGACAGCCGAGGCCTTTGAGCGTACCGCCCATGTAGGCATGGAGATCGGGGCGAATCTCGTCGGGCAGGGTTCGCTCGCGGTCCTTCGTCGAGAAGATGAGATGAACGTAGATTTTGGAGAGGGATTGCGCCATGGCGCCGGGGACTCAAGCACCCGTCTGGGGATCTGTCAAGCCTGGGTTCTCGCGGCCTTTCAGGCCGCCGGGAGGTGGTGACCTTCAACCCAGAGCCCCAGGGCATCGGCCTTCGGCCTCAGCCCTGGGCTAGGTTCTCCCGGCCCGTTGGGCCGGATCCGGATTGCCGGTGCCTCCTCAGCGCCTCATCGCGGTCGATGCCAACGCGCCCCCCGGAGCCCGGCGGGGTGCAGGGCTCGCCACCTTTCCACGCCAGGTTGTCGCGGGCGGCCCGGCCGGCCCAACGGGCCGGGAGAGCCTAGCCCGGGGCTGAGGCCGAAGGCCGATGCCCTGGGGTGAGAGAGGGTGCCGCCGGTGAGGGGTCCTCTCTAGAAAGGACTCCCGCCTCCTCTCCAGGGCAAATTGCCCTCCTCTCTAGAGAGGATACGGAGGCCCCAAAAAATCATCGCTAGAGAGGATGGTCAAGCGACATCGCAGGCGCTAACGTGGGCAAAGGAAACCTAAACCAAGTGGCTACCGTTCGGGCTGGCACTGCGGCCCGCTGACGGCAACCGCAGCACGCCGATCCCCGGCACGAAATCTACTAACCGAAAGGAGAGCCACCTTTGAAAAACCAAGGGCTTGCGCTCGCGTTGTTGCTGTTGCTTGGGCTTGGCCTGGCGGCTTCTGCCGCCGCCCAGCCGTTCGAGAGACCCGCTACCTACAAGATCTCGAACGTCTCCGACGGCAAGACCCGCTCCGCCATTGCCGGGACCGGCGCGGGCATCTTCGAGGTCGGCCGCGACTACGTCCTGGTCGAAGCCACGAATTCCGAGCTCAAGGCTTTGGCGGGCTTGGGTTTGAAGGTCGTCAGCTTTCAGATGCCGGTGCCGCCTTCAGACATCTTCCCGGCGGCCGACTCGAACTACCACGACTATGCCGAGATGGTGGCCGAGCTGCAGCAGGCCGCGTTCGACCATCCGTCGATCGTCTCCCTGTCGAGCGTCGGCCTGGCCTATGAAGGGCGCACGCTCTGGTTGGTCAAGATCTCCGACAACGTGGGCACCGACGAGGCCGAGCCCGAGGTCCTCTTCACCCATCACCAGCACGCCCGCGAGCATCTGACCGTCGAGATGGGGCTCTATACCTTGAGGATGCTCACCGACGAGTACGGCATCGATACCCAGATCACCAACCTGGTCGACAACCGCGAGATCTGGCTGGTCTTCGATGCCAATCCGGACGGCGGCGAGTTCGACATCGCGACCGGGTCGTACGCCTCCTGGCGCAAGAACCGCCAGCCGAACGCCGGCTCGTCAAACGTCGGCACCGATCTGAACCGCAACTTCGGCTACCGGTGGGGTTGCTGCGGCGGCAGCAGCGGCTCGACGAGCAGCACCACCTACCGCGGGCCGTCGGCCTTCTCGGCGCCCGAGACCTCGGCGATCCGCGACTTCGTCGACAGCCGCGTGATCGGCGGCGCGCAGCAGATCACCTCCCACATCGATTTTCACACCTACGGCGAGCTGGTGATGTGGCCGTACGGTTACACCAGCACCGACGTCCCGGCCGACATGACCCAGGACGATCACGACGTCTTCGTGGCGATGGGCCAGGCGATGGCTGCGACGAACGGCTACACGCCGCAACAGCTCTTCGACCTGTACGTCACTGACGGCACGATCAACGACTGGCTCTACGGCGTCCACCGGATCTTCACCTATACCTTCGAGATGTACCCGGTCGGCTCGTCGCCCGGCTTCTATCCGCCGGACGAGGACATCCCGGCGCAGACCGCCCGCAACCGCGCCGCGGTCCTCTACCTGCTCGAACAGGCCGCCTGCCCCTACGCCGTGATCGGCAAGCAGACGCAGTATTGCAGCGCCGTGCCGGGCGCGCCGAGCGGGCTCGTAGCAACGCCGGGCAACGGCCAGGTCAGTCTCTCCTGGACCGCGGGCAGCGGCGCCACCCGCCACAACGTCTATCGCGGCACGGCGACCGGCGGGCCGTACACGCCGATCCAGACGAACCTGCTCGTCACGACCTATACCGACACCGGCCTGACCAACGGGACCCCCTATTTCTACGTTGTCACCGGGACCAACCCGCAGGGCGAGGGCGGATTCTCGAACGAAGCCTCGGCCACGCCGGTCGTTCCGCCGACGGTCGTCACCTATACCTCGGTCGCCGCCAGCGACGGCTGGGTGCTCGAATCGGGCGAGACCACCAACGTCGGCGGCTCGATCGACGCCACCGCCACCACCACCAGCGCCCTGCGGGTGGGCGACAACAACCAGGACCGCCAGTACAAAACGGTCGTCTCGTTCGACACCTCGCCGATCCCCGACGGTGCCACGATCCTTTCGGCGACCCTGCGGCTGCGCCGCGGCACGTCCTCCGGCACCAACCCCTTCACGACCCACGGCACCTGCTGGGCCGACGTGCAGACGGGAGCCTTCTCGGGCTCGACGACGCTCCAGACGGGCGACTTCCAGGCGACGGCGACGGCGGTCCAGGCGACGAGCCTTACGAACGCCGCCACGGACGGGACCTGGTCGGAAGGCAGCCTCAACGCCTCCGGGCTCGCGGCGATCAGCAAGACGAGCACGACCCAGCTCCGCGTCTATTTCAACCTCGACGACAACGACGACAACGGCAACGACTACATCGGCTACTACTCGGGCAACAACTCGACCTCCGGCAACCGGCCGCAGCTCGTGGTGACGTACCAATAACCGGCTTGGCCGGGCTCTTGCGAGAGCCCGGCCTTTGTCGATCCGAAGGAGCCCTCACGATAGCCGGCGCGAATTCTTCGCTTTCATGCACTCTCTTTTCTAAAGGAGGTTTTGCCATGAAGCTTCGCACGCTGTGGGTAATTCTGGCCCTTGCCCTCGCCGTCAACATCGCCGCCCGCGCCAACGCGGCGGTGATCTCCATCGCAGCGGCACGGAGCCTGCCCGCGGGCACCGTGGTGACCGTCGAGGGATCGGTTACGGTCCCTTCCGGGGTCTTCACCTCGTCGACTTTCGATCAGGGTTTCGCGATCGAGGACGCGACGGGCGGGATCTATGTCAGCACGATCGACAACCTCAACCTCAACTTCAACCGCCGGGTGCGGGCGACCGGCACGATCGGCGACAACGGCGTCGGGTTGCTGCAATTGGTGCCCGCGTCGTCGGCCGACGTCGTGAAGCTCAATGGAGCCTCGCGCGTCGTGCCGCTGCCGGCTGCGACGGGGGAGATCGGCGAGGCCACCGAGGGACTGCTGGTCGAGGTCACCGGCACGATCGACCAGCCGATCATCAACGACCTGCCGTACGGCTATCAGGTCTTCCTCGACGACGGCACCGGCGAGATGCAGGTCTTCATCTGCGCTTCGACGGGAATCAACCCGTTCACGATTCCCTTCATGGTCGAAGGCGCCCGGATCACCGTCGTGGGTTCGAGCGGCCAGTTCCTCGAACATTTAGAGGTTCTGCCGCGCCACCGCGGGGATATTCACCTCGCGCATCCGTAGAGCTGGCGCGCGGCGGCTTGGGAGAAGGCGCAACGGTAGAGACGCCCCCAGTACCCAACCACGATCCTATCCGGGTGCTGGCCGTCGGGGCGTCTCCAGCGCACCAACGACCCCAGGCGCCACGAACAAAAAAGGACATCCGTTCGGGGACGTCATGCGAAGGTACCCGGATAGGATCCACCTTGCCAAACCGGAGACGCCCCGACGGCCAGCACCCGGATAGGATCGTGGTTGGGTACTGGGGACGTCTCTACCTCGCTTTGAGGGCCGCTGGAGGAGAAACACGAATGGAATTGAGGCGCCGAGTGCGAATCGTCTTTCTGGCCCTTCTGGTGATCGCGGCCGGGGAGTTCCGGTTGAACGCGAAGCAGGCTGCTTGGCAGCCTTCGCCTGGCCATACGCAAGTGCCGATCTGGCCGGGGGCGGTCCCGGATGCGCGGGTCCTCGACGGACCCGAGGTCGCCGGAACGGTGGCGGACGCCAAGGGGACCAAGCATCTGGTGGGCGGCAAGCCCTGGGTCTATGTCGATAAGGTTTCGCAACCTACGATGACCGTCTTCCCAGCCAAGGGGCGAAACACGGGCGCTGCCGTCGTCGTGTTCCCTGGCGGCGGCTACAACGTTCTAGCCATCGACCTGGAAGGCACGGAGGCCTGTGATTGGCTGACCTCCAAGGGGATCACCTGCGTGCTGCTGAAATACCGCGTGCCGTGCGCGAAAGTGGGGCCGTATCGGGATTGTCCGACGGCTTTACAAGACGCGCAGAGGACGGTGGGGCTGGTGCGCTTTAAGGCCGCGCAGTGGCATGTCGATCCGCGGAAGATCGGCGTGCTGGGCTTTTCCGCGGGCGGTCATATGGTCGCGGCGATGAGCACGCACTTCGACAAGCGCCTTTACCCGGTCGTGGACGCCGCCGATCAAGAGAGCTGCCGCCCGGATTTCGCGATGGCTCTCTATCCGGGACATCTCGCGGTGCCCGAGAAAGGCTTCGTTCTCAATCCAGACATTCAAGTCACCCCCAAAACGCCGCCCACGTTCTTGGTTCAGGCGCAGGACGATCCGATCGATCCGATCGAAAACTCGCTCGTCTACTATTCGGCGCTCCAGAAGGCGGGCGTTCCCGCAGAGTTGCACGTGTTTGCGAAAGGCGGGCACGCGTTTGCTCTACGGCCGACCGAAGCGCCCATCACCGAATGGCCGAAGCTCGCCGAGAGGTGGCTAGAGACTATGGGCATGGTCCCGAAGTAGGTCCGCTAGCGCTGGCGTCGTGCAGCGCGCTGCTTCCAACGAAGGTCAATCAGTTGACGAGATCCGCCCGAAACTTTAGGCTCACATTGGAGGTCGATATGAAAGTTGCCACCTTACGGAAATCCGCTGCCGAGTCGCCCCACCTCTTCGAAGGGGGAGAGCCGGTTCTCATCACACGGCAGGCCAAGATCTCGGGTCTTTTCGTGCCGCTCGAGGACCCGGATCGGTTGCCGCCCGGTTTCAGGCGGGATCTACTGACGGTGGTTGGCAGGCACGTGGCTGAAGTCCTAGGGGAAAAGGGAGTTTCGGAAGAGGAGATCCTTGAAGACTTCAGAGCTTTCCGCAGGCGTCGTCGCTGACGCAAACGCAGGAAGGCCGCGTCGTCCTTTAGGCCGCTGTGCTAAATTTCAGCCAATGGCGATCGACCCCTCAGTGCTCGAACAGATCTACCGCGCGAAGGAACGGCGACGGAAGGAACTGGCCCGCCGACCTTTCCACGAAAAGATCGAGATGCTGATCACGATGCAGAAACGAGCCGATGGAATCCTACGCTCGCGGGGGCTTCCAGGCCGAATCGTATGGAAGCTACCCTCGAAGTCTTGAACGATCTGGTCGCGCGTGGCGTCATCGAGAAATACGCGATCGGTGGTGCCGTCGGCGCCATCTTCTGGGTCGAGCCCTTCGACACGATCGATCTCGATGTCTTCATCGTCGTGCCCGCGGACGCGCCCCCGCTCGACCCCCTGCGAGCCCTCTTTGCGGACCTTACGCAGAAGGGCTTTTCGTTCGAAGGTGAGTTCCTCGTAATCGAAGGAATCCCGGTGCAGTTCCTCCCCGCCGAGGACCCCAAGGGCCTCACCAAGGAAGCTCTCGATCAGGCGGTCGCCGTTTCCTATGAAGGTGGCGCGAAGCCAGTTCCAACTTGGGTTCTTACCCCTGAGTACCTGATCGCGATCGCTCTCGACGTTCACCGCTCGAAAGATTACGAGCGCGTTTCGCGTCTGCTAAGCGAGGCTGCCGTCGACCGGAGCGTAGTAACGAGCCTCATCGAGCGCTTCGGCCTGGATGACTCCTGGACCCGGTTTGTCGGACGCTACCCGGAGCTCACCTGATTCCTCGGGAGAGGTCCCATGGAACGAGTCCTCAAAAGGCCGCGTGGATGTTGACCGTCTTCCCCCTGCAGAGGCAATGGTGAGAAACGCTATGAGAAGCACTAGACCGAACGCAATGAAGGCGTGGCTAGTCACGTGGGAGTGGTGCGGTCGCCATGCAGCCGTTGCAGACAAGATCGCAGTGATCCTTCCGCCTCGGTACTCAGGCAAAAGGGTGGCGGACATCATGCAGCTACATTACACTCTTGCCACATCAGATCTCTCCGATATGGCGGATTTTGCGAAGCGGCGTGGCGACGCTCCCTACAAACCACGCAGAGAAATAATCAACTCCGTCCCGTGTGGCGATTTGCTCAGATTAGGGCACAACCCAGAGCTCTATGCGCGGCCCGTCACGGATCTTCGTGTATGGCTAGAACCGGAGACCGGTTTCGAGTTAATCGAATGGACCGAGCCACCGATTTATCGTTGGAGGAATGACCGGAGGGGCTTCGAGATCGCTTCCCAGGGTCGGCAAGAGCGAGTTGGGCGTTCGATGCATGGGCCGCTGCGGAGTGAGTTGATATGGGATCGCCTGCTTGATGCACTCAAGCCAGGCTACGAAGGGTGCGATTTAGGCCTGTGAACCAGCAACAGGCGTCACCCAAGTAGAGGCAGTCAGCCCTAGACTGTGCCTCCTGTCAGGAGGGCTTCCGGGGCGGCCGTTTGCGCCCAGATCTCGGCAGACGACGGCCGCGATCCGCATTCAGGCAAAGACGCTAGCCCGGTCAGGAGGCCTCGACGCAATGGACTCCTGGCCACTCCCGCTGGTCGGCGACCAGGTTCTTTTTTCATCCGTGAGCGAGCCGATCCCGCCGGGGCGGGCCAGCGCTCGAGCAGCGTCAGCCTTCGATGCCCGGCGACCTCGAGATCGAGTCGGCCTCTTAGTCGGCGAGTCCGAGCCGGACGCGGTAAGAATCCGCCACCACCCAGGTGGCCGCGGTCAGGGCCACGCTGACGACGAATTCGCCCCATTGGAAGGCGCTCAGGTTGCCTGCTACGACACGGGGCACCCACACGAGCAGCGTGAAGGCGCTCAGCTGCAACGTCAGGAGAGCGGCCGCCAGCCGTGCGTAGACACCGCTGAGCATCGCTGCGGCCGCGGCGAGGAAGGCTCCGCCGGTGAGGTACGCCCAGGCCACGGGGGATGGCAGGTAGCCGGGTACCAGCACGACGGTCTCTTTCAGATAGACGACATGCGCCAGGCCGAAGGGGATCAAGGACAGGCCGCACAGCACCCGCGCGATGCGCAAGCCTCTCTCGCCGGTGGGCGAGTATGCCTCAGCGAGAATCGGCGGAATCGACTGCGGGCCGAGTGGCCTGTCGGGTGGGATGGGCAAAACCAATCGGTGCGAAGCTCGTATCATAGGTATGTCCGCCTGCCGACAGGAGGGGTGATGAAGACGCTCCGCTATGCCGTCCGCTCGCTCGTGAAGTCCCCCGGGTTCACCGCCGTCGCGGTCGTGGCACTCGCCCTCGGCATCGGCGCCAATGCCGCCATCTTCAGCCTGGTCGAGGCCATCTTCCTGCAACCGCTGCCGTACGAGCATCCCGAGCGGCTCGTCGCGATCACCTCCTCGGCCCCTGAGCAGGGGCTCGATCAGGCGGGATTCTCTTGGCCGCGATACGAGGTCCTGTGCGAGCGGCAGCGGGTGTTCAGCGACGTCTCGGTGTCGATCTTCAACGCCTACACGATCACCGGCCTGGGCGACCCCGAGCAGTTCCAAGCGCTCATGGTGTCGGGAAACTACTTCTCGCTGTTGGGTGTCGAGCCGATCCTGGGCCGGACGTTCGTGGCCGAGGAGGAAAAAGCCGGCGGGCCGCCCGTGGTGATCCTCTCGAATGGCTTCTGGCGCTCGCACTTCGGCGGTCAGCGCGATGCGATCGGCAAGACGCTCACCCTCGACGGTAAGCCGCACACGATCGTCGGCGTCATGCCCGCCAGCATGTCGGGCTTCCCCTTCCGCCAGACCCAGCTCTTCACCGCACGGCCGTTCGAGGCGCCGTTCTTGAATCCCAAGCAGATCGCCGACGGCGGTTTCTTCTTCAACGTCTTCGGGCGCCTCCAGCCCGGCGTCGAGCTCGCCCAGGTGCGCGCCGAGATGGAGGTCATCCAGAAGAGCTACGCGCAGACTCACGCGGTCAACGCCGACGCCAAGGCGGCGGTGACCGCCGGGTTTCTGCTCGACAATCTGGTGGGCAACCAGCGCGGCACCTACGCCACGCTGTTCGGCGCCGTCGCCGCCGTGCTGCTGATCGCTTGCGCCAACGTGGCGAACCTCGTGCTCGCGCGCTTCGCGAGGCGGAGGAAGGAGATCGGGATCCGCGTGTCGCTCGGAGCGCAAAGGTCGCACATCGTCACGCAGCTGCTCGCCGAGAGCATGCTCTTGGCGCTCGCCGGAGCGGCGCTCGGTCTCGGCTTTGCCTGGGCGATCCTGCGCGTCGTGACGCGCGTCGGCGCCGACCTGATCCCCCGTGCCGACGAGATCGGCCTCGACCCGACCGTGCTCGCCTTCACCCTGGGCGTGGCGCTCGCGACCGGGCTCACGCTCGGGCTCCTGACGGCGCTCGGCACGCCGATCCGGTCACCCGCAGCGACGGTACGCGATTCGAGCCACGGTTCGATCTCCGATCGCAGCCGGAACCGCTTCCACGCCGCGCTGCTGATCGCCGAGATCGCGGCGTCGTTCGTGCTCCTGGTGGCTACCGGGCTCCTGGTCTCAAGCTTCCTCAAGATCCGCGACGTCGATCCCGGCTTCCGCTCCGACCACACCTTCGTCGGCTTCATCACCATTCCCGCCGAGCGCTACCCGTGGCGCGGCGAATCCACGGTCAACTTCTACTCGCGCCTCTACCACCGCCTCCAGGAGATCCCGGGTGCGAAACTGGTCGCGTTCTCCGACAATCCGCCACTGTCGGGCAACAACGGCCAGTCACCCTACGCGGTGATCGGCGGGGCGCTGCCGCCGGCATCCGAGCGGCCGCTGGCGATCCGCAACCTGATCAGCCCGGGACGCTTCGGCCTGCTCGGCATCCCGATCGTGGCCGGCCGGGACTTCGACGAGCACGACGGCCCGGCCGGTCAGCAGGTGATCATCGTCAACGAGGCCCTGGCAAAGCAGCTGTTCGGCAAGGAGAGCCCGCTCGGCCATACGCTGGTCACCGGCATGATGGGCCTCGAAGCGGTGATCGTCGGCGTGGTCGCCAACTCGCACACCGCGAGCCTGACCGCGGCGCCGGGGCCCGAGATGTTTTACCCTGTCCTGCAGCGCCCGGAGCAGTTCACCGGTATCCTCATCCGCACCGATGGCGACCCAAACGCTCTCGTCCGCAGCGTCCGGTCCGCGGTCGCCGAGGTCGATCCCTCGGTCGCGCTCACCAACCCGGGAACGATGCAGGACATCGTCGACCAGTCCATGGCCGGCCGGAAACTGACCTTGAATTTGCTGATCGCCTTCGCCGGTCTGGCGCTCCTGCTCGCCAGCCTCGGCGTCTATAGCGTGATGGCTTACTCGGTCGCACAGCGCAATGCCGAGATAGGAGTCCGGATGGCGCTCGGCGCGTCGGCGGGGGCGGTCCAGAAGATGGTGCTGCGCCACGGCATGACGCTGGCCGGCGTCGGTCTCGCGATCGGCCTCGCGGCCTCGCTCGCGGTGACGCGCCTGATGACCACGTTGCTGTTCGACGTCGGCGCGAGCGACCCGCTGGTCTACCTCTCGATCGGCACGCTGCTTTCGGTGGTCGCGGCGGTGGCCTGTTGGCTGCCGTCAATGCGCGCGGCGCGCGTGGATCCCGTCCGGGCGCTGGAGGCCCGCTGAGGGCGCGTCAGCTCGCGATCTCGTCGCGGTCGTAACCCGGGTCCGGGTCCTGCGTCGTGCCGCCGATTTGCGCGGCGTAGAGCGCCAGCTCCACCCGCCTCGTGAGGCGAAGTTTCCCGTAGAGCTTGCCGAGGTGGGTGCGCACCGTCGTCACCGCTACGCTGAGCCGCTGGGCGATCTGGTCGTTGCTCAACCCTTCGGCCAGCAGGCGCAGGACGTCGTGCTCGCGGGCGGTGAGCGTCTCGCCGGCCGCAGTCGGCTGGCTCTTCCGGCTGTAGGCCGCGGAGAGGACGGCGGCTCGGGCCACCTCCGGGCTGACGTAAAAGCGGCCGGCGAGCACCTCGTAGATGGCGCGCTCCATCTCTTCGGCCGTGGCGGTCTTGGTGAGATAGCCGCAGGCGCCGGCCTCGAACGCCTTCTGCACAT
>JBDTZG010000055.1:0-36235 GCA_040005235.1 Acidobacteriota bacterium | reverse complement strand
GTGTGAAGCGGTATCATCAATGGCTCGCGGCGGAAACCACCGTTCGCGGAGTTGAGCTCAGGGCGTTCGAATGGCAGCCTCCAATCAACCCGCTGGCGATCGACCTGCATCCGACCCAGCCGCTTCCGATCCTCCCGCCGCCGACCTCGGCGTGGTCCGGGAGTCCATCGAGGATCTCCTGCAACGGCTCCGGCCGCGGCTGAAGCAGATCCTTGCGCGCTATCGCGTGCCCGCGCACGACGCGGAGGACTTGGTGCAGGAAGCGCTGGTCTCGACGCTCCAGAAATGGAGCGAGATCCAGGATCCCGAGGCTTGGCTGCTGGTCACTTTGCGCAATCGCTGCGTCGTATATTGGCGCAAGAAGCACACGAACCTCTACAACTCGGTCGATGCGGTCATTCTGGAGCTGCTTTCGGAGCCCGAAGCGGCGCCCCAAGAGAAGGCCGAGGTCCGCTGGGACCTCGACAACCTGATCGAGGGCCTTCCCCCGCGCTGCCGCCGCTTGTTGCGCCTGCGCTATCGCCTGGGGCTCGATTCCGGCGAGGTCGCGGTGCAGATGGGGTACCACCCGTCCAGCGTGCGGAAAGTGGCCCGGCGCTGCATGGCCGCGCTCACCGAACGGATGTTCCTGCGCGGCTATACGAAGCGGCCGGTCGATGCCGAGCCCTTCGATCCCGCCGATTCGGACTAGACGCCTCCGGCGCTCCCCAAAATCACCGCTTCCCGGAGAGCGCGTTCGCCGTACGGCGGCAGATGCCTCGCAGGATCTTCACCTCGCGCACCGAGAGATCGGTGCGGCCCGCCAGCTGCCGCAAGTCGCGGATGACCCCGTCGAAACTGTCGTCGCGAGCGAAGCCGACCGCGCCGAGCACTTCGGCCACGTGCCCGAATAGCCCCTCCACCTCGGCGGCCGTCGCCGGCTCGAACGGCGCGGCGGCGCCCGGCGGAGCGCTCGGCGACTCCCCCGCCAAGCGGCGGGCCTGGAACAGCTCGTACCCCAGGATCAACACCGCCTGGCTCAGATTGAGCGTTGGCTGCTCGGGCGCGCAGGGGATGTGCACGATCACGTGAGCCAGGGCCAGCTCGTCCGCCGTCAATCCCCCCACCTCGGGGCCGAACACGAGCGCGGTCGGCAGATCGGGCGGATCTTCGACGAGGAGCGCCGGCAGCTCGCGCGGCGTGAGCAGCGGCACCTCCAGCTTGCGGTCGCGGGTCGAGGTCGTCGCCACAACCCGGCGGAAAGGGGCCAGAGCCTCCGCGAGGGTGGCGTGACGGGCGGCAAAGTCCAGCACGTGGTGGGCGCCCACGGCGAACCGGCGGGCTGTGTCGCCGAACGGCGCCGCCGGCTCGACCAGAAGCATCTGATGGTGGCCGGTGTTGGCCATCGCGCGGGCCGAAGCGCCGACGTTGCCCTCCTCCCGCGGGCGCACCAGGACGACGGCGGGAGGATTTCTGGCATTGACCATTTCGCGGGACTCTACCAATTCCGCCGGGATGCTCTAAGATCCAGCGCCGATCGGGCTTTGACGTCCATCCCAATTTCGCACCGGGGGAACGCATGCTAAGCGAAGGACCTTTCGTCAGCCGTTTCGGTCTCGACCGCCACGGCCTGGAGCGAGCTAAAGCCGCTTACTGGAACCTCTCTCCCGCCGCTCTCTGTGAGCAGGCGGTGCGCCGTGACGAGGCGTTTCTGGCCGCCGACGGGCCGCTTCTTTGCGACACGGGTTCGTTCACCGGCCGCTCGCCCGAGGACAAGTTCGTGGTCAGGAACGCCGCGAGCGAAGCCGACATCTGGTGGGGCAACGTCAACAAGCCGTTTGACCCGGAAAAGTTCGAGTCGCTCTACGAGCGGGCGCGCGAGCACGTGGCGGGCAAGGACCTGTTCGTCTTCGACGGCTATGCCGGCTGCGATCCGCGCTACCGGATCAAGGTCCGGGTGATCACCGAGAAGGCTTGGCATAGCCTGTTCGCGCGCAACATGTTCGTGCGCGAAGAGGACGGCGCGGCGCTCGAAGCGTTCGAGCCCGATTTCCTGGTGCTCGACGTATGCGGCCTCGAAGCGGAGCCCGCGCGAGACGGCACCCGGTCCGGCGCCTTCGTCCTGCTCGACCTCGACCGGAAGACCGTTCTGATTGGCGGCACCTCCTACGCCGGCGAGATCAAGAAGAGCATCTTCTCCGTGATGAACTACGTGCTGCCGAAAAACGACGTCCTGTCGATGCACTGCAGCGCCAACTACGGCGCCACCAAGGAAGACGTGGCGCTCTTCTTCGGCCTCTCGGGCACCGGCAAGACGACCCTCTCGGCCGACCCGGAACGGACGCTGATCGGCGACGACGAGCACGGCTGGGGACCCGACGGCGTGTTCAACATCGAGGGGGGCTGCTACGCCAAGATGATCCGCCTCTCGCCTGAGAGCGAGCCCGAGATCTACTCGACCACCCGCCGGTTCGGCACGATCCTCGAAAACGTCACCTACGACCGCGAGCTGCGAACGCTCGATCTCGACGACGACGGCAAGACCGAAAACACCCGCGGCAGCTATCCGATCACCCACCTGTCGAACGTCGACCCGCAAGGCACCGCGGGGCATCCGAGAAACGTCGTGTTCCTCACCTGCGATGCGTTCGGGGTGCTGCCGCCGATCGCGCGCTTGACGAACGACCAGGCGATGTACCACTTCCTCTCCGGCTATACCGCGAAGGTCGCGGGGACCGAACGGGGGGTCACCGAGCCCAAAGCGACCTTCTCGGCCTGCTTCGGGGCGCCGTTCCTGCCGCTCCACCCGGGGGTCTACGCCAAAATGCTCGGCGACCGGCTTGCTGCAGGCGCCAAGGTCTGGCTGGTCAACACCGGCTGGACCGGCGGCCCCTACGGCTCCGGAAAGCGGATGAAGCTCTCGCTCACCCGTCGCCTGCTCCAGGCCGCGCTCAGCGGCGAGCTCGACGCGGGGGCGTTCCGCATCGATCCGGTCTTCGGCCTGAGCGTGCCCCAGCAGGTCGAAGGCGTGCCGGACGAGGTGCTCCGCCCGCGCGAGACCTGGGCCGATGTCGCCCGCTACGACGCCAAGGCGACCGAGCTGGCGCAGATGTTCGTCACCAACTTCGAGAAGTACGCGAGCGGCGTCTCCCCCGAGGTGAAGGCGGCGGGTCCACGGGTCGGCTGAGCGAAGTACGGTGCATCTCATAATGAGCCGCCCTTGATCTCGCTCAAAATCCACATGCCGCCCCCTACCTCTTGACCATATCCTTCGCCTCAAGACCCAACTAGTGGCACAAATTCGCCTTGATTGTCGCGTCTCTACCAGAACCCTTCCCAGGCTTTGTCCCGGTACCCGGGTTCTAGCGCACTCTTATTTATGCTCAGGTGCAAAAGGTGCTTCCATGCGCATCTCTGCATCGCTTCGGTTGACCGCGGCTGAAGCAACTGGTACGATAGTGCAAACGTCTAACTTAGCAGTTCGTGCCTATGGCACGGGAGGTGCTTCTGTGGTCAAGCTGGGAGCGGCAGTCATAGCATGTGCTTTTCTAACCGTTGCACCGGCGTCTCCAGGCCGATGTCCCAACGAGCTTGGCCGAGCCATTAGCGCCTCGTCATGCATAAGTGGAGGTAGTGACTTCGGAAAGCACGACTTTTCAACCAACGACTGCCTTAGAGGCCGCGGCATTTGTACTGGCTCGATCTGACAAGGGGCATATGACGATGGATAACGGTACTTCGGCCCCGCGTAGCATTCAGAGAGTGGTCGCCCTTCTGGCCTGCGCCATGATCTTCGCCTGCACGACAGGATCTCAAGCTATCTTCGCTTCGGGAACTGGTGCTCCATGGAAGAGGATCCGCCTCAAAGAATCGCCGGTGTGGATAAGCTCAGCGGAATGGGCCGATAAATTTAAGTCAATCCTGCTTGTTGATCCAATTAAAAAAGAGCTAATCCTCATTGCTCCCGATGGTATGACCAAGAGGGTTTCAGGAGAGAAATTCGGGAATCTAGAACGCCTTCAGCCACTCGCTGTTAATAAGGTTGGCGGCGAATTCTTTCTCAAACTGCCCGGCGCCCGGACGGAGCGTCTCGACTCAATGCTGTTACCCAAAGGTGAGGTCGCATTGAGCGCTAGTGAGGCCACCGGAGGCATAGCGTCCCTGTATCAGTGGACGTCAAATGGAAAGTCAGTATTTGGCTATGGGCCAGTCTTCCGCAATGGAAGTTCCGACTTCACGATCGGCTTTTTTCGGTCGCCTCTGGAAAAGCCCAGCAATGTAACTTTCTTCTCTGAGTTCGAAGATGCAGACTATTATGTCATTGGGTTTCCATTTATAACCTCTGTTGGCGACTCATTTTTTTATGTTGCCATGAGGTACAATTACAAGCCGTCGCTCTTTAGGGTTGATGCGGGATCGAAAGAGCCTTTTCCCTTGGATGCTCTTCGGGTGAGCTTGAACAAGACGTTGCCTGTTCAGACGTCGATGGATGGCGCGGGCACGGTGGCTCAACTTTTCCGAGAGCTTGAGGGGTACGACACTCCTGCTGGCTTATTCTCGCAGGATGGATTTCTTTATCTCTTGACTCGCTCTCCAGAGTCAAACCAGGGGACCGCTTGGAAGCTTCACAAAATCGATCCGTCCGGGCGCGGCAATGTTATTGGCTCAATTCAGTTACCCACGACCGCGAATTTCCTTAGCGTTGTGACTTCGCCTGACAATTGGTACTTTATTGAGAGAAAAGAAGTGCAGGAAGGAAGTCGCCAGGATATCCCTTCCATGATCGTAATCGAGAGTAGCGTCATCCGAAATTTGCGGGAACTTTCGCGAAACCCGCAGAGGTAACCTTCTATAGGGGCCGAGCATTGACCGAAATAGAAAGCCAAAGTCCGGTGCCAGCTCAGCCTCCTAAGGCGGAAGGTGCAGGTACTCCGAAAAGAGATTATAGGATCTACCTTGAGTTTGCAGCGATGTTCGTGGCACTAGCAACTCTGTCGTACGGAGCCTTGGGAATGTACCTGCAAAACCTCAGCAGTGACCTTGATAAGGAGCGTGATAAACGAGAGGATTTGCGGGTCGAATTTATGCTTTTCAAGCAAAGAACAGAGGAGTCTCGCCGAAGCACGGCTCGCTACCGAAAAGAATTAAGCGATTGGGCCGAAAGAAGCTTTAGAGAACTTTGCTATGCTCAAGGGGGAAAGCAGATCGCGGCTGATTTCAGCTGTGACATTGTTAGCCCTAAACTATCGTCATATAGGTATACCCCGCCGCCTTCTGACCCTGAGGCAGGCCATGAGTAAGTGTCCCCGGCAAGGTGAGGACCTTTCGCTTTGGTCGGCTGCTCATTGCAGCTAATGGGGCCGCTAAAGCGCCTTGCGTAGGTTTAGACCACCTTGAGATGGCACATAGGCTGGTCGCTTGTCCCACCCGCTAGGAATCGAAGTGTCTCCGTGCCTAGTTGTACTGCGCCCCCGGGGCCACCATGTACAAACCCCTCTTATTCTGTATACTACAGCCATGAACAATTCTCCCCCTGCTGCGCACCTGCTGCTTTCGACGGCCCGGGAAGTGGAGAACCGGATCGAGACGGCTCTCGATGCGGTCGGACTTTCGCTGGCGAAGCTGAACGTGCTTTCGCGGCTGGTCGAGGCGGGCGATCCGGTTCCACTGGGAACCTTGGCGGAGAAGTGCAGCTGCGTGCGCTCGAACATGACCCAGCTGATCGACCGACTCGAAGAGGAGAAGCTGGTCGAGCGTTTGGGCGATCCGAAGGACCGGCGCTCCGTGCGCGCCGCTCTCACCGCCACCGGCCGGGAACGACATGCCGCGGGGGCGAAGGTGCTGGCGGAGACGGAAGAGCTGATCTTCGGCCGCTTCGCCGAGATCGACCGTCAGGCGCTCGCGCGGATCGCGACGCTGGTTCGCGCTGAAGGGTAAATCGGGGCGTTCTCTTTTTTTACCCCATATTACAGACCTGTACTTTCCGGAGCCGAACAGTCCACATCTGCCCTATCGGGATGGAGCCTTTATGACCCAGACTTCGCTGCTGCTCTCGCCTTTCCAGCTCGGCCCCACGAAGCTCGCCAACCGGATGGTCATGGCTCCCATGACCCGCAGCCGCGCGGCGGCCGGTAACGTCGCGGCCGACCTCGCCATCGAGTACTACAGCCAGCGCGCGGGCGCAGGCCTGATCGTCACCGAGGGGACGCAAGTTTCGCCGCGGGGCGTCGGCTACCTGGGCACTCCGGGGATCTATTCGGAAGCCCAGACCGCCGGCTGGCGAAAAATCACCGAGGCGGTCCACGAGCGGGGAGGCAAGATTTTCGCCCAGCTCTGGCACGTGGGGCGAGTCTCGCACCCCTCGTTCCAGCCGAACGGCGGGCTGCCGGTCGCACCGTCCGCGATCACCCCGGCCGGGCACTCTCGCACCATGACCGGCACGCAGCCGCATGTGGAGCCCCGGGCGCTTGAATCGGCGGAGATTGCGGAGGTCGTCGCCGAGTTCGCGACCGGCGCGCGGAGTGCCCTCCACGCCGGATTCGACGGGGTCGAGATCCACGCCGCGAACGGCTACCTGATCGACCAATTTCTGCGCGACGGCACCAACGTGCGGACCGATGAGTACGGGGGATCGGCGGAGAACCGCGTCCGCTTCCTCGTCGAGATCGTGACCGCGGTCGCGGAGGTTTGGGGAGGGGCCGAACGGGTGGGGGTCCGCCTGTCGCCGCTCAGCGCTTTCAACGACATTAGCGACTCCGATCCGTTCGCCACGTTCGGCGCGGCGGCGAGCGCGCTCGACGGCTTCGGCCTCGCCTATCTGCATCTGGTGGTTCCCGGCAGCTTCAACCCCGAGAGCGAGGAAGCGCGCATCACGGCGCACCTGCGCGAGCGGTTCCACGGGCCGTTGATGGTGAACGGCGGCTACACCTTCGACGCGGCCGAGGAGGTCGTCGCCTCCGGCCGGGCCGATTTGGTCTCGTTCGGTTCCTCGTTTCTCGCTAACCCCGACTTGCCGGAACGCTTCGCCGAAGCGGCGCCGCTCAACGCACCGAATCCAGCGACGTTTTACGGCGGCGGTGCCGAGGGGTACACCGACTATCCGGCGCTGGGGGCGACCGTTTCCGCCTGAGAACCGCTACTTCTGGTTTTTAGCCGACTTCGAGCACGAGCTTGCCGCGGACGTGCCCGTCGTCGATCCGCTCGTGGGCACGCCAGACTTCGGCGAGCGGGATGATCTCTTCGATCGAGGGGTGCAAAACCCCTCGGTCCGCCCAGCTCGCCAGGTCGAAGAGATCGGCGTTGCGGGTGCGGACGATGATCCACCGGGCGCGCTGCTTCGGCCCGACCCGGCTGCGCAGCCCCGTGACCGCCCACCAGAAGAAAACTCCGGGACCCGGCCGCGTCGTCACGTATGCGCCGCCGTCCTCGGAGAGCACCGCGCGGCACTGAGGAAAAGACCGGTTGCCGACGACGTCGAACACCATCGCGTATTGCTCGTCTTCCAAGGCGAAGTCCACCGCGCGGTAATCGATCGCCCGCTCGGCTCCGAGATCCCGCAGGAATTCGAGGTTCGCGGCGCTCGCGGTGGCGGTCACCCGAGCGCCCAACAGGCGCGCGATTTGGATCGCGAAATGCCCAACTCCGCCAGCCGCGCCGTGGATCAAAACCCGCTCGCCCGACTGGACTTCGCCGACGTCGCGGAGCGATTGAAGAGCTGTACAGCCCGAGCCGGGAAGGGCGGCGGCCTCGGCGAAGGAAAGGCGGGCGGGGATCGGCGCCACCTGGTCGGCTTTCGCGAGGGTCCGCTCGGCGTAGCTGCCGCGGCCGATCCGCAGCGCGCTACCGAACACGCGGTCGCCGGGCTCGAAATCCGCGACCTCCGGCCCGACCGCTTCGACCTCGCCCGCGAAATCCGATCCGAGAACCAGCGGGAAACGCTCATGTACGGCGATCCGGAACTTGCCGCTCCGGAGCTTGCCGTCCATCGGGTTTACCCCTGCGGCGCGCACCCGCACCAGCAGCTCGCCGGTTCCGGGCGCCCGCGGTTCGGGCACGTCCCGGAGCGCGAACCGATCGGTGCCGCCATACGCTTCGATCACCGCGGCGCGCATGAGAGGTCCGAGGCGTCAGCTCGCCTTGCGCCGGCTGTCGACCAGTTTCATGGTCGGCTTGGAGACGAACGGGAGCGCGCCGCCGATGTAGTTGAGCGCCTTGAGCAGCGCGCCGGGCACCCAGTGGACTTTCTTTCCGTGGACGGCGTTCCAGACCACGCCCGCGATCTGCTGCGGGGTGAGCTTGGCGCCGAAGGTTTCGAGCGAGCCGGCGCGGTAGGTCTGGGTGCGGACCATCGGCGTGTCGACGTAGAGCGGCATCAAGTCGGTCACCGTAATGTCGTCCTTGGCGAGCTCGATGTTGAGCGCCTCAGTGAAGCCGCGGATGAAAAACTTGGATGCCGAGTAGGTCGCAAGGTCGGGGACGCCGTAGATCCCGGAGGCCGAGCCCATCGAGACGACGTGGGCGCCGGGTGTCTTCTTGAGCAGGGGAAGCGACGAATAGATCCCGTTGACCACGCCGATGACGTTGATCTCGACCGTGCGGCGATGATCTTCGAGCGAGGTCGCGGCGAACGGCCCCATGCGCATGATGCCCGCGCAGTTGAACAGCGCGTCCATCCGGCCGCCGCTCCAGGCGCCGAACTCGGCCACCGCCTTCGGGTAGTCGGCGCCGTCGCGGACGTCGAGCTTGCGGGTGAAACAGCGCTCGGCTCCCAACTCCGCGGCCAGGGCCGCGAGCCCTTCGTCGTTCACGTCCACCAACCCCGTTCGCCAGCCGCGTGAGACGAACAGGCGGGCGGTCTCGCGGCCGATGCCGGAGGCCGCTCCCGTGATCAGGATCGCTTTGGCATCTTTTCCAGTCTCTTGGGCCATTCGAGCCGCCTCCCGCCGGGCGAGGCCCGGAGTGCTTCGTCGAGGTGCGGCGAAAATTGCCGCGCAGCGGCATTCTAATCGAATCGGCCTTTCTTCGCATCCGCCGTCAAGGCTGCTCGTTCTTCGCCACCTGGCCGCCTTTCATCACAAATCGAACCTTCTCCATCGTCCGGATGTTGGCGAGCGGGTCGCCGGAGACGGCGATCACGTCCGCAAGCTTCCCCGCTTCGAGGGTGCCGATCGTCTTGCCGAGTCCCAGCAGGTCGGCGGCGCTTTGGGTCGCCGCGCGGAGAGCCGCGGCCGGCGCCATCCCGAGATCGACCATCAGCTTGAATTCCTGGGCATTCACCCCATGCGGCGAAACCGCGGAATCGGTGCCGAAAGCGATCTTGACCCCCAGGCCGAGGGCGTTCTTGAACATTTTCCCGCGGACGGCGACCGCCGCTTTCGCCTTCGCCTCGATCTCGGGCGGATAGTGGCGTTCGGCGGCTTTCCCCACGACGTACTCGCCCGCGAGTAGCGTGGGCACGAGGTAGGTTCCGCGGCTCACCATCATCCGCAGGCCCTCGTCGTCGAGGAACGAACCGTGCTCGATCGAATCGGCGCCCGCGCGGATCGCGACTTTGGCCCCGTCGGCGCCATGGGCATGAACGGCGACCTTCTTGTGCAGGCGGTGCGCCTCGTCGACGATGGCGTTCATCTCGTCCTGGGTTACCTGGGACGTGTCCACCTCGTCGGTAAGGGAGAGTACGCCGCCGGTGCCGCAGACTTTGATCACGTCGGCGCCGTATTTGACCTGAAAGCGAACCGCGTCGCGAAACTGATCCGCTCCGGCCGCGATGCCGTCTTCGATGCCGCTCTCGTGGCCGAACCGCAGGTAGGGAAAGCCTCCGTCGTCGCAGTGGCCGCCGCGGGCGCCCAGCGCGTGGACGGCAACCAGCATCCGCGGCCCCGGGATCACGCCGGCCGCGATCGAGTTGCGCAGACCGACGTCCACATACTCGCCTGAGCCCACGTCGCGCACGGTGGTGAAACCAGCGAGCAGCGTCTTGCGCACGTTGGCCGTCGCGCGGATCGCCTGCTCGGGCACGGTTCGGCGAAGATTTGAGATCGTGTCCTCCGCCCAGTTGTCACCCGACTCGAAGGAGAGGTGGGTGTGGCTGTCGATCAAACCGGGCAGCAGGGTCGCATCGCCCAGGTCGATCACCTCGGCTCCCGCCGGCATCGCAAGGCCCGCGCCGACCGCCTTGATCGTCGATCCTTCGATGATCACCATGCCGTCCTTCACCATGCGATCGGACGTACCGTCGAACATCCGCGCCGCCTTGAGGACGGTCACGTGCGGAGGTGGAGGGGCGGTCTGCGCCATCGCGATCGTGGGGTACACCATGCCCGCCGCCAGGGCGAGCGCCAGAGACAAACCACTGCGCATCGAGAATCCTCCTTCGAAGTTCGGGAGGAGAGGTTAGCCGGTTTTTCGTCGTGGGCGCCGCTCGGGCGCCGCTTTGCGCGGATCGTCCGGCCAAGCGTTCTTGGGGTAGCGGCCTTGAAGCTCTTTTTTGACCAGCGGGTAGGTGTTGGCCCAGAAGCTCGCGAGATCGCGGGTGACCTGCTGCGGCCGATAGTTCGGCGCGAGCAAGTGGAGGACGACGGGCACTCTGCCGGCCGCCACGCGGGGCGTTTGATCGAGCCCGAACAGCTCCTGGATACGCACCGCGAGAACGGGAGGCCCGTCGCCCTCGACCGGATAGTCGAGCCGGATCAGGCTGCCGCTCGGCACCTCGATCCGCTCGGGCGCCTCGCGGGCGAGCGCCTGAATCTGCGCGTAGCTGAGGGCGCCGGAGAGCAGATCGCGCAGCGGCGCCTTTCGCAGGTCGGCGAACGTACGCCGGCCCCGGGCGATCTCGGGCAGCAGGGCGCGGATCTCATCCTCGCCAACCGGCGGAAGTTCCAACTCGGGGGCGACCCCGCGCAGCCAGCGCCAGCGGGCGAGGAAACCCGCGATCTCCGGTTCGTCGAGCGCCAGGGCGAGGGCCAGATCGCGGCCGGCCGCTTGGGCCAGCACCCGGGCCGCCTCCTCGGCCGGGGGCGGGACTTCGCGCTCGGCAAGGATCAGGTTGTCGAAGCGGGTGCGGCGATGAGCGATCACCCGTTCTTTCTCGGCATCGAACGCGACCTCGACCTCATCGCTTAAACGTTCTCGCGGGAGATCGCCGAGCTCGACCGCCGAGGCGATGCGGACCCGCGCCTCACCCGAGACGGCGCCGTCGAGATCGATGCAAGCGAACAGCTCGGCGTTCGAGACCGAGCTTTCCTCGCCGAGGCGGACGCCGCGCCCGCCGACCATCACCGCGCGCGGGCTCCCCGCCTCGCGGCGCTTGGCGATCCGATCCGGGTAGGCGCAAGCGATCGCCGCCAGGAGCGCGCCGTCGCGATCGCCCGCCGTGGCATTGGACTTCGGTAGCGACCGGGCGAGCTGATCGCCCGCCTGAATCACGAATCGCGCGGCACCCGAGGCCAGCTCCCCGGCGGCTGAAGAGGTCTCCCGCCCGCCGCTCCTCGCGAACGCCTCCAGGGCATCGAGGCGATCGAGCAGGTCGGAACGCGAGACGTGGACCGCCTGGCGGCGCCCCCGAGAGCCGGGAGATACCGCGCGGCGAAACGGATCGCGCTCGCCGAGAAGAGCCGCGACGAGCGCCGCCTCCCGGCCGACGCCGCGCGCTTGCCCTTCGATCAGCAGTCGGGCGAGGCGGGGATGGATCGGCAGCTCCGCCATCGCCCGACCCCGCGCGGAGAGCCTCCCGCCATCGATTGCACCGAGCCGATCGAGCAGATCCAAACCCCTCGCCAGAGCTGCGGGTTCCGGCGCTTCGAACCAGCCGAAGGCGGAGAGATCCGTTTCGCCCCAGGCGAGCAACTGGAGCGCGGTACCGGCAAGATCGACCCGAGAGATCTCGGGACGCTCCCGCTCGGGAAGCGTCGCCTGCTCGCGTTCCGGCCAGAGGCGATAGGCGATTCCCGGGCCTTCGCGCCCGGCCCGGCCGGCGCGCTGGGCGGCGGACTCGCGGCTCGTGCGCGCCAGCTCCAGCCGATCGAGACCGGTGCCCAAGTCGTAGCGAAGAATGCGGGCGAGGCCGGAATCGACCACGGCGGTGACGCCCGAGACGGTCACCGAGGTTTCCGCGACGTTGGTCGCGAGCACGATTTTCCGCCGAGTCCCGGGAGCGATCGCGGTATCTTGGGCCTCGGCCGGCAGATCGCCGTAGAGCGGCAGGAGCGCGCAGCCCGCCTCCGCGGCACGCGGCGCGAGGATCTCTGCTGTGCGCTGGATCTCGCCCACGCCGGGGAGAAACGCGAGCACCCCGCCTCTCGTTTCGGCGAGCGCCAGCCCCACGGCGACTGCCACCCGGCGCGGGATCTCGCGCGGCTCGATCCGTAAATCGGTGCCTTCCAAATACCGGATCTCGATCGGATGGAGGCGCCCGGGGCTGTCGATCGTCGGCGCGCCGCCCAGAAACTCCGCGAGCGGACCGGGATCGAACGTCGCCGACATGGCGACCAGGGCGAGATCCGGGCGCACCTCCCGCTGTACCCGGCGGGCCATCGCAAGCGCGAGATCGGCCGCCAGCGTCCGCTCGTGGACCTCATCGAAGATCACCAGGCCCACGCCGTCGAGAAAGGGATCGGCCTGGAGGCGCTGAACCAGGATCCCCTCGGTGACCACGAGAATCCGTGTCTCGCGCGTCGCCTTCCTCTCGAACCGGACCTGGTAGCCCACCTCGAGTCCGAGCGTCCACCCCTGCTCCTCGGCGATCCGCCGCGCCGCCGCCCGGGCCGCCACCCGCCGCGGCTCGGTCATGACGATCGTCCGGCCGGCGCTCAATGCGGTGATCCCCGCCGCGAGCAGGCCCGGGGGCACGCGGGTCGTCTTGCCGGCTCCGGTCGGCGCCCGCAGGACCGCATTGGAATGACCGCCTAGCGCCGCGATCAACTCGGGCAGAACGGAATCGATCGGCAACGGCGAGAGAGATCGGGGCATGGAGGCGCCATCATCCCCTGTCTCCGGGCGAGCAGCTAGAATCCTCGGCCATGAGCGACCATCAACCGACCATCTTCGACAAGATCCTCTCCGGCGATATCCCCAGCTACAAGATCTACGAGGACGACCAGGTCTTCGCGTTCCTCGATATCGGCCCACTCTCCGAAGGGCACACGCTGGTCATCCCAAAGGAGCGCAAGGCGCAGCTCGACCAGCTCTCCGACGAATCGGCCGCCGCCCTCGGCCGCGCCCTCCCGCGGATCTGCCGCGCCGTGATGCGGGCGACCGGCGCCACCGCCTACAACCTCCTCCAGAACAACGGCCGAGAGGCCCATCAGGAGGTGATGCACGTCCATTTCCACATCATCCCGAAGTTCGGCTCCCAAGGCCTCGGCCTCGACTGGAATGCCGGCAAGCTCGGAGACTCCGCCGGGCGCGACCTGGCCGAGCGGATGCGGCAGGCGCTGGCGGGCTGATGAGGACAATCGAGATCCGCGGCGCCTTCGGCCTCGACAACCTCGCGCTCGTAGAGCGACCGGAGCCGGTGGCCGGACCCGGGCAGGTGATGGTCGCGATGCGCGCGGCGTCGCTCAACTACCGGGATTTGATGATGATCCTGGGGTCGTACAACCCGAAGCAGCGGCTGCCGTTGATTCCCTGCTCGGACGGCGCGGGGATGGTCGAGGCGGTGGGTCCTGGGGTGACTCGGGTGGCGATCGGAGACCGGGTGGCGACCACGCTCAACCCGCGCTGGATCGCCGGGGAGCCCGCGCGCGAGTTGGTTCGGTCGACCCTGGGCGGGCCGCTCGACGGGGTCCTCCAGGAGCGGATGGTGTTTTCCGAGGAAGGAGTAGTCCGCGTCCCCGCGCACCTCTCGGATGTCGAGGCCGCGACCCTCCCCTGCGCCGCGCTCACCGCCTGGTCGGCGCTCGATTCGGGACGAATCGGTGCGGGCGATACTGTCCTGATCCAAGGAACCGGCGGGGTCGCGATCTTCGCGCTCCAGCTTGCGAAGCTGCGCGGTGCACGAGTGCTCGCCACCACCCGCAGGGCGGAACGGGCCGAACGGCTGCTCGCGCTCGGGGCCGAGGAGGTCGTCGATTCGCGGCGGAATCCCGACTGGGGGGCGAAGGTGCGCGACGCCGCGGACGGCCAGGGAGTCGATCTGGTGGTCGAGATCGGCGGCGCGGGCACGCTCGAACAGTCGCTCAAGGCGGTGCGGATCGGCGGCACCGTCGCTCTGATCGGCATTCTCGACGGTAACGCCGCCGCGATCCCTCTCACCTCGATCTTCATGCAGGCGATCCGCCTCCAGGGCGTTCTGGTCGGCTCCCGCGAAACCTTCGAGCGGATGAACCGCGCGATCGAGCTGCACGGCCTGCACCCGGTGATCCACGACACCTACCCCTGGACGGAAGTGCGCGCCGCGCTCGAAACGATGGCAACCGGGGACCACTTCGGGAAAATCTGCCTCACGTTTTGACTCGCTTCCCCTTCGCCCGCTAACCTCGGCCTCCTTGAGGCTCTGCTCGTCTCTCTTGGACGCGCTCCCCGGAGATCACCCATGCAACTCGGAATCCTCGGCTTCCCCAAAGCCGGTAAGACGACTCTTTTCAACACGCTCACCGCGTCGCACCAGTCGACCGACAAATTCAGCTCCTCGGCCGAGACCAACATCGGCGTCGCCCAAGTGGCAGACCGGCGGCTCGAACAGCTGCGGGACCTATGGAAGCCGAAGCGCTACGTGCCGGCGACGGTGCAGTACATGGACATTCCGGGCATGCGGAAAGGCGAGTCGGCGGAAAGCCTGGACTTGGCGAAACTCAAGAACGTGGATGCGCTGGTCCACGTGGTCCGCGCGTTCGCGGACGCCGAGATCCTCCACGCCGAGGGGAGCGTCGACCCGGCCCGCGACGTCGAAATCGTCGATCTGGAGCTGATCCTGGCCGACCACACGCTGGTCGAAAAGCGGCTCGATCGGCTCGACAAGGCGAGCAAGCGCGGCCTGAACCCGGAAGAGCAGCGGGAAAAAACCCTGCTGGCCGACATCGTCATGCCCGCGCTCGAAAAAGAGATCCCGCTGCGCGAGATCGAGCTCGACGCGGACGACGACCGGCGCTTGCGCGGCTTTCAGCTCCTGTCGGCCAAGCCGATGCTCCTGGTGATCAACGTCGACGAGGCGCGCGTCGCGACCGCCGACCCCGCCGCTCTCGGCATTCGCCTGCGCCCCGCGGTGCGAGCCGTGGTCGTCTCCGCGCCGATCGAGGACGAGATTTCCCGCCTGCCGACGGCGGAGCAGGTGGACTTTCTCGCCTCGCTCGATCTTTCCGAACCGAGCCTCGCGCGGGTGACCCGCGCAAGCTTCGACCTGCTCGGCCTGATCGCCTTCTTCACCGTCGGCGAAGACGAGGTGCGGGCCTGGACGATCCGCCGCGGCACCCGGGCACGCGAGGCCGCGGGCACCATCCACTCCGACCTGGAGCGCGGATTCATCCGAGCCGAGGTCGTCGGCTGGGAAGACCTGCTCCGCTTGAAGACCCTCGTCGCTTGCAAAGAAGCCGGCCTGCTCCGCTTGGAAGGCAAGGAGTACGAGATGAAGGACGGCGACGTGACCAACATCCGGTTCAACGTCTAGAGGACGAATCGGGGGCGCGACGGAAGGTTCGGCGCCGAACTCCGCATAGCAGGCTCACCTCAGGCCCGTTCCTTTTCGGTATAGCCGTCCCCCGTCAGGCTCCACCTCGGGCGGTAGTGTGCCCGGCGGCGGTTCAAGCTCGACAGGTCCGCAGCTCAGTCCAAGGTTGACGGGAGCCCTGATCTCGAACGTCGGGATGGCGGTCATCATGATTCCCGTGCTATACACGGAATGTCGAGAGTTCACAATTCGGAAAATCCCCACTTCGGCAGTTGCCTCCTGGTTCATCCGATTTGCTCGTGTAAGAGAGACAAGTGAAGAACTTTCTCAGAGTCACGAACTGGCCGCTGCGGGCGAAAATCGCGGCGCTGCTGGCGATAACGTCGCTTCTTCCTCTCGCTGTCTCGGCGTTTCTCGAAATTCAAGAGACTCGCCGGCGAATGCTGGCGAACGCTGAAAACCTCCTGGCCGCTCGGGCCGACCAGTTGGTCCACGAGCTGGATACGTTCCACCAAGGAATCCAACGGACGGCGAAGAGTTTCGCTCGCTTTCCCGCCGTCTTGGCGCTCAGCCGAGCCGAACCTCGCGACCGGGAGCGACTGGTGTCCGAGGTTGAGGCCACTCTCGCGGCGAGGTCGGCCATCGACAGCAGAGTTCGCGGCTTGGCGATCCTTGACCTTTCGGGGAAGGTCGTCGCGGCAACCGAGAAGGAGCTCGTCGGCAGCGACCTGTCCTTCCACTACTTCGTCCGAGACGCCCTCAGGGGTAGCGCCGTCATCTCTGAAATCTACCTCGAGGCGAGTGCGGCCGGCGATCCGACCATCGCCTACCTGGAACCGATTCGGGAAGGAACGGACGTCAAAGGCCTCATGGCGATCTGGGTTCGCGCCACGGCGATGTGGGATGTGATGAAGAACTCGAACGAGCTGGCGGGGCCGGGTAGTTACGCGGTCATGTTCGACGAACACGGGATCCGAATCGCCCATACGTACAGCGACGACTCCGTTTTTCATCCGGGCGGCACCGTGGAGCCTGCGATCGCCAAGATTTTCGTCGAGGAATCTCGCTTCGGACCGAAGACCCGGGAACTCCTTACGGATGTCCGGGCCTTCCCCGAACAGTTCGCGCGTTCCCGCTCGCCGTCTCCCGACACCCGAGTCTTTCGCGGCTTCGATCCCGTCAATCAGAAGTGGAACTACGGCGTCGCCCGCCGGTTCGAGACCGTTCCCTGGACGGCCTTCTACATGTTGCCGGAGGAATCCATCCAAGCCGAGATCAACCGTCAGATGCGGGAGCACGTGCTCCTCGCCGCGGTGATCGGCCTCATCGCCCTCCTCGCCGGATCCGGCCTTGGGGCTCTCATCCTGCGACCGATCCGCTCGCTGTCGGAGGCGACGAAGGTGATCGCCGAGGGCCACCTCGGTGCCCGGGTCGCGGGCGGTGACGGGGACGAGCTTGGTCGCCTGGGCACGAGTTTCAACGCCATGGCGGCGAGGATCGAGGCACAGTCCCGAGACTTGAGGCAAGCGCGCGACGAGCTCGAGCGTCGCGTCTCGACACGCACGGCCGAGCTGGTCGAGACCACGAAGGAATTGGAAATCGAAGTGGTCGAGAGGAAACGAGCCCAGTTGAAGCTCGGCTCCCAGCTTGAGCGGCTGAACCTCCTGAACCACATCACGCGCGCCATTTCGGAGCGCTTGGACTTGCAGAGCATCTTCCAGGTCGTAATCCGAAGCGTCGAGGACAACCTGCCGGTCGACTTTTGCTGCCTTTTCCTTCACGACCCCGCGGACCGAGCTCTCACCGTCGCTGCGGTCGGCGTCGGGAGCGAAACGCTCGCCGGGAGCCTGGCTCTTCCCGAGAAGACCCGCGTCGCCATCGACGCCAACGGCCTGTCGCGCTGCATTGCCGGCGAGCTCGTCTACGAGCCGGACATCGCCGAGGTGCCGTTTCCGTTTTCGCAGCTGCTCGCGGCCGGTGGGCTTCGCTCTCTGGTGTTCGCGCCGCTTGCCGCCGAGAGCCAGGTCTTCGGCGTCTTCGTCGCGGCGCGGCTCGCCGCCCACGCCTTCGACAGCGGCGAGTGTGAGTTCTTGAAGCAGCTCAGCCAGCACGTGGCGTTGGCGGCCCATCAAGCGCAGCTCTACGGCGCGCTCCAGCAGGCCTACGCCGACCTGCAGCAGTCGCAAGAGGGGGTGATGCAGCAAGAGCGCTTGCGGGCGCTCGGCCAGATGGCGAGCGGCATCGCCCACGACATCAACAACGCGATCTCGCCCATCGTTCTCTACACGGATTTGCTCCTCGAAGGGGAGCCGAATCTGAGCGAGCGAGCACGCGGTTTCTTGGAGACGATTCAACATGCCATCAACGACGTCGGTCAGACCGTCGGCCGGATGCGTGAGTTCTACCGCCAGCGCGAGGTTCAGCTCGACTTGGAACCGCTCAACCTGAGCCGTCTCGTCCGGCAAGTCACCGACCTCTCCCGCGCTCGCTGGAGCGACATGCCGCTACAGCGGGGGGTCGTCGTCAACCTCGCGACCGACCTTAAGGCAGACCTTCCGGAGGTCATGGGGGTCGAAAGCGAGATCCGTGAGGCCCTCATCAACCTCGTGTTCAACGCCGTCGATTCGATGCCCGAAGGCGGGACCCTGACGCTGCGAACCGGCTCGGAAGGAGAGCAGGTGTTCGTGGAAGTGGCGGATACCGGCGTCGGCATGGCGGAGGAGACGCTGCGAAAATGCATGGAGCCGTTCTTCACCACCAAGGGAGAGCGCGGCACCGGATTGGGCCTCGCCATGGTCTATGGCGTTGCGAAGCGGCATGGCGTAGACCTCGGAATCGAGAGCACGGTCGGAGTCGGAACGACGGTCCGGCTGACTTTCGAGGTCGCCAAGGCCGTGCCGCTCCTTGGCGGACCCGGTGCCCCTGTGCCTTCGACGCCGCTGCCCCGCCTGCGCATCCTCATCGTCGACGACGACCCCCTACTGCTCAAATCGCTCCGCGACATCCTGGAAAACGACGGCCACGTCGTGGTCGCCGCCAACCAGGGCCAGGCCGGGATCGATGAGTTCAAGACCGCTCAGGAGCACGGTGAACCGTTCGGGGTGGTGATCACCGATCTTGGCATGCCCTACGTCGACGGCCGCAAAGTGGCGAGCGCCGTCAAGGTCGCATCACCCGCGACTCCGGTCATCCTCCTGACCGGCTGGGGGCAGCGTATGCAGGCGGAGGGGGACGTTCCGGAGCATGTCGATCGAGTCCTCGGCAAGCCGCCCAGGCTCCGCGAGCTGCGAGAAGCCCTCGCGCTAGTTTGTCGCCCGGAGGCGCTCTGAAATGCTGCCGGGCGACAGCACCGCTTCCCCTTCAGGAGCGCCTTCAGGAGCGCCGCCCGCACGCCTCCTCGTCGTCGACGACCAGGAGGGGCACCGGAAAGCCCTGTGCGAGGCGCTTGGGTTCGAGGGTTACGAAACCGCGAGTTTCGCCTCGGGCAAAGAGGCGCTCGATGCCCTGCGCCCCGGTGCGTTCGACCTCCTGCTGACCGATCTGGCGATGCCTGAGATGGACGGCATCGCCCTCCTTTCGGCGGCTCAGCGTTTGGATCCGGACCTGGTCGGGATCATCATGACCGGCGAGGGCACCATTGCGAGCGCGATCGATGCGATGAAGGTCGGCGCCCTCGACTACATCCTCAAGCCCTTCCGGCTGAGTGCCCTCCGGCCGGTGCTTCTGCGAGCCCTTTCGATCAGGAGCCTGCGACGGGAGAACGCGGAGCTACAGCGGCGGCTGAACGAGCACGCCGAAGAGCTCGAAGCCGCGAACCGGGAGCTCGACTCCTTCACGCGCTCGGTGTCCCACGAACTGCGGAATCCTCTCGCAGCCGTCCTTGGTTTTGCGCAGCTCGTGGCTCAATCCTACTCGACGGTGCTCCCCGCCAAGGGCCGGGATTACCTGACCCGATTGACCCTGGCGGCCAAAGAAATGGACCGACTGATCGACGACCTTCTCCGCTTCTCGCGGGTCGGCGAGCAATCGCTTACCAAACGGACAGTCGACGTCGCGGCTCTGGTCCAAGAAGTCCTGTCAGAGCTCAGGAGCGCGCATGCCGGGAGGGACGTCGAGATCCGCGTGGGCGCGCTCCCGGACGCTCACGCAGATCGCGCCTTACTCAAGCAGGTGTTCACCAATCTGCTCTCGAACGCCTTCAAGTTCACCCGCAAGAAGGAGCACGGCGTAGTCGAAGTGAGCGGTGGCGCCGAAGCTGGCCACCAGGTCTACGTCGTTCGCGACAACGGCACCGGATTCGACCCGCAGACCGCGGACAGGCTGTTCGGTGTATTCCAGCGCCTGCATGGCGCCGAGGAATTCGAGGGCATCGGTATCGGCCTGTCTCTTGCGCGGCGCATCGTCTTGCGCCATGGCGGCCGGATCTCGGCGACCGCCGAAGTGGACCGAGGGGCCATCTTTCAGTTCGGCCTGCCCGGCTGAGCCCGCCGCCGTCCGGGCCTGGACGATCCGCCGCGACACCCGGGCCCGCGAGGCCGCGGGCACCATCCTTTCCGACCTGGAGCGCGGATTTATCCGGGCCGAGGTGGTCGGCTGGGAGGACCTTCTCCGCTTGAAGACCCTCGTTGCCTGTAAAGAAGCGGGCTTGCTCCGGTTGGAAGGCAAGGAGTACGAGATGAAGGACGGCAACGTGACCAACATCCGGTTCAACGTGCAACCCAACTGCCGGGCGGCCGAAGGAATCGAATCGATTCCGTCCTTGCTCGAAGTCTATACTTGACACGTCAACCATTGATCTGCAATGATCCGCCTGTGAACGAGAGCGTCCTCCAGCTGGAAATTCGCCAGAACCGGCCGTTTCGCTCCCTAGCCCAGGAAGCCATGCTCGGATTGATGCGCACGACCGACGTGGTTCGCCGCTCTTTCGGCCGAGTGCTGGAAGAGCGGGGAATCACGCGTCAGCAGTACAACGTACTCCGGATCCTGCGTGGCGCGGGGGATTCAGGGTTGCCGACCCTGGAAATCGGGTCGCGGATGATCGAGGAATCCCCGGGCATCACGCGTCTGATCGATCGCCTGGAGGCGAAGGGTTGGGTGAGCCGCGAGCGTTGCCCAAGCGACCGGCGGCAGGTTCTTTGTTGGATCACCGCGGCGGGCCTGGGCGTCCTCGAATCGCTCGACGAGCCGATGGCCGATGCGGACGATCGCGCTCTTTCCATGCTCTCGACCGAAGACAAGAGCCACCTGATTCGGCTGCTCGATGCGATTCGCGTCGGCAGCCGGTGAACTGACGCACCCTTTAAGTCGCAAACCTCTACAACCGAAGGAGAAGGACATGAAGAAGTTTCTTGCAGCCGCGACACTCTCCCTCCTCGCCGCGGGCCTTCCGGCCCTCGCCGCCGATACCTACACCGTCGACAGGGCGCACTCGGAGGTCAGTTTCAAGATCAAGCACCTGCTCGGCAAAGTCCCCGGGCGGTTCGACGATTTTTCGGGCACGATCCAGTTTGACGCCGCCAAACCCGCCAACTCGTCGGTCGAGTTCGCGATCAAGGCGACCAGCATCGATACCGCCAACGGCGACCGCGACAACCACCTCCGCTCGGCCGACTTCTTCGACGTCGAGAAGTTCCCTGAGATCACCTTCAAGAGCACCGCGGTCAAAGAGGTGGCAAAAAATCGCTACCAGGTGACCGGCGCCTTCACCCTGCACGGAGTGACCAAGACCATCACGCTGCCGGTCGAGTATCTCGGCGAAGCGAAAATGGGGGACAACGTCAAGGCCGGCTTTTCTAGCGAGACCGTGATCAACCGGAAGGACTACGGAATCGTCTGGAACAAGACCCTCGATAGCGGCGGCACGTTGCTCGGCGAGGACGTCGAGATCTCGATCAACCTGGAAGTCGGCAAGGCGAAGCCGACTGACGCGGCAAAGAAGTAGCCATCCACTAAGCCGTAAACGACGAGAGGCGCCCGCGGGCGCCTCTTTTTGTTTCTGCCGAATTTTTCGATCGGGGCGTGGGCGAAAGCCCGCTCGACCTCAGCCCCGGGTGAGCGGCTTGTACTTGATCCGGTGCGGCTGGTCGGCTTCGGCGCCCAAGCGGCGCTTGCGGTCGGCCTCGTATCCCTCATAGTTGCCTTCGAACCAGACGACCTTCGAGTCCCCTTCAAACGCCAGGATGTGGGTGGCGATCCGGTCGAGGAACCAGCGGTCGTGGGAGATCACGACGGCGCAGCCGGCGAACTCCAGCAGCGCGTTTTCGAGCCCCCGAAGAGTGTCGACGTCGAGGTCGTTGGTCGGCTCGTCGAGCAGAAGTAGATTGCCGCCGGCCTTGAGCGTCCGGGCCAAGTGGAGCCGGTTGCGCTCGCCGCCCGAGATGTCTTTCACCCGCTTCTGCTGGTCCGCCCCCTTGAAGTTGAAGATCGAGGCGTAGGAGCGCGCCGGAACCTCGCGGTTGCCGAGCATGACGATGTCGCGTTTGTCGGAGATCGCCTCCCAGACCTGGGCTTCCGGATCGAGATCCTCACGGCTCTGGTCGACGTAGGCGATCTTGACCGTCTCGCCGACCCGGAGCTTGCCGCCATCGGGATCTTCCTGGCCGACGATCATCCGGAACAGGGTGGTCTTGCCGGCGCCGTTCGGACCGATCACTCCGACGATGCCCGCGGGCGGCAGGTTGAAGTCGAAATCCTCGAACAGCAGCTTGTCGCCGAACGCCTTCCTGAGCCCCGTGGCCTCGACCACCAGGTCGCCCAGGCGCGGCCCGGGAGGAATGCGGATTTCGTTCGGATCGGCCCGCTTCTCGTACTCGTTCTGCTCGGCGAGCAGCTTCTCGTACGAGGTCAGACGGGCCTTGCCCTTGGCCTGCCGGGCGCGCGGGCTCATGCGCACCCATTCGAGCTCCCGTTCGAGCGAGCGGCGCTTGGACGACTGCTGCTTTTCTTCGAGCGCCAGACGCTGTTCCTTCTGCTCCAGCCAGGAGGTGTAGTTGCCTTTCCAGGGAATCCCCTCGCCGCGATCGAGCTCCAAGATCCAGCCCGCCACGTTGTCGAGGAAGTAGCGGTCATGGGTGATCGCGACCACCGTGCCCGGATACTCGGCGAGGTGGTGCTCCAGCCAGGCGACCGATTCGGCGTCGAGGTGGTTGGTCGGCTCGTCGAGCAGCAGCAGGTCGGGGCGCGAAAGCAGCAGCCGGCAGAGCGCCACGCGGCGGCGCTCGCCGCCCGAAAGGGTGTCCACCGCGGCGTCGGGCGGCGGACAGCGCAGGGCGTCCATCGCGATCTCCAAGGTGCGGTCGAGCTCCCAGGCGTTGGCGTGATCGATCGCGTCCTGCACCCGCGACTGCTCGGCTAGCAGCTTGTCCATCGCGTCGTTCGACATCTCCTCGCCGAAACTGGCGTTGATCTCGTCGAAGCGGGTGAGCAGGGCGCGGGTTTCGGCCACCCCCTCTTCGACGTTGCCGAGCACGTCCTTGTTCGGGTCGAGCTGCGGCTCCTGCGACAGGTAGCCGATCTTGGTGCCCTTGGCCGGCCAGGCCTCGCCGCCGAATTCGGTGATCACGCCCGCCATCACCTTGAGCAGCGTGCTCTTGCCGGCGCCGTTGCCTCCGAGGACGCCGATCTTTGCCCCGGGATAAAACGACAGCCAGATTCCCTTCAAGACCTCGCGGTTGGGCGGATACATCTTCCGCAGGTCCTTCATGACATAGATGAATTGGTCGGACATGGTGCTCCTTCGGAGATTCGGGGGTGCGGACGCGAGCGCGGGATACGGCTTGCGGGCCGGGGATTCTAACCGAGCAGCCCGCCCAAACGCCGAAAGGGGCCGCTCGCGACCCCTCTCACCCTCACGGCTGTCGAAGGCGGCGGTCTTCGATCCGCCGGCTGGATCAGAGCTTCAAGACCATTTTGGTCATGTCATGCTGGTTGCCGTCCGGGTCTGTGCCGTAGTCGGAGACGATGTGGCTCTGGAAACCGAGGCCGCCCAGGGTCTCGACCGCATCGGTCTCGAGGTCGGAGATCAGCATGCAGGTGAGGTGACGCAAGCCGTTGCCGCGGGCGATGCGGATGAAGTCGTTGACCAGGACGGTGCCGAGGCCATGGCCGCGGTATTCCGGGTCGATCAACCATTTGATTCGGCCGACCAGTCGCAGGGGTCCGCCGTCGCGGAAGTGGAGCGTCGCGTCGGCGACCAACTTCTGGCCGTCGAAGGCGAGGATTGGTAAGACTTTGGAATAGTCGAGCTCGGCCGCCCAACGTTCGACCAGAGCCCGGTTGTCGATCCGATCCCAGGCAAATCGGCGGACGTCGACCGGCAATCGCTGGAAGAACTGGAACAACGCCTCGGCATCGCCCTCTTTGAACAGGCGTAAGAGCAGACGGGTGCCGTTGCGCAGCACGACCTCCTGAGGAAACCTCTCCAACATGTCACCCTCCTTAGGACAGGACCTACATAGCTTTTCGCCAGCGTAACACAGGGATTAGGAGCCCGAACCAAGGGTCTCGCCCCTCCGGCCGCCCTTCGGCTAAACTCCGCTTGCGTTCATCGAGAAACAACTATGAGCCTTCCCCGTCCGCCGCGCGAGATCGCCGACCGCTACCGCCTGGAGAGAATCCTCAAGTCGGGTCCCCAGGCGACGCTGCTCCGAGCGATCGACACCGAGGCCGGACGCCCGGTGGTGGTGAAACTCCTCAATCCGGGCTCCGAACCGGCGGGCATCGACCGCTTCGCGACGTTCGCGGCCGCGATCGAGGAGATCGAAACGGCGACGATCCCCGCGGTTTCCGACTGGGGATTCACCACCGACGGTTTCGCCTTCCTGGTCCTCGAGCTGATCGACGGCCGCAGCTTCGCCGGGCTGGCCGGCACTTCGCACCGGCGCATCGCCTCCCTCGCGACCCAGGCCCTAAGCGGCCTTGAGGCGCTCGCCGCGCGCGGCGTGGCGCACGGCAACCTGTCGCCCGAGAACCTGTTGGTCGAAATTCCGCCGGGCGCGGTCGGTCAACGTCTTCGTCTCGCGGGTCTCGGCACCGCCTGCTTCCGGCGCGAAGGCGTTCGCGACACCTCGCCGGGCGCGCGCTTTCGCGCCCCCGAAGAGGTCTCAGGGGGACCGCCGACCCTGCGCGGCGACCTGTTCGGCCTGGCTCGCTCGCTCGCGGAAGTGCTGGGCGCCGAGATCGCCGACCCGCAAGGCACGGCGCCGCGGGTGACGCTCCCGTTCAGCTTCGAGATCGAACGGACCGACCTGTTGCAGAACGTTCTCGCCTCCTGCCTGCGGGCGAATCCGGCGGAGCGTCCCGCCTCCCCGGACGAGGTTCGCCGCGCGCTCCGGTCCGCCTTGGGCAAAGGTTTCGAGCCCGAGCCGGCCTGGACTCCCAAACCGCGGATGCAAACTCGCCCGAAGCCGGGGGCCGTGGAGACCGCTGTACCGGTTCCGGTGCCCGAACCGCAGGTTCCCCTGTTGGCGGCGATCGACGCCGAGGCGGAAGACCAGGAGTCGCTGCTCGACAAAACCCAGCCGGTCCAGGCTCGACCGCTGCCGGAGCCGCCCCCGTACGGACCGGAGCCCTTGGCGGCCCTGGGAACTTCAGCCTCGATGCCCGCTCCCTCTTCACCGTCAACCGTTGGACTGGCGCCCGTCCCGCCGCCTCCGTTGATGAGTGAAGCCGCTACGGGCAGCCTCCTGCCCGAAATTGACTTCGAGGCGCTCGGACCGCCGGCCGCGTTGGGCAACTACACCCCCACGCCGGCACCGATCCCGGCGGCGGTGGCAGAAGCAACCGGCGCAACCGCTGCGACGGCCGCCCCCGGCGCACCGCCGCAAACCGGTGGACCTTTCCGCTCGGCCGCGGTCGCGCAGAAAAAAAAGATCGTGGTTCCCCGGTGGGTCTGGGTGACCGGCGGCGCCGCGATTCTTCTCGCAGTGGGGATGTTCGCCTGGCGTCTCCTGCCGAAACCCCAAACCGCGCCGCAGCCGGCGACCACAGCGCCGACCGCCCCTCCCCAACCTGTCAAGGAACCCGCCGCCGTGCGGTTGGAAGCGGCGCAACGCGCGCTCGCGGACGGCGACTACGGCCGGGCGAACGAGCTGTTGGCCTCGCTCGACGCTGGGGACCAGGCCGCCCTCGGACCGAAGGGATGCATCAAGCTCCAGGTGCTCGCCGAGACCATCCCGAAGATCGCCGCAGAAAAGTTGCCGGCCGATTTGGCGAGCGGTCTCGAAACCGGAAGCATCGAGCTGTTGCGGCGCATCCTCGCCGCGGTGCCCGACCCTGCGGCGCTCCCCGATGCCGGTCCAGCCTTCGCCGCCGACCTCGCCCGGGCGCGCGAGATCGTCAGAATGTTTTCCGAGGTCGAAGCGGCTTCGACGGCCGGCAGGCCCGGCGAGGTGCTCGAGCGGTTCGCGCCGCTCGCCGTGCTGCTGCCCCAGGATAGCCCCGCCTTCGGCCTGCGCGAAAGGGCGGCGGAGTCGATCGAGCGGCAGGCCGAACAGCACGCCGAGAATGGCGAATACCCGCAGGCGCAGGCGGACCTTTCCCCGCTGCTCAACCAGTGGCCGAACCGCACGGGCCTGCGGGAACGGATCTCCGGGTACCAGAAGGCGCAGAGCCTGGAGGCGAGCCAGGCGACTTTTCTCGCCAACGTGCCGCGCTATTTGAGCCGGCGCCGGCCGGACGAGGGCCTGGTGGAGATCCGCAAATTCCAGCCCACTCCCCATTTGGCCAAACGCTTCGCCGAAGCCCAGAAATCTTTGATCGACTTGCTCGCGCGGCTCGATGCGAATCCGCCGGAGGTCGAGGCTTCGGGCGACACCCGCTTTTTCCGCGGCACGGTGGCCACGCTGTCCTTTACCGTCAAGGACGATTTCCAGATCGCGAACGTCGAGATCTTTGCCGGCAATCGGCGCGTGAAGGCGGAGAAGATCGGTCGCCTACGCTACGAGGTCGAGATCCCGCCCAGCATTCACCGCAACGAGGCGATCGAGGTCGTCGCCGTGGCCACCGACCTCTCCGGACACGAGACGCGCTCGTCCGTGCGGCTCACGCGCGTCGGCACCACCGAGCGCCTGGTGCGCTGAGCACCCCGGTCCCTACACCCGCCGAAACTTGCTCTTGAGCTCGTCGAGAGTCGGTCCGGGTTTCGGCGGGATTGGCGGTTTCGGCTGCATTGTCGGCATCGGGGGCATTGGGGGCTTGGACCGGGCCGGACTGCCGGTCGCGTGCCGGGCCTCGCGGGCCGGCGGCGGCTGAAGCGCCTTGATCGACAGGCCGAACCGGCCGCGCGATTTGTCCACCTCCATCACCTGGACCTTGACGACTTCGCCCACTTTGACCGCTTCGCGCGGATCGGCCACGAAACGGTGGCACAGCTCGGAAACGTGAACCAAGCCATCGCGCTTGATGCCGACGTCGACGAATGCGCCGAAGTTCGTGACGTTGCTGACCCGGCCTTCGAGCACCATGCCGGCGATCAGATCGTCGATCGAGGTCACGTCGGAGCGCCATTCCGGAACCACGAAATCCGGGCGCGGGTCACGGCCCGGGCGGGCCAGCTCGGCCTGAATGTCGGCGAGGGTAAAGGTGCCGAGGCCACGCTCGGCGTCGACAAAACGGGCGAAATTGACCTTCGCCACCAGCTGGGGACTACCGACCAGCTCGGCGAGCGGCACGCCGAGCTCGGTCGCCATTTTCTCGACTGTCGCGTAACGCTCTGGATGAACCCCGGTGCGATCGAGCGGATGGGCGCCTTCCCGTACCCGCAGGAAGCCCGCGGCCAGCTCGAAGGTCTTGGCGCCGAAACCGCCGACTTCGAGGAGTTTTCGCCGGGAGGGAAAAGCCCCTTGCGCATCGCGGTAGGCGACGATCGATCGCGCCAGTCGTTCCGACAGGCCCGAGACACGACGCAGCAACGGCGCCGATGCGGTGTTCAGCTCGACCCCCACGCGATGGACCGCTACCTCGACCGCCGCGTCGAGCTCCAGGTCGAGAGCTTTTTGATCGACGTCGTGCTGATATTGGCCGACGCCCAGCGAGCGCGGCTCGATCTTGACCAGCTCGGCCAGCGGATCCTGAAGGCGACGGGCGATCGACACCGCTCCGCGTAGCGAAACGTCGAGGTCGGGAAGCTCCTCGCGCGCCACCCCGGACGCCGAATAGATCGAGGCGCCCGTCTCCGGAACGATCGCTACGGTCACGCCGGCGAGACCGGCCTCGGTGATCGCCGCGCGAGCGAACTGCTCTGTCTCGCGTCCCGCCGTGCCGTTGCCGACCGCGACCGCTTTGACGCCATGCTTCACGATCAATCCGACCAGCGTCCGCGCGGAACCCGCGACATCGGCCTGGGGCGGCAGCGGGCGTAGGACGTCGGTCGCGACGACGCGTCCCGTACGGTCGACCAGCGCCAGCTTGCAGCCGGTCCGCAGGCCCGGGTCGAGACCGAGCACCGGCACCTGCCCGAGCGGCGGCTGGAGAAGCAGGGCTTCCAGATTGGCGCGGAAGACGGCGATCGCCTCGGCCTCGGCTCGCTCGCGCAGCTCGGAACGGACCTCGTTGGTCAGGGAAGGGCGAAGCAGGCGCTTGTAGCCGTCGGCCGTGGCGGCGGCCACTTCGCGGCCGCACGGCGTATCGAGCGCCACGTTCCAGGAGCGGCCGAGCCGTTCGACCTCTACCAGGTCGTCGATCGCCAGGTCCGAGATCAGGAAACCCTCCCGCTCGCCGCGGAGGATCGCGAGCAGCCGATGCGATTTGATGTCCTTGGCAGATTCGGTGTGGGCGAAGTAATCGCGATAGACCGCCGCCTCCTCGGACTTTTCTTTTCCCGGCAGAACCTGAACGTGGAGCACGCCGTCGCGCGCCAGTGAGCGCCTCAACCCGGCGCGAAGCTCGGCCGTCTCGGCGAGACGTTCGGCCAGGATGTCGCGCGCTCCGGCGAGCGCCGCCGCCGCGTCCGGTACCTCCTTTTCCGCATCGACGAAGGCTGCGGCCACCTCGGAGGGTAGAGTCGACCCGGCAGCTGCGGCGAGGAGCGCATCGGCGAGCGGCTCAAGCCCGCGCTCGCGGGCGATCTGGGCGCGGGTGCGGCGTTTCGGCCGATAGGGCAGATAGAGATCTTCGAGCTCCTGCTTGGCAAGCGACGAGCGGATCGCGGCTTCCAGCTCGGGCGAGAGCTTGCCCTGCTCCGCGATGCTCGCAAGGATCGCATCCCGCCGCGCCGCCAGCTCGAGAAAATAGGCGCGCCGCTTGTGCAGATCCTCCAATTGTTGGTCGTCGAGACCGCCGGTCGCCTCTTTTCGGTAACGGGCGACGAAAGGGACCGTCGCCCCCTCGGCGAACAGCTCGGCGGCGGCGATCACCTGCTGCGTCCGGCAGCCGATCTCCTGGGCGATTACCGAGACGAAACGATCCTCCAACACGGCCGCTGCACTCATCGACACTCCTTCGAAGTCATGGGACCTACGGCGTGCGCACCGCGCGCAGTAGCTATTTTTGCAGGAAGCGGAAGCGGCGGCGAGAGCGGATCTCTCCAGATGAAATAACGCTTGACTTACGCCCAATTAGCGCCTAGTCTCAACCACGACAAGCCAACCCCCCCGGAGAACCGCGTATGAGCCGCCAAATCCACCAAGTCCAACCGGCAAACGCCTTCGACGAATCCTTCCTCTCCGAGCTGGACCGACTGGACGAACCGGTAAGCTCCGCCGAAGCCGAGGTGTCCGGCCCTTGGCGCGTCGAGGGGCTGAACCACCAAGGCATCGAAAGCTGGGGAGTCTTCCACGCCGCTCTCGGCGCGGAACGAGGCGGCCACCCGGTCGCGCGGTTCGAGCGTCGCGAGCTCGCATTGCTCGCCGCGGCGGTCCTGCCGGCGACCGGCCGCGACTCTCTCCTCCGCCTCGATCCCGACGACTCGTCCGCCGGCTTCGCGCTCCGCGGCCCGAACGGCGAAATTGAGGGGTATCTCCGGCATTTCGACCAGCCGCTCGAAGAGGCGCTCCATGTGGCGGCCTATCTCACCCGATCGCCCGCGAGCCTTGCGCTGGTCCTCGAAGCCGCAGGCAGCACCGCCCTGCGCGATGCCGGCCGCCTCCTGCGCCGCGCCACGGAGGGGTAAGGTCCAACGCGTCCCTGTCGCCGGCCGCGGGGAGTCAAAGCAAGGCGAGGGAACTCTCGCGCGCCGGCCGCGTTATGTAGGGTAATGGCGAGCGCATGAGCGATCCGAGCCTTCGACCACTTCCCACTCCGGAACCAGGCCGTCACCAACGATTCAAAGGCGCACGAACGGTCACATGAGCGGCAAGGTCCAGAACGAATGTTGGACGCTTGCTGGAGTCATAGGATCGATGTTCAAGCTTGTAGAGCAGCCGAGTCCCGAGCACCAATCCGTTTGAGACTTTGACCTCCAGCTCGACCGTGCCAGAAAGACCGATATTCCTTGCTAGGGGAGGATACTCGACAGCTCCAATTGGTCGATGTCGATCGACAACACCAGATCGCCGTCCACGAAACGGCCTGGGGCCGACGGGGCCCTTCCAACTGGGGTCATGTCTGAGCGACGAGGAGCTCGAGCGCCGACTGTACCCGCCGAGAGAGGGAGTGCCGGCGTCGGAGCGGCCGTGGGTGGACTGGGCACAGGTGCATACCGAGTTCAAACGCAAAGGGGTGACGCTGAGCCTGCTGTGGGAGGAGTACCGGCAGCGGGAGCCTCGGGGCTACCGCTACAGCCGCTACTGCGAGCTGTACGGGCAGTGGCGAGGTCGGACCGACCTATCGATGCGTCAGGTCCACCGGGCTCTTGCACCGATGGCGCAGCCGGCCGACCATCGGTTGTCACAGCGTAAGGAGAAACACAGCTTTGCGCTGCGACGATAGCGAATATTAAGAGAGGAAAGGCTAGACGCGTCATTGCCGAGGCCTCGGCTTCAAGAGTTCGTCGAGAACCGATTCTGCTTGCTCCGGTGTCAGGTCAGACTTCTCCGCCGATACTTTGTCGCCGAACTGAGCTGCTTCAGCGGTCTCATGCGTTGGAAAGTCCTGAGCGCGGCGAACCATCGACACTCGGCTCCTTTGCGAAGAAGCAAGTGTCTCCAACCCAGACCGAGAGCGGTCGAAATGCACGGACCAGATGGGCGCTATGAGCTGACTTCCGTGCCAAACCGCCTACTCCAAAGCAAATAGCACCGGTCGACAAACCATGTGGCGCTCAGAAAAGCTGTGGCTGCAATAAGAAGACCGAGAAAATCCATCAGCACGTAGATCGGTTGAAACTCGATCTTCCGAATGACCAGGCAACTCGCGTATGTCGCAAATGGCGCCACGAAGGCCGCGACCAGGAAGAAAGCGAGGAGCTGTTTCTTACGGCTAGCCTCGAGTACCCATGCGACGAGTGAAACCGAGGAAAGAAAGACCGCCTGCACCAGTAGCGTGACTACGTGAACCTTCAAGGGGGCGCCTGACAACGACAGGTAGGCCAAGGCACCTGTAGCGAAGACGCCAGCCGAAATGAGAACCCGCCTTTTGCTGACTGGTTTCATGGGTAGTCCACCTCCACAGTTACCTCTCCGGAACCCCCAACTGCGCTGAAGAAGTCCCGATCGCGGTCACAGAGATCAATACATCCGGCAGAACCTGGAGTAAAGCCGCCATGGATGAAGAATCCGCCGCGCCCGTAAGTGTTGGTCGAAGAATCGGCGTTCAGTTCAACTCGCTGATCGCCCCAGGCGATTGTACCGCCGGGCCAAGTCCCACGTTTAAGGTAGGCGGCCGCCTTCTGGAATGCGCTGAGGCCCGAGAAGCTTTGGACATTTGCGGTATTGAAGGAATAACGACCTTCAGGAATCGGGCCCACGCCGCTAACAGACTGCAATTTGGGATTGGTACGACCACCTCGTCCTGAGACTGCGTCGAAGGATTGCTGACTACCATCCTTACGATAGAAGGTTAGTTGGCCGCCATCAAAACCCACCAACTGCTCCCGTCCCTGAACAACCTCAGATTTGCTCTCTTCCTTTCCCTTAGACTTTGCCGTTACGGACTCGATCACGCTGGTGTCGGGGATAAACGTCCACTTCCCCTCGATCTTGAACCACTGGTCCCCGCCCGGATCGACATACTTGTAAGGATTCCCCATCACGTAGCTATATCGATTCCAGCTCTGAGGCATACTCATTCGGATACTTCTTGGTGACGGATCTGTGGTCGAAAACCGCCCTGTAACCGGCGAGCAAAACCGCGCATGCATGTAGTCCAGGTCATCTCCAGTCCCCGCCGATCCGTTCAGATCCCGCTCATGCCCGGTAAACTTCATCCGCTCGGCGTCCTGAGTCGCCGAGGTCAGCTCTTCGCCGTAAGGCCAGTACACGTGGTACGCCGTCTTCACGCCGGACTGGTTCGTCACCAACCGCGGCGTTCCCAGATGATCAAGGTGGAAATGGCTCACTCCGGCCGTGGTGTCGGCCGCGAGTAGCTGGCCGCCGCGGTGGATGAAATCTTCGGTGACGCTCCAGGCGCCACCGTTGTTTGTGTATTCCCGTAGCACGTTGTTGCCGAGGTCGCGGAGCGTCCAGCGGGAGGTCCCTCCGGTCTTGAACGACCAGATCCGCTCGTCCTCCGCGGTGTAGACGTAGCGCCAGTCTTCTGCCCCGGACTGGAAGTGCCACATCAGGTGGAACGGGTCGTACTCATGAACCGCTCCAATGTTGGCGGTCTGGTTGCCTGCGGCATCGTAGGCCATGCCCGCGCCGTTCAGCCGATTGGTGGCCGAGCTGGTCGGCGTGTTACGCCCGCCGAGGCCACCGATCGCTTGGAGATTGCCGAACAGATCGTAGCTGTAAGTTTGCGTCTTGAGCGGCGTGCCGGTGGAGCCCGTGCCGTCCCAAAGGTTGGCGGTGGTCAGGCGACTCGCCGGGTCGTAGGCGAAGCCTGAGCCGCCGATCGACTTGACGTTGCCGGCGCCGTCGTAGAGGTAGGTCCCCGCGTTCCAGAGATTTGCCGAGGTCGTCGTGACTTTCGCGAGGATTGAGGCAGGCCGTTGCTGTGCGTTCGGGTCGAGGCCGATAACGTCCGTGATGCCGTTGACGTGTACCACTTGGGAGATCGTCTGGTTCGAGTTGTAGGTGATCGAGCTGGCGTAGCCCGGGACGGCCGTCAGTAAGCCTTCGGTGTAGGCAAACGCTACGGTTTTGGGATTGGCCGCTCCTGGAGCGCAGCCGGCGTGGGTGCACTGCGGGTAGGCGAGACTCGCGGTGTTGCCCAAGTCGTCGTAGGTGAAACCCTGGGTGAACGCCTCGGTGGGCGCGGTGTTGAAAAAGGTCTGCGTGTCGCGCTTCGATGCGCGACCGTCTTTCCCGGCGTAGACGTAGGTTTCCGCCACCGCCACCGTGTGGGTGGTCGTGCCGAGCTTCGGATAATTGTAGCGCTTCGCCACTTGGACTTTTCCTAGTCGGAGGTCGCTTCCGGAGTTGGCCGTGCCGAAAGTGTACTCCTTCAAGCAGCGGGGCTGCGTGGTGGTGCCGCAGCCGATGAACGTCCCGGTCTCCCGCACCCGGGTCATCCGCTCGGCGCGGTCGTATTCGAAAGTCAGGTTCGACACTCCGTCGAACTTCTGGTGGGCATGCCCCCGGGCGTCGTAGCCGGAATAGGTCACCAGGCCGTTGCCCGCGCCACCCAGCTCCGGGTGCTTCTCCGAGGTGAGGAAGCCCCGGTTGTCGTACGAGAAATCGCGCTGCTGAATGATCGCCTGGGTCGCCGCGTCAAACTGCTTCACTGTTTTCAGGCGATCGCCGATGTCGTAGGCGTAGCTGGTCCGCAGCGGCGCCGGGTCGGGATTCGTGGTGGTGGGCCAGGCGACCGGCTGGTCGATCCGGAACAGCCGCCCGATCTGGTCGTAGGATTCCACGGTCTCGCTCGAGCATTCCTGCAGGGCGCCGCCGGTGCCGCAGGGGCCCCACGCTTTCGATCGTTTCGTGACCACTCGTACGCCCCGGCGGGTGACCGTCACCGCATGCACCGCTCCGTCCGACGGTTGAATCGTCCGCGGCCGGCCGAACGGGTCGTAGTCGAGGTATTGCGTTCGGTTCGAGGGGACGCCCGCTTCCCACTCCGAGACGGTGGCTCGATTGCCGATCGCGTCGTAGGTGGTCTCGCGGTTCGAAAAATTGCCGGCTCCCGGCATCTTTCGCTGCTCTTTGATCAGGCGTCCGAACGAGTCGAAGAAAAGGCTGCTGGTGGTGAGAACCGTGTTGCCCTTCGCCCCATTGGCATGCTGGTTGATCGTCACCTTGGCGAGTGAGCTTGGGCTGGTCGCCCGGGCGTACGAATACTCCGTCCAGGCACCATGCCCCTGGGCCGGCTGCACCCAGGTCAGGCGCCCGAGGGTGTCGTACTCGTAGGTCGCCGGTAACTGCGCGATGTCACTCTCCGAGGCAACCAGGCCGGTTCGCGGATCGATGGCCCGATCGACCGCCGCGAATTCGAACAGAGTCAGTGGATTGTCAGACTTCAGATATTCCGACTTAGCCAGCAGGCGCTGCTGGTAAGTGTGTTGGAGCGAGTAGGTGGCTCCCGGCGGCGTCAGACCGCAGAGTTCGGCGATGGGGATGTGCCCACCGTCGCCTCCCGACCAATCTTCGCGCGCTACCGTGCCGTCCCCCGTACCGACTCCGGTCGGTGTGTACACCACCAGAACGTCGTCGGTCGTGCGGCCGAATTTCCTCACCCTCTTGCGCCGGAGAAATCCGGTCGAGGGGTTGAAGCAGCTCTCAACCGTCGAGTTCTCCCCCGAGTTGTTGGAACGGGTGACGTCCTGGTACAAGCCGAGCAGCCATGGGTCGCTCGACGGCAGCATCGAAAAACCCGCGGTGCCGTAGATGCCGCGCGCCATGTTGTAGCTCGTGGTCTCGGTGATCGAGGTGATGTCGGGAAAATTGCCGCGTAGATTGCGCGTCCGGTAGTGCCCCAGGCCGTCGAAGCTGGAGAAATCCTCGTCCGAGTAGTAGAAGGAGGTGGGCGGTGGAACGGGAGTGATCACGTCGCAGCCGGTAGATCCCGGCGGGCAGTCGTCCTCGAACGCGGTGCGGGTCTGCGCGACGCGAGGATCGAGCAAATCCCCTGCTCCGGTGGCGTCGAGGCCGACGGCCGGCGAGGCATCCTGCTCGTACCGTACCCAGGTGGAGCGGACCGGCACGCAGCCGGTACCGTTGGGTTGGCAGTCAAACACCCGGGACGAGAGAAATCTCCCCTGGCCGTCGGGTGTTTTGGGCGTGAACGGCCGGCCGTAATCGAGAATGCTCGGGAAGACACCCGGTATGCCCCCGGAAACGAAGACCGAAAAGTAGTTCTCCGTCTTGTCGCCCAGCGGTGTCGTCACGGTGACCACAAGCTCCTGCGAGAGCGATTCCGAAGGGGTGCCTTCGTTCATCAAATGGGGTGAGTAGGTCCAGGCTCCTTCGACGTTGCCCGAAGCGGTCTTCTTGCGCCGGACCACGACGCCGCGCGAAGACTGCGCCCAGGGGCGACGTTCGGTCGAGGAGCTGGGGAATCTGTAGTACCCGTAGTCCCACTCCAGGCGGCCGAGGGTCGGCAACGTCAGCCCTTTGATCCGCCCCACCAGATCATTGAAGCCGGAAGGATTGACCGTCACGTAGTCCGACAACGGCATCGACCAAACTCCGCCGTCCGGCTGCGTGATGCCGGTCAGGAAGTAGACCGTGAGAGTTGGGGGCGTCAGCGGGTCGTCCGATTGCAGGTCGTTGCAGTCCGGGCAGGCGCGGGGGATCACCGCCATGGAGTATTGAAACGTCCATGTCGCGGTCGGCGGCTGCGGTTGGCCCGGGATCGGAAACGCCGTCATCTCCACCTTCTCGAGCCGCTGAATCTTCAGGGTGTCTTGGGTCAGCTCCGAAAACGTGAGTGTCTGCGTACGCCCCCGAGAGTCGGAGAGCGTCCAGGTCGTCGGGGTATAAGCGACGGCCAGGAAGTTCGAGGGAATCCCCCCGGGCGCGAAACGATCCCGGATCGTGATCAGTTGCCGGCTCGAATTGAAGGTGTGAATCTGGCCGTCGGGAAACTCCAGGGTGTGCGTGCCGTCCAGATTGATCGTCAGGCGCAGGTACGAGCCGTCCCGGCTGTACAGGATCTTCTGAGTACTAAGCGTGTCGCCCGGATCCTCCGGATCGCCATCGTGCAGGGTCGGGAAGAACTTGTGTTCTGAGGCATCCGGACCGACGTAGACCCAATATCTCGTGTCGTTGAAAGGAAGGTCCGTCTTGACGTCGGGCGAATAGAGCTGGCCGAGGGAGAGCCGCCATCCCGCGCCCACATTTGACCTGCGGTTGATCCTTGCCTGCGTGGTGCCTGGTGGTCCACTCGCCACCACCCCAACCCGGAATCGCGGCGATCGGGGCGGGGGTGCAGCGATGAAATTTCGCGGGCTCCTTCTCTCAGCCTTGCTCGCGGCTTCTTCCGCCGCCGCGAGCGCCCAAGAGCACCCGAACGTCGCCAAGGGCTTTGCGCCCGACAAGATCTTCGCGGTCGGCGAGGTCGATTCGGTCAACGCGTTCAACGGCAATCTTCTGCTCACCCTGCCGATCGGCGCTCGAAAGCTCCAGTTGGTCGATGTCGATCGACAACACCAGATCGCCGTCCACGAAACGGCCTGGGGCC
>JBDTZG010000021.1:0-89667 GCA_040005235.1 Acidobacteriota bacterium | reverse complement strand
GACGCGCCGCGCGATGTCGAGCGTGACGTCCTTCTCATACAGGCCCGAAGCGGCCCGGGTTCCGACCGAGAACCCGCCGTGCCCGGGATCGATCGCGATCCGGCGCACCGCGAGCGGGAACACCGACGGGTCGATCGGCCGCGGCGCCGCCAGCCGCAGCTCTTCGGCGCTTGGAGAGCTCGCTGGAGGTGAGGGGCCGGAGCGGACCGGAGCAGAAGTTGCGATCGAGGAGAGATCCGGCGCAAACAGGCGCGATGATGCCAACAACGCCACAGGCAGAAGCGACAGGCCGAGCAGAGAGCTGCCCAGCCGGAGGCGTCGCCTCCGTTTAAGCGTTTTTCGCGGCATTCCCTGGACGAGCTCGACGTTCTGGTCGACGAGCTCGCGCAGCAGCCGCTGTTTCAGGCGATCGACGCGGGCCATACGACGGATTCCCTGCCTCGGCGTCTCCCGGTTAGCTCCCGAACGTCGAAACGGCGAAATGAGCGAAAACGCGGCCGGCTCGGTCGAAGCGGGAAAAGAGGGAGGATCTTACCTCAGCCGCCCCTCGCTCAGCGCTTTCGCCCGAGCCGGACCGTCAGGCGGGAGACCGAGACGTCGAGACTCTTCACCACGATCTCCGGCCCGGTGAGGTCGAACACGACGTGCAACTCGTCCGGGCTGTGATAGCCGATGCGGATCTGCGCCAGCTCGGGTGTTCCCCCCGCGACCTTGGTGGCCGGGTAGGCATGACGGATCCCCTTGAATCGAATCAGCTCCCGGGGGGTTCCGGAATCGATCCGAAACTGCGCGAAGTTCGAGGAGCGGATGATGCCGTCTCCTTCGAGCACCACCTCGGTCTCGTTCGGCAGGGCGCGCACGGAGATCGAGCGCAGGGCGGCGAGCACCGGGCGCGGCGCTTCGGCCGGCGCGACTTGCAGGGCGGAAGCAGCCGCCGGCGGAGGGGTAATAGGCGCCGCAGGCGGGCCGGGAGCGGGGCTTTGAACGGAAATGGGAGGCCCCGGGGGAGCTATAGCTACCGGAGGGGCTACCGGCGCGGTCGCGATCTGGACCGGTGCGGGGTTCGGCGGCGGCGCGGTCGCCGGAGCGCCCCCGGTCCCCTGGACGGTGGGGGTCGGCGAACCGGTACCCAAAGCCCGCTTGCCGGGCAGGCTACGGTACATGGGCTTACGTTCCGGGTTGGCAAACGCCGCGGGGAGCGGCTCGGGATCGGGCTCGCCAAAGAAATCGTCCCACCAGATGTCCTTGACCCGCCAAGCGGCGATGCCGGCGAGGACCAGTGCGAGCAGGAAAACTCCGAGAACCACCTGCAAGGATCGCCGCGCCTTCCCCTTGGCCGCCCCGGGTTCCGGGGGAACAAGAATGCCACCGGATTGCGTGTCGTCGAGCGGCGACGGCACCTGGCGCAGCGGCACCTCAGGAGGCGGCGCGAGAATCGGCGCCCGGCCGGTCCAGGTTCGTTCGAGCGGCGGCGGAGCTTCGGCGGGCGCGGGGGCTGCAGGGACAGGCGCGGGGACCGCCTGCATCGCGGAGACCGGAAGCGCCGGAGCCGAAGGGGCCTGCTCGGCGTGCTTGTTCTCGGTCGCTTCGACGCTCGCGGTCGCCTCTTCGAAGAGTTGGAGCAGCCGATCGGCGTTGCGAATCGGCGGCTCCTGCGGCGCCGGCCGACCGAGAGGCGTAATCGCAACTCGAGGCGCGGTGACCGCAGGCGCCGGGACCGGCGGGGGCGGGGTCGGATCGAACGGCACGCCGCCCGACTGAACGTGGCGGTCCACCACTTTGTAGATCAGCTCTTTGCCCTGCGGTGAAATCTCCAGAAAACTGAGCCCCATGCCGGCGGGATGGGCCGGGTCGTCGCTCGATTCCCGCGCCCAGGCGACTTCACCACGGCCTTTAATCAGCTCAAAGCCGTCGCCCAGCCGGAATTCGAAATCGACCAGGGTTCCCACCGGTTCGGGCCGATCGGAGCGGATGAAGATCCCCCCGGGCGAGATGTTGGCGGAGAATTCGTTGATGAATCCGCTGAACTTCTCGAACTTGAGCTGGACCCGCGTCTCGAGCGGAACGCGCCGAGAATCGCGAGGAACCGATAGATCGGTCATCGCCGCCGTACCTCACTGCCGGGCGGCCGAGCCGTCCGGACGCTTTCGGGAACGCTGGTAAACGGCGAGGATCATAGCAGGGCAAGGGGAATCCCCGAGCGCTTTAATCGCAGTTTTAGCGATCCTTCGAGGGCGGCCACGGAGGGCCGCCCTCGCCTCGGCCAATCAGAAGCCGAGCGATCTCTCCCGGGAGAGGAACGCCGCCACCTGCCGAGCCAGCTCGACGGTCAGGTTCTCCTGCTCCGCGGCCCGCTGGAACAGGATCAAAGCCCCCATCGCCTCGCGATGGACCTCGCGCGATTCGAACAGAGGTAGTACCTCGATCGCGAGCTGCTTGATCTCCTGCGTCCGTCCCTGCTCGGCGAACAAGGTCGCAAGATCGAGCGCCGCGAGCGCCGCGTCGTAGCCCATCTGTCGCTCGAAGAACTCTTTCCGCACCTCTCGAAGGATGCTCTCAGCCTCGTCCTGCCGGCCTAGCCCCGCGGCAATCCGCGCTTCGAGCCAGCGCAAACGGAGCCGGTCGAGAGGGTTGGCGAGGAGGAACATGCCTCGAACTTCTTCTAGCCTTTGGGATGCCTCCTCGAAGCGGCCGGCAAACATCAGCGCGGTGAGAAGATTATGGTGCGCATAGGCGCGCAGCACCGTTTCTCCCTCCGCGTCGACCTCTTCGATCACACTTTCGAGATCGGCGATGGTCCCGGGTAAGTCGCCGAGCTCCTCGCGGATCTTCGCTCGTGTCAGTCGCACCCGGTGCATTGCCGCGGGATGATTTGCCCCTAGGAACAAGGCCATGGCGTCGTCGGCCGCCACGAGCGCTTCGGGCAGGCGGCGTTGAGCCCGGCGGAGAGCCGCCTGAATGTGAAGCAGTTCGGCCAGCACTTCGGGCGCACCGGTACCGCCCCGTTCGAGCAGGGCCTGCGCGGTGCGCAATGCCTGGTCCGCACCGAGGAGCTCTCCCAAAACCCGTCGCGAATTTGCTAGGTGAGCCCAGGCACGAGCACACAGGTCGTGGACCCACACCGAGTCATATACCTCTCCCGACAGCTGCTCGGCAATCCGAACAGCTACCTCGGCGCGCTCCACCGCGCGCAAAGGCTGGTCAGAAACGGCGCCTTGGCTCTCGCGAATCAATAGCGCACAGAGTGCCCATGTCCGAAGGTTGCCGTCCTCCTGAACCTGGACCAACTGCTCGGGAAGCGGCAGTCGCTCCAACTGTGCGAGTTGGCTCGGCGCTTCCCGTCCTTCAAAAAGCACTACCGTTTCGTTCCAATGACCCACCTCCCCCTGAAGCTCGCGCAACTCGACGAAGCGCTCGCGGCAGGTCGGACAGCTCGCTTCGAGATGCGGGGCGATCTCCCCCACGACCACTTCGTGCGGAAGATCCCCCGCGAGCCACCGGGCCAACGTTTCGATCGTCAGATGTCCTGCTTCCCTCTCCATCCGGCATTCCTCCCAAGGTTCGAGAATTCTCTCTCTACATACCTTGGTTGCCGCAAGAGGTTATTTTGAGACAAAAATCTCCGACAAAGTTACTTCTCTGCGAATCGGAATGCCGAACCCGATGATTTTACGAGCTACTGACGATCGTCCCCGGTGGTCGCCGCCGGGGCAGGGGCCTGCCGACCGAGAGGATCGATCGAGATCCCTTCATCGGCCCAAAGGTGCCGGACGCCCTCCGGAGCCATGCCCGGCACCGCTTCCGGCCGGCCGAGAGGATCGATCGAAATTCCTTCTCTGGCCCACAAATGCTGCAAGAGCTCTCCGGTCCAGCCGGCGATCGATCCCCAGCTCGATTCGAACATCGAGCCGAAAGCTCCGAAATCCAGACGGACGGCTGAAGCCGGAAGCGGTGTGATCAGGATCGCGGCGGCCAGGGTGGCTACAACCAGACGGGGGAAGAAATAGGTACGCATGACGTTCTCCTTGCTCGACGACTCTCCGGCGGCGCCATGCCGCGCGATGTCGCCTCTACAAGGCATTGTTTGTCCTGAATCGGTAACCGTGACAAAGAATTTCGACCAAACCGGAGAAAAATCCACACAGAATCTTCCTTGAGAGGGACAATTCTTCTTAGAATCAGGAACCTACGGCGTTTGCTAGGAATTCGATCCAGCCGCCTCGGCGGCGAGCTTCGCGGCTCCGAGCAGGCCGGCGTGCGGTTCGAGGACGATCCGTACCGGTATCCTCGACAGATAGCCGGCGAACCGGCCCTTGGCGCGGAAGGAACGGAGAAACTCTCCCTCCACCAGCCGGTCGCGCACCTTGGGCGCCACCCCGCCCCCCAGGAATACCCCGCCCGTAGCACCGCCGACCAGCGCGACGTTGCCGGCCACCGCGCCATAGATCGAACAGAACATCGCGAGAGTCCGATCGCAGAGGGGGGAATCCTCCGCCGCGCTCACCTGGGCGATCGCCGCGGAAGGGTCGGCATTCGCCACCCCGGCGGCCTTGTCGGCCAGCGCCTGCTCCACTTTGAGGTGGGGCGCCAAGCCGCGCCGGTCGCGCAGGAATTCGTAGAGATTCACCAGGCCGGGGCCGGAGACCAGCCGCTCGGCGCTCACATGGCCGCCGCTCTCTGCTGCCAGCCGCTGCGAGAGATAACCGAGGAGCGCCCATTCCTCGTCGTCCCGAGGGGAGAAATCCATGTGGCCGCCCTCGGTCGCGAGCGTCGCCCAGCGGTCGCCCGTCCGGGTCTGGAGCGCGATGCCCAAGCCCGTCCCGGCGGAGACCAGGGCGCGATTGCCGTGGGCGCCGGCCGCCCCGCTCTCCCCTTCCTGAAGCACCATCAGCTGATGCGGTCCCAGATCGTCGAGGCCCGCCGCCGCCGCCGCCAGGTCGTTCATCAATAGGGCGCGGCCGGCCGCGAGCCCCAGCTGGGCGCCGATCGCGTCGCCGTCCAGCTCCGGCCAAGGGAGGTTCGGCGTGGTCGCCTGGTTGTTCCGGACCGGACCCGGAATCCCGAAGCAGGCGGCGTCCAAGCGCTCGCCGGCCATAAATTCGACGGCGGCGGTGGCGAGATCGGGGAAATCCAGGCTGCGGTAGTTCGCCATCTCGCCGGCCGCTTCGAGCCGGCCGCCCGCGCCGAGACGAAAACGGCCCAGCCGGATATGGGTTCCGCCGACATCCCCGGCGAGCAGCATCGGCCTAGCCCTGACCCAGAGCCGCGGCCAGCCGTTCGAGCCCGGCCGCCGCATCGGCCCCAAGATCGATCCGCAGCACCGTCCGCCCGCGGCCGATCAAAGCCTGCCGATCGCCGTCGGCCTGGGCGCGGATTAGCTTGGCAAAGGTGAAATCGGTCTCCGGCACCGGCACCGGATCGCCCGGCCGATCGACCAGTTGGAGGAAGCGGCAACCGGCCGGCCCCCCCTTGTGCAATTGACCGGTCGAATGGAGGAACCGCGGCCCATAGCCGAACGTCGTGGCGAGGTGCGTCCGGTCGCGCAGCCCCGCCTGAAGCGCCCGAAGCGTCGCGGTCGCCGAAGGGGAAGGCGCCAGGTAGGCGTGGAGGCCCAGATAGTCGCCGGCCGCGGCACCGTCGAGGAAGCGGCCGAGCACCGCGGCGAGATCGGGAGAATCCGCCGTCACCTCTTCGCCTGCGGCGTCGAGGGTCAGCTCGCCCTTCATCGCCCGGCTGGAGAGATCCTTGGCCAACTGCACGTCCGGCTGGTCGAACGGCTGGATGCCGAGCACCGCGCCAGCCGCCGCGACCGCGAACTCCCAGCGGAACATCTCGGCAGTCAGGTCGAGCCGGTCGCCGAGCACGAACGACGCGGTCGGATGCCCCGCCGCGGCGAGATCCGCCAGGCGCTGGGCCAGCTCGCCCTCTTCTCCCGCGAGCGCCAGGCCGACGAAGAACCGATCGGCGCCATAGGCGGCAGGCTCGGCGGGCGCCTCTCCCGCGACCGGCACGATCCCTTGGCCGTGCTTGCCGGTGCTCTCAGCGATCAACTGCTCCAGCCAATCGGGAAACGAGGCGAACCCGGGCGAGGTGAGAAAGGTCACCTTGTCGCGCCCGGCCTTGGCCAGCTCGCCGAGCGCCGCGCCGAGCGCGAAACCTGGATTTTCGGCCACCGGCACCTCCGCGCCGCAGGCTCCGGCGAGCACCTCGGCGCGGGTGAGCAGGCCGGAAAGATCGGCGCCGATCGCGGCCGCGGGCGCGAGACCAAACGGGGTGAGCGCGCTATAGCGCCCGCCGACGTCGCTCTGTGCCGAAAACAGCCATCGGAATCCTCGGTCGCGCGACAGCTTTTCGAGCGAAGTCCCTGGGTCGGTCACCGCGGCGAAGGCGTTGCCCGGCCCGCCGAGCCGTTCTTTTTCGGCGTCCCCCAAAGAATTCACCCGCTGCCAGAAATACCGGAAGTAGCTCATCGTCTCGGTCGTGCCGCCGGACTTCGACGAGACGAGGAAAGCGCTCCGGGACACGTCGATCTGCCGGGCCAGAGTGAGCACCGCCGCGGGATGCGTGCTGTCGAGCACCCGTAATGTCGGATACCCCTCGCGGTTGCCCAAGGTCTCTTGGAACACCTCGGGCGCGAGGCTCGATCCGCCCATCCCCAGCACCAGGGCGTGGCGGAATTCATCGGCCGCGAGCGTCGCACCGAACGATTCGAGCTCCGGCAAACGGGCGCGCATCTCGACCGGCAGGGTGAGCCAGCCTAATCGGTCGGCCAGCTCCGGCGTATTTCGATCCGCCCAGACCGTCGGATCTTTCGCCCAGATCCGCCGGCCGAGATCCTCGCCTTGCCACTGTTCCAACCGCGCCGCCACCGGCCCGGCCCCCGCACCCAGATTGAAGCTCACTTCCGTCGTGCTCATCGGAGATTCTCCTCGTCGGCTGGCCTAGAACTCTATCCCGAGTCGCGGAACCGTCCGCGGGGCGCGTGTTAGCATTTCGTTTCGCCATGCGCCCGTCTTTTCCTCGCTTCGCCTTCCTCTCTCTCGCCCTCCTCTCGCTCGTACTGCTCGCTCCGCTCCTCGCCACGGCTTGTGCGCAAAAGTCCGGCCCGGTCCAGCGCTATCAGGTACGGGCCGAGGTGATGCAACTGCCTGAAGGACCGAACGGAGATCTATTGATCCGCCACGAGGCGATCGACGGCTTCCTCGACCGCGACGGCAAGAGGATGGGAATGGATCCGATGTCGATGCCGTTTCCGGTCGCGGAAGGGCTCTCGCTCGCGGGGTTTGCCCCCGGAGACGTCATCCGGTGCACGTTGGAGGTCGATTGGCAGCAAAGGTCGCCGGTGAAGATTGCCGCGATCGAAAAGCTCCCGGCCGGAACGAAGCTCACGTTTCGCGCGGCGCACCCTTGAGGCCACGGTCGCGCGGCGCGCGAACCCTAAATTCACGATCACGATCAGGAGACACGTCATGCCCGTACGCAGCGCGAAAGCGGTTTGGGAAGGTGGATTGAAGGATGGCGCGGGGCACCTCGCGCTCGGCAGCGGCGCCTTCGAAGGGCGCTATTCGTTCGGCTCCCGCTTCGAAGAGGCAGGCGGCACGAACCCCGAAGAGCTGATCGGCGCCGCCCACGCCGGCTGCTTCTCGATGGCCCTCTCCGCCGCCCTCGGCCGGGCCGGCTTCTCCCCCAAGCGGATCGCCACCTCGGCCAAAGTCCATCTCGAAAAAGTGGGCGACGCATTCCGGATCACCCGCATCGAACTCACCACCGAGGCAGAGATCCCCGGCATCGACGACGCGGCCTTCCAGGAGCAGGCTAAAGGCGCCAAGGAAGGCTGTCCGGTCTCCGCGGCGCTGGCCGGCGTACAGATTTCGCTCGACGCGAAGCTGGTCGGGTAGGGGCAATCGTCCCGGAGGGACGACTAACGTAGCGAGGGAATTCATTCCCTCGCTACGGGCGGCTTCGGCGGCTTCGCTGCCCGCAGCCCCGCGAGCGGTTGAAACCGCTCGCTACGTTACGACGTCCCTGCCGGGACGTTGACTGCCCCGCCGCAGCTGCTCGTATTCCTCCGCATCGATCTCTCGCCGCGCCGCGATATCCCGCTCGACGTCCTCCGCCTTCGCTGCGGCGGCCGCACCTTCCTGGGTTCGAGTCGTCATCAATCGATCCTACAGGGTGGGGCGGGCGCGGCCCTACAAGCGGAGGCGACCGGAACGGTTGCGTCAAGGCGGCGTTCTACCGCCGCTCCCCGCGCACGAAGCCATACCCGAACCGCCCCTTGACGCACAGGTTTCCCGACGTCACGAACTGATCGAGCGGTGACGTCACCTTGACGATCTGCTCGTCCTGGGCGTGGAGAGTGAGCGTGCAGCCGACTCCGCAGTAGGGGCAGATGGTGTCGGTCGCGGTCTGTTTCGATTCGTCCCAAGTCCCCGCCTCGCGGAGGTCGTGCTCGGCTTTGCCCATCAGGGCTCCGGTCGGGCATACCGCGATGCAGTTGCCACAGTAGACGCAGGCGGATTCGGGCAGCGGCACGGCGTATTCGGTCGAGATCCGCGCGTCGAAGCCGCGGCCGGCGACCGCGATGGCGAAGGTGTTCTGCGCGTCCTCGCCGCACGCTTCGACGCATTTGTAGCAGAGGATGCACTTGCTGTAGTCGCGGACGTAGAGGTCGTTGTCGACCTTCACCGGTTGGCGCACCGTGCCGGCGGTCGATCCGTCGGCCGTTTCGTGCGCTCCGGCGCGCGCCGCGTCGCGCTCTCCCTCCGACGCTCTCGGGCTGGGGGGGCCGAAACGCTCGGGCTTCGCGCCGTACCGGACCATGTACTCCTGGATCGCGGGAGCGGTAGAAACGTCGACCGAGGAGGCGAGGAATTCGAGCACCATCCGGCGCGAAAGGCGGACACGCTCAGAATCGGTCTGGATCTTCATCCCCGGCTCGACCTTCCGCGAGCAGGCCGGCACCAGCGTGCGCGAGCCTTCGAGCTCGACCACGCAGATACGGCAGACGTTCACCGGTTCGAGCGTTTCCAAATAGCAGAGCGTCGGCGTGTCGATGCCGATCTCGCGCCCCGCTTGGAGGATGGTCTTACCCTCCTCGACCGCGACCGTCTTGCCGTCGATCACAATTTCGACGGTTTTCTTGGACGGCCGGTCGGGCAGGATCGGCAGCGGTCCGCGCGGGACCGGAATGCGCAGATCGGGCGCATCGACCGGGCTCTTCTGGTGCGGCTGTTCGATCACGTAAAGATCCTCCACCGGGAGAGCGCCGATTCGATCGCCGAGGACGCCGTGTGGCCGAGGCCGCAGATCGACGCGTCGCGCATCGCCTGGCCCATCTCTTTGAGCAGCGCGATTTCTTGATCCACCGAGCCGATCGGCCGCTTCCTCACCAGGCGCTCCAGAATTTCTTCCTGCCGCTCCGTGCCCACCCGGCAGGGGACGCACTGACCGCACGATTCGTCGCGGAAGAAGGCGGCGATGCGCACCAGGATGTCGGCCAGATCGACCGTCTCGTCGAACACCAGAACGACGCCCGAGCCCAGCGCCGCGCTCGCCGCGCGCAGACCTTCGAAGGTGAGCGGCACGTCGAGATCCGCGGGTCCGAGGAAGCCGCCGGCCGCCCCACCCATCAGGATCGCGCGCAGCTCGCCGGTGGTTCCTCCGGCGAGGTCGAGCAGCTCGCGTAGCGTAGCGCCGAACGTCACCTCATAGACGCCCGGCCGCGCCACCGCGCCGGAGAGGCAGAAGAGCTTCGTGCCGGTCGATCCCGCCGTGCCGAGCGCCGCGAACGCCGCTGCCCCGTCGCGCAGAATCCAAGGCACGTTCACCAGGGTTTCGACGTTGTTGACCACCGTCGGCCGGCCGAACAGACCCGATTGGGTGGGGAACGGCGGCTTGTTCCTCGGCTCGCCGCGGTACCCCTCGATCGAGTTGAACAGCGCCGTCTCCTCGCCGCAGATGTAGGCCCCCGCACCGCGGAACAGCTGGATGTCGAATTTGACGCCCTTACCCAGGATGTCGCCGCCGAGATGGCCGCTCTTCCGCGCCGCCGAAAGAGCGTGCTCCATCCGCTCCCAGGCGAGAGGGTATTCGCCGCGCAGGTAGAGGTAGCCCAACTCCGCGCCGATCGCGAAGCCCGCGATCGTCATCGCCTCGATCAACGCGAACGGGTCCCCTTCGATCAGCACCCGGTCTTTGAACGTCCCCGGCTCCGACTCGTCGGCGTTGCAGACCAGCAGCGGCTGCCGGCCCGAATCCCGCGCGCTCTGCCACTTCCGCCCGGCGGGAAACGCCGCGCCGCCGCGGCCGAGCAGCTTGCTTGTGAGCACCTCTTCCACCACCCGCTCGGGACCGATCTCGATCGCTTTGGCGAGGCCCAGATAGCCGTCGGTCGTGAGGTATCCGCCGAGCGTCCCGGCATCCGGCCGGTTGATCCGGGAGAGAAGCCGCAGCTGCGGCGCGCCCGGTTGATCCGATCGAACAGCTTGGGGAACCGACCGCTCAGCCGAGAGGACGTCCGGCGCGCCCGAGACGTCCGGATCGATCAGGGCGCTGCGAATCGATTGGACCGTCGCGGGAGCCAGCACCTTTTCGCCATGCCCCACTCCCGCCGCCGTCAGCAGAGCGGCGGGCGCCCGCTCGCACAGGCCAAGGCAGGGGCTGCGCAGCCAGGTGGCGGAAGAGGGGATCACCCCGGTCGAGCCCAAGACCTCCAGCATCTCCTCCGCGCCCCGGGCGCGACAGGCGATGTCGTCGCAGATGTGAACCACCACCGGCGGCCGAGGAATGGTCGAAAACAGGCCGTAGAACGAGGCGACGCCATACGTTTCGGCGGGCGGCAGACCTAGCCGCAAGCTCGCGTAGTTGAGCGCCCCGGGACTGATCCAGCCGATCCGAGCTTGGATCGCATGGAGCGTCGGCAGCAGGCGATGGCGAGCCTGGGCCGAAATTCCGCCGCCGGACGTGCGGCCGTCGAGATCGCTTCCCCGCGTGCCGCCGCTCCAGGCGGTGGAAGGGGCGCCAAGCTCGGAATCGACGGCGGCCCGCTCGTCCGCGTTCGGCTGATCTGAGGTGAAATGCAGGTCCAAGCGGTTCTCCCTCCGTCTACGCGAGTACTTCTTCCGGCACCCGATCCAATCGGATGGCCGTGGCCTTGAACTCTGCCGTGCCGGAACGCGGATCGACCGCGTCGAGCGTCAGGTCGTTGGTCGCCATCTGGTCCGGAAAATGGAGCGTCATGAAGGCGAGCCCGGGGCGCAGCCCCTGGTCGAACCGCACCGGCGCGAGCACCGAGCCGCGCCGCGAGCTGATCTTCACGGTCTCGCCCTCTTCCACCCCCCAGCGTTCGCCGTCTTCCGGGGCCAGATCGATCGTGGGCCCAAGCCGCCGCGGATAGTTGTAGCCGCCGCTCTGGACGCCGGTGTTGTAGGAGTCGAGATGCCGTCCGGTGGTCAGGCGCAACGGGAACGTCTCGTCCAACGGATCGGCCGGGGCGATCTGCTCGACGCAACTGAACGGCGCCCGCGGCCCGAGCACCGGCCGTTCCCACAGCCGCGAATGAAGGAAAAGTTCGCCGGGGTGCGACTCGTCATAGCAGGGCCAGGGGATGCCGCCCATTTCTTCCAACCGGGGATAGCTCATCCCGGCATGAACGGGGCTTAGGCGGCGCAGCTCGTCCCAGACCTTCTCCGCCACCGGCTCGCCCCACTCGTGGCCCAACCGCCGGGCGAGATCGAACATCACCGCCAGATCGTCGCGCACCCCTTCCGGAGGCGCCACGGCGCGGCGCACCCGCTGTACTTTTCGCTCGCTGCTGGTGACCGTCCCTTCGGACTCGCACCAGCCGGCCGCGGCGGGGAGCACCACGTCGGCCATCTCGGCGGTCTTGGTGAACAGGATGTCTTGGACCACCAGCAGTTCGAGCCCGGAAAGCAGCTTGAGCGCCCGATGGCGATCCGCTTCGGAGTCGGCCGGGTTTTCGCCGATCACATAGAGCGTGTCGAGCTGGCCGTGCTCCATCGCTTCGAACATCTCGGAGAGGTGCCACCCTTTCTTGGGCGGAATCGGCGTCCCCCAGGCGGTCTCGAACTTCGCGCGCAGAGCGTCGTTTTCGACATGCTGAATCCCCGGCAGGCGATCGGGAAGCGCGCCCATGTCGCCCCCGCCCTGGACGTTGTTTTGGCCCCGCAGGGGATTCAAACCCGAGCCGTAGCGCCCGACGTGACCGGTGAGCAACGCGAGGTTGATCAGGGCGACCACGTTGTCCACCCCGTGCATGTGCTCGGTGATGCCGAGCGTCCAGCACAGCTCGGCCTTCTCGGCCTTGGCGTAGATCTCGGCCGTCCGACGGATCAGCGCGGCCGGCACGCCGGTCGTCTTCTCCGCGTACTCCAGGGTGTAGCGCTCGACGTGCGCCTTGTAGGCCTCAAAGCCGCTGGTCGAGCTCTCGACGAAATCGGCATGGTGCCAGCCGTTCGCGATGATCTCCCGGCCGACAGCATTGGCGAGCGCGATGTCGGTGCCGACGTCGATCCCGAGCCAGGTATCGGCCCATTGGGCGGACGTCGTCCGACGCGGATCGACCACAATCAGCTTCGCCCCCTTGTGGAGCGCCTTCAAGACGTGATGGAAGAAGATCGGATGCGTCTCGCGGGCGTTGCTACCCCACAAGATGATCAGATCCGTTTCCTCCACCTCGCGGTAGGAACTGGTGCTGCCCCCTGCTCCGAAGACCGTCGCCAGACCGACGACGCTAGGGGCGTGTCACGTTCGGTTGCAGCTGTCGATATTGTTGCTGCCCATCACCGAACGGGTGAACTTTTGCGCCGTGTAGTTCATCTCGTTGGTGGTCTTAGAGCAGGAGAACAAACCGAACGGCGATTGACCCGTCGCCCGGCCCTTCTCGATCGCCCGGGCAAAGCCCGCGGCAACCCGCTCCAGGGCCTCATTCCAAGTCGCCTCGCGGAGCACCCCGCCCTCGCGGACGAACGGAGTCGTGAGACGGGAGTTGCGCTTCGGCAGCATCGCAGCACCTCGGATTTCCATTCTTTCTGCCTGTTCTTGAAGAGCGGCGGCGGTAAGGCCGCCTGACTTTTTGCCTTGGCGGCAAGTGTACACCGGGCGAAAGGGGCTGATGCGTAAATGGCGGGTGCTGCCGGCCCAAGGCGCTCGAGCTGCCAGATCGCAGGGAAGGGCCATCCCCGGCCCGAGGAAGGGGTTTCCGGCGACCGGGAAGGGCCTACCCGACGCCTGGGAAGGAGGTTCCCGATGACCGGGCAGGGCCTTCCCGGTTCAGGGAAGGGGGTTCCCGATGACCGGGCAGGGCCTTCCCGGTTCAGGGAAGGGGGTTCTGGGGACACGGGAAGGGCCTTCCCGGTGCCGGGAGAGCGACTCCTCGATCCGCGGTTTCGAATCGATCGGTAACCACCGAGAGGCTCCCGGCATATCCCTCCCCGAACGATGACATCCGCGGCGCCCGCCGCGATCCATGGACACAACAGCTCGGCGGTTTCGACTTGGGTGCCTTGGCACCCTCTAGGAGACTTCTGTGAAAAATTTCGTTCGTCTCGCCCTTTCGGCTTCGGCCTTGGCTTTGTTCCTCGCTCCGCTCGGCGTTCGCGCTGACGAGAAGGATCTTTACGGCGATGCCTTGGCGACCACCCGCGTGGTGGTCAACAAGACCAAGGACGGCGTGGCGCTTCAAGGGTATGACGCGGTCGCCTACTTCACCGACAACAAACCGGTCAAGGGCGCCCCGAAGTTTCGTTCGCGCTACAAAGGGGCGATCTACCAGTTCCACTCTGCCGATCACAAGGCGATGTTCGATGCCGCTCCCGCGAAATACGAGCCGCAGTTCGGCGGATACTGCGGTTATGCCGCGTCGATCGACCGGCTCTCTCCCATCGATCCGACGATCTTCCAAGTGCTCGACGGCCGGCTGGTACTTCAGCACAACCAGAGGGCGTGGAGCCTGTGGAACGAAGATGTCAAAGCGAACCTTGCGAAAGCCGACACCCATTGGCCCGGCCTGGTGGAGCGTAACGGCACCGGCGGCAAGGTGCTGATCAACCTGGACAAGAACGGCGTGGCGCTCGAAGGGCACGACCTGGTCGCTTACTTCACGGTCGGCAAACCGGTCGCGGGCGACCCGGAGATCGACGCGGTCTATAACGGCGCGCGTTACTACTTCTCCTCCAAAGAGAATCGCGAGACGTTCGAGCGAGCCCCCGCCCACTATGCCCCTCAGTTCGGCGGCTACTGCGGCTACGCGGCTTCGATCAACAAGGTCTCGCCAGTCAACATCAACCTCTTCCAGATCATCAACGACCGCCTGGTGCTGCAACACACGCAGAAGGCCTACAACCTGTTCAACGAAGACCCGCAAGCGAACCTCGGGAAAGCCGACCAGAACTGGCCGGGCCTGACCGAAAAGAACGGTCACTAACTCACCGGATCGAGGAGAGACTCCCATGCGAATGACACTCTTGACTCTCACCCTCGCTCTCGCGAGCCTGCCCGCGCTCGGCCAAACCGGCGCGGCCCCAACCTCCGACCAGAAGGAGCTGACGCTCGACGGCGCGCGCACCGTGCTCGCCGCCGCCACGGTGGTGGCGAAGAACGACGACGCCAAAACCGGCGCCATCGCGGTGGTCGACCGGAGCGGCAACCTGATCGCCTGGCGCCGCGCTGGTTCAGGGCACCTGGCGCTACACCGACGCCAAACTGGTCGAGGTCGATCACCGCGCGGCCGGGCCGGACCTCAAGGCCTCAGGTGCGCCCGTTCGCACGCTGGACGTGACACCGCAGGTGGGCACGCCTGACTTCGAGAACGCGGCATGGGCACCCGTCGCGCCGCAGGAGCTGACCGCCCGGCGCGGCAACGGCCGGCACAGCTTCGGCTGGTATCGGCTCGACCTCACCCTGCCCGAGAAAGTCGGCTCTCTCGACCTGACGGGCGCCGCGGTGGTGTTCGAAACAGTGGTCGACGACTACGCCGAGATATGGGTGGACGGCAAGCTGCCGCTCGTGCTCGGCCAGGCGGGGGGCAACCTCGTCCATGGCTTCAACGCGCCGAACCGGGTGGTGATCGCCCGCGACGCCCAGCCCGGCCAGACGATTCACATCGCGGTGTTTGCCGCCAACGGCCCGCTCTCGGCCCCGCCCGGCAACTTCATCTGGATGCGCGCGGCAACGCTCGACCTCTACCGCCCGGGACGGCTCGGCCACGGCCGCGAGGTGGCGACCGAAATCGTCCGCCGCGATCCCGCGCTCGACACGATCGTTTCCCCCGGCACGAAGATCGAGCTGCTCGCCACCGGCTTCTCGTTCACCGAGGGGCCGGTCTGGGTTCGGGACGGCGGGTATCTCTTGTTCTCTGATCCGAACGAGAACACGATCTACCGCTACTCGGGAGACGGCCAGGTTTCGATCTACCGGACCCACAGCGGCTACACCGGCGTCGATCTCGGGGTCTACCACCAGCCCGGCTCGAACGGCCTCACGATCGACCGCGAAGGGCGCCTGACGATCGACGAGCACGGCAACCGCCGGGTCACCCGCCTGGAGAAGAACGGCACGCTCACCGTGCTCGCCGACCGGTTCGAAGGCAAGCGCCTGAACAGCCCGAACGACCTCGTCTATCGATCCGACGACGCGCTCTACTTCACCGATCCCCCCTTCGGCCTGCCGAAGGTCTACGACGACCCGGGCAAGGAGCTGCCGACCAGCGGCGTCTTCCTTCTGCATGAAGGGCGCCTCAAGAGAGTCGCCGACGAGCTGAAAGGCCCGAACGGCCTCGCGTTCTCGCCCGACGAGAAGTTCCTCTACGTCTCGAATTGGGACGAGAAGAAGAAAGTGGTCCTGCGTTACCCCGTCGCCGCCGGCGGCACCCTAGGCGCCGGCACCGTGTTCATCGACCTTACTCCCGAACCGGGCGAGGAAGCCCTCGATGGCTTTAAGGTGGACACGAAAGGCAACGTCTACCTCTCCGGACCGGGCGGGCTGTGGATCTTCTCGACCGAAGGCAAGACGCTCGGGATCATCAAAGGCCCTGAGCTGGCCGCCAACTTCGCCTTCGGCGACGAGGACGGGAAGGCGCTCTACCTGACGGCGAGGACCGGGCTGTATCGAATTCGGTTGAATGTGGAGGGGATTCGGCCGTAACCGGTCTCCCCCTTCCGGCATAGATCTCAGCGAACGACTCAAACCCAACTCAGGAGCCGCACCCCATGAAAGCGATCGCCGTCATTCCCGGTACCGCCAACAGCATCCACCTGCGCGACGTTCCGACGCCGCGCGTTGAAGACATCCCCGAGGGCCGGGGCGTTCTGGTCCAAGTCCTGCGCGTCGGAGTCGATGGGACCGACAAGGAAATCAACGCGGCGGAGTACGGCGCCGCCCCCGTGGGTGACGACTTTCTGATTATCGGCCACGAGAGCTTCGGCCGGGTGGTCGAGGTCGGCCCGGCGGTTCATGAATTCAAAGTCGGCGATTACGTGGTCGCGACAGTCCGCCGGCCGGGGTCGAGCCTGTACGACACGATCGGTTTGCAGGACATGACCACCGACGACGTCTATTTCGAGCGCGGGATCAACCTGCGCCACGGCTACCTCGCGGAGTACTACGCGGATTCGGCCGACTACATGATCCGGATTCCCGGAGGCTTGAAAGAGGTCGGCGTGCTGATGGAGCCGTCGAGCGTCGCTGAGAAGGCGATCGGCCAGGCATGGGAGATTCAGCGCCGATTGAAGGTCTGGCGCCCGCGCCGCGCCGCGGTGCTCGGTACCGGCACGCTCGGCCTGCTCGCTGCACTTTTCCTTCGCCTTCGCGGGTTGGAAGTGGTGGCCCTCGGCCGCACCCCGCGACCTTACTTGAACGCCGACCTGCTCGAAGCGATCGGCGCCACCTACCTTTCGACCGAGGACATCAGCTTGACCGACGCGTCCGCGAAATACGGGCCGTTCGATTTCATCCTCGAAGGGACCGGCTTCTCGCCTTTGGTGTTTGAGGCGATGAACGCTCTGGGCAAGAACGGCGTGCTCGCTATGGTTTCGATCAGCGGCGGCGACCGCCATGTCGAGATCCCGTCCGACAAGATCAACCAGGGCTTCGTGCTCGGCAACAAAGTCGCTTTCGGGAGCGTCAACGCGAGCCGCGAGGACTTCGAGCGGGGCGCGGAGGACTTGGCCTCGGCTGAGCTTTCCTGGCCCGGCTGGCTCTCTAAGCTGCTCACCCATCCGATCGACGGTCTCGCCCACTACGACCGGATGATCGAGACCTTGACGCACGGCCAGGGCGCGATCAAGGTTTACGTCAACATCGCAAACTGAAGCGAGAGAGAATCTACGCCATGACACCTGAGACCATCGAAACCGGCGCCGAACGCCGCCGGATCGCCGAGGCCGACCGGGGAGAGAAGCCCTGGCGGCAGTGGGGCCCCTATCTCTCCGAGCGCCAGTGGGGCACCGTGCGCGAGGACTACAGTCAGGGGGGATCCGCATGGGATTTCTTCCCCCACGACCACGCCCGGAGCCGTGCCTATCGCTGGGGCGAGGACGGCCTGGCCGGAATCTCCGACGAGCTCCAGTTGCTCTGCTTTTCGCTCGCGCTCTGGAACGGCCGCGACCCGATCCTGAAAGAGCGGCTGTTCGGTCTCGCCGGCCCGGAAGGGAATCATGGCGAGGACGTCAAAGAGATCTATTACTACCTGGACGCCACGCCGACCTCCTCTTACCTCGAAATGCTTTACAAGTATCCCCAGGGCGAGTATCCCTACGGCTGGCTGGTCGAAGAGAACCGGCGGCGCGGCAAGCTCGATCCGGAATTCGAGTTGATCGATACCGGCGCGTTTGCCGAGGATCGCTATTTCGACGTCTATCTGCGCTCCGCCAAGGCCGACGCCGAAGATCTTCTGATCGAGATCGAGGTGATCAACCGCGGGCCGGAGGCGGCGCAGATTACCGTCCTGCCGCAGCTCACGTTCCGCAACGTCTGGAGTTGGGGGCGTTCGACCTCGGCGAAGCCGTCATTTTCCGAAGACGGCGGAAGGGTACGCGCCGATCATCCCGAGATCGGCACGATGCACGTGGCGTTTGAAGGCGCGCCGGAGCTGCTGTTCTGCGAGAACGAGACGAACGTGCCGAAGCTGTTCGGCGGCGCTCCGAACACCGGAAACGGTATCTATAAGGACGGCATCCACGAGGCGGTGATCCACGGCAACCGCGCCGCGGTCCACTCCGAGCCGCAAGGCACGAAGATGGCCGCGCGCTTCGACCTCGAAGTCGCGGCCGGCGGGTCGGAGCGCATCCGACTGCGGCTGGCGCGGAAGCTTTCGGCGAAACCCTTCGCCGATTTCGCCGCGACGTTCGCCGCCCGGAAGCCGGAGGCGGATGCGTTCTATTCCGGATTACCGAGCGCTTCCGCCGATCCCGAATCGCGCCGAGTGCAGCGCCAAGCGTACGCCGGGCTGCTCTGGAGCAAGCAGCTTTACCTGATCGACATCCCCGAATGGCTGGCGGGCGATCCGGCCCAGCCCGCGCCGCCCCAAGAGCGCAAGCTCGGCCGCAACAGCGAGTGGACGCACTTGAACAACTCGCACGTCATGTCGATGCCGGACGCCTGGGAATACCCCTGGTATGCGGCGTGGGACTTGGCGTTTCACTGCGTGCCGCTGGCAGAGATTGATCCCGAATGGGCCAAAGAGCAGCTCGTGCTGCTCACCCGCGAGTGGTACATGCACCCGAACGGCCAGCTTCCCGCCTATGAGTGGGCGTTCGGCGACGTCAACCCTCCCGTCCACGCCTGGGCGGCACTGCGGGTTTACGAGATAGACAAGAAGCTCACCGGCCGCGCCGATCGGGCCTTCCTAGAGCGGGTGTTTCACAAACTGATGCTCAATTTCACCTGGTGGGTCAACCGCAAAGACGCTGAAGGCAGGAACGTCTTTCAAGGCGGCTTCCTGGGGCTCGACAACATCGGCGTGTTCGATCGCAGCTCGGAGTTGCCGACGGGGGGGCATATCGACCAGGCGGACGGCACCGGCTGGATGGCGATGTACTCGTTGAACCTGATGCGCATCGCTCTCGAACTGGCGCTCGAAAACCCGGTCTACGAAGACATCGCGACCAAGTTCTTCGAGCACTTTCTCTACATCGCCGCGGCGCTCGGCAATCTGGGCGGCGAAGGCGAAGAGGCGATCGATTTCTGGGACGAGGAGGACCAGTTCTTCTACGACGTCCTCCATCTGCCGAACGGCCGGCACGAGCGCCTGCGGGTCCGGTCGATGGTTGGACTGATCCCGATGTACGCAGTCGAAGTGCTCGACGCCGAGCTGCTGGAAAAACTCCCGGGCTTCGCCGCGCGCCTTCGTTGGTTCTTGAACTATCGGCCCGATCTGGCCGGCCTCGTCTCACGTTTTCACGAGCCTGGAAAGGGCGATCGGCGGCTTCTTTCGTTGCTCCGCCGTCACCGGTTGAGCAACGTGCTCAAAAAAGTGCTCGACGAGACGGAGTTCCTCTCGCCCCACGGCGTCCGCGCGCTGTCGCGCCACCACGCCGAGCATCCTTACGTGCTCGACGTCAACGGTCAGCGCTTCTCGGTCAACTATCAGCCGGGCGAATCGGAATCAGGCCTGTTCGGCGGCAATTCGAACTGGCGCGGACCGGTCTGGTTTCCGGTGAACTATCTGATCGTCGAATCGCTGCGCCGTTTCGATCGCTACTACGGCGACGATTTTTCGATCGAATGCCCGACGGGCTCCGGCGTGATGATGAACCTCGGCCAGGTGGCGGACGAGATCGCCCGCCGGCTCGGCAGCCTGTTCCTTCCCGACGCGGAAGGCCGGCGGCCGGTTTTCGGCGCGGACGAGAAGATGCAACGCGATCCGCATTTCAAGGATCACGTCCTGTTCTACGAGTATTTCCACGGCGACACCGGCCGCGGCGTCGGCGCTTCGCATCAGACGGGATGGACGGCGCTGGTGGCGGATTTGATGGGTCAGGGCGAGCCATGACCTTCGACCGCGACGTCTGCACCGATTTCGCCCGCTCCTCCGCGCTCGAATGGTTGGAGGGCAACGGCCTCGGCGGCTGGGCGTCTTCGACCGTTTCGGGCGCGCATACCCGGCGGTACCACGGCCTGCTGGTCGCGGCGACCGAGCCGCCGGTAGGACGGAAGGTGTTGTTGTCGCGGCTCGACGAAACGGTCGAGGCAAACGGCGCGAGCGTCGATCTCGGCGCGAACCGCTTTCCCGGCGCGATCCATCCGCGCGGTTTCGAGCATCTGGCGGAGTTCCGCCAGGGGCTGTTCCCTTCTTGGGAGTACGAGATCGGCGAATCAAGACTCGGGAAAACGATCGCCGCGGTGCATCTGGAAAGCGACGAAAACGCCATGCTCGTGCTCTACGAGCTGGAGGGGGGAAACGCTCCGATCGGCCTGACCCTCCGCCCGTTCTTCGCCGGCCGCGACTTCCATTCACTCTCCCACGCAAACGATTCCGTTCACCGCGAGGGATCGTTCGAGAACGGCACGCTTCGCTATCAAAGCTACGACGGACTGCCCGCAGTATTCGTCCACGTTCCAGACGGCACGTACTCGGCAAGCCCCGATTGGTGGCGTCGGTTCGAATACGACCTGGAGCGCGAGCGGGGTCTCGATTTCGAGGAGGACCTGTTCACGCCGGGGGCGATCACCGTCACGCTCGCGCCTGGCGCGCGGCTCGGGATCTTGATTTCAACCGCTCCCCCGGAGGGGCGGGATGCCTGGGCGCTGTTCGATGCCGAACGCGAGCGGCGCGAAAAATGGCTCGCCCCGTTCGCCAAGGCCAAACCGTTCACTCGCGCCCTGGCGCTCGCGGCCGATGCTTTCTTGGTGCGCCGGGGTACGGGGCTATCCACCGTGATCGCCGGCTACCCCTGGTTTTCCGATTGGGGCCGCGATTCGATGATCGCCCTGCCGGGACTGTGCCTCACGACGCAACGCTTCGACGAGGCGAAAGGCATCCTCCGCGCATTCGCCGGAGCCGCGAGCGAAGGCATGTTGCCGAACCGCTTTCCGGATTCCGCGGACGAGGCGCCGGAATACAACACGGTCGATGCCACACTCTGGTTCTTCGTCGCAGCCTGGGACTACCTGGAAGCGACGGGCGACGGCGCGTTCTTACGCGACGAGCTGATGCCAGTGTTTGGCGACGTCCTGGCCTGGCACGAGCGCGGTACCCGCCACGGCATTCGAGTCGGCTCGGACGGCCTGCTCCACGCCGGAGAGTCGGGGGTCCAGCTCACATGGATGGACGCCAAGGTGGGCGATTGGGTGGTGACCCCGCGCACCGGACTGCCGGTTGAGATCCAGGCGCTCTGGGCGAATGCGCTTGCGATCTCGGCCGAGCTGCACGATCGGTTCGGCCGGGTGGACGAAGCCGACAAACTCCGCGCGCGCACCGAGCAGGTGCGGAAAACCTTCGTCGATCGGTTCTGGAACGAGGAGACCGGTGGCCTGTTCGACGTGGTGGGAGGCAGCGATGGCGACGGACGGGACGGGAGAGTACGGCCGAATCAGATTTTCGCGCTGTCTCTCCCATTTCCGTTGATCGAAGGTGACCGCGCGGCGCGGCTGCTCTCTCTGGTCGAATCGAAGCTGCTCACCCCGCGCGGCCTGCGGACGCTCTCCGCCGATGATCCGCGCTACCGGCCGATCTACCTCGGCGGACCGCTCGAACGGGACGGCGCCTATCACCAGGGGACCGTCTGGCCCTGGCTGCTCGGACCGTACATCACAGCGCTGGTGCGGGTGCGGGGAGAAGTGGGAAAGCGCCAGGGAAGGAAGATCCTCGAAGAGTTTGCGCCGCATCTGGCCGAAGCCGGCATCGGCACCGTCTCCGAGATCTTCGACGCCGATCCGCCCCATGCGCCGCGCGGCTGCCCGGCGCAGGCGTGGAGCGTCGCGGAGCTGTTGCGCGCCGCGGTTGAGATCGCCTCATGAACACGCTCGCCCGAACCCTCCGCGCCCACTGGCCGGAGGTGCTGATCGAAGCCGGCGGGCTGGGGCTTTTCATGATCTCCGCCGGGGTATTCGCCACCCTCCTCTACTCGCCTCTCTCGCCCCTTGGGGGTCACCTTCCCAAGGGTCTCCTACGCGACGCGCTGATGGGGCTCGCGATGGGCGGGACCGCAATCGGGCTCATCTATTCGCCCTGGGGACAGCGTTCGGGCGCGCATTTCAATCCCTCGGTGACTCTCACGTTTCTTCGCCTGGGGAAGATCGATCCGGCCGACGCGCTGCTCTACGTCGGTGCGCAGGTCGTGGGCGGAACTCTCGGGGTCGTCCTGGTTCGCGCTTTCTTCGGTGATGCTTTTTCCGCGCCGCCCGTTCGCTTCGTCGCAACCGTTCCGGGGGCGCCGGGAATCGGCGTCGCATTCGTCGCCGAGGTCGCGATCTCCGCCCTCTTGATGACCGCGGTACTCTGGATTTCGAACAGCCGCTTCGCGCGGATCACCGGCCTCGTCGCGGGAACTCTGGTCGCGTTCTACATCACGTTCGAGGCACCACTTTCGGGCATGAGCATGAACCCGGCGCGGAGCTTCGCCTCAGCGCTGCCCTCCGGAATTTGGACCGGCTTCTGGATCTACCTCCTCGCCCCCCCGCTCGGCATGCTTCTCGCGGCCGAGGGATATCGCGCGGTTCGGGGACTCTCTCGGGTCTATTGCGCAAAGCTCCACCATCCGGATGAACATCGATGCATCTTTCGCTGTCGGTACTGTGAATCGCCCGCCGCCGGTAACCCTTCCTGATCCTCGGCATACATAAGGTCGGGAGGCCCAAACAGCCATGGAGCACTACGACGTCATCATCATCGGATCGGGCGCGGGGGGCGGCACGCTCGCCTGGTCGCTGGCAACTACGGGAAAGAAGATTTTGATCCTGGAGCGCGGCGACTACGTGCCGCGCGAGAAGGAAAACTGGAGCACCAAGGCGGTCAACGTCGAGGCGCGCTACAACGCCAAGGAAACGTGGAAGGACGGGAAAGGCGAGCCGCTCCATCCGCACACCAACTATTTCGTGGGCGGCAACACGAAGTTCTACGGCGCGGCGCTGTTTCGTCTGCGGCGCGAGGATTTCGGCGAGCTGCGTCATCACGGCGGCATCTCGCCCGCCTGGCCGATCAGCTATGACGAGCTGGAGCCCTGGTACACCCAGGCCGAACACCTCTACCAGGTGCATGGAGAGCGGGGCGTCGATCCGACCGAGCCTTCCGCTTCGGCCCCCTATCTCTATCCGGCGGTGAGCCACGAGCCGCGGATTCAACAGCTCCACGACGACTGGGTGAAGCTGGGGCATCGGCCGTTTTCGGTGCCGCTCGGCGTCCGGTTGGACGAGAAGAGCCCCCGGACTTCCGCCTGCATCCGCTGCGAGACTTGCGATGGCCACCCCTGCCTGGTGGGCGCCAAGTCCGACGCGCAGACGATCTGCGTCGATCCCGCGCTGGCGCATGAAAACGTCACGCTGCTCACCCACGCCTTCGTCTCCCGTCTGGAGACCGATCCGTCCGGCCGCGCGATCTCGGCGGTCCACGTGGAGCGCCAGGGTCCGAACGGCACGGTGAAGGAGAGCTACTCGGGCGATCTCGTGGTCGTCTCGGCCGGCGCGATCAATTCGGCGGCGCTGCTGCTGCGCTCGGCCTCCGACCGTCATCCTCAAGGGCTCGGCAACGGCTCCGACGTGGTCGGGCGCCATTACATGGGGCACGTCAATTCGGTTCTGATGGCGATTTCCAAGTGCCCGAACCCGACGGTGTTCCAAAAGACGCTGGCGCTTAATGACTTCTATTTCGGCACGCCGGATTGGGACTATCCGATGGGTCACATTTCCTTCGTCGGCAAGCTCGACGCGGTGACGCTTTCAGCCGGCGCTCCGCCGTTCGCCCCCGGCTGGACGCTCGACCTGATGGCCCGCCACTCGCTCGACTTCTGGCTCACATCGGAAGACCTGCCCGACCCGGACAACCGAGTGACGCTCGACGCGCAAGGCAACATCGTCCTCTCCTACAAGCCGAACAACGAGAAGGGACATGAGCGGCTGACCGCGAAGCTCAAACAGCTAATGAAGGGTTCGACCCATTGCGGAATTCACGGCCACGAGTGCCACGAGGGGATTTTCGCGCGCAGCCTCTACGCCGGGCAGCGGATTCCGCTCGCGGGCGTCGCGCACCAGAACGGCACGATCCGCTTCGGCCACGATCCTAAGACCTCGGCGCTCGATCCCAACTGCCGCTCCCACGAGGTGGACAACCTCTACGTCGTCGACGGCAGCTTTTTCCCGTCGAGCGCGGCGGTGAACCCGGCTCTCACGATCATGGCGAACGCCCTGCGTGTGGGCGCCCACCTGAGAGAACGGCTCGGCGCGTGAGGTCTACGGCGATGAAAACTCTTTCGAAAGCAGTACCTCTGGCCCTCGCCGTCTTCCTGCTGCCCCTTGACCTGTTCGCCGCGAGCGCTCCGAAAGTCGCGGCGGTCGGCTTCACGGTCTCGGATCTCGATGCAGAGGTCGCGTTCTTCACCGGCACGCTCGGCTTTGAAAAGCTCTCCGAGCACGAGGTCTGGGGAGAGCCCTACGAACAGTTCGAAGGGGTGTTCGGTCTGCGCGAGCGGGTGGCACGTTTGAAGCTCGGCACCGAGCAGGTGGAGCTAACCGAATACCTCACCCCGCGCGGCCGGCCGATCCCGGTCGATGCGAAGAGCAACGACCGCTGGTTTCAACACCTCGCGCTGGTCGTCTCCGACATGGATGCGGCGTACACCAAACTGCGCGCCGCGAAGGTCCGCCACGTCTCGACCGGACCGCAAACACTGCCGGATTGGAATCCCAACGCGGGAGGCATTCGCGCGTTCTATTTCCAAGACCCGGACGGCCACAACCTGGAGGCGATCTGGTACCCGGCCGGCAAGGGAAATACCCGCTGGCAGGAGCATTCGTCGGACAAGCTGTTCCTGGGCATCGACCACACCGCGATCGTGGTTTCCGATACGGACGCAAGCCTGGCGTTTTATCGCGATCTGCTCGGCCTTACCGTCGCCGGGGCGAGCGACAACTACGGCATGGAGCAGGAGCATCTGAACCAGGTGTTCGGCGCGCATTTGCGGATCACGGCACTTAAAGGTTCCTCCGGACCGGGGATCGAGTTCCTCGAATACCTGACGCCGCAAGGTGGCCGGCCGGCACCGAGCGATCTGGCGGCGAACGACCTGGCGCATTGGCAGACGACCCTATCGGTCGAGGAACCGAAAGCGCTGGACGGACTTGCAACGCGTCTGCGCGAGGGACACGTCCCCTTCGTTTCCCCCGGTATCGTTACACTCCCCGAGGCCGAGCTCGCCTTCCATCGCGGATTCCAGGTGCTCGATCCCGATGGCCACGCCTTCGAGATCGTCGAACCCTGAAAGGACTTTTCCATGACCTCTTTGACCAAGACCCAGAACCGCGTGAGCTGGCTTTTGCAGATCGTGGTGGCAGCGATCCTGATCCAGACGCTCTACTTCAAATTCACCGCCGCGCCGGAGTCGGTCTACATCTTCACGAAGCTGGGGCTCGAACCGGCCGGCCGCATCGGTTCCGGCATCGCGGAGCTGATCGCGGCGGCCTGCCTGCTCATTCCGGGTCTCGCCGTGTACGGCGGGGTGATCACGATGGGCGTCCTCGCCGGAGCGATTTTCTCCCACCTGACGAAGCTCGGCATCGAAGTCCAAGGAGACGGCGGCTTGTTGTTCGGTCTCGCGATCACCTGCTTCGTCGGCGGCGCAATCATCACCTGGCTGCACCGCCGCGAGCTGCCGGTGATCGGTTCGCGGTTCGCGTAGGGCCTCAAGAAATCGCTCGCGCGTTTCGCTGTAAACCTTCCAGTTTCGCCCTTTTGAGCGGACTGCCGCGAAAGCGGGCGACGTACGTTTCCCGATCGAGCCCGAGCAGCCCGGCGAGATCGAGCGCGGCGCGCTCGGACGGTAGTTGAAACTCCGGATGGTCGGCCGGCGGCGGCGCCGCGTTCCACGGGCAGGCGTCCTGGCAGGCGTCGCAGCCGAACACCCAGCCGTCGAGGGACTCAGGCACCCCCGGCGGAAACTCCCCGCGGTGCTCGATCGTCCAGTAGCTGATGCAGCGGTTCGCGTCCAACCGGTAGGGCTCGACCAGAGCGCCCGTGGGGCAGGCTTCGAGGCAGCGGGTGCAGCTGCCGCAGAGATCCGCGAGCGGCTGGTCGGGGGCCAGATCGAGCGTGGTGAAGATCTCGCCGAGCAGAAACCAAGAACCGGCCTCCGGGTGGAGCAGCAGAGTGTTCTTCCCCACCGCTCCAAGACCCGCGCGGGCCGCCAACTCGCGTTCCAAGACCGGCCCGGTGTCCATCGTGTAGCGGGCCTTCGAGCCCGGGAGCTCCGCCTCGATCCGGTCGCACAGCGGCTTCATCCACCGCGCCATCAGGTCGTGGTAGTCCACCCCGCGGGCGTAGCGGGCCACGCGCGGCCAGAGGTCCCCTTCCGGATCGTCTTGACCGGCGAGCGGCCAATAGTGGAGCGCGACGCAGAGCGCGCTTTTCGCCCCAGGAAAGAACTGCGAGGGATCGAGCCGCGCCTCCAGCTTGTTGGCCATCCAGGCCATCCCCGCCTGCTCGCCCCGTTCGAGCCAACGGACCAACGCCGGTCCATGCTCCAGCGGTTCGAGGCTCGCCACCCCTGCGCGGTCGAAGCCGGCTTCGAGCGCCCAGGCCTTCAACCGTTCGGCGATCTCGCGCGGCGTCATCCGACCGCTACCCCTAACGCGCGCCACGCCTCGGCCGCGGCCGAGGCGAGCCCTTGCCCGTCGGTGCAAAAAACGGTGTGCAGCCGGCCGAACGGCAACCGCGCCCGGGAGAGCGGCACCCGCTGCGCGCGCTTCGCCCGGCCAAGAAGCTCCGCCAGCTCCGAGGCGCTTCCCGCGTGCATCGTCACCCGGCCCCAGGCGGCGCTCGCCGCGCGGGCCGACGGGTCGGGTTCGAACAGACAGGCGGCGCCGGTACGAAACGCCACATCCGCGAACGCCCGCTCGATCAAAATCCGCGATGGAGGGCCGACCAGGACGATCTCGCGAGCGGGCCGCTTCGAATTGAAGCGCTCGCTTGCCGCGGCGATCTCGTCCGGGAGGACGATCCGGGGGACTCCGGCCACTTCGATCAAAACGCCCCCCTCTCCTCCGGGCCACGCGCCGGAGAGAATGAACGGATCGGGAATCTCGACGGTCGGCAGCGTCCGGCTCGGCGCAAATCCGGGCAGGGAGGCGAAGGCCTCGGCCCCGAGCCGCGCCAGCTCCGGGTCGCGCTCGGCTTCGGCATAGAGCGGGCCGATCGGCACTGCGATTCGATCCGTCGAGCGGATCGCGAGGTCGAGAAGAAGGGACGAAAGCCCGGCGGTCGAAGGAAAAGCGTTGCGCGCCCCCGCGGGAAGGCGATCGAAGCGCGCGGCGACGCCGCCGATCCGCTCGACCGCTTCCTTATAGGAGAGCCAACGCCAATCGAGCCCGCGAACGAAGAAGAGAAAGGGCCGCTCCGGCGTTTCGACCGCCCGGTGCGCGAGCGCTCCGAGCGGCCCGGATGGCGGGAGCATCGGGGGGGGACGGGCTTACCCGCCGGCCTTTTTCATCGCCGCGGTGATCTTCTGCTCGATCACGCCGCGCATCATGCTCGCGGGAGGCCCCAGGTGGGCACGGCCGACCAGTTTGCCCTCTTCGAGCACGATCGTCCCCTTCGCCCCGGGGCCAGTGAGGTTGCAGACATCGCCGTCCCAGCTCCACTTGAGCATCCCGCCGGGAAACTGGGCTTTGAGCGCCGCCTCGAGGGCCGGGCGCAGCTCCGAAATGGACGCCTTGGCGGTCGGCGTCTCCAGGGTCAAATCGCTCATGGCGGCGAAAGTTACCATAGCCCTTTCCCCGGGGGCCGAACGCGTTGACGGGAACTCTAGCGCCTCATAGGATCGCGCTTCCATGCTCCAGGCCAAATCGCTCCGGATTTTCTGCCTCCTCGCGGCCAGTGCCGCGACCGCGTACGCCGCGCCGACGTTGGTTGCCGGCCGCGACGGTCAGCGGCTGGCACTCGATTCCGGCGTAATCGTCGATCCGCGGCTTCCGGCCGGCGCGGCGCTCGAATCGGTCGCGGGAACCGATGCCTCCTGGATCGCGCTCGGCACGCGCCCGCACGGCGACCTGCGGGAGCTGTTCGTCCTTCTCGGCCAGGGCACCGCCGGTCCCCGTCGCTTCCTCTCTGGTCCTCCCGCCTCGGCCCCGGTTCAGGAGCACGCGATCGCCCTCCTCGCCGGTGCACGGTTCGCCGGGCTCGCCTGGCTTGAAGGGACGGACGAACGGTCGCTAGCGGTCAAAGCCGCGCGGTTCCAAAACGGCCGATGGTCGGCATCGCGGACGATTTCGCCTCCCGGTTCGGGCAGCCAGCTCGCGCTCGCTGCGGCGCGCCTCGCCGATGGCTCCTACGTCCTTGCCTGGAGCGCCTTCGACGGCGAGGACGACGAGATCCTCTGGAGCCGCGGCCGGCCGGGCGGCGCCTGGACTCCTCCGCATCCCGTGGCCCCCGGCAACAGGGTGCCCGACATCACGCCCGCGCTCGTTTCGACCGACTCCGGGGCGCTGCTCTCCTGGGCGAGCTTCGACGGCAACGACTACCGGGTGATGACCGCCGTGCTATCCACCGAGCAAGCCAACCGCTGGTCCGCGCCGCGCACGGTGGGACCGAAGGGATCCGTCTTCCCAACGCTGGATAAGACCGCCGACGGCATTCGACTTCTCTTCCGCACCGCCGCGCCGCGCGGTTGGGAGGCGATCGACACGGATGCCACGGGCAAACCGCTCCGCCGCGCGGCGATCTTGACCGCCGACTCCCCCGCCGCCGATCGCGCGGACCGACCGCGACTGATGCCCACCGCGTCGGGCGCTCTCACGTTTCGTTGGCTCTCCGAAGGAAAAAGCGTGCCGTCAGAGCTCTCCGCGCGCTGGAGGCAGGAGCCGTGATGCGCGCCCGCGGGCTCTCTCTCGGCCTGATCGCCACCGCGCTGCTGCTTCCGGCCGCGGCGCAGGCGCAGAACCGCTACATCGCGTTCGGCGACAGCATCACTTTCGGGGTGGGCGACGCCTCGACCCGCCCGCTGTCCGAGCTGGGCTATCCCGGCCGGCTGGACGACCTGCTGATCGCGCGCGGCCAGACCGACGCAAAGGTGATCAACGCCGGATTGAGCAACGAGGCGACCACGGAGGGGGTCACCCGCATCGACCAGGTGCTGCGCAACAACCCGGCCGACAAGCTGCTGCTGATGGAAGGGACGAACGACATCAACGCCCAGGTGTCGATTGAAACCATCACGTTCAATTTGCAGCGCATCGCCACCAAGGCCGAGGCCTTCGGGCTCAAAGTCGTGCACGCCTCGGTCATTCCACGCCTGCCGAGCGCGAATCGGGACGCCGACAACAAGGTGGCCGCCCAACTCGCCGCTTCGCTGCGTAACCTCGCCTGGAGCGAGAAGCGCTCGCTCGCCGATCAATTCGAAGTCTTCTTCTGGCAAACCCCGAACGCCTTCACCACGCTCTACGGCGGCGGCCTGGACAAGCTCCATCCGAATGCTGCGGGCTACGACAAGATGGCGGAGGTTTGGGCAGACCAGCTGACCGCCACCGACAAGGTCCCGCCGGTCGTCGGTTCGATCGCGCCCGCCGATCAATCCCGGGACGTCCCGGCCGACGTGACGGTCCGCCTTGCGCTGCTCGACTTCGGCAAGGGGATCGACCTCGCCTCGACCCGCCTGGTGGTGAACGGCCAAGAGGTGGGCGCACTCGTCTCCGGCGACGCCCAGCGGGCGGAGATCAGTTACCGTCCGACGAATCCTTTCACCGGCGTGGTCACAGTCGCTTTCCGCTCCCGCGATCTCGCGAGCCCGGCCAACACCGTCGATCGCGAAGTCACCCGTTTCATCATCGCCGGCACCAAGTTCCTCACCGGCGACTTGAACCAGGATGGCCGTGTCGACGGTTTGGATCTGATCTCGCTCGCACTCTCCTTTGGCGCCCGCCGCGGCGAGACGCGATTCCTCCGAGCCGCGGACTTCGACGGCAACGACATCGTCGACGGCCTCGACCTCGCGGCGCTGGCGATGAACTTCGGCCAGAAGTCGTTCTAGGGCGAGAAGGACGACCGGCCCGCCGCAGTGGGCCGGTCACGAGTCAATGTCTAGCAGTAATTCGTGGTGCAGGTCTCAGCACAGGTGCCACAGGTACCGTAGCCGCTGTACTGACAGCGAAGGGTCTAGACGCCAGCCGCCGCGGGATCCAGAGCCCGCATATCGAGGGCGCGTAGCGTCTCTTTGTGGAGCATGATTTTCTGGTTTTTCTTCTTCATTTCATCTCCTGATCGTTGGAAGAGGGCCTCCAAAGAACACCGAGCGGAGTCCCGGCGTGCAAGGTGGCCTCTGCCACCTATAGTGCGCTGGAGAACTGAATGCGCGTCTCCGTTCTAAACGGCCGTCTGGAACGCCTCAGGCGTTGTATCGAATGGCGTAGAACATCACGCCCTGCGGCGAATAGATGCCGCAGAACCGGCCGACTCTGGGGATGTCCTGCGCCGGAATGAACACCTTCGCACCCAACTCGCCAGCCAAACGCGCGGTCTCGTCGACGTCCTCAACGGTGAAATACACCCCCCAATGGGGATGGACGCCCCCCATCTTCGGCAGGAACGGCATCATCCCCCCGACGTATTCGCCGTCGAGCTGGAAGCTCGTATAGGTGAGCTCCGGCCTCACGTTGTCTTCGGCGGTCCACCCGAACAGATCGCAGTAGAACCTCTTGGCGCGGGCCGGATCGGACGTGATGGTCTCAAACCAGCTCGGCGCACCGTGCAGGGTGACGTCGACATCCGTGCCTTGGCCCTTTTTCGGCTCCCATAGGTCGAATTCCGCGCCGTTCGGATCGAAGCACTCCGCCATCCGCCCCTGCTCGGCGATGTCGAACCCCGGCTTCGCCGTGCCGCCGAGCCCCACGGCCTTCTCGCAGGTCGCCTCGGCGCTTTCGACCTTCACCATCACGCCGATCAGCGGCGGAGTCCCCGGAGGGGTTTGCGGCGATGCCAAATCGAACAGTCCGCCAATCGGCCGTCCTCCGACCTTCACCACATGGCCCATCCCCGGCATTTCGGCATACTCCCAACGCAGCAGCCTGGCGAAGAACTCCCGCGCCACCTCCGGCTCCGGCGTCAACATGTTGATCCAACAGAATTCGCCCGGTTTCCGAAGACGTGTCTCCATGGGGAGCCTCCTTGGTTGAGTGGCATCCCGACTATCGTGGCCGGTGCGAACGGCGGCGTCAAGCTCGGTCATCCCCTATTGACCCCGACCCTCTTTAGGACCGCTTTCGACCTAATCGCCCGCTACAGTCCTCCATCCCCTCGGCGCTTCCCCTACGGAGAACTGAACATGACCCCACCCCCGACCGAACCCTCGGAGTCCCCCGCCACGGACCCGACATCCTCCTGCTGCCCCATCGTTGAGCTTCGCCAATACACCCTCCACCCGGGCCAACGCGACGTTTTGATCGACCTCTTCGATCGAGAATTCATCGAGCCTCAGGAAGCCCTTGGCATTCGGGTCATCGGTCAGTTCCGAGATCTCGACCGACCGGACTACTTCGTCTGGCTTCGTGGCTTCTCGGACATGGAGTCCCGGCTTGAGGCGCTCACCGCCTTCTACTCCGGACCGGCATGGAAAACCCATCGCGAAGCCGCGAACGCCACGATGATCGACTCCGACGACGTGCTGCTTCTCCACCCCGCACCGCCGGGATCTGGATTCCCCACCGAAGTGCGCGAGCGACTTTCGATCGACTCCTTCGAGTCGGCCGAGGGCCTGCTGGTGGCGACGATCTACCCCTTGGAAGCACCGGCCGGCCCGGAGCTGATCGATTTCTTCGAGAACACCGCGACGCCGGTGGCGGCTGAATGCGGCGTTCAAGCTCTGGCGTCATTCGTGACCGAGGGGAGCCCGAACACTTATCCGCAATTGCCGGTTCGGGAGGGCGAGCAGGTGTTCGTCTGGTTTGCGATGTATCGAGGTGCGGCAGAGTATGCGGAGTGCGTTGCGGCACTGGGCCGGTCGGAACGGTGGCAGGTGGAGGTTGAGAGTGGGTTGGGACGGTGGGTAAAGCGGTCGCCGGAGGTTTTTCGGCTGGCGCCCACCGGGCGGTCTCGGTTGCGGGGGTGAGACTGGCAGGCAGCGGAAAGTGATCCGGATGAGCAGTGAGAGCCACTTTTTTCTGGCCGGGGGCGGCGTAGGATAATGGCCGCAAGAGAAACCCCAATGTCGAAGCAAGCTGACACGGCGAGCCTTCATCCCCGCCTCCGGGTGATGAAGGGTGCCGAGATCGCATTCGGCCCAGGCAAGGCCGAGCTCCTCGCCGCGGTCGCGGAGGCCGGCACGCTCGCCGAGGCGGCGCGCCAGCTCGGCATGTCGTACATGCGCGCCTGGAAGCTGCTCCAGACCATGAACGCGAGCTTTCGCGCTCCGCTCGCGGTCGCCTCGCGGGGCGGGGCGGAGCACGGCCGGGTCCAGCTCACCGAAACCGGCCGGCGGGTGCTCGCGCTCTACCAAGAGATGGATGCCGCCTGCCGGCAGGCGGCGGAGCCGGCTTGGCGCGAGTTGGTCGAACTGCTCGCGGAGTAGTCCGGAGCAGCCCCCGAACTACTTGACGGGATATATCGGGGTTGCTAGGGTCCGCCTGCTCTTTTCGATCAAGGAGGTTCGAGTGCGGCTGCCCCTTCTCGGCTTCACCCTTGCGGTGCTGACAGGTATGACTCCGTCCTTCGCCCAACCAAGCCCGAACGCGGTGGTCAAGCCGGGCGGGCGGGAGCCGACGCTCGCGATCGGCGGGCTGATTCAGGCCCAGGCCGATTTCGGCGATCGCGGCGACTCGCGCTTCACCAACGACAACGACCGCTTCTACCTGCGGCGGGCACGTTTGAACGCGACGGGTAAGTTTCTGGAGGAGTTCGACTTCCGATTGGAGATTGATCTCGCCGGCAGCTTGACCAACACCTCGGCGCTGCGCGCGCAGGCGACCGATGCCTTCATCACCTGGAATCGCCACCCGGAAGCGAACGTAAGATTCGGCCAATTCAAGACGCCGTTCGGCTTCGAGCAACTCTACGGCGATCCCAAGCTGCTGACTCTGGAGCGCAGCCTGGTGAACGACCGGCTCACCCTAGGCCGCCAGATCGGCGTTCAGGTGGGCGGCGATCTGCTGGACAAGCGAGTCAGTTACGCGGTGGGCGCCTTCAACGGCAACGGCACGAACAACAACTTCAATGATGACGACCGATTTCTGGTCTCCGCTCGCGGCTCCGGCGTTCCTTGGCGCGGCAAGCTGTGGGGGACCTCGGCCGCTTGGACGGTCGGCGCGAACGGTTACCGGTCGACCGACACGAACGTGCCGCAAGGGTCGGAATTCGGTTTCGATTCCACGCCCGCCACCCCCGACCGGGACGCCATCTTCTCCGGCGACCGCCGCGGCTGGGGCCTCGACAGCCAATTTTCGGCCGGCCGGTTCGAGCTCTGGGGAGAGTACCTGAGTAGCCGGTGGGAACCTACTTCCCGCCGGCCGGGCGCGGTGGTCGAATCGACCGGTTGGTACGCTCAGGCGGGATACTTCGTCGTTCCGGACCGACTCCAGGTGGTGCTCAAATCCGAGACGTTCGATCCCCGCACCGACCATTCCGGCGACACCACGACGACCGACACCGCGGGGGTCAATTGGTACTTCAAGGGACATGACCTCAAGCTGATGGTCGACTACCTGCGCGTCCAGGCCAATCGCGAGCCGGACCAGGACAAGGCGCTGGCCCGATTGCAGGTCATCTTCTGAGCCGATCGGCCGAAGGGAGCGTAACCATGAAGCGACTTCTTCTCCCTCTTGCTCTCGGCGCGTGGTTCGTTCTCCCCGCAGTTCCGACCGCCGCCGTTGAGCTCAACGTCTCCGCTGCGGCCAGCCTGACCGATGCGCTTCAGGAGATCGCCCACACCTACGAGGCGTCTTCCGGAGATCACATCCTGCTCAATCTCGGCGCGTCGAGCCTGCTCGCCCGCCAGATCGAGGAGGGCGCCCCGGCGGACCTGTTCCTCTCGGCCGACGAGGCGAAAATGGATTCCTTGGCGAAGATGGGTCTGGTGCTCGCCGGGACCCGGAAAAGCGTGCTCGGCAATACGCTAGTGGTCGTGGTTCCGCTCGATTCGAAGCTGAAGATCGGCGCACCCGCGGACCTTGCCTCGTCGTCGATTCGCGCGCTCGCCCTTGCCGAGCCGCAGACCGTGCCGGCGGGGATCTATGCCAAGGAGTACCTGCAAAAGCTGGGGCTTTGGCGCAAGGTGATCGATCGCGTGGTGCCGACCGAGAACGTTCGCGCGGCGCTCGCCGCGGTCGAATCGGGTAACGCCGACGCGGGAATCGTCTATAAGACCGACGCCGAGATCTCGGATAAGGTCAAAGTGGCGTACGCCGTGTCTGAAGCCGAAGGACCGAAGATCTCCTACCCGTTCGCCGCCCTCGCGGCGAGCCGACATCCGCAGGAGGCGCGCAGGTTCCTGGCCTACCTCGCTTCCCCGCCCGCGCTCGACGTCTTCCGCCGCTTCGGTTTCCTGGTGATCTCCGGCCCGGCCACTCATCCCTGACTCCGGCGCGAGAGGCAATTTGTCCGGCGAAGAGCTCCAGATCCTCGGCTTCACCCTCGGCATGGCGGCGCTCGCCATGGTCGCCATCCTGCCGCCCGGCCTGGCGCTCGCGTGGCTGCTCGCCCGGCGTAATTTTCCGGGCAAGGCGGCGGTCGAAACGCTCGTCGCCCTGCCGCTGGTGATGCCGCCGGTTGCGACCGGTTTGTTTCTACTCCGCCTGTTCGGCCGCCGGAGCGCGCTCGGGCGGTTCGTCCACGACCGGTTGGATCTCGACGTGATCTTCACCTGGCGCGGCGTGCTGCTCGCGATGGCGGTGATGTCGCTGCCGCTTTTCGTGCGCAGTGCGCGGGTGGCGTTCGAAGAGGTTCCCCATCGGCTCGAACAGATCGCCCGCACGCTCGGCGCCTCGCCCGCCCGGGTTTTCGTCACGATCACCCTGCCGCTCGCAGCCCGAGGGCTCACGGCCGGCCTGCTGCTCGCGTTCGCCCGGGCGCTCGGCGAATTCGGCGCGACGATCGTCGTCGCGGGCAACATCCCGGGGCGCACCCAGACCCTCGCGCTTGCGATCTATCAGCTGATCCAACTAGGCCGCGACGACGCCGCGCTCCGGTTCTGCCTGGCCGCGGCGATTCTCGCTTTCGTCGCGTTGTTTACCAGCGAGCGCCTGTTCCGCCGGAGGACCTCGTGAAGCTCGCGCTCCGCGGCCTCCGTCTGCCGCTCCCCCGCTTCACCCTGGAGGTGGACCTGGAGCTGCACGGCCGCGTCGCCGGTCTGTTCGGAGCCTCGGGGGCGGGCAAGACTTCGCTCTTGGAGCTGATCGTCGGCCTCCGGCGGCCGACCGCGGGGAGCGTGCACCTTGCAGGAAGACGGCTCGCCGATGCGGCGGAGCGCAGCTTCGTGCCGCCCGAGCGGCGGAGAATCGGCTACGTACCGCAGGACGGCGCGCTGTTCCCCCATCTTTCGGTGCGCAGAAACCTTCTCTATGGCGCGCCCTATGGCGATCCGACGGGCGATGGAAAGAACCGGCTCGCCGAGATCGCCGCGGTGCTGGAGATCGAGTCGTTGCTCGATCGTGGCATCGCCGGACTCTCCGGCGGCGAGCGCCAGAGGGTGGCACTCGGACGCGCACTGCTCGCCGCGCCGGAGCTGCTGCTGCTCGACGAGCCGTTCGCCGGGGTCGATCGCCCTTTGCGCGGTCGAATCCTGCCGGTCCTCGCCCGCATCCGCGACGAGCTGCGGGTGCCGATGCTCTACGTCAGCCACGAGCCGGAGGAGATCCTGGCGCTGTGCGACGAGGCGTTACGCTTGGAGCGGGGACGGATCGTCGCCCACGGCATCCCGGCGGAGGTTCTGGCCGCTACAGCAGCGTACCGCGCAGCAGCAGGCTCGCCATCGTGAAATAGATGACCAGGCCCGTCACGTCCACCAGGGTGGCGACGAACGGAGCCGAGGCGCTGGCGGGGTCGAAGCCCAAGCGTCTGAGGACCAGAGGCAGCATCGAGCCGCAGATCGTGCCGAACAGAACGACGCCCACCAGGCTGAAAGCAACGGTCGCCGCGATCAGCAGGTAGTGCGGGCCATAACTGCCGAAGATCTTCTGCCAAGCGAGGATGCGGGTAAAGCCGATCACCGCGAGCACGGTGCCAAGCACCAGACCGGCCGAGAGCTCGCGGCGGACGACCCGCCACCAGTCGCGCAGGCGCACTTCGCCGAGCGCCATCGCGCGGACGACCAACGTCGAAGCCTGCGAGCCCGAATTGCCGCCGCTCGAAATGATCAGAGGCAGGAAAACCGCGAGCACAACCGCCTTGTCAATCTCTTTTTCGTAGAACGCCATCGCGGTCGCCGTCAGCATCTCGCCCAGAAACAGCGCAGAGAGCCAGCCGGCGCGCTTTTTCACCATCGCCCAGAAGCCGATCTGCAGGTACGGCTCGTCGAGCGCGGCCTGGCCGCCCAACTTCTGGATGTCCTCGGTCGCCTCTTCCTCGGCGACGTCGGCGACATCGTCGAAGGTGACGATGCCTTTCATCCGCTGCTCGCTGTCGACGACCGGAATCGCGATCAGGTCGTAGCGCGAGAACATCTGGGAGACCTCTTCCTGATCCGTCTCCTCCGGAATCGTCACCAGGTCGTCCGCCGGCACCATCAGGTCGCGGACCAGCACCTCGCCGGTGGCGGCGAACAGGGAGCGGAACGACACCACGCCCAGTAGGCGCTGTTCGGCGTCGAGCACGTAGGCGTAATAGATCAGGGCGGTCCGATCTCGCGACTGGCGGCGCAGGTAGCGCAGCGCCTCTTCGACCGTCATGTCGGGACGCACGCGGGAGTAGCGCGGGCTCATCAGGCCGCCCGCCTCGTCCTCGGCGTAGGCAAGCAGCGCGCGGACCTCGCGCCGGGCGACCTCATCGAGCAGGGAGATCAGCTCATCGCGCAGCTCGGCCGGCGCTTCCTGCAACAGGTCGGCCGCGTCGTCTGGCTCGTAGGAGCGCATCCACAGCCGCCGCTCGACCAGCGGCAGCGAGGCGAGCAGCATTGCCTGCTCGTAGGGTGAGAGATTGAGCAGGAACTCCTCGGCGTCTTCCCGCGTCAGGAGCTCGAAGCCCTCGACGCGGTCTTCGGTGGCGAGGATTTGCCACGCCTCTTCGAGCTCTTCGGCCGATAGCTGATGATCAATCTCCGGCAAGGGACCGCCCTCCGAATCGAAAGGCCCCGGACCTCCGGGGCCAAAGTGCATTCGATGATCCACGGTTTGGCGCCCGCTGACAAGCCCCACGCGCCGGCTGTCACAACACCCCCTCTGGACATTGGGTCGTTCGTAGAGTAAATTTTGGGCACTCAAAAACTCCGAGGGATTTTCATGACTTTCCGAGATCCGCTGCCCACCGCCCCGCCTCCTGGGGGCTCTCAATCGCTGCAGGAAGTCCATCGGAGCGTGAGCCTTCCCAAGAGCCCCGGTTTCTGGCGGCGCCTCCTGGCGTTCTCCGGCCCGGCCTACATGGTGAGCGTCGGCTACATGGACCCGGGCAACTGGGCGACCGACATCGAAGGGGGATCGCGATTCGCCTATCAACTGATCTGGGTATTGTTGATGTCGAATCTGATGGCGGTCCTGCTCCAGACGCTCTCGGCCCGTCTCGGCATCGTCACCGGCCGCGACCTCGCCCAGGGCTGCCGCGACGCCTATCCCAAACCGGTGGCCTTGGCACTTTGGCTACTCTGCGAGCTTGCGATCGGCGCCTGCGATCTCGCCGAGGTGCTCGGCACGGCGATCGGACTTCAGCTGCTGTTCGGCATCGACCTGATGACCGGCGTGCTGATCACCGCTTTCGACGTCTTCCTGCTGCTCGCCATGCAGCGGCTCGGCATTCGCAAGATGGAGGCGTTCATCCTGATCCTCGTCGCCACGATCGGCGGCTGCTACATCCTCGAGATCTTCCTTGCTAGACCTGATTGGGCGCCGCTGTTTGCCGGCTTCCGGCCGCATCTCCAGTCGACCGAGGCGCTCTACATCGCGATCGGCATGCTCGGCGCAACCGTCATGCCGCACAATCTTTATCTCCATTCCGCGCTGGTGCAGACCCGCCAGGTGCCGCGTACCGTGGAAGGCAAACGCCAGGCGAACCGTTACAACTTCATCGATTCGGCCGTGGCGCTCAATTGCGCGTTCTTCGTCAACGCCGCGATTCTCGTCCTCGCCGCCTCCGCCTTCCACCGGAACGGCGTCGTGGTGACCGAGTTGGGCCAAGCCCACAAGCTGCTGGCGCCGCTCCTCGGCACTGCGGTCGCGAGCACCGCGTTCGCCATCGCCCTGCTGGTCGCGGGCCAGAGCTCGACGCTCACCGGCACGCTCGCCGGCCAGGTCGTGATGGAAGGATTCCTCGACTTCCGCATGCGCCCCTGGCTGCGCCGCCTGCTCACCCGCGGCCTCGCGCTGATCCCGGCGGTGATCACCATCGCGGTGCTCGGCGACCACGCCACCTACAAGCTGTTGATCTTCTCCCAGGTGATCTTGTCGATGCAGCTGCCGTTCGCGGTGATTCCGCTGGTTCAGCTGACCAGCGACAAACGCCGGATGGGCGAGTTCGCCAACAAGGTCTGGATGAAGATCCTCGCCTGGCTGACCGCGCTGATCATCATCGGCCTGAACATCCAGCTGGTGATCGGAGTGACCGGTGAATGGCTCGGCGCCGGAGTCAATCCCCTGGTCCGGATCGTTGTGATCGCCGGCCTCGTCGCGATCGGACTGCTGCTGCTCTACGTCGCGCTCCATCCTTCCTTAAAGAAGCTCCGGCGCATCGGCCGCGCCGAGGCGATCGTGCCCCAAGCGCCAGTGCTGCGTGAAAACCTCGGCTACAAGAGCATCGCGGTCGCCCTCGCGGTCGACAGCCACGATCAAGGGATCCTCGACCATGGTCTCTCGCTCGCCCGGGCGCAAAAGGCGGAGCTGCTGCTGCTCCACGTCGCCGAAGGTTTTGGCCCGCGCTATTTCGGCGGCGAATCGACCGATGAAGAGACCCGCGACGACGCCAAGTACCTTGAACGGGCGCGCCTGGCGGTCGAAAAGCTCGGCGTCCCGGCCCGCGTTCGGCTGCTCTACGGCGATCCGGTAGTCCAGATCCCGAAAGCGGTGGAAGAAGAAGGCGTAAATCTGCTCATCATGGGCTCCCACGGCCACCGCCTGATCGGCGACATCTTCTTCGGCTCGACGGTCGAACCGGTTCGCCACCGGGTGAAGATCCCGGTGCTGGTGGTGCGGGCGGACTAGAAGCTTCCTCAGACCTTCATGGCCGGAGAAGGTGCCGCAAAGGGATTGGCCGCGTAGATAGTCAGCTCCAGCTCTGCATCGTCGATCAGGCGATACTCGGGCCGTCGACCCGAGATCGCCTCGCTGCGGTCGAGGATGATCGGTACGCCCTCGCCACGGCGATCCATCAAGGTCTTACGATCGGTTTGGAACCAGGGATCGTCTGGAACCGGGCACCGAGCGAGAAGACTGGTGATCACTTCATTGCGCGCCGACTGCCGATAGCGCATGCCTTCGACGGCCATGGTGTTCGGTAGACTTCCCGGCGAGTAGAGAACCATTCGATTTTCGTAGAGGCGCAAGCGGATCTTGGAGCCGTAGATCGAATAGTCGCGATGTGCAACCGCATTGACCACGGCCTCAAGCACGCTCGAAGAATCGAAGGCGGGCAGGTCGATCCGTCCGCCGTCCTTGCGCGCCGCGACCCGTGAATTCCGCGCGACGAACCGGCAGGCCTCAATAATCTGCTCGTCGAGCGGTCCCGCAAAGTCTTTGGCGTCGATTTGATAAGGGCTTCCGGCGCTGACGGGCACGGAAGTGGTTCCCGCGTACGCAACCGCTTGAACGAAGGCGTTCGGGAGGAATTGGCGAGGCGCGCGACTCGCAAGAAGGACTCCCGCCACCGTCGGCCTCCAAACACCATCTTCATCGCGTCGCGCCATGCCCTGCTTCTCAAGGAATTCCTCTCGATCCCCCTGTGTCCGCGAGGTCCGGAATCGCTCCCAGAGCGCAGCGTCGAGATCATCGAGCGTCGCTCCCGAAACCGCCTGTTCATCGAAACGGATGATCCGGGTCTGGCTCCGCTGCTGGAATAGCCGCGCCAAGACTTCCGGGCGGAGGGGCCGCTTTGAGCTCCCCACGCGATGGCAGTAACCGCCAGGGCTCTGGTGAACGAAAAGACTCCTCGGAATGTCGACTCTAAGGATCGCTTGCTCGGTACCTGCGGTATCCGGCAAGGTCATGCGGATGATGAACGCATTGACCGGCGGCGTGATGCTGTCGCGGACCACGTCCCGCACCAATGCCTCGACAGAGTCGAGCTTCTCGATCGGAATTCCTTCGATCTCCCGGCTCTTGTCATCGACACCTAGCACTAGAACGCCGTCTCGTGTGTTGGCAATCGCCGCAATCTCGTCGGCGAGATCGTCGCGCGCCGGTCCCTTGACCTTGTTGCCCGCGAACCGAACCGATTTAAGCTCGAGGAGGTTGTCCTCACCCAACCGGATCTTTTCCAGAAGCTCTTCTTTCGAATCGAACATCCATGCTCTCCGAACGCGATCCCACAGCCCGGCAACGACTTAGTCTGGGGAAAAACAGGATATCCGATCCCGAAGCCGGCCGCTCCTCTCTCTACCCCTCGATCTCGACCTCGACGTAGGGCGGAAACGGCTGGATGCTCGAGAGGTCGTTTTCGAGGACGGCTACCTCGCCGCGGCGCTCAATCTGCTTGAAGCCGGCGAATTTGTAGGTGACGAGCATCATCCGGTTGCGGTCGTTGCTGACGAATTCGGCGCGCAGGCGAACCCCGGAGCGGCGGGCTCGATCGAGGATGTGGTGGACCAGGATGGTGCCCACGCCTTTGGACATGACGCGGCAGGACATCAAGAGCAGCTTGACGGTCCAGAAGCTGCGGTCGGCTTCCGTGCCCAGCTCCAGGAGGGCGAGGCCGATTTTGCCGTAGGTGCCGTATTTGTCCACCAGGCTCGCGACCAGCAGCAGGTGATCGGGCGAGCGGCGAAAGGCGTCCAGCTCGTCGTAGTTGTAGGTATAGCCCGTGGTATTGAGCTGATGGGTGCGGACGGTTAGCTCTTCGGCACGCTTCAAGTCTTCCTCGCGCGCGGGGACTATTCCGAACTTCATCCCCAGGGTGGCGAGGAATTCCTCTTTGGCTCCGACGTACTCCCCTTCCGCCTGGTTCCGCTCGATGTCGGCCTGATACATCCGGCGGCGCTGGCGGGAATCCTCGGTGATGAACCGGGGGGTCAGCTCCGGCATGTCTGCCAAGCGGAGAACGTCCGCGGCGTCGACGCAGAGCACCTGCGGCAGCGAAAACGCCACCTCGTCGCGCTCGTGGGGCTGATCGTCGATGAAGGCGAAGGCGTCGAGCGCCAGGTTCAGATCCTTGGCGATCTGCTCGACCGAGCCGCTTTTCGGATTCCAGTGGATCTGCGGATAGAGAAAGTACTCTTCGAGGCCCACCTCGCGAAGCTTTCTGAGCGCCGTCGCGCGATCGTTGCGGCTGGCGATCGAATGAAGGATGCCGCGCCCGTCGAGCGTCTCGATCGCTTCTCGCACTCCGGGCCTGACCTGGACGTCTGCATCTTCAAGCAGAATGCCGTCCCAGACCGTATGGTCGAGATCCCAGATCACGCACTTAATCGAGCCTGGTTTGCCCATGCTCAAAGCTCCGGGAAGTCGAATCGGGGAATCGCGAGCTGTTGAATCTGGGTCGAGCCTTCGATGATTTCCATCACTTTCGAGTCGCGCAGATAGCGGGCGACGGGAGAATCCGGGGCGCAGCCATTCGCCCCTTGGATCTGCACCGCGTCGCTCGCCGCTTTGGCTGCCGCGACCGAACAGAAGTACTTGGCGAGCATCGTCTCGGCAAACGCCGCCGGATCGCTCCGCTCTTGAAGGAATCCAGCCCGCAGGCAGAGCAGCCGGCCCGCACGGACGTTGGCGATCATCTCGGCGAGCATCGAGCGGATCAGCGGATGCTCGATCAGAGACGCGCCGAATTGCACCCGCTCCGCGGCGTATTTTTGCGACGCCTCCAGGCACGCTTGGAGAATGCCGACGGAGCCCCAGGCGACGCTGTAGCGGCCCAGCTCCAGGGCGGTCGCCGCCACGTGCGAAATGCCGAATCCGGGCCGGCCGAGCATCGCGGCGCGCGGAACGCGACAACCGTCCAAATGAAGCTCCGCGAGCATTGCGGCGCGGGTGCCGTGCATGCCATGGATCGGCACGACGGAAAGACCCGGCGCGTTCCGCTCGACCAGGAAAGCCGCGGGCTGGCCGGCGACTTTGGCGAAGACCAGGAACAGATCGGCGATCTGGCCGAACGTCGTCCACTTCTTGCGGCCGAAAAGCACGAAACCTTCGCCGTCTTCGACCGCCCGGGTCTCGATCGAGGCCGCGTCGCTGCCGACGTTCGGTTCCGACAGCGCGAGCGCGCCGATCCGCTCACCCTTAGCAAGAGCTGAAAGGTGACGCTCTTTGACCTCAGGCTTTCCCCATCGGCGAACGGCATGACCGACCATGTCGTGGACCGTGAGGAGCGATCGGGTGGACGAGCAGGCACGGCCGATCTCTTCGATCAACAGGCCGTAGGTGATTCGATCGAGCCCCGCGCCGCCGACTTCCGGCGGAAGCAGGGAGCCGAGCCAGCCTTGTGCCGCGAGCGCCGCGATCAGCTCGCGCGGAATCGCCTCTTGCCGGTCCCAAGCGTCGGCGAACGGCACGATCCGTTCGTTCGCGAAAGCCCGGAACCGTTCGCGCGCCGCCCGCTGCTCGGGGGTGAGATCGAGATTCACGCGCCGCGCTTCTTTGCGATCAGCGCGGAAATCGCATCGATCGAACGGAAGTTGTCGAGATCCAAATCTTCGTCCTCGACCGTACATCCGAACTCTTTCTCGACGAAGGCAACCAGCTGCATCGCGAGCAGCGAGTTGACGAACCCGAGCGAGAAGATGTCTTCGCCCGGTTGAAGATCGTGGTTCTTGAAGAACCGCGACAGGAATTCTTTGATTTTGGTTTGCGTCTCGTCCATCTCGCCTCTAGCTCCCCGTGCCGTAGTCGTAGAAACCCTTGCCGCTCTTCCTGCCGTGGAGCCCCGCGTCGACCATTTTGCGCAGCAGCGGGCAGGGACGGAACTTGCTGTCGGCGAACTGCTCGTAGAGCCCCTCGATTGAGTAGAGGATGGTATCCAATCCGATCAGGTCCGCGGTTTCGAGCGGCCCCATCTTGTGGCCGAAGCAGCTCTTGAACAGCCGGTCGACGTCTTCGACGGGAGCCACCCCGTCCTGCACCAGGAAGATCGCCTCGTTCACGGTGAGCATCAGAACCCGGTTGGAGACGAAACCCGGGGCGTCGTTGACCACGATCCCCTCTTTGCCCATCTGGGCGAGGAACTTACGAGCGACGCCGAGCGTCTCCTCGCTCGTATGGTGGCCGCGGATCACCTCGACCGTATCTTTCTGCGGCACCGGATTCATGAAGTGCATCCCGAGCACTTTGTCCGGCCGGTTCGTGGCGCCACCGATCTTGGTGATCGAGATGACCGAGGTGTTCGCTGCAAAACAGATCTCTGGGCGGCAGATCTGGTCCAACCGGCGGTAGATCGGCTCTTTGATCGGCCACTTCTCGATCACGTTCTCGACCACGAAATCGGCCTCGGCCAGGGTGTCGAGATCGGTCGAGAACGAAATCCGCGCCAGCACGTCGGCCGCTTTCTCCCGCGGCGCCGCGGCGCCGCTCTTGTCGAACATCTGGCCGAAACGGAGCCCCTGGCGGATCGCACCGCGCGCCCGGTCCAGAATCTCGTCGCTCACGTCGACCAGGAGTGCCCGATGCCCCGTCTGGGCGAGATTTTGGGCGACCCCAACCCCCATCACGCCGGCACCGACCACGCCGACCGTTTTGATTTCCATGCGGCACCTCGAAGAAGAAACGGAAGATCCTGCCGGCCAAGATACCGCCGACACCCTCCTAGAGTGTCGGAAAACCGTCCAGACGAGACCCCGAACGCCGGAGCGAGGCAATCCGGGAGAGAATCGCCCGCAATGGAAGACATGCCCTCGCCGCCGGCTTCCGACGAACCGGCGCTCGTCGTCGAAAGGCTTTCGCTCGTTCCGTTTTCCCCTGAACCGGTCGCCCCACAGCTCCCGTTCTGGCAAGGGCATCCGCGAATTCAAGCGATCGGCCTCGCCGCGCTCTTCCTGCTGGGCTACATCGCGGTCGAGATTCTCCTCTGGTACACCTTCCGCCGCTGGGTGGAGGCCATGGCGGACTTCTTCCCGATGGAGGGCGACCGCCTGCTGCTCAGCCGCGTGGCCTGCCTGCCGTTCATCGTCGGTTACGCGCTGTTCTATTCCCGCTGGATCGATCGGCGCCCACCGGCCGCTCTGGGGCTCGGCTGGCCCCAAACCTCCGCCGCGGGCCGCCCCCCGATCGCCCGACAAGCGGTGCTGTCGAGCCTCGCAACCCTCGCCTTTCTTGCCCTCTGGCTCGGCGGCGCGGAGATCGAAGGGCGCTTTTCGATCCTCGGCTGGAGCCCCGCGGTCGCCCCCGGCGGATTCGAGGCGCACGACTTAGGCGCGCTCGCCCTGTTGTTCGGCGCCTTCCTGATCCAAGGCGGGCTCGAAGAGCTGGTCCTGCGCGGCGGTTTCTACGGCCTGCTCCGCCGCGCCCTCTCCCCCGCCGCCGCGGCGATCGTCAGCTCCGGTCTGTTCGCGCTGGCCCATGCCGGAAATCCAGGCTTTACCTTGGCGGGCGGCCTCAACACCTTTCTCGCCGGAGTCCTGCTCTGCGCCCTGTTCGAGCGAACCGACAGCCTTTGGGCGCCGACCTGGGTCCACGGAGTCTGGAACTTCGCGATCGGAGGCCTGCTCTCGCTGCCGGTGTCAGGAATCGAGATCTTTCGCCTGTTCAACGCCCGATTGACCGGCCCGGAAGCCTGGACCGGCGGCAGTTACGGCCCGGAGGGGAGCTGGGTGCTGGTTCCGATGCTTGGAATAGGGATCGCTCTGGTGATGCGGAGAAAAGTAAAAGCCGGGCCTTCCCGTTTGGAGTGCGCCGACGAGTCGGCGCTTTGATCGCGGCGACGTGGCGCCGCACTCCAAAGTGCTATCCGTATACCTCCGCCCCCGCGCGCACGAACTCCTCCGACTTCTCGTCCATTCCCTTCTCTAGCGCCTCTTCCTCCGCAAGACCCTGCTTCCGGGCATACTCTCGGACCTCTTCGGTGATCTTCATCGAGCAGAAGTGGGGGCCGCACATCGAGCAAAAGTGGGCGACTTTGGCTCCCTCTTGGGGGAGGGTTTCGTCGTGGTAGGAGCGCGCGGTTTCGGGATCGAGGGAAAGGTTGAACTGGTCTTCCCAGCGGAACTCGAAGCGGGCTTTGGACAGCTCGTCGTCTCGCAGCTGGGCTCCGGGGAATCCCTTGCCTAAATCGGCGGCATGGGCGGCGATTTTGTAGGCAACGACTCCCGCCCGCACGTCGTCTTTGTTCGGCAGGCCAAGGTGCTCTTTGGGGGTGACGTAACAAAGCATCGCGCAGCCGAACCAGCCGATCATCGCGGCGCCGATGCCGGAGGTCAGGTGGTCGTAGCCGGGCGCGATATCGGTGGTCAACGGTCCGAGGGTATAGAACGGCGCCTCGCCGCAGACGGCGAGCTGCTTGGTCATGTTCTCTTGGATCAGGTGCATCGGCACATGGCCGGGGCCTTCGATCATCGTTTGGATGTCGTGGCTCCAGGCGATGTGGGTCAGCTCGCCCAGGGTGTCGAGCTCCGCGAACTGCGCCTTGTCGTTGGCGTCCGCGATCGAGCCGGGCCGCAGGCCGTCGCCGAGGCTGAAGGCCACGTCGTAGACCTTCATGATTTCGCAGATTTCCTCGAAATGGGTATAGGTGAAATTCTCGCGGTGGTGGGCCAAGCACCACTTGGCGTGGATCGAGCCACCGCGCGAGACGATCCCCGTCACCCGCCGCGCTGTGAGCGGCACGTAGGGCAGGCGCACCCCGGCGTGGATGGTGAAGTAATCGACTCCCTGCTCGGCCTGTTCGATCAACGTGTCGCGGAAGATCTCCCAGGTGAGGTCCTCGGCCTTGCCGCCGACTTTTTCGAGCGCTTGGTAGATCGGCACGGTGCCGATCGGCACGGGAGAGTTCCTCAGGATCCACTCCCGGGTCTCGTGGATGTTCTTGCCGGTTGACAGATCCATCACCGTGTCGGCGCCCCAGCGGATCGCCCAGAGGAGCTTTTCCACCTCTTCGTCGATCGATGAGCTGACCGCGGAGTTGCCGAGGTTCGCGTTGATCTTGACCAGGAAGTTCCGGCCGATCGCCATCGGTTCGCATTCGGGATGGTTCAGGTTCGAAGGGAGGATAGCCCGCCCTCTGGCGATCTCGTCGCGCACGAATTCCGGCGTGATCCGGCGTGGGACGGAAGCCCCCCACGCTTCTCCCGGATGCTGCGGTCCGGCGGTGGAAAGCGCTTCGGTCACCTGCGCCCTCAGCAGGTTTTCGCGGATCGCCACGTACTCCATCTCGGGAGTGACGATCCCGCGCCGGGCGTAGTGCATCTGGCTGACGTTCGCCCCTGCCTTGGCGCGGAGCGGCTTCCTCACCGGGCCGAAGCGGAGATCGTCGAGCTTCGGATCGGCGGCTCGGCGACGGCCATACTCGGAGGTGAGGTCGGAAAGCTCTTCGACGTCGCCCCGTTCGAGCTGCCAGGCGCGGCGAAGAGGCGGCAAGCCCACGCGGGCGTCGGGAGTCGCCTCGCGATCGGTCCAGGGTCCGGAGGTGTCGTAGACCCGGTGAGGAGGGTTCTCGACAAGCCGGCCGTCGGGGTGGCGGGTCGCCTGGAGTGAAATTTCGCGCAGGGGCACCCGCAGGTCGGGGCGCGAGCCTTCGATGTAAATCTTGCGCGAAGCGGGGAACGGAGCGATCGAAATCGACTCCGAGAGCGGGCCGGTCGGAGCGGAGCGAGTCATGGGTTGATCCTAACCCAGGGGGGCGGACACCGCACGGGGGCCGAATTCGTGGCACCGGTCACAACGCCCGGGCATCTTGGCTCTTCTGGCATGTTCTACGCATTGCGCAAGGCAAAATGCCGGATAGACTCGCCGGTATCCAAACAATCCGCGGCAGCATTGCGGTGACGATTCTGATTCCAGGATGGAGGACGCTACATGACTCTTCAACGCGCCGTGGTTCGAGGACTGGTGGGCGCTTCGCTCGCCCTGGTCGGCCCCACATGGGCCGCCGGGCAAACGGCTCTGCCAGCCGGATCGAGCAAGGGTTGGCATGTGGTCCGGCCGGGTGAGACCCTGCATAACTTGGCCCAGCGCTACCTGGGCGACGCCCGCTATTGGCAACAGCTCGCCAAGTTGAACGAGAACATCGCAAATCCCGACCTGATCGAGCCCGGCCAGCGCATCCGGATCGCCGTCGCGGGCGCCCGGGCGGAGCCCGCGGCGCAGGTGGCCCTCCTGTCGCGACGAGTGGACGAACGACCGGCTCCGATCCCTTGGGGCGAGGCGCAGCTCGGCGATTTGCTGGTCGAAAAAGACGGCATGCGGACCTACCCGAAGTCCTCGGCGGAGCTGCGCTTCACCGACGGCACACGGCTCGGCGTCACCGAAGATTCGCTCGTCTTCCTCCATCGGGCAGGAGGCGCCCTCTCCGGAGTCGAGCGCAAGGCGGTCGAGATCGTCGAGGGGCAGGCGGAGTTCGAAATCGGCGGCGTGGCGGCCTCTTCGCGCGCCTCGGAGGTCGAAATTCTGATCGGCGGCACCAGCGCGAAGGCCCGGCCGAACGCCAAAGGGGTCTCCCAGGCGCGGGCACGGAAGGCGGAAAAGGGGGCTGCCAAAGTGATGATGTACGGCGGCCAGGGGGAGGTCGCCTCGGGAGGCTCCCAGGTCGCGGTGGCGGAAGGAATGGGAACGTCGGTCGAAGAGGGCGCTGCGCCCGGTCCGCCGGAGAAGCTTCTCCCCGCTCCGGCGCTCACCGCCCCGAAGGTCGATGCCAGAGTGCCGCTCAACCGAACGAAGATGCAATGGGAAGAGGTCCCGGGGGCGGCGACCTACGTCGTCGAAGTCTGCCGCGACAAGGCCTGCGGCGAAATGATCGATCGCGCGACCGGCATTCAGGTCGCCTCGTGGCGGCCTGCCGCGGCGTTGCCCCTCGGCAAGCTCATGTGGCGGGTGACCGCGCGTAGCGCCTCGGGGCTCGATGGCTATCCGAGCGCCGGGTCGGCGGTCGAAGTCACGCCGGCCGTGGCGGCCGGGCCGCCGCCATCTGCCCGTCTGGGCCTGGCCGGAGTCCAGGTCGGGGTCGCCGAGGTCCTGTTCGGCAGCGGCGCCACGAAGTTGGAGATCCGGGACGAGAGCACCTCCTGCAGCGTCGCGCAGCGGACCTACCGGCTCGACGGCCAGGAAGTCAGCGAGTCGGCATGGACCGCCCCCTCGCCGGGTGCCCGGGTCGCCGAGGTGGTGATCACCGACGGTTGCGGCCAATCGACGACCGTCGGGCCGTTCGCCTTCACGATCGACGCCGAGGCGCCGACTCTGCGCACGCAGGCGGTCGACGCCAACGTCTACGACGACCACGGTGAGCCCGACCGGGGGCGTCGGCGGACCCCGAGCAACTGGAAGCCGGAGCGCGGCGGCGCAATCGTCTGGTCGGCCGACGGCCGGCGCTGGCTCCCCCTCGTCTGGGGCGATCGGACCGCGCCCAGCAATGGCGTCTGGTCGGAAAGCACCGCCACGGCGAACCATCCACAGGTCTTCTTCGCCGGCCAGGGCTGGCAACTCGTCGGAGACGACGGCAATGCGTTGACCGGTGATCGTCTGCTCTGGGTGACCGGAGACGATCTCGGCAGTGGCATCGCCAAGCTGATCTACCGGGCCAAGGTGGCTCCCGCCGATTCGAACGCCGCGGCTCTGTTGGAAGTCGAGGCGCAGGACCTGGTCGGCAACTCGGCCACGAGAACTTGGAAGATCGTGCGGCGCTGAGGCTTAGGCCGCCAGCTTGACGATCTCCTGCGTCTGGGTCGATTCGTATTCCGGCCGCCAGCGCCACCGTAGGCGCAGCTCGGCGGCCAGACTTTCGAGCGTCGCGGCAACCGCTGCGGCGCTTTCCGGCCGACCGTCCAGATCGCGGGCGAGCAGGGAGAGCACCAGGGCGTCGAGCGGCTCCGGCAGGCCCTGCACCCGCTGGCTCGGCGGCACGGGCTGATCGGTGAGGGTCGCCCGCACCACGTCTCTCACCGTCCCTCCGGCGAACGGCCGCTTACCCACGAGGGCGTGGTAGAGCACGACGCCCAAGGCGAACAGATCCCCCTTCGGGCCATACCCTTCACCGCGCAGCGTCTCGGGCGGAATGTAGCCGGGCGTGCCGAAGATCGAAGCCCCGCCGCGCTCGGAGACCGAGGCCAGCTCGGAAATTCCGAAATCGGTGATCTTGATCGCCCCATCGCGGCCGAGCAGCAGGTTCGCCGGCTTGACGTCGCGATGAAGGATCTCCCGTTCGTGCGCCGCCGCGAGCCCCCTGGCGATCGCCGCGCCGAGCGGAATCACCTCTTCGGCCGTGAGCTTGCCACGGTTCCAGAACAGGCTTTCGAGGCTCGCGCCGTCGACCAGCTCCATCGCGATGAACGCCGCCTCGACCGCGTCCTCTACGTCGTAAACCGCGACGATGTTCGGATGGTTCAGGCGCGCGACGGTGATCGCCTCGCGCCGCAAGGTCTGCAGTTGTTTGGAGCGCGACTCCGAGCTGGGCAGGTCGCCCAGGCGCACGGTCTTGAGCGCCACCGCCCGTTCGAGCCGGGGGTCCCAGCCGCGGAACACCGAGCCCATAGCGCCCGAACCGAGCAGCTCGATCACCTGGTAGCGGCCGAGGAAGATCTGGGCCAGCGCTTCGCGGTCCGAAACGCTTCTTTCGAGCAGCGAAAACGCATTTTTGAGATCGGCGATCTCGTCGCCGCTTCGTAAGGCTCCCCCCCGCGCGAGTCGTCGCTGCGCGCGGACCAGATCGCGCAGCGGTTTGATGACGGTCCAGTACGCCAAGCCGCCGAGCGCCGCGATCAACGCCAGGGCGGCACCGATCGCAAGGAAAGCGCGACGGCGCAGGCGATTCGCCACCGCGTCGGCCACGCGCGCCGGCTGCCGCGACAGGACCGACCAGCTCGAACGCGGCACGGGCGCGTAGGCTCCGAGAATCGTCTCGCCCGAAGCGTCGCGGAAACGACGGGCGCCACCGAGCTTGCCAGAGGTGGCATTCCTGACCAGCTCTTCCGGAAACCCCGCGAGCGGCGTGCCGGAGGCGACGATCGGCTGCCGCGCCCGATCGATGATCAACAGATCGGCCTCTTCGCCGATTTCGTTGGGCTGCGCGATGTCGACCAGCGCTTCCCCGTCGCAGACCAGCCGGACGGCGCCAACCGAGAGCCCCTCGGCGCCCACCGCTCCGGGCAGCGGCGCGGTCAGCACCACGGTGAGCCCCCTCAAATCACCGGGCGGGCTCATCACCGGAATCGGCTCCCTCGCCCCCGTTCCTCCCGCGGCCCCGGCGCCTCCCGCCGCGAGCGCCCGATCGATCCGTACCCGGTCGGCCCCCTTGATCTGCGCCCTCAAGCCCTCGCGCCCTTCGCGGTCGACGATCGCGATCGCCAGCACCCCGAGGTCCGCCCAAGCGCCGAGATTCTGGCGCAACAGGTCCTGCGCTTCGGGGGAGGTCGGCTCGGCCAAAGCAGGGTTTCCGGCCATCCCTTCGGCGAGCGATCGGCGGACCGCCAGGAACGAGGCCACCCGTTCCGCGGCCGTGTTGGCGGCGAGCGCGTGGGTGCGCAGCACCTGATCTTCGATCGCCCCGCGGTTCAGATCCGCAAGACCGAACGAGACGATGCCGAGCGGCAGAAGGCCCACCGCGCCCAGAGCGAGGAGAGTCCGGGCGAGCAAGCGCGGCCGAAGCCGGGCGGCCAGCCGGCGAAGGAAAGACTCCGGAGGGGAGGTCATGGCGGCCAGTATAGAAGAGGGCACCTGCTAGCATCGGCCCCTATGAGACACGACCTCCGCTCGACCCTCGTCGCAACGCTTCTCGCAGCGATTTTCCCCGCCGTGCCGGCTGCCGCCTCAGACCGCGCGGCGACCCCGATCGAAGCGTCGGATTTCCGGCGCACGCCGACGTTCGACGAGACGATCGCCTGGCTGCATCAACTCGCCGCGCACTTCCCCGAAATGAAGGTCACCACGTTCGGCCATTCGGCGGCCGGCCGCGAGCTTCCGCTGGTGATCGTGGCCAAGGATCGAAAGTTCGATCCGCCGCAGCCCGGCGAGAAGCCGACCCGGCCCATCCTCTTAATCCAGAGCGGCATTCACGCCGGAGAGATCGACGGCAAGGACGCGACGATGCTGCTGCTCGCCGACTGGGCAGCGGGAAAGAATCGCGAGCTGATGGAAGGTGCCACCTTCCTGTTCCTGCCGATCTACAACGCCGACGGCCACGAGCGGATCTCTCCCTACAACCGGCCGAACCAGAACGGACCGGTCGACGGCATGGGCTTCCGCAGCACAGCACAGGGGTTCGATTTGAACCGCGACCACGTAAAGCTCGCGAGCCCCGAAGCGCGCGCCCTGGTCGCCCTGGTCAATACCTGGCGGCCGCACCTTCACGTCGACATCCACGTCACCGACGGGGTCGACATGCCGGCGGTGTTCACCTGGACGGCGGTCGAAGCGCCTCAGCTGCCGGCCCCCGTCGATGCCTGGATGAAGGCGCACGTTCCGGCCGCTGTCGCCTCGGTAGAGAGCGCGGGATATCCCGCCGGGCCGTACGTCGATCTGCTCGATCGGACCGACGTTACCAAGGGCTTCACCTCCTGGGTCGGCGGCGCCCGGTATTCCACCGGCTACTTCGCGCTGCGCAACCGCCCTTCGATTTTGATCGAAACCCACTCCTACAAGCCGTATCGCGACCGGGTGCTTTCGGTCCGCGCATTCCTCGCCGGACTGCTCGCGGAGGTGAACAAAGATCCGCGCGGCTTGATCGACGCGGTCGCGGCGGCCGAAGCGCACGAGATCGAGATCGGCCGCCCCGGCGCGCCGCCGTCCGAGATCGCCCTGCATTGGGCAGAGAGCGACACGGGCGATCATTACCGCTGGCCGGTCTATGCCTCGCACTCCGAAGCGTCGGTCGTCACGGGTAAACCGGTGACGCTGTTCGATCGAGCTCGAACGGAGACGATCGAGGTGCCCTGGGTTCACGGCTCGAAATCCACCCTCTCGGTGCCTCGTCCGCGCGCCTACGTCGTGATGCCCGGCTGGCCGCAGATCGAAGAGCGCCTCGCGGCGCAGGGCCTACGTTTTTCTCGCGTCGCCGCGCCGCTCGAAATCGAGGTCGAAGTGGCGCGCCTGTCCGAAGCAAAATACGCCGAATCCACGTATCAGGGGCTGACCAGCGTGACGGAGATCAAAGTCGAGCGCCGCCGAGAGACCCGAAAAATCCCGGCCGGAGCGCTCTGGGTCCCCGCCGATCAACCCGACTTCGAAGTCGCCGCCCAGCTCCTGGAGCCCGACGCCCCAGATTCGCTGCTCTCCTGGGGCCTGCTCTCGACCCTCTTTGAAGGGAAGGAATACATCGACCCTAAAGTGCTCGAACCGATGATCCGGAAACGCCTGAAAGATCCACAGATCGCCAAAGAGTGGGAAGCAGCCCTCCGCGACGAGAAGCTCGCGAACGACCCGCAGGCCCGGTATACCTGGTGGTATCGCCGGACGCCCTACTGGGACGAGACGATTGGATTGATGCCGGTGTTTCGGGTGATGGAGGGCAACGCGACGCTCGGCGCCAAACGCTGATCGAAGAGCTTCCCGGGCTCGCCACGCTCCAGCGTGGCGCTTTTGGACTCGATCCACCGAGTCTCTGCCTCGCAGCGAAAAAAGCCAGGCTGGAGCCTGGCGCGCCCAGGAAAAGCGCCCTTACTCGTACCGCAACGCCTCGATCGGATCCTGGCGCGCCGCCTTGAGCGCCGGCCAGAGGCCGGCGACGAGGCCTACTGTGGTCGAGACTCCGAAGCCTAGAAAGACCGACCAGAGGGGCGCCGCGGCTTGGAAGTCGAAGACGACTCGGGCGAGTAGCGCCACCCCCAGGCCGATCGCGATGCCGATCGCTCCTCCGATGCCGGTGAGCGTGATCGCTTCGGAAAGGAATTGGATCGCGATGTCGCGGCGGGTGCCGCCGAGGGCTTTTCTCAATCCGATTTCGCGCGTTCTTTGGGTGACGTTCACCAGCATGATGTTCATCACGCCCACGCCCCCTACGACCAGGGCGATCGCGGCGATCAGGATCATCACCGCGGCGATGCCGCCGGTGATCTGCTGAAAGTTCTTGAGCTGGCCGACGCTGGTAAAGACCGCGAAATCGTTCGGCTGATTGGGGCGCAGTTGGCGCCGGGCGCGCAGGATCGCCGTTTCCTGCTCGACCAGGGCGTCCACGTCCTCCGGCCGGCGCGGCACGGTCGCGATGTGGAGGGTGTCGCCCTCGCCGTTCTTCACGTCCGGCAGCATCTCGTCGAACGCGGCGATCGGGATCAGGATCAAATTGTTGGCGCCGCCGCCTAGGAACGCGCCCTTCTTCTCCAGTACGCCGATCACCTGGTAGCTCCAGGCGGAGATCCGGATCGTCCGGCCGATCGGGTCCTGCTGGGGAAACAGCGCTTCGACGACGTCGGGGGCCACGACCGCGAGCCGCGCGGCGTGGCGCACGTCGGCATCGGTGAAGAATCGGCCGTCTCCAATCACCGAGGAGTTCGCCGTGAGGTAATCCGGGGTCACGCCGACCACGATCGGATTGTTCGCCTGCCTTCGCCCGGACCCCACTTCGAGAGGCTGAAAGTAATAGCGTTCGGGAGAGACCGCGGCGGCAAGCGGCGCGAGCCGCTTGAGCGCCTTGGCGTCGTCGATCTCCAGGTTCTTCCGGTGGCGCTCCTCTTCCGGCATGTCGGAGTCGTCGCCGAAGCGGTTCTCCCATTTCTGAAATTGGACCAGATGGGTGCCGAAACTGGTAAACGCCGCGGTGATCGAGCGGTCAAAGCCGACTACGAACGAGACCATCATGATCACCGTGGCGACTCCGGCGACGACCCCAAGGAGCGTGAGAAAGGTGCGCAGCTTCTGCGCCTTCATGGCATTTAGAGCGAAGCGGACGTTTTCGGTCCACGAGAGCCGGAATCGCGGTACCGGCGGCTTGGAGGTCGGAGAGATTGCCATGGCGAGACTAGGTCCTCATTCCGAACGCAGCGCGTCGACCACTTCGAGGCGCGAAGCCGAGACCGCCGGCCAGTAGCCGGCCGTCACCCCGACGACCACCGACAGCGCGAGCCCGGCGGCGACGATCGGGGGGGTGAGCTGCGCCGGGAAATGGGCGATCCGATCGACTCCTAGCGCGATCAGGCCGCCTCCGGCGACGCCGATCACTCCGCCGACCAGAGCGAGCAGCGCCGCTTCGAGCAGGAACTGGCGGCGAACGTCCGCCTGGCGGGCGCCGAGCGCGCGGCGAAGGCCGATCTCCTGGGTCCGCTCCGCCACCGCGACGAGCATGATGTTGGTGATCACGATGCCGCCAACGCCGAGCGAGACCGAGGCGATCAGGATCATGAGCAGGAAAGCCGCCGCCGAAACCTGCTTCCAGATGTCCTGGAGCGCTTCGGCAGTGACGATGCCGAAGGGATCGCCGGCTCGAAAATCGGTATGGCGCAGCGCGCGAAGCACCGAGCGCGCCTCGTCGGCCGAGTCGTCTACCCCTGCCACCCCGCCGCTGGCCTTGATGAAGATGTCGAGCGAATCGCGCGAACCGAACATCTGGCGATAGGCGTCGATCGGCACGTAGACGTAATTGTCCCGGCTCTGACCGAGGGTCTTTCCCTGCTGGGCGATCAGGCCGATCACTCGGAACGGCAGTCCGCCGATCGCGATGGTCCGGCCGATCGGATCGAGATGCGGGAACAATTCGTCTTTGACGTCCCAGCCGATCACCGCCACCTGCTGCGCGGCGCGCGCCTCGCTGTCCAGGAAGAACCGGCCGGCAGCGAGGTCCAAGTTGATCAGATCGGAATAGGTGGCGCTGGTGCCATCGATCCGCGCGTTGCCCAGGCGCAGGCTGCCGAACGTGACCGGCGCGCGGGTTTCGATCGATGCGCCGATCCGCTCGGCCCGATTGAGCACGCTCTTGAGGCGATCGAAATCATCCTGGGTGATGTCCGGCCGCTTGAGCGCTTCGAGGAACTCGTCGTGCCCCTGGATGATGCCGAATTTGGTGACGATGTAGACGTCCGGCGACAGGGCGAACAACTTGTCGCGGACGTAGGCGTTGAGGCCGGAGATCACCGAGACCACGCCCACGAGCGTCGCCACCCCGATCACGATGCCGAGCAACGTGAGAAAGCTGCGCAGCTTGTTTCTGCGCATCGCGGCGAACGCTTCGGCGAGCAGCTCGGAAAGGCTCATTCTTTTTCGCCCTCTAGCCTTTGCCGTTCCCGACTGAGCCCTCGCCCAGCTTTTTCTTCTTCGGGTCCTCGACTTTCACGGCCCCTCCGGGTTCGAGCTCGCGCAGCGCCTTGAACGGTCCGGTAATCAGCGTCTCGCCCCCTTTGAGCCCGGAAACGACCTCGATCGACAGCTCGCCGATCATGCCGGTGGTGATCGGCTGGAAGCGGGTCTTGCCGTTCTCCATCAGGTAGACCCCCTCCTGGTCGCGCGGTGCGTTCGGATCGGCCTTGACGCCCGGCTTGCGTTCGATCTCGCGCACCACCAGCGCCTGGAGCGGCACCACCAGGGCATCGCCGCGGAAACCGGTGAGGATGTCGGCGCGGGCCGAAAGGCCGGGCTTGATCCCCTTCGGCGGCTCGTCGAGGCGGACTTTGACCCTGAACTTGATCGCCAGGTTGGAACCCGAGAGGATCGGGCTCGACCCGACCTCGGTCACCGTGCCGCGGAAGGTTTTGTTCGGATAGGCGTCGAGCCGGACGCGCGCCTCCTGGCCGAGCACGACGTTGGGGATCGAGGTTTCGTCGACCTCCAGCTCGGCCTCGACCACCGACATGTCGGAGATCTGGAATAGCACCGTCCCCGGGCTGTTCTGGATGCCGACCACCGCGACCTCACCCTCTTCCACGCGCCGGGCGGTGACGATGCCGTCCATGGTCGAGCGAATGGTCGTCTTCGCCAGCAGGTCGCGCGTCCCTTCGAGGCCGGCGCTCGCCTGGACCACCCGGCGCTCCGCGGCCTTGACCGTCGCCTCGGCCGTCGCGACCACCGTCTTGGTCCGCTCCATGTCGGCGGCAGGGACGATACCGGCCTTGAAATTGGCCTCGGAACGGCGGAAATCGGCCTGCGCCTGCGCGACGCTCGCGCGCGCCGAATCGACGTCGCGCCGTAGCGCATCGATCGAGGCTTCGCTGCCGCGCACCTGGGCGCGCGTCGAAACCGGGTCGATCTGGGCGAGCAACTGGCCCTTCTTGACCGAGTCGCCCTCTTCGACCGCAATATGGGTGATCTGGCCGGCGACGGTCGCCGAGACGTCGACTTTCTTCTGCGCCTGGATCTTGCCGTTGGCGCTCACTTTGGCCTGTAGATCTTCGCGGCCGACCTTTGCGACCTGCACTTCGGTCGGCTTCGGCCCCTTATTCTTGATCGCGATGCCCGCAACGACCGCTACCACCACCAGGATCACGAACGCCCAGATCAGTTTCTTCTTCACGGGTCACCTATCGGGAAAGTGGGGAAGGGCGCCGCCCATACGATCCGGCGCTGCGAATTGTACGCGGGGAGTGAAATAAAGTTACGGCAGTGCGCCCATGGGTCAGCCGATCGCCGCCACCACCGCGAGCGCCGATTCGAGCGCCCGGCGCCCCTGGCGGCCCGAGACCGAGCGGGCCGGGCTGTCGCCTGAGTGGCCTGCGCAGTCGGCGACGAACGCCTGCAGCTCGCATTTGAGCGGCTCGGCCTTCTCGACCGGCAGATCATCTTTCTGGATGCGCCGCTTGCCGCCCTCGTCGATCAGGCGGTAGCCTTTGATCTCCTGCGCCTGGTAATCGAGCGAGTAATAGCGGCTGGGAAGGAAGGCACGCAGCTTCCGCGCCCGCTCCGCCGAGACGCGCGAGGCGGTCAGGTTCGCGACGCATCCGGACTTAAGCTCGATCCGGGCGTTCGCGATGTCGATCTTCGGCGAGAGCACCGAGATTCCCGTCGCCCGGACTTCGGCCACCGGGGAGGGGTCGAGAGAGTGGAGGATCTGAAGATCATGAATCATCAGGTCGAGCACTACGTCGACGTCCAAGCTGCGCGGCGAAAAGACTCCCAGCCGTTCGATTTCGACGAAGCGCGGCGGCACGCCGATGCCGGAGAGAGCTTGCACCGCCGGATTGTGGAATTCGACATGGCCGACCGCGAGGACTTTTCCCGCAGCCTCCGCCGCCGCGATCAGCTCGTCGGCTTCGGCGAGCGAGCCGGCGATCGGCTTTTCGACCATCAAATGCAGCCCGCGTCGGGCGAGGAAGCAGCCGATCTCGGCATGCGCCACGGTGGGTACCGCCACCACCGCCGCTTCCGCAAGATCCGCGAGCGCCTCGATCGACGGCAGAACCACCGTGCCATGCTCGGCGGCGAGCGCTTCGGCCACCTCGGAGCGGCTGTCGACGATCCCCACCAGCTCCACACCCGGCAACGAGGCCAGAATACGCACGTGGTGCCGGCCGAGCGAGCCGGTGCCGACTACGCCAATCTTCAGTCGGGGCGCGGCTGACCCAGAGAGGGCGCTACTCCGTTGCGGATTCAGAAGTCCCCCCTCCGCGGCCCGACCGGCGGCCGGGCAGGCTCCGGTAATAGCCGCGTTTCGCGGTCTCGACGTAATCGATCAGGTAGTCGACGTTCGGGTCGCCGGCCAGCTCGGCGCGCAGCCGCACCAGCGCCTGGGTCGTGTTCAGCTTCGATTCGACCAGGATTTTCATCGCCCGGTCGAGGTTTTTGATCGCCTCGCGGTCGAAGCCTTTGCGCCGCAGGCCGATCGCGTTCAAGCCGTAAAAAGCCGGCTTCTGGCCGACGCTCTTGGCGAACGGCAGGGCGTCCATCACGATCACGGAGAAGCCGCCGATGTAGGCATGGCGCCCGACCCGGCAGAACTGGTGTACCGCGGAAAACGCGCTGATCGTCGCGTCGTCATGGACCTCGACGTGGCCGGCGAGAGTCGCGTTGTTGGCGAAGATCGTCCGGTCGCCAACCGTGCAGTCGTGGGCGATGTGGGTGTAGGCCATGAACAGGTTGTCGCTGCCCACCCGGGTGAGGCCGCCCCCTTTGGTGGTGCCGCGGTGGATCGTCGAAAACTCACGCACCACGTTGCGATCGCCCATCTGGAGCGACACCGTCTCGCCTTTGAACGACAGATCCTGCGGATCGAAGCCGATCGCGGCATGCGGATAGATCTTGTTCTCGCGGCCGATCTTGGTGGGGCCGTAGACCTGGGCGCTCGCGCCGATTTCGGTTCCTTCGCCGATCTCGACCTCCGGACCGATCACCGCGAACGGCCCGACGATCACGCTGTCCGCGAGCTTGGCGGAAGGATCGACGATCGCCTGAGGGTGGATGCCCGAAGCCTTGGGGGTTGGCGCCGTCATCAGCGATCCACCATCGCCGAGGAGAGGATCGCCTGGGCCGCGATCTGGCCGTCGACCAGGACTTTGCCGGAGAAGCGGCAGAAGGTCGAGCGCAGGCGCAGGACCTCCACCTCGTAGCGGATCTGATCGCCGGGAACGACCGGACGGCGGAACTTCGCCTCCTCGATCCCGGCGAAGAACAAAAGCTTGCGGTCGCGGTCGGGCATCTCGGAGAGCAGTAGCAGGCCGCCCGCCTGGGCGAGACCCTCGATCAGAAACACGCCCGGCATCACCGGCTTCTGCGGGAAATGGCCGAGGAAGACCGGCTCGTTGATCGTCACGTTCTTGATCGCCACGATCCGCTGCTTGGGTTCGAGCTCCAGCACCCGATCGACCAGCAGGATCGGATACCGGTGCGGCAGGATCGAGAGAATCCAGTCGATGTCGCGCTTCGGCGCCTCCGTTTCGGCGTCCGGGACTTGGTTGCTCATTCCTCCCCCTCCTCTGTGCGGCCGAACGCGTCGAGCCGTTCCTCGATCCGCGCCACCCGGCGCGCTAGATCATTCTGGCGCCGGATCGCCTCCGGCAGCCGGGCGGTCGCGGCCGCCTGGCGGCGCCACTCGCCGATCGGCACGGCCGGGATGCCGCCGATCTGCTGTCCTTTCACCTCCGCCGAGCGGAGCACCGCGGATTTTGCCGCCACCTGGGTGCCTTCCGCCACTTCGAGGTGGCCGGAGACCCCCACCTGGCCCGCGAGCACGACGTATCGGCCGAGCTCGGTCGAGCCGGCGATGCCGGCCTGGCCGCAGAGGATCGACCGGTCCCCCACCTTCACGTTGTGCCCCACCTGGACCAGATTGTCCACCTTCGTGCCGCGGCCGATCCGGGTCTCGCCGAGCGTCGCCCGGTCGATCGTGCTGTTCGCTCCGACCTCGACCTCCGCCTCGATCACCGCGCGCCCGACCTGCGGCACTTTGTGGTGCACGCCGCCATGGGTGGCGTAGCCGAAGCCGTCGCTTCCGATCACCGCTCCCGCATGGACGATCGACGCCGCGCCGATCTCGGTGCCGTCGTAAAGCACCGCGTGCGGATAGAGGATCGCTCCCTCGCCCACCGTGCAATCCCGGCCGATCGCGACGAACGGATGCACCGCGGCGCCCGCGCCGATCCGGCTTCCCGCCTCGATCACCACATAGGGGCCGACCCACGCCGAAGGATCGACCTCGGCACTCGGATCGACGATCGCCGTAAGGGCGATACCCGGCGGACGCGACCGCTCCGGATGGAGCAGTGCGAGCACCCGGGCCAAAGCGAAAGACACGTCGTCCACCAGCAACAGGTTTCGCCCCGATCTTTCGGGCAACTGCTCGGGCGGCTGCTCAGCCAGTTGCGCAGCCAGAGCGGGCGTGGTCAATAGCGCGCCCGCCCCGCTCGCTTCGGCGTCGGCTCGGTAGCGCGGATGGTTCCAGAGGGAAAGGTGCTCGGCCGCCGCCTCGGCGAGCGGCCGGACTCCGGACACGGTGAGCTCCCCGTCGCCTTCGACGCGCCCTCCGACTTGGGCGGCGAGATCGCGGAGACGGATCGCCACCCGGTTATTTGCCGGCCGCGGCCTGCGCGGCGTCGAGCTTCTGGATCACCGTCTTGGTGATGTCCGCGGTGTCTTCCGCATAGATCAGTCCGCTGTCGAACTTCCGGAAGATGAAGGTGTAGGCGCCCTCTTTGCCGATCTGGGTGATGATCGGCAAGACCTTCTGCTCGATCTGGCCGAGCAGCTCCTGCTGGCGGCGGTTGAACTCGCGCTTCGCGTCGTCGAGCGCGCGATCGAGCGCGATCCCCTTCTGCTCGATCTGGTCGGCCATTTCCTTGACCTTCGCCTCGGCGAGCGTGTTCTTGCCGGCTTCGAGCTTCGCGCGCAGATCTTCGATCTCTTTCCTCTTGCCGTCCAGCTCGGTCTGTTTGTCCTTGCCGAACGTTTCGAGCTGCGCGAAGACTTTTTTACCGGTCTCCGATTCGGTGACGATCTCCTGCACGTCGATCACCCCGAACTTCGGCGACGTGGCCTGCGCCCGGAGGGCCGGACCGGCGAGTAGGACGAGCGCCGACGCCAGAGCGGCGCGACGGAGGGCGGTGCGAGTGGCATGCGACATACGGTTCGATCTCCTGATTTTCTAGAAGCTGGTGCCGACGCTGAATTGGAACCGCTGGAAGCGATCGTTCGGCTTCTCGTTGAGGTTGAAAGCGTAAATGAAGCGCAGCGGCGCGCCGAAGACCGGCAGCAATACCCGCAGCTCCAAGCCGGTGGTGTAGCGCAGAGTGCTGAAATCGACCCCGGCGCCGAACTCGGTGTTCCAGGTGTTGCCCGCGTCGACGAACGCCAGAACCCGGAACGGTCCGCCGAGCAGCCACTGGTATTCCACGTTTGCCTGGAAATACCGATCGCCGCCGAGCACGATGCCGTCGGAGGACACCAGCGGCCCGCCGTTCTTGCCCAAGGCCAGGATCGAGCCGAACGAGTGGCCGCGGATGCTGTTGTCGCCGCCCAGCCGGTAGAGCTCGTTGAACGGGAGGGCAAACTTGTCCAGGTTGTGGATCAGGCCCGCTTCGACGTTGGTGGCGAAGATCGTCTTGGCCGAGCCGCGGAAAATCGGATGGAAATAGCTGATTCCCGCCTCGGGGCGCAAGAAATAGTTATCGCCGCCCAGGAAGCCGCCGGCGTACTCTAGGCTCAAGCTGATTTTCTTGCCGCGCACCGGCTCGAACGGATTGTCGCGGCTGTCGTAGAGGTAGAACGGCTTGAGCGACGAGTTGTCGATCTTCAACCGCACCGTCTGAGGCAGTCCCATCGCGTCGGTGAAGCTCTGCTGGTCGTCGTACTTGCCGCGGCTGTAGGCGATGCTCGCCTGGTGGAACAGGCCGAAAGAACGGCCGTAGGTGAGCACGGCGCCTTTCGACTTGCGCTGCAGGCGCTGATCGGTGAACACCTCGTAATCGAGATCCTGGTTGAACAGGCGCAGCCCCAAGCTCTGCGGCTTGTCGCGCAGCCAGGGGACGTAGTACGACAGGTCGAACGCTTGGCGCGTGCCGCCGGTCTGCACCGACAGGCCGACCTGCTCGCCGCGGCCGAGGAAGTTCTTGGTGTTGACCGAAAATTGGCCGAAGAACTTGTCGACCTCGCTCCAGCCGCCGCCGAACTGCAACTCGGTGCGCTCGGATTCGCGCCCCTTGAACACCAGGTTCACCTTCTTGTTCGCGCTGTCGTAGTCGATGTCGACCGGATCTTCCTCGTTCAGCTTGAAGTAGCCGAGCTGGTTGACCTTGGTCACCGTATTTTTCACCCCGGCGATCGAGATGACGCTCCCCTCTTGGAGGCGAAGCTCGCGGCGCAGCACCCGGTCGCGGGTTTTTTCGTTGCCGTCGAACTCGATCCGGCCGACCTTGAACTGATCGCCCTCGGTGACCCGGATCACCACGTCCGCGACGTTGTTGGGCTTTTCGATCACCTCCGGCTCGATGCGCGCGAAGATGTAGCCGTTGTTGCGGTAGACGTCGTCGATCGCTTTGACCCCGTCGTCCAAGAGCTTGCTCCGCAGCCAGGAGTTTGGCCGCTGATGGAGCAGGCGGAGCAGGCCGGCCTCGGTGTAGACCTTGTTGCCTTCGATCTTCACCTCGCCGAACTTCCAGCGCTCCCCTTCGTCGATCGGGATGGTCACGTACATCTGGCGCTTTTGCTTTGCGGTCGGGGCGTTCGGATGCTTCGCCTTGACCTCGATCTTCGGCTCTCCCAAAACCACGTTCTTGTAGCCGTCGCCGCGGTAGAGGTCGCGGACCTTGTCGAGATCTTCCTGGAGCGTCGCCGGGCTGTAGATGTCGTGCTTCGACAGCCGGGAAATTAGGTTCGTCTGCTTGGTCTTCTTCATCACCAGGCGCAGGCGGAGGTCGTTGAAGACCGTGTTGCCTTCGAAGTTGAGATCGGCGATCCGCACCCGGTTGCCTTCGTCGACCGAGAAGGTCACCCGCTTTTCGTTCGGGCCGACGTCGTCGATCGTGTAGCGGGCCTGAGCGAAGCGGTAGCCTTTTTCCTTGTACAGCTCTTCGATCAAGGTCTTCACCCGCTGCAGCTCGCCCAGAGAGACCGGATCGTTCTCGCGCACCTGGATGCGCTGGGTCGCGATCTTGTCCTGGACGTCGGTTTTCGACACCCGCTTCAGCCCCTGGAAGTCGATCGACCGCAGAATCGGCCGTTCGACTACGGTGATCACCAGCTTGATCGACCCGCCGGCGCTTCCCGGCTCGGCATCGACCTGGATGTCGTCCACCAGGCGCCGTTCCCACAGCTGCTTGATCCGCTCGTCGAGATCGCGCTCGGAAAGCGGCTGGCCGACTTCGAGGCCGAGATAGAAGAGCAGCGTCTCTTCCGACAGGGTTGCAAGGCCTTTCGTCTCGATTGCCTCAATGGTTCTGGGAGCGGCGTCCTGCGCGCCCATCGGCCGTCCGGCGGAGAGCAGGAGCGGCAACATCAGAAGCGCGAGGCAACGGCGCCAGAGAGCGGCTTGGGCCGCGAGGGCCCCGGGGCCAAACGGGCGCTGCTTACGAAGGGGCGTCTCGGTCACCAGGCTTCTCCCAAGTTCGTCAGTGGAAACGGCCCCGAGCATAGCCGGGGCCGCGGCAAATCGGCAGCCCGCGGGCTACAACTGCGGCGCCAAGATCTCCTGCGCGCGGGTATGGAAGCGCAGCTCGCTTCCGTCGATCTCGACGTCGATCCGTTCAATCGTACCGCCGAGCTGATGGATCAGTATTTCCGACACCGCATCCTGAATGTGTCGCTGAATCGTGCGCCGCAGCGGCCGCGCACCGGTCGACGGATCGAGCCCCGCCCGTTCCAGCAGCCAGAGCTTGACCTCCGGGGTCACCGCGACGGTGAAACCGCGGCTGGAGAGGGTTCGATTGACGTCGTCGAGCAGGATGTCGACGATCGCATGCAGCTCTTTTTCGCCCAGCGGGTTGAACACGATCACCTCATCGAGCCGGTTGATCAGCTCGGGGGAAAACGTCCGCTTGAGCTCGGCGAGGATTTCTTCTTCCACGCGGCGGTAATCAGCTTCGGCCGAGGCATCGCCGAAGCCCATCCGACCGCCGCGGACGACCAGCCGGCTGCCGATGTTCGAGGTCATCAAAACCAGCGTGTTCCTGAAGTCCACCTGGTTGCCGTAGGCGTCGGTGAGCAAGCCGTCTTCGAGGATCTGGAGCAACAGGTTCGCGATGTCCGGATGCGCCTTTTCGATCTCGTCGAACAGGATCAACGAGTAGGGCTGGCGGCGAATCCGCTCGGTCAACTGACCGCCTTCCTCGTGGCCGACGTAGCCGGGCGGCGAGCCGATCAGCTTGGAGACCGCGTGCTTCTCCATGTACTCGCTCATATCGAAGCGGACCAGCGAGCGCTGGCTGCCGAACAGGAAATCGGCGAGCTGGCGCGCGACCTCGGTCTTGCCGACGCCGGAAGGGCCCAAGAAGACGAACGAGCCGATCGGCCGCTGCGGGTTCGCGACGCCCAAACGCGAGCGGCGGATCGCCCGGCTGATCGCCGAGATCGCCCGCTCCTGCCCCACCACTCGGAGCGCCAGCGTCTGCTCCATCTGGATCAGCCGCTCGGCCTCTTCGTTTTGCAGATTCGCGACCGGAATGCCCGTCCACGAGGCGATCACCTCTTCGATGTCGCGCCGCGTCACCTCGACGATGCTGTTCTCGTCTGTGGTGAGGGTCATCCGTTCGAGGTCCTCGCGCAGCTCGATCTCCCGCTCGCGCAGGTAGACGGCGCGCTCGAAATCCTTGTCCGAGATCGCGACCTTCATTTCCTTCACGACCAGGCCGATCTCCTGCTCCAGCCGGCGCAGGTTCTGGGTGTCGCGCACCCGGCGCAATTTGACCCTGGCCCCGGCTTCGTCGAGAAGGTCGATCGCCTTGTCCGGCAGATGGCGGTCGGGAATGTAGCGGTTCGACTGATGGATCGCGGTGCGGATCGCATCGTCCTGGTAGTGCACCTTGTGGAACGACTCGTAGCGATCCTTGATCCCTTCGAGAATCTGCTCGGTCTGCTCGGGGGTGGGCGGCAGTACCTGCACCGACTGGAAGCGGCGCAGCAGCGACCGGTCTTTCTCGATGTACTTCCGGTACTCCTTGAGCGTCGTCGCTCCGATGCAGGAGACCTCGCCGCGCGAGAGCGCGGGCTTCAAGATGTTCGCCGCGTCGAGCGACCCTTCGGCCGAGCCGGCGCCGATCAGCGAGTGGATCTCGTCGATGAAAACGATCAGATCGCGGCTCTCTTTGAGCTCCTTCAGAATCCCCTTCAACCGCTCCTCGAACTGGCCGCGGTATTTGGTGCCGGCGACGATCAGAGAGAGGTCCAAGCCCACGATCCGCTTGTTCGCGAGGAAGATCGGCACCCGCCCTTCGACGATCCGTTGCGCCAGCCCTTCGACGATCGCGGTCTTGCCGACGCCGGGCTCGCCGAGCAGAATCGGGTTGTTCTTGCTTCGCCGCGAGAGGATCTGGACGATCCGGTCGACCTCGTCTTCGCGGCCGATCAGCGGATCGAACGCCCCTTCGGCGGCGAGCGAGGTCAAGTCGCGGCCGTATTCGGAAAGGAACGGCAGCTCTTTCTTCTGCTGCGACGCCTCGCGCTCCTTGGCGATCGCGAGCGCCTCTTCGCGCACCGTGTACACGTCGAAACCGTGGTGGGACAGGATGCGCTGGGCGAGGCAGCCATCGACGCGCAGGATGCCGATCAGCAGATGCTCGGAGCCAACCGTCGGATGGAGCATGCTCTCCGCTTCGTGGGCGGCATAGGCGAGGATCTTTTTAGATTCTTCCGACAGGGGCAGCTCGGCGGTCGACGAGATGCGCTCGACGAACACGCGCTCCCCTTCGATCTCGCGACGGACCTCTTCGGGCTTCACCTGAAGCCGGCGGAAGATCTCCGCCACCGTCTCTTCGCCTTCGCGCAGAATGCCGAGCAGGATGTGCTCGGACTCGATGACGCGGCTGCCGAGCTTGCTCGCCTCGTAGCGGGCGAAGAACAGGGCGCGGCGCGCTTTTTCGTTGTACTTCTCAAACATGCGCGGCCTTCTCCCGATCAATTTCCCGATCGATTGCCGTTCAACTGGCCGATCGAGACTCCGGCGGCTCCGGTCCCGCTCCTCTTGGCTCCTCGTCGTTCGGGAGGTCGCGAACCTCCCGATCCGGCTCCAGAATCCCGCCATCGAGCCTCGCGATCCTAGCACAGCGCCCGGCGATCTCCGGGTTGTGTGTGACCAGCACCGCGGTCGTTCGGTGCCGCCCCTGAAGCTTTAAAAGCAACTCGAAAACCTGGTCCGCGGTGGCCGGATCGAGGTTGCCGGTCGGCTCGTCGGCGAGCAACAGAGGGGGATCGAGCGCCAGCGCCCGGCAGATCGCCACCCGCTGGCGCTCGCCGCCCGAGAGCTGATTGGGGAAATGGTCGAAACGCTCCGAGAGCCCTACCTCGGCAAGCAGGTCGCGCGCCCGATCATGGACTTCCGCAGGAGAACGGCCGGCGATCCGGCCCGGCAGCATGACGTTTTCGAGCGCCGTAAAGTCGGGCAACAGCTGATGAAACTGGAAGACGAAGCCGATCGTCCGATTGCGAAAAGCCGCCAACTGGGCGGCCGACTGACCGGCCAATGTCTCGCCGCCGATCGAGATACTTCCCGCGTCGGCCCGGTCGAGCCCTCCCAAAAGATGCAGAAACGTCGATTTACCCGACCCGGAAGGGCCGACGATTGCGACGATCTCGCCCGCCGCCACCGACAGGCTAGCGCCGCGCAGCACCTCGACCGTCCGCGCGCCGTCCCGATAGGCCTTGGAGACCCCATGCGCCTCGACCGCGACGCTCATCGACGGATGGCGTCCAGCGGATCGAGGGCCGCCGCGCGGCGCGCCGCCCAGGTCGAGGCGACGAGAGCTAAGCCGAACGTCAGCAGCAGCACCCAGGCGAGATCGCGCCCCTGGACCAGGAACGGCACGTACTCCAGGAAATAGACCCGGCCGGGCACCGGCACCAGCTTGTAGTGATCGAGAACCCAGGCGATCGCCACGCCCCCGGAAGCGCCGACAGCCAAGCCGATTCCGGCGATCAGTCCGCCGAGGGTCCGAAACGCCCGCTCCAAACTCTTTCCCGTGGCTCCCATCGCGCCCAGCATACCGATCTCGGCCCGCTTGCTCGCGATCACCAGGGAGAGCGAGGCGACGAGCGCAAGCGTTGCGACCAGGACGATCAGGAACACGGCGACGAAGGTGAGCGTTTTTTCCAGCCGCAGCGCGAACAGCAGCGGCCGGTTCAAATCCGCCCAGGTGCGCACAACGCTTCCGGGAGCGACCGGAGTGAGGGCGGCGACCAAACCCGGCGCAGCGGCGAGAGCGGCATCCAACCCGCCTGCCGCCACCTCGATCTTCCGATTCGCTGAACCGAGAAGGCTTTCGGCCACATCGCGCGGCAAGCCGATCCGCTCCCGCTCTTCCTGCGTTTTGCCCGAAGCGTAAGTGCCGGAGAGCGGCAGGCTCCGCACCCGCGGCACCGGGCCGCCGAACGGCGCGAGCGTCGGCTTGGGGGAGACGACGTCGATCACCTCGCCCGGTCGCAACCCCCAACGGGTGCTAAGTCCTTCGGGCAGATAGAGGCCGGCGGCCTTCCCCGCCGCGCCGGGAAAAAACTGCGGCACCGGTCCTTCGAAGCCGACCATTTCCACCGGCTGGACCTTGCCGCCGTCGACGATCCAGCCGCTCCCCCGCACTTCGATCCGCGCCGAGCGGATTCCCGCGACCCCGGCGACCACCACTCTCGCCGCCTCGGCGTCGGCCCCCGGAGGAAGATCGATCAGGATCTCCGGCGTGCGAGATAAAAGCTCGCCGCGCAGAGCCTCCTGGAACCCCGAGATCACCGCGAGCGAAAGAATCAGCGCTCCAACGCCCACGGCGATCCCCAACCCCGCCACCGCCGCCAGAAAGCTAGCGAACGCGTCGCGCCGCGTGCTCTTCAAATAGCGGAGCGCAAGCAGCCAGGGAAACGGCCAGGGACGAAGCAGCAGGCGAGAAGCCAAGCGAAAAATCTCCGGAAGTCCACGAATGTAAAGCTTGTGTAAAGACCGAACCCGACCTATTCGGCCTCGGGGCGAAGCAGCGGGAAAAAGATCACGTCGCGGATCGAGGCCCGGTCGGCGAGCAGCATGGTCAGGCGATCGATGCCGATGCCGATTCCCGCCGCCGGCGGCATCGCATGCTCCAGCGCCCGGACGTAGTCGGCGTCGAAACGATGCGCCTCAGCGTCGCCTTTCTCGCGGGCGTCGAGCTGTCCGCGGAAGCGCTCGGCCTGGACATCCGGATCGTTCAGCTCGGAGAAGCCGTTCGCCATCTCCATCCGGCCGATGTACAGCTCGAACCGCTCGGTGAAACGCGGATCGTCCGGGCGCTGCTTGGAAAGCGGCGAGACCTCGACAGGATGATCGGTGACGAACGTCGGCTGGAACAGATGCGGCTCGACGATCTCCTCGAACAGAGCCATCAGGCAATGCCCATAGGTACCACCCGCCGGAACGTCGATCCCGCGCTGGCGCAGCTCTGCGCTCACCGCTTCGAGATTCTCCAGCCGCTCGGGGGCGACACCGCCGTACTTCGTAATCGCCTCGCGCATCGTGAGCCGCGCCCAGGGGCGGGCGAATTCGATCGGCTCGCCGTCCCAGGTCAACGCGTCCTTGCCCAGCACGCGCTTTGCCTCGTCCCCGAGGCCGGAGAGCAGCTCTTCGGTCAAATCCATCATCTGAGAATAGTCCGCGTAGGCCCAATAGAATTCGAGCATCGTGAACTCGGGGTTGTGGCGGGTGGAGATTCCCTCGTTCCGGAAGTTCCGGTTGATCTCATAGACCCGCGGTATGCCGCCCACCAGCAGCCGCTTCAAGAACAGCTCCGGGGCGACGCGCAGGTAGAGATCGACATCGAGAGCATTGTGGTGGGTGACGAAGGGCCGCGCCGCCGCCCCGCCCGGAATGGCGTGCATCATCGGCGTTTCGACTTCGAGGAAGCCCCGGGCATCCAAGAACGTCCGAATCCCCCGCACGATCGCCGCCCGCAACTCGAACACCGCGCGCGATTCCGGGTTGGTCGCAAGGTCCAGATACCGCTGGCGGTAGCGCGTCTCGACATCCGCCAATCCGTGCCACTTCTCCGGCAGCGGCCGGAGCGCCTTGGCGAGGAACGTCAGCTCGTCCACCATCAACGACAGCTCGCCCGCCCGGGTGCGGATCAAATTCCCGGCCGCGCCGATCTGGTCGCCCAAATCCAGGTTGTCGAGGATCGTCCGCGAGGTCTCCGGCAGCCGGTCCTTCTTGACGAACAGTTGCAGCTTCACCCGCCCATCGTGCAAATCCAGAAACGCCGACTTGCCATGCTCGCGAATCGCCATCACCCGGCCCGGCACCCGCAGGCGGATCGCCGCGGCCTCCAGCTCCTCCGCGGTCTTCTCGCCATGCGCGGCGTGAACCCCCGAAGGCTCCAGGTCCCACTCGAAGCGCTGGGGATAAGTAGGAATTCCCGCGGCGGCGAGAGCATCGCGCTTGTCCCGCCGGTTCTGGATCTGTTCGTCGAGCTCGGACATGGGGACTCTTCGGCAGGAGTGAACGCGGGGTCGATGGAATCGGCCCCGCAGGTGTGGCGCGAACGATAGCTCAGTTTGGCGCCCGGGTCGAAAAGAAGCCGGCCGGGGCTCGAAACGGAGGGATCTATCGGAGGCAGAACGTCGTGTTGGGCACGCAGCTGAACGTGCCGCACACCGAGCATGCCGACCCGGTCGTGCATAAAGCGAAGTATTTCTGAGTCACCGGGTTGCACGGACCCGGCTGCCAGTCGTCGAGACAACACTTCTGGGTCGCCAGCTGGATTGGCTCAGGAAGGGTGAGCGGGGCCGTGGCCGCCGCGCAGACCCCCGCTGGCACGGCATCCACCGCCACCCAGTTCAAGTGGCTCGGCTGACTTTCCGCCTTCGCGGGAGCGCAGACCCAAATCGCAGTCAGGACCGCAAGACCAAGGACCAGAGCTCCGCCACTCCAACGTCCGAACACCTTGCTACTCATCGGATTCGACATCGAAGTCTCCTTTTTCCCAGGATTGACGAAATTGTCATCTCCCCTAAAGAAGGAGTGCGACCGAAGCAAGGGAACGCGCCCGGCCGCAGCCCACACCTGCGCTACTATCGGCCCCCATGTCCACATCCGATACCTACGACTACCGCGCCGAGCTCGACGCCTCGGTCGAAGCTTGGGACGCGAAAGGCTGGCCCCGGCCGGGCGTGATCCTGGTCTCCGGCTCCGGTCTCGCGGTCGATCTGGGCGAGCCTGCCTACGGCCCCGTCCCCCTTGCCGACCTGATGCCCTTCCCGATCCACGCGATCGAGGGGCACCCGCATACCGTCGAGATCCTCGCACCGCTCCCTGACCGCCCGGTCCTCTACTACCGCGGCAGGCTCCACAGCTACCAGGGCTACTCGGCGCACGAAGTCGCCTTCCCGATCCGCTTAGGCCGCCTGCTCGGCGCCCGGGTGTTGATCCTGACCAACGCAACCGGCGGCCTCAACCCCGCCCTCCGCCCGGGCGATCTCCTCGCGATCCGCGACCAGATCAACCTCTCCGGCCTAAACCCCCTCCGCGGCGACCTCCCTCCCGCCTGGGGCCCCCGCTTCCCCGACATGGGCGACGCCTACGACGCCAACCTCCGCGAGCGAGCCCAAGAAACCGGCCGCAGCCTCGGCATCCACATCGGAGAAGGAAACTACCTAGGCGTCTCCGGCCCCTGCTACGAAACCCCCGCCGAAGTCCGCGCCTACCACCAGCTCGGCGGCGACATGACAGGAATGTCCACGGTCCTAGAGGTCATCGCGGCCCGGCACATGGGCTTGCGCTGCCTAGGACTGTCGCTGGTATCGAACGCCGCCGCGGGGCTTACGGATGGGCCGGTGGATCACCACGAGGTGCTGACGGCTGGGAAGGCTGCGGCGGCGAAGTTGGCGCGATTGTTGGAGGCGCTTTTGGAGGATTCGGGGTTGGAGGGGTAGGGGCGGCTTCCGACGCAAACAGGAGAGCCCATGGTAGATTTCGTCTGTGAAAACCCTGTATCTCGAAACCGTTCAATGCCCGCTCCGCCCGGCTTTTCCCGAGAGATAGCCCGATGACGGAGATTCCTTTCCTGCGTCCTCGGTTGATAGGGCCTCGCTTTGAGAATCGCGCGATTCCACTTGAAGTTCTCAAGGACTTGGCGGTTATTGAGGAGATGGTCATTGAGGTTGCCAAGTGGAAGTTCCTATGCGCACACCCCGAGAGGCGACGTTCGCCAAGAAGGTTCACCGAGGGCATCGAGCTCAAGCTGACTGGAGTGGAGGAAGGGAGCGCCGTACCGGTCATCAGCCTCTTTCTGGCATCATCCCTCCTCTTCCCGCCGGACAGCCAGCACTACTTCGAAGAGGCCAGGGAAGCGATCGTCGGTGCCATCGGTGCGGCCGAGCAGAACAAAGCGATTGGAGCTCATCTGCCCGACAAAGCTCTAAGCTATTTTGATCGGATTGGACGAAGCCTACGCGATGGTGAAGCGATGGAATTCACGACGCCCCTCCAGCCAGCTCCTGCCCGGCTGACCAGAGAGACCCGGAGGAAGCTCGTATTCGCTCCGGCCTCAACCGTGAGTCTTACGGAAGAAACTGCCATTCGCGGGCTTATTCCTGAAGCAGACCAGGATGACAAGACCTTTGAGATTCAGTTGGTTGACGGCCGAAAGATAAAGGCGCCGCTCGAGCCCCAGACACTTGAAGCCGTCCTGGAAGCTTTCATCGGCTACAAGAACGGCTCGCGGGTACTGGTCCAGGGTGTCGGCAACTTCAGCCGAGGCGCGAACCTCCAGAGTTTTGAGTCCGTCGAGCATGTAACCCTCCTCGATCCGCTGGATGTGCCCGCTCGGCTGGACCAGCTCCGAATCCTAAAGGACGGCTGGCTCAATGGAAAGGGCACTGCTCCGAGTCTCGGAGGGCTCGACTGGCTTTCGCAGGCATTCTCGGAGCATTTCCCGGATGATCTTCGACTGCCCTACCTTTACCCGGTTGCCGAGGGCGGGGTACAGGCCGAATGGTCTCTTCCACCGTTCGAGATCACATTGGAGATTGACCTCGCCGGACGCAAGGGCGAATGGCACGAGCTCGAACTGAAAACGGAGGCGGAGGAACAGAGAGACCTGCCGCTTGATAAGCCCGACGGATGGAAGTGGCTCGCCGATAGGCTCCGCCGGATCCCGGGCGGGACCGCATGAAGAACGAGACCCTGCTTTTGCGCCAAGTCCATCCGTCATGGGTCCAACTCAACCGTGTGACCTCGCAGGTGTTTCGCCCTACTCCAAAGGATCAGAAGCGCCTATCGGTCTACGATGGTGATCAAATCAGCGCCGCGGATTCATGGCGCCACTTTACCGAAGGCTTAGGGTACGCCTCGGTAGGGGTCTTGGCCGTGACTCGAAGTGAGTGCCTTCGCCTCGACCTAGCCGTCCAGGCAGATCCAACCCCCTTTCCGGAGCATGCCTTCATTGATTTTTCCGGATCCGAAGAAGGGCAGATTAAAAAGAAATCGAAGCAGTTGACGGCCGCCGCACAGGACCGCGGATGGTTGCACCAAGCGGAACCCGGAGCATGATCTGCTCGCCTGTAGAATAGGGAGCATTCTACCGCGTTCGCGAAAAGCTCCCAGAACCCCGGGCTCGTGAAGTGCCTCAAAGCTCCTGGCTCTTGCCTGCCTGATGGTCGGCCAAGGCCGTTTCAAAGAGCTGATCGAGTTTCTCAAGCCTCCCGGCCGCCGCGTCTTCTTCGATCTGCCGGTCCCATCCGGCCCAGTTCTCTTCGACCAGCCAATCTCGCAACTCGACAAACTCCTCCCGGCTTAGCATCTGGATCTCATTTTCGATGGCTTCGACTCTCGTCATCTGCAACTCCTAGAGTTCCTGTGCATGCCTCTCGCGCGAAATGGGCCCGACCGCCAGGGCCGGATTATACCCGGAGGCACTGGCGCGAGAGATCCAACGGCCGGGATCAGGCGCTGGTCCCGCCCCTCGTGCGACAACCTCTAGCGCAATCGGTGGCGGTTCACCCGGGAGATGAATATTGCTCGCAGCCTTCGGCCCCGAGTAGGTGCGAGGACCGCGCCGGTCAGTGGACGAGGTCGAGAAACGGCGTGCCCGGATCGCCGGTATAGAAAATCACCAGCCGCAACGGCTCGGTGGCGCTCCTGTTATAACCGGTCATCTGCACGCCCGGCGGCTCCACCAGCGCCTCCCCTGCTTTGACCGTCACGGGCTCGCGCCCTTCCAACTCCAGCGTGAATGCGCCTTCCAGGATGTAGACGGTCACCGGAAATCGGTGTGTATGAAACATCGTCTTGTCGCCCGGCTGGAAGCTCGCCGTGAAGACGCTCACCTCCTGAGATTCCCCCTTCGGCATGCCCTTGACGACTTCCCGCAGGACCGGCTGCGGCCTCACCGTATTCGAAGGCATATTCGAGGCGGGATCCGCGGCTTCCGCCAGCGACGGCAAACCCAGCAGTCCGATTGCGATCACAAGGCCGGCGCTCGCAGACAATCTCATCCGAATTTCTCCTCCTTAAGGGAGATGGCACCAGTGCCGAGGCCCCGGCAGGGCTTCACAACATAGCATGGGGCGCAGCGCCGCTCTGTTGCCGTTGCAGCGGCCTACCGCCGCGCGATGTTCTCGTACAACCACGATCTCGGCTTCCGCGAACCGCCGGCCGCCGAACTCTTCTCCGAGGTGGCGCAGCTCTCTCTCTCTCAGGTGCGATCCGGGTTCCCTCGATCGTCTCCTAGGTGCCTGAATTGGGCGACCGGAACGAGTTGGAAGGTCTCGAACGGCATCTCGACCCCAGCTCCTTTAGGCGCTTTGAAGGCCTGCGCCGTAGGAGCTGAATTCAGGCCCCCTCTGCGCCGAGCTGCCTCACCAAATCCACCTTGAGATCGAACACCTCCGCGACGGGCAGTGCAGCTCGATGGCTGCCCTCCTTCGAACCCTCGCGGGTCCAGAGGAACGGATAGAAACCGAAACAGGCGTGCCCGGCGAGGGTGGCCGTATCGCGGTCCCAGCCGGGCCACCGCAGACTCTCGTAGAACGCCGCGAGTCGGCCGGAAAGGCAAAATTGAAAGAACTCTGTGAAACCCATGTCGAGCGCGGTCCAATCGAGGTCGGCCGGAGGCCAGTAGTAGAGCTGTCCAAGATCGGGTCCTAGAGCGCCGCCATTGAGGGCGAAAAACCCTCCCACAACATCGTCGGCGACCAGCAAGAAGCCGTCGCTACGGCCGGCGTTCCAAGAATGGAGATCGCGCGGCAAACGTGGATGGCCGGAGCCGAGACATCGTAACCAGCCGTGATCAATGAGCACTCCTCCGGTTTCGTAGGCGAGCGCGCCGAGGGGAGCCCGAGTTGTGATCTGAAGCGCGACCAAAATGTCGGCCCGGTTCTCGCCGGGCGGCAGGATCTCGCACTGAACCTCCGCTTCGGCGACCCACTCCCGTACGAGCGTGATCGCAGATTCATCCGTTTTCAGAAGGTCGTTGAGGATCTTCATCGGTCTCCATGGCGGGGAGAGTGTCATCTTCAACCTTATAGTAGATGAAGTAGCCGACCCGGCCGAGGGAGGATCCAGGCTCTCAAGGACGAAAGTTACTCTTCCGAAGGTGCTCGCGCCAGGGATCGGAATCCTGCTGGAGCAGAAGCTGCCCTCGAAGATGCCCGATTCGCTCCCCCAGCGAGCGCTCCTGCAATGCTTCGCTGAGGATTTCCTGCACCAGATCCGGGACGGTCTTGCCTTGCAGCAACGCCCGCGCCTGGAGGGCCTCGTGCAGCTTTTCGTCCGTGGGGATGGACAGGGTAAGCGTCGTAGCCATACTCATAGTGTACTCCAACGTGCCGTTCTGAATCTCTCAATCTCGGCACGCAACGACGCCGTACTCAGAGCGAAGATCGGCTAAACGGAGTGTTGTTCTGTTCCCAGGAAACGAGGATGTTGAAATTGAACATGGCCAGCCGCACCCTCTCATGGGCTCGGGAGATCAATCGCAGAATCCGAGGACTTGGGTGGGACGGCCCGGCTTGGCGGTCGCCTGGCGCCGATTCCGAGCAAACGCCCCACCCAGAGCCGACTCTAGAAGATCCGTAGCGTCGTGGCCTGCTCGGTGACGGTCGAGGCGGTACGACTGATCCTCACTTCCACGTAGTAGAGGAACTGGTTGAAGTCGAAGGTGTTCGGCGGAAAAGTGCAGGGCGTGCAGACGCCCACGGTGGTGGTGACACTGGTCGCGGTGCAAATCGCCAGCTGTGCTCCCGTGCAGCGGGTGACGCGGATCAAGGTCGCCGAGACCTGGTTGTTCAGGACGGCCGAGGTATCGATCGCCCCCAGCTCCAGAGTTGTCCAGGCGGGATTGGGGACGCCGGGGATATTGGTCACGTTGTAGTGGGCCACGATCGAAGGGTTGATCGAGGCACCGAGAAAGCCCAGGGACGCTCCGGTGAAGGCGAAGTTCACAGCGGGCGTGTAATTGGCCTCGTCGACCGAGCCGTCCGAGGCGACGGCGGTCCAGGCCGGGATCTGCGCAGAGAGCGAGAGAGGGAAGCAGAGAAGAGTCAGGGCGGTGATCCAGCGAATTGCAAAGCGCATGGGTGTACCTCCATTCCAGGGGACCTTGGCACGGAAATGCGCCGAGGCTCGTAGACGAGAACGGTCGATCCAGGAATCACGGCATTCCTACTTAACTATGTGCGCGGGCTTTCTCGGAAGGGACAGTCGGCGATCCTGATTGGGTATTCGAACCATCGGCAGACTCGTCAGAGAGGTGATTTGCCGCCGCTCGGCGCTTTGTGCTGCAATCCGCCGTCAATGTTGACCCGCGAACAGTACGAGGAGCACCGGCGGCGAATCGACGAGCAGCATCAGACGACGATCGCGCTTTCCGACGCGGCGCGGCTGGCGCAGATCCGGGCGCTGGATTTGGTGTGGCTGGCTTCCGGCGCAGGGGGCGTGCCGTTGCTGCCGCAGATCGAGGGTCTGGCGTTTGCCGCGCCGACTCGGTTTCTGGGGGACGGTTCCGCCGCGGCGGGGAACGTGGCCGCGCCGGTGGTACCCGCGGAGCTTCCGGCCGGGCCTCCGCGGCGCGGCGCCTGGGGCGTGATCGAGGACATCGAACGGGTCTACGAAGATCTGCCCGAGGTCTTTGATCATGAGGATCTCAACCGCGCGCTCGGCCACCCGTTGGATCGCGGCGCCGCGCGGCGCAACCTCAAGCTGCTGATCGAGGACGGCGTCCTCGCTCCGGTGGATAGCGAAAGCGGTCGATTCCGTCTCCGCTACCGTAAGCTCTGCGAGAAAATCCCCGAAGCCGCCGAATAGCGTGCTCCTGCCGCCGAGGAAAGCGCCGAGTTGATCCGCATGAGGGTTTAAGCCAGGCGGAAAATCGCTGGAGCCGACGAGCCGAAGGGTGAAGTCACCGAGAAGAACGCTCAAGCGGCCGCCCGGAACGCCGAAGCCACTGAGAAATTCGCTGGAACCACCGAGAAAATCATTGAAGCCACTGAGAAAATCGCTGAAGCCACACAGGAATTCGCTCGCGCCACCCAGAAATTGGGTGAGGCCACCTACGAATCCCCTCAAGTCACCCAGAAAATCGTCCAAGTCATACAGTTGACCCTCTTCGTCGGTGATTCGACCGAACTTTCGGTTCGCCGCGGTGATTTTCTCAGTGACTCCACCCTTGATTTGCATGGCTCGAACCGTTGGCTGCGTGGCTCGGCGGGTCGACTGCGTGGCTCGAGTGAATTTCTGTGTGGCCCCAATGATTTTCTGAGTGGTTTGGTGGGCCATTCCGGCCCCTTTTGGGCATTTTGCGTGGTTTCAACCTCATTTAGCGTGGTTCGGCCCTCCGATCCGCGTGGTTTCACTGCCATCCCTGCGTGGTTTCGCGTAGGGGTTCGCGAGGATTGGGACTTCGGGGGAGACTTCGACGAAGGCGGAGCAGGATTCTGCCCCGCCCTGTGATCCCTACGGCAGCAGCCTCCGCGAAATCGGCTTGTCGGTGGCGTTCCCTGTAGAGACGCCTCCTAGATAGGCCCCTGTCCTGGAGTAAAAGTGCCAAGTGCCCGCGGTGAAAACTCCCAACTCCAGGATGCCGTCGCCGTCGAGGTCGATCGGCGCGGGCACCGGTTGGCTGAAAGTTCCCAGGGCCACCCCTCCCTGGTAGGTCAGGGTGTCGAAGTCGAAGAAGTGGTAGACGCCGTTGTTGAATAGGACGACCTCTTCCGCCCGGTCGATGTCCCGGTTGAACGGCACGGGGACGTTTCCCGGGGTGTTCCCCAGCCAGAGGCCCCGGTTGTACGAGCCGTTGTCGTTGTAGAAGTGCCAGGCGCCGTTGGCGTATTGGGTGAAGTCCGCCGTTCCGTCGCCGTCGTAGTCCATCGGGACGGGAAGGCCGTTTCCTCCGACGAAGACGCTGGACGCCGCGAGGTAGGCTCCCGTCGAATAATCGTAGAAGTGCCACGCCCCGCCGTTGAACAGCACCACGTCGGTCTTGCCGTCGCCGTTGTAGTCCGCGGGGACGGGTTTTCCTCCCGTGACACCAACGAAAATGCCTTTGATGTAGGAGCCGTCCGGGTTGTAGAAGTGCCAGGCCGCGCCGCAGAGCTGCGCGAAATCGAGGTCCCCGTCGCCGTCGTAATCCCCGGGTGCGGGAATGCAGCTTGGGTCGCCTCCCGTGAACACCGGGAAGGTGGCGTAGAGCGCGGCCGGCGAGAAAGCGACCGCGGAAATAGCCAGGGCGACAATCGAAACTTGCAGCTTCCGAAACATAAGCTCACCTCTCCTAACCGGGTTGATGCGGGCGCCATTCGTTTGACTTATCATTGACAGAGGCTCACTTCGCCGGCGCAGATGCTGTCCCAGCCGGTCGCACAACAGTAGGAATCGGCGGCGCAGATCGTCGCGACGCAGCGGCTGCAAGCTGGATTCAAAACGGCTCCTATTTCGTTCAGAGGATGGAGGCAGGGACCGAAATAGAGCCAGGTTCCGTTGCGGTAGACCACCCAGTCGGAAATGCCGTCGCCGTCGAAGTCGGCGGGAGCCTTCGGCAGAGTAGGACCGGCCCCGGCCGCCTGGTTGACGGCGAAGCTATTGCCCGCGATCGTCGCCGAGCCCGACCGGCTCTCCGGGATACCGTTGGCCGCCCAGAAAACGGTGACGGTGCCGGACCCCGTTCCGCCGCTTTCGGACACCGTGATCCAAGAGCCGTTGCCGGCGGCCGACCAGTTGCCCCCCAAACACCCGGAGGGAGAGCCGGTGATCGTGACGGATTCGGAGCCGCCGGCCGAGGAAGGGTTGGCGCCGGTCGGATTGATCGAGAAGCTCGAGCAGACCGGCGGAGCACCTGCCTGGTTGACGAGAAAACTCCTGCCCGCAATCGTTGCCGAGGCCGATCGGCTCGACGGGGAGGTGTTTTGCGCCCAGGAGATCGTGACGAAGTCCGAGCCCGTGCTGCCGGCCGGAGACACCGTGAGCCAGGAACCGTTGCCGGTGGCCGACCAGCTACTCACGCATCCACCGGGCGAGCCGGCGACCATGATGGTTTGAGAGCCGCCAGCCGCCGTGGGGTTGGCTCCCGGCAGGCTGATCGCGAAGCTCGTGCAGGCCGTGGGCGCCGGATTGTCGCGTTCGCGGCCGAACCAATAGTTGTGGGTCACGCTGTTGGCGTTGGCGCTGCCTCCGACCTGCCGGTGGCCGACGGCCAGCCAGGTCTTCGGATACTTTTCGTGCGGCATCGCGCCGTTGTAGTCGCCATACCGCCCGGGAGTCCCGAAGTTGCTGGCGGCGATCCCGTAGGCCTCCCAGCCGCTGGTCGCCGGATCGGGGGAAAGATCGTCTCGAATGAGGGCAACGATGGTCGGGAATCGCTCGCCGCCCAGGAAGTCGACGGTGCCGCCCAGGTGTCCTCGTTCATTCACCGACATCGCCGGATAGAGGCTGGCGCTGATCGAGCTGAAGATGTCCGGCTGCGCCAGGACGGCCAGCGTCGTCGGGTTGAGCAGGACCGTGCGAATAAATGGATAGGGCCGGGAGATTTCCTCGTCGTCTTGCGACGAGTTCCACATGAGACCCAGCTCCGTGTTGGTGATCCATCCCGTCTGCATCCGGACGTTGCCCCGAGTGCAAGGGTCCAGCCCGTCCGGACCCGAACAGGTAAAGAAGGAGTTGAACGTGGTGGCCAGGCCGCTGACCGCGTCGACCGTGGGCGAGGTGCTCGACTCGGGCCAGGTGAGCACTCGGATCGATGTCGTCGAATAGACCGCACCCAAGTACATGGTCGTCCGCCCGGGGCGGGTACCCTCTGCCCCCGCGCCGTTGACCGGCATGATGCTGCCGTACGAGCCCACGACGGTGAAGACGTTCAACGTGAGGGGGGCTCCGCTGTCGAGCTGGGCCAGAGAAAGCCGGACGATCAACGCGCCATAGTACGAGTCGCCCGCCGCGTTGAATACATTGGTGGTGAAATACAGGTAGTTTGCGCTCGTCTGCAGGTGCGGCGAATCGAGCCAGGTCCCGGCAGGAAGCCCGAGAAGCGAAGGGGTGAAATCGTAGTACGTCCACGCATTGGCTCCGAGCCCCGCCTGCCCATGGGCCAAAGCCAGGCGCACGCCGTTCGTGCTGGTGGACGTGCTGCCGGTCTTGAGGTACTGCATGTACCAGAAAACCAGGTTGCGGGAGGAGTCCTGCGCCACCCGCTGGTCGCAACAGAAGCCGGCGGAAAAAGCGCTGGGAGAGCTCGGAAACGTCGAAAACGGGCTGACATAGGAGACCGAGCTGCCGTTGTTGGTCGAAACCGCGGCGTACCAATTGAAGCTGGTAAAGATCCCGTCCCCCTGGCTTCCGACGTTGGGCTCGTTGACATTGCTGATGAGGCCATTGTTCGGCGTGATCGTCGTGTTGCGCAGGACGACGAACGTGCCGGGCACGTGGATCTGATCATTGATGAGGGCGCTCTTGGTTTCCACCCTTTGCTCGGACGGAAGGGAGAGCGCATCTTGAAGGACGGGCGCCCCCAGCTGCTCGTCCTCCTCGTTCTCTTCAAGGTCAAAGCCTTCCGGAGCGGGAGGGGCTTCTGCGTACAGGGGGCCGCTCGCGCGGTGGCTTGGTAGCCCTGTGATGGTGGCTATTTTCTCCGTCGGAGAAAGCTGAACCTCGGACACGAGCCGGGGGCCTTGGTCCGCCCGGGCTGCGAGCGGGAAGCCCTGGAAGGCAAGCGCCAGTGCCGAGCTCAAAAGAAGGGGGAGAAATGAACGCGTGGCCACGGGGTGACTCCGATCTATTGGACGATCCCTCAGCGGACTGAAGAATCCGGTTCAACGAGATCCCGATTGCCGAAAATTGAGGCGACCGCCCAAAACGGGCGGCGCTGCCCAACCTCGAACTTTTACTAAGACACGCCGAGTGAGAACAGGTGTGGGACGATTCCGCCGAGGCGGTCTACTCGCAGCGGTTCTGGCCGGTGATCGGCGTCTTGCACTTCTCGCCCGAGGGGCAGTCGCGGCTTACGGCGTCCAGAGCGCCAAACGAGCCTCCCGGGTCTGCGGTGCCTTTGCCATAGCTATGGTATTCGTACCCCCAGCGGCGGGCCCCATCGGTCCTGAGTGTTAAACGCAACTCTTTGAATCTAGATCCCTTTTGAGATTCTCTCCATCTGGCATTGAGCTTGCCCTAATCATCCTGTGTTCAGTAGCACCGCCCCAGACAATTGCCGGAAAACCATTCGGGCCTACCGGTCAAAGTCGATATCGCGGTAACAACAGGAGAATTATCATGCGAGTAGTCGGTAACCGAAAGATTTCACGAGCATCCTTACGCCGCCTGTTGATGCTCGCCTTGCCGGGCCTGTTGACGCCTCTCCTGACACTTCCGGCGGCGGAGGCCAGGCAGAACTACAGCGGAAATGTCGTGGGGCAATGCGTGATGGTCGAGGGCGTTACCTACAACGTAGTCGCCACGACAAGCTCTGGCTGGTCGGTTTCAGACGTTGGATATCGCTTCGCTCCCCTGCCAGCCACCTCGGCATCATTCCCGAACCCTCCGAGCGGCAACATCCTTTACTTCTCTGTCACACCTGGCGCCTACACCGTCACGGTAAGTGACTCTGCTTTTCAAGCAAGCTACTCTGTGATCGCGCCCGACTGCGTGCCAGGGCGCAAGGGGATGACTTGGGTCCTCGCCACGCCAATTACTTCGGCAGCAGGAACGATTCGAGTCGGCTGCGCCGGCTGCGACCCGCGCCACGGGGATACGCCCTGCACGGAGTCACTGCCGATTCTCTGCATCCGGAAAAGCGGAGCTGGATTCCCCCTCCGGCTTCCTTCGAATGTGAACAACTCCAACATCTACAACAAGTGGTCGGGTGGCGTTGTCGCGACCACAAGCGCCACGACCCCGCCCGAGAGCCTTTTCGAGGCCAACGCCATATGCGCCAGAGAACTCGGCATCAACTGGCGCGTAGCGGAATTCCACGACGGCTGGGGCTGGTACTTCCAGGCTTATGGCGGAATCGGGGACCCAACCCACCGATTCTGGGTTCACATCAATGACCAGCCCGGAGGTAACTGCTGGCACTAGAAGCAAGAGACCGATGCGCTCTCCTCGATCCTTGGGGAGAGCGCTCTTACATCTTTCCGGCTCGACCTGGGATGAAAACAACTCGTGCCGGTTGCACGGCGAGAGGATGAGCGGAAGGGAGCGCTTGCGTTTGGCGGGCTTGGGTGGGACGGTCCGGCTCGGCAGTCGACTGGAGCCCGCGACGCCCAAGGTATCGATCGCGCCGAGCTCCAGGGTGGTCCAGGCCGGATTGGCGGCGCCGGCGAGATTGGTCACGTTGTAGTGGGCCACGATCGAAGGGTTGATCGAGGCCCCGAGAAAGCCCAGGGACGCGCCGGTGAAGGCGAAGTTGACGGGAGTGTAGTTGGTCTCGTCGACCGAGCCGTCCGATGCGACGGCGGTCCAGACCGGGAACCCAAAACTTCGTCGTAGAACACGCCCGCGCCGGACTTGGTGTGACCGGGGAAGGACCGACCTTTGCCGGGTTCACGGCGAGAGGATAAGCGGAAGAGCCCACCGAGCGGTCGACGAAAAAGACCGAGAAGGGCGCCAACGGTTTACCGCAGGCGAGGTTGCCGGCGCCAAGAACAGCGGCGAGAAACAACCCGGCGACGCCTCGCATCGTCCAACCCCCTTCTGCAGGACCAAGTTTTTCAGGTCCTATTTCGCACAAAGGGCGGAGCGGGCTCGTTCACGCTGACGGTCGAGGCGAGGCTGGATCAACGGTTTCGATCAGGAGCGTGACATGGCATACTTCGCCCATGGCACTACCGGCGATCGACTTCGAAGAGCTTTCCACCGAAGAGCGTCTCGGATTGATCGAACGCCTCTGGGAGAGCCTGAGCCATCAGCCTGAAGCGATGGCGCTAACCGGCACGCAGCGGCAGGACCTCGACGATCGGCTGAATGAGCTGGAGCGCGACGGTCCCGACGGTCTGACCTGGAACGACGTGGTGAAGGAAGCGCGGCGTGGCGCCTGAGCGCCGCGAGGTTACCTACCAGCGCCGAGCCAGTACAGACGTTCAGAAAGCTTACCGCTGGTATGAGGAACAAAGGCCAGGCCTGGGAGAAGATTTCCTCACAGGCTTAAAACAAGCCGAAGATCTTGCTGCCGCTCTTCCTCTGGCCTGTCCGCGAGTGCATCGAAACACTCGCAGAGCACTCCTGAGGCGTTTCCCTTACGGTCTCTATTTCCGGCTGGGCGACAACGAATTGATCGTCGTCGCCTGTTACCACGCGAGCCGTGATCCGGAAGGCTGGCGCCGCAGAGGCTGATCCCGCCCCCTCCCCTACCGCATAGAAAATTCCGGCCGATACGCGAGCAGCCAGAGGCCCGAGTAGTCGCGCATCAGGCGCATGCGGAGCAGCTCCAGGTCGCGGGCTCCGGCGAGGTCGGAGCGGAGGACGGCCTGGTGGACTTCGTGGTCGAAGCGGAAGAGGAAGAGGTCGGCGACGCGGCAGGTCTCGCGGGCCTGATCGAAGATCGGCGAGGCTCCCGTGCGGGCGGTTTCGTCGAGCAGGCCGGAGATTTCTTGGGCCTGTTCGTTGGTGCGCAGGCGGAGCGCCGCGGATTCGAGGATGAAGCGCTCGATCGATGCGGCGGAATCGTCTCCGCCGCAGACGCGGCGGCAGGCGAGGACTTCCCGGGCCTCCAGGCGGAGGGGAAAGACGTCCGGGGTGAGAGTCGCTTCCCGCGGCCCGGTGGTGGGCGACAAGTCTTGGATCGCGTCGACCAGGCGCTTGAAGTGGTCGGCGATCAGCTCGAAGTGCGAGGCGACCGCCGAGCCGGCCGCCGCCCGCTCGATCTCTCCCGTGTCCTCTAAGATCCGCGCGGGGTCCTTGCCGCCCGCCTCGGCGAGCCGGGGCAGCAGGTGGCGCACGCTCTCGCGGATCTGGGCGAGGTCTTCGAGCTTGAACTCGTCGCTCCGGATGCGCTGCTCGAAGCGCTCGATCTGCTCGCGGAACGCGGTGAGATCCTGATCCAGCTCTTCGTTCCCCGAGACCTGGCGCTCCAGCTCGAAGATGCGCTGGTATTCCGAGATGAACCGGCGCTCCTCGCGCTGGTAGAGCTCTTGGATGCGCGCCCGGAGCACCAGGTTCGTCGCCTGGACGGAGATCAGGATCGACGGCTCGAAGTAGAAATCGGCGAGGCCGTGCTTCAGCTCGCGGAAGCGCTGGATCACCTCGCGCTCGTAGAGCTGGTCCAGCCCTTCGACCGCCTGGATTTCGGCGCGGAGCGATTCCACCTCGTCGCGCCGGTAGGCGATCACCTCGGGGGCGAGCGGCGGCGCGCCGAGCAGCATCCAGAGGCCGTCGAAGATCTCCAGCAGATGGCGGGTGTCGCGCAGGCGCAGACCCTGGCCGAGCTGCCCTTCGCCATCCTCTTCCGACAGGCGGGCGAGCAGGAAGTCGACCTTGTCCAGCCGCGCAGGCGGCCAGCCTTCGCGGCGCGGCGCGAATAGGTAAAACTTGACCAGCTGGGTGAGGATCTTCTCGTCGTAGCCGCGGACCCGCTTGAAGAATTGGCGCAGGGAGTTCGCCCCGACTTTGCTATCCTCCGCCTCCAGCGCAGAGATCAGGTCGGAGAGCCGGCGGTCGACGGCGTCGAGCCGCACTTTCAGCAGGTCGCCCGCCGCGGCGTTCAAGTCCTGGGAGATCTCTTTGAGCTCGTTGTACAGGTCTTGAAACGCGGTCGAGTGGTCCGCGCCCAGACGATCGAGGACGGTTTTCGCCAGTCCCTGCAGAAACTGATGGAACGTCCAGGCCGCCCGGAAGCGATTCGACAGGTCGGTATAGCGCCGATGGAGAAGTTGAAGCTCTGGAACGCTGGGCATGTGCGAAGTTCCGTTCGGGTACGTTGGACGAGCCAAGTCATATTACTTCAGGAGGTCCGGGATGGGACACGACGTGCGGGTGCTGATCTCCCAAGAGGCGATCGAGAAGCGGATCACCGAGATGGCCAAAGAGATCGATCGCGACTTCGCGACCAGCGACCGGCTGATCTGCGTCGGCGTGCTCAAGGGTTCGGTCTTCTTCATGGTCGAGCTGCTCAAGCGGCTGACGATTCCCTGCGCGATCGACTTCTTCCAGACCTCCTCCTACGGCAGCAGCACCAGCCCCGGCGAGGTGCGGATCAAGAAGGACATCGACCTGTCGATCCGCGACAAGGACGTGCTGTTGATCGAGGACATCGTCGACAGCGGCTACACCCTGCGGACGATCCTCGACCTGTTCCACTTCCGCCGCGCCCGGAGCGTCCGGCTCTGCACCCTGCTCGACAAAAAGGAAGCCCGGAAGATCGAGGTGCCGATCGATTACTGCGGTTTTCCGATCGAAAACCTGTTCGTCGTGGGCTACGGGCTGGACTACGCCGAGCGCTACCGCAACCTGCCTTACATCGGGGTCTATGAAGGTCCCGTCCAGGAGTGAACCCATGACGACCGACAAGATTGGTTATCACCACACCGACGACGCCCCGGCCGCGATCGGCCCCTATTCGCAAGCGGTCTCGCTGGGCGGAATGCTTTACACCTCGGGCCAGGTGGCGCTCGATCCAGCGACCGGCGCGCTCGTCGAGGGCGGATTCGAGGCCCAAGCGCGACGCGTGTTCGCGAACCTCGATGCGGTGCTCAAGAGCGCCGGCTGCTCGTTTGCCGACGTGCTCAAGGCGACGGTGTTCATCCAAGATTTCGCCGACTTCGCCAAGCTGAACGAGATCTACGCCGAGCACATGGGCGACCACCGGCCGGCCCGCTCGACGGTCCAGGTCGCGGCACTGCCGAAGGCGGCGCTGGTCGAAATCGACTTCATCGCCCGAATCCCCTAACTCCACGCGACGGAGAAACGCCATGCCGAAGCTCGCCCAGAAGACCACCCTCACCCTCGCGGCCGCAGAGGAGATCGCCCTGGCCGCGGAGGTCGAGGCGCAAAAGAACGGCTGGAACGTCTCGATCGCGATCGTCGACGAATCGGGCCGGCTGATGTATTTCCGCCGAATGGACGGCTCGACCAACGCGAGCGTCGAAATCGCCCTCGCCAAAGCCGCCCATTCCGCGAACTACCGCCGCGACACCCAGTACCACGAAGCGCTGCTGAAACAGGGCAACCTGGTGATCCTCGGCCTGCCAAGCACCGTGCCGCTCGAAGGGGGCCTGCGCCTGATCCACGAAGGCACAGTGATCGGCGCGATCGGAGTCTCCGGCGTCCAGGCGAATGAAGATGGGTTGATCGCCAAGGCGGGGGCGGACCTGCTGAATCAGGGGGCGATGTAGGCCGGGAAGGGGACCGTCGGAAGCTTCCGGAAGCTTTTCGCCTACCCCATTCCTTGCAAAACCTCGACCGCCCGATCGACGTCCGCAGGTGCCACGTCCCTATGGGTAACCAGGCGCACCCTGTCGGGTCCGAATTGGCTCGCGAGGATTCCTTGCTCTTTCAGACGCGCCAGGAATCCCGCCGCCGGGCCGGTGGGTGGATCGTCGAGCGAGTCGGCGGTTCCTGCTCCGACACGAAAAACCAGGATGTTGGTGCGCACGCGGGAGAGATCGAGATCTACGCCCGGCAGCTCCGCCACCACCTCGGCGAGCCTTCGGGCGTTGGCGTGGTCGTTCGCCAGGCGGCCAGGGCCTTTGTGCAGGGCGAGCAGGCCCGCCGCGGCGAGGATGCCCGATTGACGCATGCCGCCGCCGAGCATTTTCCGGACGTTCTTGCCCGCGGCGATGAAATCGCGCGAGCCGCAGAGCATCGAGCCGACCGGTGCTCCGAGCCCTTTGGAGAGGCAGAACATCACCGAATCGAAGCCGCGGGCGAGCTCCGCGGCGGGAAGCCCGAGCGCTGTCGCGGCGTTGAAGATCCGCGCGCCGTCCAGATGAACCGGCAGCTTCAACCGGCGTGCTTCGGCGAGCAGGGCGTCGAGCCGGGGCCGGTCGTAGACCGTGCCGCCCGCGACGTTATGGGTGTTTTCCAGCGCCAGCATTCCCGAGGGCGTAGCGAAGCCGGTCGTCGGCCGGAACGCCCCGGCGACCTCTTCGGGAGAGAGCAGGCCGTCCACGGTCGGAATGCGCCGCGGCACGAGCCCTGAGATCGCCGCCATCGCGCCCATCTCGAATTCGTAGATGTGGGCTGAAGCCTCGCAGATCACCTCGCGCCCCGGACGGGTGTGGAGGTGGAGCGCGATCTGGTTGCCCATCGTGCCCGAAGGGACGAACATCGAGGCCTCGAACCCAAGCACCTCCGCCGCTTCCGCTTCCAGCCGTGCCACCGTCGGGTCTTCCCCCCAGACGTCGTCGCCCACCTCGGCCTCGGCCATCGCCCGGCGCATCTCCGGATCGGGCCGGGTCACGGTGTCGGAACGCATGTCGATCATGGGTTTAGAACCCGAGCGCCACGCGCAAGGCGTATTGCGTCGTTTCGCCGCGCTCGATCTCGGCGGTGATCTTGGGGATCAGCAGGGAGAGCCGCAGGCCGGCGTAGGCGATCGGTTGGGTGTGGGTGTCGGAAAGATCGGAAAGAGGTCCCGTCCGATCGAGCCGCGCCCGACTCGCCACGACGCCCGCGCCGATGTACGGCGTGAGCAGCGGAAATCCCTTGCTCGCGAGCACCTCGATACCGACCTGGTCGAGCGTGAACCCGCCGCCCCCTTGCGTCCGGGTCGCGGTAATCCGCAGCGCCGCGGCGGGCGAGACCGTGCCGCCGTCCAAGAAGGCCCATTGCACCTCGGCGGTTGCGAGCCGCAGATCGGTGCCGACCGCCTCGGCGAGCGAGACGCCGAGATCGACGTGCCCGGGCAGCCCCTTGCGAATCCCCACCCGGGCGATCGAGAGAAAACCTCCGTCGAGGTCGCCGTCGACCGCTCCGGCGAAGAACGGCTGCTCGTCGAACGTGTCGTCGTACGACGCCTCAGCGTACGCCTCGAATCCGGTGACCCCAAGCGCCTTGGCCGGATGGCCGGGATAGGCGTAGGCGGCCGAGGCGAAGCGGCGCGCGAAGTCGCGAAAATCGGCGGTGGAGGCATTGCCGCGGACATCCCACGCCGCGGCGGGCAGGGCGGCGGCGAGGCCGAAAACGAGCAGGAGACTTGGACGGAAGAGCTTGCGCATGGGGTACCGACCTCCGTGAGCTTTCGAGCGGCGGAACGGAGCCGCCCGAACCGGCAGGAGTTTACCAGGCGGGCGGGATCGCTCCCGGCATAGAATCCGAAAAGCGAGCTCAAAGCCGTTTCTCGTTCGACCTTTACACGCCTGGAGATCCCTTCCTCATCGTGCGCCGCCTTCTCTACCTCTGGCTCGCACTCCTCGGCGCCTATTGGGCGGCGACCGCGACGCTTTCGACGATCGCCCTCGGCCGCATCGACCAGGGGGAGATCTCGATCCTGGCGATGGTGGCGATCCCGATCGTCCAGGCGTTGGCGCTCGGCTGGCTCACGCGAGCTCCGCGACGCGGTCCGGGGCTGCCGCTTCCGGCCGGATGGGCTGGGGTATTGATTCGCATCCTGGTGGTGCTCGACCTCGCGATCGCGATGGTCGGTGGCCTGCTGCCCGAGGACGCTCTGTTCAGCCTCAACAACGGCGGCCTGGTCACCCATCTGTACGCCGCGCTCCAGGCGCTCGCCGCGGCTGGGGTCGCGGCAGCCCTCGCCCGTCGGAAAGGTAACGATCGGTTGGCGCTTGCAATGCTCGCCGCGGCGCTCGGGGGGTACGCGATCGATTCGGGCTTCAGCACTCTCTCTGTGGTCCCGGCGCGCCTCGCTGCAGAGCGGGCGAGCTTTTCAGTCTGGCTCGGCGTTCATACTGCGGCCGCTCTGGCCGGCGGTGCTCTGCTGCTCTATTTGGAGCGGCGTTGGCGCGCCGACGAGCCTCGCGCGAGCCGGATGCTCGAAATCGCCCTCGGCCTGGGAATCCTCGCCGGTTTCGGCAGCGTGCTCGGCATGCGTCTACGGCCGGAGGTCGGCCAACCGATTTTCATGTTCGGCTGCCTCTGCGGCTTCCTCGCGATCACCGAGATTCTTGCGGCGCTCCTCCAGGCCATATCGGTTCGACCCGCGACCCATGACTGATCCGAGCAGAGTTCGACTTCTGCAACGGGCTCCACTCGCTCTCCTCGCGGCGATGCTCGCGATCGCGATCGGAATCGAAGCGTTCCGCTTCGGCGCGGTGCTTTGGCTGCCCAAGCTGCCGCTCGCCTTGCTCCTGGGCTGGGCGCTTCTCCGGCCCCGCCGCACCGCTACCTGAGCCATGCATCTCTTCATTGAGCTGTTTACGCTCGCTTCGTTTCTCGCGATCTTTGGGCATGCCGCATGGAGCCGCGGACGTTCCGGCGTAGGTCTGATCTCAACCCTTTTCTTGCTCGGCCTTTTGCGCGAGAACGCGGTGGCGATCCGCGCGCTGCTCTACGACTTCGCGCCGCTTACGCTCCATCTCGGCCGGGCGCCGTTGATCGCGACGATCATCTGGGGGTTCTCGATCTACGCCGCGCTGGTCTTTGCCGAAGAGGTCGTCGGCGAGCCGATCGGCCGGCGCATCCCTCCCGCCCGGGCGCTCGGCGCGGTCGCCCTGTTCATGATCGCGCTGGTCGGTTTCTACGAGCCGTTCCTCGCCCACGTCGGCATGGCGCGCTGGCAGGAGGGCACCCGCTCGACGCTCGGCGTCCCCTGGATCGCCCTGGTTGGTTACCCGACGCTCGCCGTCGGGTTCCTGCTGCTCTGGGGCTGGGCTGCGCAGCGAACGATCGCCTTCCGAGTCGCCATTCTCGGGCTCGGGCTTCCGTCTCTCGCCCTCGGCCATGCGTTTGGGCTCCAGGCGCTCAAAACCGCTCTGGGCTGGTGAGGCGCGGCGGTAGAGAAGCGGATCAGCGGGCCGGCGGCGCGAAGCGCCGGGCGAAAATGCCCCCGCCTTCGCCATCCGGCCCGGTCCAGGCGACGATCCCCCGGCCGTTCGGGGCGAGCGCCACAGCGGGCGAAAACTGATCGCCCGCGCGGGCGAGGTTGATCCGGGTCTCGTTGCCCAGGCGTCGTCCGTCCGCCGCAAACTGCCGCTCGAAGATGCCCGTGCCATCGCCGT
>JBDTZG010000054.1:0-36546 GCA_040005235.1 Acidobacteriota bacterium | reverse complement strand
TGCCCTCCATGCCCTCCATGCCCTCCATGCCCTCCATGCCCTCCATGCCCTCCATCGGATCGGCAACCGGTTCGGTCTTCATCCCGTCGGGAGTCGCCACCTTCCGGGCCAGGGTCCCTTCCGGATAGTCGTACCAGCCCGGATCGGCGTAGCTGTTCAGGCCCTCGCGCACCTTCACCAGGGTGAACATGCCGCCCATTTCAATCGGGCCGAACGGGCCTTGCCCGGTCATCATCGGCAGCGTGTTCGGCAGGCTCGCCATGTGCTGCTGGTGCTGGGCGTGCTCGGACATGCCGGTCGTTCCCATGGTCATGTAGCCGGAGACCAGACGTTCGATCTGCTCCGACACGCCGCGGGTATCGACCCCCAAGACATTCGGGATCTTGTGCCCCATCGCGTTCATCGCGTGGTGCGTCTTGTGGCAGTGGAAGATCCAATCGCCGGGATTGTCGGAGACGAATTCGACCGCGCGGGTCTGCCCTGGGGCCACGTTCACCGACGTTTCGGGCCACCAGGCGTTTTTGGGGATCGGCCCGCCGTCGGTCTGTGTCACCCAGAAACGGACGCCGTGAATGTGCAACGGATGACTGGTCATCGACAGGTTCGCGATCCGAATCCGTACCCGGTCGTTCAAGCGGCAGATCATCGGCTCGGTGCCCGGCCAGACGCGGCCGTTGAACGTGAACAGGTTGAAATCCAGCATCACCGCCGGGTTCGGCGTCGCGGTGTCGGGATCGATCGCCCACATGTGCGGGAAGATGCAGAAATCGCGGTCGGTCGGCGGATTTTCAGGCTTCTTCGGGTGAATGACGAAAAAGCCCATCATGCCGAGCGCCATCTGCACCATCTCGTCCGCGTGGGGATGGTAGAGCTGGGTGCCCCACTGGCGGAGGGTGAATTCGTAAGCGTACGTTTCGCCTGGTTTGATGCGCGGCTGATTGAGCCCCGACACGCCGTCCATCCCGGCCGGCAGCAGGATCCCGTGCCAATGTACGGAGGTGGCCTCCGGCAGCCGGTTGGTCACCAGGATGCGAACGCGGTCTCCTTCGACCGCCTCGATCGTCGGTCCCGGGGTGGAGCCGTTGTAGCCCCAGGCGTTCACCATCATGCCGGGCGCGAATTCGGCCAGCACCGGCTCGGCGATCAGGTGAAACTCCTTGACGCCATCCTTCATCACCCAGGGAAGCGAACGGCCATTCGGCGTCGTCACCGGGGTGTAGCCCAGCTCGCGGCGCAGCCGCCTCACCTCGTCGCGGGTGGGTGCGGGCGGCGAGGGAGGAGCGACGGAAGGCTTCGGCGCCATTCCCTGCATGGCCCCCATGTCGTGCCCGGCGTGAGGGTTCGGGGGTTGTTTCGTGGCCGGCGCGGCGGGCGCGGGCTTGTCCTTCATGCCGGGCATTCCGGGCATCCCGTGCATGTCGTGTCCCGCATGCGGATCGGGGGGAGTCTGCGCCTCCGCCCGGCCGCGGAGGGCGGCGAGGGTGGCGCCGGTAAAGATGGCGGTCCGGCGGAGCCAATCGCGTCGAGTGATCATTTCGAATCTCCTTTCGGCGCGTCCGCCGCGATCTGATCCGGGAGCCTGCCGCCCACCGCCCGCTCCAGTGCGAAGCGAGCGACCCAGGCGTCGCGCCAGGCTTCGATCGCCCCCTTTTCGCTTTCGATTTCCATCCGCTTGGCGAGAAGCACGTCGTAGACCCCGATCAACATCGAGTTGTAATGGCGCAGCGTCTGATCGAGAATTCGCACCCGGCGCGGCAGGACGGAATCCCGATAGTTGCGGGCGAGATCGCGGGCCGCGAGGTAGCGCTCGGCAGTCTCGCGAACCTCCGAGCCGATGCGAATCGAAAGCTCTTCGACCTGGCGCTCGGCGCGCCGCCGCTCCGCGTCGAGCTTGGCGATCGAGGCGGCGCCGGTATCGAAGATCGGCAGCTCGATCCCGAGCACCGGCCCGGTCACCCGAACCCGATCGGGATCGCGCTCCCGCGATACGCCGACCCGCACGCCGCCGGGGAGAAACCGCCCGGCGCGCCGGAGGGCTAGAGCCTGGTCGATCAGGCCGACCCCGGCGCGCGCCGCGGCGACGTCCAGGCGATCCGACAGCGCGAGCTTTTCGAGGTCGGCGACCGCCACGTCGTCGCCCGGCGGGTCGAGCGACATTCCGGCGGTGGTCCAGCTTGTTTCGATACCCGGCAGGCCCATCAGCCGTTGCAGCTTTTCGCGCTGGGCCTTGGCCGCGACATGGGCATGCACTTGATCGATCTTCGTCTCATCGAGCAGCGCCTGATGCTCTTCGAGCGCGAGCTGGGGAAGGTTTCCCGCCGCCCGCTGCCGTTCGGCGAACGTGGCCGCGGCGATTTCGATTTCGACGATGATGCCGAGCCGCTCGACCAGCCGGTCGGCCGCCTGCGACTCGGCGAACGCCTGCTTCGTCTCTCCGATCAGATCGAGCATCCGCTGACCGACGCGGAGCTTCGCCGCCTCCAGCTCGGCCGCCGCCATTCGTTTGCGCAGCGGCAGGAGCAAAGGATCGAGCAGGTTTTCGATCAAGCCGATTTCGACGTTGGCGACCAGGCCGGATCGGTCCGGCCGACGGTAGAAGAAATCGAGCGCGGGGTTGGCGATCCGCGTGGCCTGCGCGTATTCGGCCTGCGAGATCCCGAGGTCTTCGAGATCGGCGAGCAGCCCCGGGTTGCGCCAGAGCGCCACCTGCGCCGCGCGGTCCGGATCGAGCGGTTCGGCGAGCAGCGCCTTAGCGCGGGCGGTTAGATCCGCGGCGGCGGCCCCATCGCGCGGCCAGGAAGGTTCAAGAGCGGTGCGCTCGGTCACCGGCCGGGCGGCGTCCGAAAACGATCCGGCGGGATTGGCGGTGGCGCAGCCCGCCGCGGCGAGCAGCAGGAAACCGTACAGATGGATAGGACGAAGCAACATCGGCGATCTCTCCCGGAGGGAAGGGACGCGGGCTCCGAGTACGGAGCACCCGGCAACGAACACGCATCCCGTCAGGGTCTTCTGAATCGACCCGGAGGAGAGATCAGATGCGCAAAGGGATTGTCGACGAGGAGGGAGGAGATCGGTCGATCGAGCCGAAGCTCAAGCGGTTCGGCTCGGGGTGACCCGGCGCCATGAACGCGAGGGGTTCGATCGCCGGAAGCTCCGAGATCGCCGGGCGCTCCGCCCGGTACGGAGTGCGTAGCGACTCGGCGACCGCCGGACCGCGCGGCGCCATTTCGCAGCAACAAGGGGCGGCGAGGCTCCCAGCCTCCTCCGCGTGGCAGTGCATCCCCGACATTTCGCGCATCGCAGGCATCCCCTGCATCGAACCTCCCGCCGGGCGCATCCCGTCGCAGAGGCACCCGACGGAAAGCGAAGCGAACAGGCCCGCGAGGGCCAGAACGACCGAGAATGAGGAGAAGCGGGAGAAACGCGCCACGGCCGAAGTGTTCCACGGCGCGGCGCGTTCTGTCCAGGCACCCCAAGTTCCGAAATCCCGCGGGTGAGGTTCTCTGTGCTATTTTCGATTTGAGCCGGAATCGCTAATAGCGCCCTTCGCTATTTTCACCTTGGCCCTCCTGATGCAGATCTCTGCCAATGCCCCCGGGCGCCTGGTGCCGACTACGGCCGGTTTCCCAGCCTTTCCGCGCCACAGCATATGTCCCGCAGGGACATCGTATTTGAGCGAGCGATTTCCAATCGCTCACCTCCGCGTCTGCCTCAACCCTACCCCTTAGCCCGCCCCTCTGACTCCGCCAGCCATCCACGCCGAAGGCTCTCCGCTGGAACGCTAGACAGATACGGCTTGATGTCCAGGATCGGCGTCTCGTCGAGCATGTCGATGCCGCGAACACGGAGGCGGTTTCCCTCGCGGCCGAGCAGCTCGACGACGGTGAGGCCGATCGGATTCGGCCGCTGGGGCGAGCGGGTGGCGAAGACGCCATGGGGCCTGTCGTCGGACGGGGGCCAGGCGGTGAGATCGAAGCCTTCGGTGCGGTCGAAGACCCAGATCACGAACAGGTGGGAGAAGCCTTCGATGTCGGCAAGGCCGGCTTCCAGCTCCGGCAGGATTTCGAGCGTTCCCTCGGTTTTGTGCTCAGCACCCAACCCGCGCGGTACTTCGGCGGTTGAGGTGAAGGGGCTCTGGACGAAGCCAATCGGGCGGAACGGGTAGGTGGTCATGGGGCGCTCCCTGCTAAGTAGGTTGAGTTTATCTTCCCAGCCTCCGTTTCAAAGTCGTGATCTCGCCCCGTTCGAAAGCATCGAGGTCGCGGCGCAATGCCTGGACATTCTCGCCCGCGACGCGAATCGATTCCACCGTCCCCGCGGCGGGAGGTGAGAACGAAGCGTCGATCGTGTCTTCCAGGTTGAAGAGCCGGCTGCGCAGGTTGTCGCGCGCCGCGCCCAAGGGGCCGCCCGGCTCGCGGCGAAGGCGGCGGTCGAAGCGCTCCAGGGCGGAGAGCGCGGTCGCGATTTTCGCTTTGAGGCCCGGGCTCCGCTTCTCCAACTGGGCGAGGTCGGCGCGAAGCCGGAAGACTTCCTCCAACGCTTCGGTCACCTGTTGTTGCATCTGGCCGACCTCGACCCGTTTCTTCCAGCGAACGGCTGTAGGGTTGCTTTCTCCCACCACTTGGACGGTTCCTCGCACCTCTTGTTCGCCGACGCGGACGGCGAGCTCGTACGGTCCGGGCGGTACTTCCGGCCCCGCGTCGAGCGACGGCAGGTCGCCTCGGCCGGTGGGGCGGGGGCGTCGCCAGAGGGCGTCGTGCTCGAAGCCCCAGGCGATGCGCTGAATCCCGCGGCCGAGCGGCTGTTCGAAGGAACGCACAGCTGTCCCCGCGGCATCGAAGATCGTGACCGTCGCGGGATGATCCTCCGGTGTTGCGACCGGGGAGGCGAGAGTGATCAACGCGCCGTACGCCCGATCGGTGCCGCGTGGCTCCATGGCACCTCTACCGCCCCCGACGGTGCGGATCGCCCGCTGCGGCGCGGCGGATACGCTAAGGAGAGAGAGGGTGTCGGACGGCCCGACGGGCACCGCGCAGACCGCCACGAAGTCGTCGATCGCAAACAGGCCCCGGCCGTGGGTGGCAATCACCAGATCCCGGCCGGACAGGGCAAGGCCCGAAACCGGCGCCGGGGGAACTCCATTGCGCCAAGGCGCCCAGCTCGCGCCGTGATCGAGTGACAGCCAAAGGCCCTGCTCGGTGCCGAGGAGTAGGGTCCGAGGATCGTCACAGGGGGCAAGGATCGAAAGCGCCGGTCCGCGCAGCTCGCTTCCGGAACCCAGCCGCGCCCAATGGGCGCCGAGATCGACCGTCTCGAAGACGTAGGTCTCCCGATTGCCCTGCATGTGGCCGTCGGCGAGCAGCAGCGCCCGCCCCGCTCCGCGCGCCACGATCCGTTGGATGCGGGCATAGGGCGGCAGACCCGGGATCGCCGTTCCGACCTCCTGCCAATGGCCGCCGCCGTCGGTCGTCACATGCACCCTCCCGTCGTCGCTGCCCGCCCAGATCTCCGCGTCGGACGCCGGGGAGACCGCGAGAGCGATTAACGTCGTGAAGTTCTCCTCGCCCGCGACGTCGGGAGTAAAGCCCCCGCTCTCTTTCGCCTTCTGCCACTCGCGCCGGTTGGTCGTCAGGTCGGGGCTGATCACCGACCAACTCTCGCCCCGGTCGGTCGAGCGGTGGACGAACTGGCTACCGACCAGCAGGTTGTCCGCCCGGTCGAGGACCATCGGCGTATTCCAGCCGAAGCGCAGCTCAATGCCCAATGGAGCCGGCGGAAAGACATCGCGCCATTCACCGGTCGCGCGGTCCCAGCGCGCCACGCCGCCCGCCGATTCCATGCTGTAGGCGACTCCCGCGAGGTTCCGATCCGGCAGCGCCACGACGGCATCCCCGCCGCCGATCATCGTCCAGTCCTCTCGCCCTCCTCCCCCTTGCGCCCAGGCGCTCAGTGGGCCGGTCCAGGCGCCATTGTCCTGCGTGCCGCCATAGACCCGTCCTTCCGTATCGGTTGCCACATCGTAGAACTGCGAGAGCGGCAGGCCCATTTTCCGCTCCGCAGAGAGCCCTCGGTCGCGGCTCGCGTAGAGGCCGCCATCGGTTCCGAGAAGCAATCTCCGAGGATCGTTCGGATCGATCCACAGCGCGTGCAGATCCGGATGGACGGCGGATTGGAGCAGGAGCGGTTTCACCGTGGCACCACCGTCTTCGGAGAGGTCGACGTTGAAGTGCAGCTGGTAGAGCCGCTCCGGGTCTTGGGGATCGACCTGGAGCTCCGCGAAATAGAACGGGCGCGGATAGCGATTCGCGCCGCGGGCGACCGTGTGCCAGGTCGTGCCGCCGTCGTCCGAGCGCACCAGGGCACCCTCGCGGTTCAGCTCGATCAGGGCGTAGACGGTGGCCGGCCGCGATGGGGCAAAAGCGATCGCGATGCGGCCGAAGGCTCCCGCGGGAAGGCCGTCCGCCGGGCCGCGGCGGGACCAGCTCTTGCCGCCGTCCGCCGAGGCGTAAAGCCCCGAGCCGGGTCCTCCGGAAAGAAACTCCCAGGGCCGGCGGCGCACCTGCCAGAGGGAGGCGAGCAGCCGATCCGGATTCGAGGGATCGATCGCGATGTCTGCGGCCCCCGTGCGTTCGTCGAGGTAGAGCGTGCGCTGCCAACTCTTGCCGCCATCCTCCGTGCGATAGACGCCGCGCCCGCCGCCGTCGTTCCAGAGCGGGCCCAGCGCGGCAACCCAGGCGATATCCGGGTTGGTGGGGTGGAGCACGATGCGGGCGATCCGCTCGCTCGCCGGCAGTCCGAGATGGTTCCAGCTCTTGCCGCCGTCCGTCGAGCGATAGACGCCGTCGCCGTAGGACACCGTGTTTCGAACGTTGCACTCCCCGGTGCCCGCCCAAACGATTTTCGGATCGGACTGAAACACCGCGAGAGCGCCGATCGAAGACACCTCCTCGCCGTCAAAAACGGGAACGAACGTCGTCCCGCCGTTGGTCGTCTTCCACACCCCGCCCGCCGCCGCGCCGACGTAGTACGTGTCGGGGTCGCTCTCCACCACGGCCAGGGCGGTCACCCTTCCACTGATACTGAGAGGCCCGATCCAGCGCGCCGCAAGGGCCGTGGTCAAGCCGAGAGGAAGATCTGCGGCCGCGAGCGGAGCGGCCAGAAAGAGCGTGACGAGAAGGGCGTTGACCGGCTTGTGGTGGGGGCGCATCGTGGATCTCCCTGTGCAGCGGTGTATCGTTACGCTAACACACCAAGGGTGAGCGCAATCCAGGGCGTTGACGACAGGTACAATCCCGACTCTCACAGCATGACGCCAGCCCGGAAAGGCCCGACATGAGAAATTCCGAGTGCCGCAGATTCAGCCGATCCTCGACCGGGATCGCATTCCTGGCAGCTCTTCTCCTCGGGGTGCCCAGCACGGCGTGCCGGGGTGCCGAGGAGGGCGAGTGGACGATGAAACGACCGGCGGACGTGCCGCGGGCGGCGCTGGAGATTCGCTTCGTAGCCGAGGGTGAGCCGAAAGACGGGCTCAAGGTGACGGGTCCCGAGGGCGAGTCGCTCTGGGTCGAGAAAGAGATCGTGATTTCCTCGGCCGACGTGGCCGAGGTTCACGTCGGCTTGGACATGGATCTGGAGCACTATGGGGTCACGCTGTTCTTCACGCCCCAAGCCGCGCAGCGCCTTCATGACGCGACCGCTCACAACCTGGGCCGTCAGGTGGCGGTGCTGCTCAACGGCATCGTGGTGATCGCTCCGCGGGTCCAGAGCCCGTTGGGTCCCTCGGCGAGAATCTCCGGCAATTACACTCGGGAAGCCGCGACGAAACTGGCCGAGCAGCTCGCGCCGTAGTGATCCTTGCGGCCCTCGGTGCGGTGGCGGGCAGCACACGGCGCTGTCGGTTCTGGCTGTCCGGGAAGCTGGCGGTGACCGCAAGCCCGATTTCGACGTGCATTTTCCGACGCAGCGACCTAGAGTCCGATGCGGCGGCGTAGAACTGTTTTTCGCGGCGCCTCTTCCCTATGCGGGGCAGATATTCCCTTCCCGGGACAGACATTCCTTCCTGGGACAGATGCTCCTTTCCCGGGATGGATACTCCCTTCCTGGGACAGATACTCCCTTCCTGAGGCGGATACTCCCTTCCTGGGGCAGATAGCCGTTTTCTAGCGGTTTGACGGGCTATTCCGACCGTAGAGCGGTCATCCGGGACGATTGCCGGCTGTCCAGGGTGTATGCCGGCTTTCCAGAGCGTAGAGCGTCGATTCGGAAAGTACAGCGGCTTTCGGAGGCAAGTAAGCGGCATCCGACTGCGCGAGGCCGGCTATCCCTTGGCTTTAGCCAGCTCCTCGCGGATCAGCTCGCGCATCCGCTCCTCGTGTTCCGGAGCGAGCTGACAGAGCGCGATCCGAAGATCGGTGTTCCCGGAGCACGATTCTGCCAGGTGAATTGACGGTGATCCGTCGCAAATCTACCGCGTTCGAAACAAACGCCCGACCGAAGTCTTTCGGCGCGTGGGAATGGGAGTGGGGGTGAGCATGAGACATCAGGTTGGGGGGCGCCTCCGGCCTGTTGGCGGCGCCGAGTGTAGCCGAACCGATGGGTGGGGTTCAGACTCCAAGAATTTCGGGGTCTTTACGGATGAGCCGCTGACGCAGGGTGCGCCGATATACTGGCCCTCGCCGATGGACAACCCGTACCTCAATCTGACCGCCGACTTCAATCAGGGGCGCATGCGGGCGCTGCTCAGCTCGGGTCAGGCGGTCGTCGTTCACCGCCTGGCGATCATGAGCAAGGACGGCGACTGGATTTTGCGGGAAGACCCGGAAGCGTTCGAACACGTCCTCAAGGTTCTGGCGAGCGAAGGAGCCCGCTATCGCTTCGGGGCGCCGCTCGATCCCCGCTGGCTTGAAGGGGGCTGGAGCGCTCACCTCGAAATCCGCCGCCAGGATCTTCGCCTGAGGACCGACTTCGTTTCCCGTCCGCCGCGGATCGATCCGGATCGCCTGGCTCGAATGTGGGCGGACGCGGAGGCGACGGGCCACGAGGTCGTCGGTGTGGAACCTCTGGCCGCACTCAAACTGACCAACCGAGAAAAAGACTACGCGGTGGTCGGAGAGTTGGCCCGCCTGATGACCGACCCGCACGCCCAACTGCTCTACTCCCGCAGCAGCCGCGATCTGATCGAGCTTGCCGAACGGCATCCTGAAGCGTTGATGGATCTGGCCGCACAAAGACCGCTGCTCCACCAGATCGCCGAAGGTCGGGAAGTCCTGGACGAAGCTCTCGACCGGGAGCGTCGTGTCCTCATGCGTGCCAACGAGGAGCGCCTCGCCCGCTATTTGACCGCCGCGGAGCCTTGGGCGGCGATTTGGCCCGAGGTGCACCGAGAGATCGAGGGTCTTGATCTCCACGAAGCGCACGCCCACTTGGTAACGCGGGCCGAGGGGGTCCTTCCCTACCAACCCGCCGACCCGGTAGCGAGAGGCGCGCCATGATCGAAATGCGAGATGAGTTCCTGAGCGAAGAAGACCTCGACCTTCGCAACCTGACCGAAGACGAGTTGATCGCCTACTGGAACCTCTGGCTGCTGCAGGCGCAGGCCACGAACGACCTCGACGAGGCGCTCTACTCCCACGGGGTTTTCGATCGCGATCCGGCGGTCTCAGGATCTTCGAAGCTCGGCCCGTAGCGTCGAAAGAACGGCAGGCGAGCCCGGGGCCGGCCTGCCGTTCGCGATCCTTTCGGCTCGCCTCGCTTTTAGAACAGCACCCCCAGCGCCAGCGTCACGAATTCTTCCCGGCTCGAAATTCGGTGGTAGTCCGCGCCGAGCTCCAGTGTGTGGCGGGTCGAGATCGGCAACCGGTAGCCGAGCCCGAGGTTGAAGCCGAGATTGGAGCCTCCGCCGTTCGGCCAGTAAATGCCGGGGCCGGCTTCGAGGAAGAAGGCGTTGCCGCTCGGTTGCGGGAAGAGGAGCTGGCCGTCGAGCGAGAGGTTGAAGAAGTGGGGATGATCGATCCCCGCGCTGGATTGGGCGGTGAGCTGGGAGAACCCCGCTTGAAGGTCGAGCCGGACGCGGTCGGTCAGGCGGTAGGCGAGGTCGGCGCGGACGTGGATGTTGGCGTCGGCGATCTTGTTCAGGTCGCCCAGCGGATGGGTGGAACCGACGTGGAAGCTGCCGAGCCAGAGGCTGTTCGCTCCACCCCCTCCGCCCCCTCCGACTCCTCCGACCGTGACCAGGATTTCGTTCGTATCGGCCAATCCTCCTTTATCCGTTGCGCGCAGGCGGATGCGATGGAGACCTGGCCCAAGCGGAATCGAAAGAGTTTCGCCGGTACCGAGGGAGACCGGGGAACCGGTCGTCACGTCGAACCATTCGAAGGTCAGGATGTCGTCGTGCGTTCCCGGGGTCGAGTCGGGGTCGGCGCTCTGCGAGCCGTCGAGGGCGACCGGGCCGGTGCCGAGCACCCGGTCGTCTCCGGCGTCGGCGATCGGATGGGCGTTCATCAGATCCTTGGTGCGGATGTCGAAGCCGACTTTTGAATCGCGGATGCACAGCTCGACGGAGGACGACTCGACCGCGAGCAGGAAACCCATCCGGCTCGTGATGTCGCGGGCGTTGCGCTCCGAGGGGCAGCCGGGATGCGGGCCGGGGATGCCGGGCGCATGGACCGCGGCGTCGACCGCCCCGGCGATCTGGGCGCCGCTCTCCCCGATGGTGGTTGGAATCTCCAGCGAGCAGGCTCCCAGCGGGGTCTGCTCGACCAGCGTGAGACCGCCGCCGGCGGCGCCTTCGGGCGGCGTGGTAAAGGTCAGCTTCAGCACCTGGATCTGGTGCAGGACCGGCACGCCCACGCCGTCGATCCGCACGCAGGAGCCGACGGTCTTGCCCGGGTCGGTGTGGAGCGCGGTGATCAGCTGGCTGCCGGAGAGACCGGGCGCGCGCAGCAGGAGACGCGGCCGGCGCGGGAATTGGTCTTCCGACGAGCCCGGGTTGCCGGGGTCGAGCAGCGCTTGCACGCCGTTCGCCGCGCAGGTCGGGCTGGCGTTCACCGCATCCCGGGCGCGAGCGAGCACCTCCTCGTCCGATTCGCCCAACTGGTAGGGAACGGCGACCGCGCAGAGCGATTCGGTCCCCAGGGCGCGTTGCACGCTCGCGACGAGGTGGAGGACCCCACCTTCTCGGTTCAGGTTGGCGCCGTTGGCGCCGAAACCGCGGTCGGCGGGCAGCTCGACTGCCGCAAAACCGCCAGCTCCGCTGCCCAAAAGAGAAGGGAAACCGGAGACGCCCAGCTCGACGAAGCTGCTCGGCGGATTGTCGAGCGCCGGGCAGCCGGTCACCGTCGCGATCGCCAGCTCGGCGCCGCAGGCGACCACAATTGTCGACAGGGGATCGCGATCGCCGTCGCCGTCCGCGTCGTCGTTGCATTCCTCGATCGGCATGCCGCCCACGCAGTCGCCGTTGAAGCAGGCCCAGGCGACCTGCTTGCCGTTCCACATGTTGAGCCGGCTGGTTTCCAGCTCGCCGGCCGCGCTGGTGCGGATCGTGCCGCCCATCACGTCGACCGTGCCGGTGGCGCAGATCGAGCCGTTGCTCTGGAGCACCGAGAGCTTGCAGGTCGGCTGGCTGGGCAGGAAATTGTGGCCGTAGACGGGGATGTCCCAGACGCTGCCGCCGATGCACCCCTCGAAATTGCTGATGAACGGCTTGCCGAGCACGAAGGCGCCGCGGCCGTGGGTCCCGGCGTACATCCGGCCGTGGGTTTCGTCGATCGAGATCTCGTCGATCGGCGCGTTGGGCAGGCCGGTCGAAAACGCCGAGAATGAGCCGCCGCCGGTCGTGCTGCGGAACAGGCTCGCGCCGTCCGGTCCGCTGTCGAGGCCGACGTAGACCCGCTCCGGCACGCTCGGCTCGATGCTCACGGTGATCGCCGGAATCCCGGCCGGCAGGCCGGTCGACACCGCGTTCCAAGTGGAGCCGGAGGTGGTGGATTTCCACACCCGCGGGAAGGTGCCGAATCCCGAGAAGGTGACGTAGACCGTGCCCGGCTGCGTCGGATGGACGGCGATGCGCGAGACCGGCGCCGCGGGCAGGCCGGTCGTAATGTTGGTCCAGCAGGCGAGCGTGTTGCAGGGCGGGCCGTTCGAGCGGAACACCTGGCCCAGGTAGTAGCCGACGTAGACCTGGTTGCTGTCGCTCGGCGCCACGCCGATCGCGGTGATCACGTTCTGTCCCGTGCCCGCCGCGACGTGCGCCGCGGTCGAATTCGCGGTCACGATCTCGGTCGATGCGCCGACGGCGAGCACCGGGCTCACGTCGGTCCAGGATCCGCCGTCGTTGGTGCTGCGGAACAGCCGATTGGTGCCGAAGAAGAGCGGATGGGCGCCCGAGGGAGCCTGGACGAACGGGGCGTAGAACAGCCGCGGATCGGTGGACGGAATGCCGGTGTTGATGCCGGTCCAGAAGTTTCCGCCGTCGTCCGAGCGTTCGAGGGCGCCGAAGTTGGTGCCGGCGTACATCCGGAGCGCGTTGTCGAAGTCGAGGAACGAGTAGCCGCCGTCGCCGCAACAGGGGAGGTGCCTCCAGCGCCGGCTGCCGGAGAAGAGCTGCGCCGCGTTGTCCTGGGAGGCGCCGATCACCGCGGTGGTCAAGGGGGAGGAGGCGATGCTCTGGAATCCCGTGATCTGCAGGTCGTCGTTGCGCGGCGTCCAATGCAGGCCGCCGTCGATCGAGGTCGCGAACCCGCCGTCGCCGGTCGAATAAGCCCGGGTGGTCGAGGTCGGATGAAACACCACCTCGTGATGGTCGGAATGGATCACCTGGTTGCCTGGCCCGGGCGCGAGGCTCGCGTCGGAGAGGACGAACGAGGTGCCGCCGTTGCTCGAACGCCAGAGCGCCACGCCGCCGAGGAACAGCACGTCCGGGTTGGTCGGGTCGACCGTCAGGGCGTGGGTGTAGCGGCTGTAGCCGGATTGGAAGCCGCCGCCGTCGTTCGGGTTGCCGACGAGCTTCGCCGCCCAGGTGGCGCCGCCGTCCGGGGAGCGGAAAATCGACGGCTGGCAGTTTTGGATCAGCCGGTCCGCGCACATTCCGAACGTGGCGTAGACCACCAGCGGATTGCTCGGCGCGATCGCGATCTCGACGTGGTCGAACGTCGTGGTGCCGACGTTCGGCAGGCTTTGGGCCGGGCAGCCGGGGGGGAGCGCGATCCCCGCGTTCAGCGGGCACCAGTTCGCGCCGCCGTTGGTCGAACGAAAGACCCCGCGGCCGAGAAAACCGGCGAACAGGGTGAGGGGGTCGGTCGGGTGCATCTTCAAGTCGGTGGGCTTCGCGCCGTTCGACCCGGGCACCGAGACCTGCGTCCAGTTCGCGCCGTTGTCGTCGGAGCGGAAGATGCCGAAGCCGCTCGCCGGAGCCGGCGCGGTGACGGTCGATTCCGGGGCGCCCAGAGTGGTGCCGCTCGAAAGCGTGACGAAGATTCGCTTAGTGGCACCCGAGGTGTCCGGATCGAGCACCACGTCGTTGAGCGATCCTTGCCGGAAATCGAACGGCGTGCCGGTGCGCTGCGTCCAGCCGAAAATAGGGATTTCACCGCCGCTCGACTGGCCGATCAAGAGTCCCGCACCGTAGTAGGTGTCGCGCCGGATCGCGTTTTCTCCCGTCGCGGCGTAGATCACGGCGCAGCCCGAGGCGTTGCAGTCGTCGAGCGCCAGGGCGCCGATCGCAAGGGCATCCTCGCGATCCGTTTCCGGCTCCCAGTTCGCGCCGGAGTCGAGCGAGTGCCAGACGCCGCCGGCGGCCGTGCCGAGCCAGACCTCGTTGGCGTTGGCGGGATTGACCGCGATCGCCGAAGCCCGGCCGGTGGCGCCGCCGGCAAAAAAGCCGTCGATCGGCGCCGGGCCGAGCGGAAACCAGGTCGAGCCCTCGATCGAAGCGGTTGCGGGCGCGGCGAGGGCGGACAGAGCGATCCAGGGCAACAGCACGAAGGATCGGCGAATTCGGCTCATATAACCCCTCCTCGAACGGGTTGGCCAGCTATAAAGACCGGCGAGGGGGATGCCGCTTTGTTACAAGTCGCACCGCTCGCCACGGATATTTCGAGCCCGTAACGCCGGCTCGGCCCTGCCGGTGCTTCCTCCCGCCAGCCCCCGGTCACCCCCTGCGCTATCATCCCGCCATGCGTGCTGCCATTCTCGCGGTCGGGTCCGAGCTTCTCGGGACCCGGCGGCTCGACACCAATTCTCTGAAGTTGACCTCCGTGCTCAACCGCTATGGCTTCGAGCTGCGGGCGAAATCGGTGGCGGGCGATTCTGTGGATGAAATCGCGGCCGAGGTGCTTTCGCATCTACGGCGGGCGGATCTGGTTCTGATCACTGGCGGTCTGGGGCCGACTGCCGACGACGTGACGCGTGAGGCGGTCGCCCAGGCGGTCGGCCGCGGTCTCAAGCTGGTGCCCGAGGTGCTCGAAGGGATCGAGGCGCGGTTCCGGTCCTATGGACGGGTGATGCCCGCGGTCAATCGCAAACAGGCCGAGCTGATCGATGGCGGGTCGGTGATCCCGAATCCGCGCGGCTCCGCGCCTGGGATGTCGGTCGAGCACGAGGGCAAGACGATCTTGCTCTTTCCTGGCGTCCCCTATGAGCTGGAGGGGATGATCGACTCGTTTCTCGACGCCTGGCTCAGCAGCCGATCAGGCGGCGTCGGGCGGGAGACCGCGGTGCTCAAGGTGGCCTGCCTGCCCGAGTCGGGAGTCGAAGAGATGATCGCCCCGGCGTACGCCGAATTCGGCCGCGAGAACATCACGATCCTCGCGAAACCGGGCGAGATCCGGCTGGAGGCGACGGCCGAAGGGCCGGAGGTCGAGCGGCGGGCGCGGCTCGCTCAGATGTCGACGCGGCTTAAGGAGCTTGCGGGCGACGCGGTGTTTTCCGATCGCGAAGACGTGGGACTCGCCGCGGTGGTAGGCGAGCTGCTGCGGGCGGCGGGGACGACACTCACAGTGGCCGAGTCCTGTACGGGAGGTCTGCTCGCCGAGCGGATCACCGCCGTTGCCGGCAGCAGCGATTATTTTCTAGGGGGCGTAGTGACCTATTCGAACGCATGGAAGACGCGGCTGCTCGGCGTCACGGAAGAAATGCTCGCGGAGCATGGGGCGGTTTCCGAGGCCGTGGCGCGAGCGATGGCCGAAGGGGCGCGCTCGCGATTCGCGACGGGTTATGCGCTGAGCATCACGGGGGTCGCGGGGCCGGGCGGAGGCAGCGAAGAAAAACCGGTCGGGACCGTTCATCTGGGTCTTGCCGGACCGGCAGGCGTGGAGCACTGGCGTGCGCGCTTCCCCGGCGGACGGGAGTTCGTGCGCACTCAGGCGAGCCAGCTTGCGCTCGAAATGCTCCGCCGCCGGCTGCTCGATCTGCCGCCGCCTCGGGCGTTCGGCTCGGGCGAGGTGGCGCGATGAACGTCCCGACCGTAGCGCCAGGCACCTATCGGCTGTTCGTGGCGATCGAGATCCCGGAGGCCGTGCAAAGCGAGGTCGGCCGGCGGATCGAGCCGTTGCGCGAGTCGCTCTCGGCCGGCGGCAAGACCCGCTGGGTCGATCCGCGCGGGCTCCATCTAACGCTCCTGTTTTTGGGCGACATCGCCGCCGACCTGGTTCCCTGGCTGGGCCAGGAGCTGGCGCGGGCCTGCGCGCCGAGCCCGACGTTTTCGCTCGCCCTCTCGGGCGCCGGGACCTTTCCGCCCACCCGGCCGGCCCGCGTGGCGTGGGTCGGAGTCTCGACTCCCCCCGAGCTGATCGCGCTCCGCAGCGCCCTGAACGCGATGGCCGAAGAGACGATCGGCCATCCTTCCGAAGAGGGACCTTTCGTGCCGCACCTCACCATCGCGCGTTGCCGCGACCCTTGGCAGCGGCCGGCGATCGCGACGTTCACCACCGCTTTCTCCGGGGCGATCGGCGAGCCGTTTCCGGTCGCCGAGGCGGTTCTCGTGCGTAGCCACCTGGGAGAGATCGTGAGCCGGGGCGACGGGACGCAAGGCCAGGGGAGCCGCCACGAGGTGCTGTTGCGCATGCCGCTCGGGATTGCGCCGGCGACCGAAAGGGCCGAAGAGGCTGAAGAGAAGACCGAAGAGGAATCGCACGAGGCGCCGTCCGACCCGCGTCCGGAGGAGGGGGCTGTTTGACCGCGTTGCGCACCGTGGCGATCCTTTTCGGGGCGTACGTGATCGGGTCGATCTCGTTCAGCTACCTGCTGGTGCGCTGGCTCGTGGGCCGGGATTTGCGCACCGCGGGAAGCGGCAATGCCGGGGCGACCAACGCGCTGCGCATCGCGGGCAAGAAGGCGGGGATGATCGCGCTGCTCTGCGACCTGGGCAAAGGGGCTGCCGCGGTGGCCGGCGCGCGGCTGCTCAACGCGGGGGCGGGCCTCGCCGCGGCGGCGGCGGTCGCGGTCGTTCTCGGCCATGTCTTTCCGCTGTTCCTGGGCGGACGAGGCGGCAAGGGGGTCGCCGCTTCGGCGGGCGCGATGGCGGTGCTCACCCCCGCCGCCTTGGGGCTCGCCGCGCTGTTGTTCGTGGTGGTCGTCGCCCGCACGCGCTACGTTTCGCTGGGCTCGCTCTGCGCTTCCCTCACCCTGCCGCTTTGGGTGGTGCTGTGCGAGCGGATCGGCTGGCAGCGTTCGGAAGGGCCGTGGTATGCCACGGCGGCGGCGGGGCTCGCTTTGCTGGTGTTCGTGACCCATCGCGGCAATCTGCGCCGCTTGCTCTCGGGCGACGAGCGCCGGATCGGTGGATCGAACGGAGGCCCCGTGGGCGGGCCGCACGGGAGCTCCGCGTGAGCCGGATCGCGGTCCTCGGCGCCGGCTCGTGGGGCACCGCTCTCGCGGTTCATTTCGCCGGAGCCGGAGGTCACGACGTCGTCTTGTGGGCGCGCAGCGAAGCGCTCACCGACCGGATGGCCGCCGAACGCGCCAATCCCGACTATCTGCCGGGAGTCGAGCTGCCGGGAAATCTCACGCCGACCTCGGATCTTGCTCTTACGCACGACGCCGATCTCACTCTGGTCGTCATCCCTTCGCACGGCTTCCGCGCCGTGCTGCGCGCCCATCTGGAGCGGTTGGCGGAGCGACCGCCGGGCGAGCCCGCGATCGTCATCTCCGGCACCAAGGGGATCGAGCCCGACTCGCTCCAGCGGATGAGCGAGGTCGCCGCGGAAGAGGGAAAGCGCGCGGGCCGCGACGTGCGATTCGCGGTTCTTTCCGGTCCGAGCTTCGCGGCGGAGCTGGCGCGAAATCAACCGACCGCGGCGGTGGTCACTTCGACCGATCACGAGCTGGCGACGACGATTCGCGAAACGCTTTCGACCCGCTATTTCCGTCTCTATTCGTCGAGCGACGTGGTGGGGGTGGAGCTGGGCGGCACGACCAAGAATGTCATCGCGATCGCCGCAGGGGTGGCGACCGGTCTCGGCTTCGGCCAGAACACGCTCGCCGCCCTGATCACCCGCGGCCTGCACGAGATCGGCAAGCTGGGCGTCGCCTGCGGCGGCGACGCGCGGACCTTTGCCGGCCTCACGGGGCTCGGAGACCTCGTGCTCACCGCCACCGGCGGCCTTTCGCGCAATCGGCGCACGGGCATCGAGCTGGCCAAGGGGAGAAGGCTGGCCGAGATCACGGCCGACACCCCCATGGTGGCCGAAGGGGTACGCAATTCGCTCGCCATCCTTCAACTCGCCGAAAAGTACCGTGAGGGGGAGCTCGACATGCCGATCACCCGCCAGACCGTGGCGATCCTCTACGAGGACAAAGACCCGCGCCAGGCGGTCCTCGAACTCATGACGCGCGAGCTCAAATCGGAGTCAGAGCCTTAATGAGCACCGAGCACCAGACGATCCTGATCCTCGATTTCGGCAGCCAATTCACCCAGTTGATCGCGCGCCGCGTCCGCGAGCACCGGGTCTACAGCGAAGTCCATTCCTTCGACCTGTCGCTCGACGCGATTCACGCCAGGGCGCCGATCGGTTTGATCCTCTCGGGCGGCCCGCAGAGCGTCTACGAGACCGATGCGGCCACCGCGCCGCGCGCGCTGTTCGAGCTGGGGATTCCCGTCCTCGGCATCTGCTATGGCATGCACGTCATGTCGCACGAGCTGGGCGGCGGAGTCGACCCCAGCTCGCACCGCGAGTACGGCCGGGCGGAGATCGAAATCTCCGAAGCGGGGACGCTGTTCGAAGGGCTGGCGGCGCAAGAGACGGTCTGGATGAGCCACGGCGACCGGGTGCGCGGCCTGCCGGCAGGTTTCGTCGCCACGGCGTCGACTGCGAGCGTGCCGATCGTCGCGTTCGAGGATCGCGTGCGCGGGCTTTACGGCATCCAGTTCCATCCGGAGGTCTCGCACACCGTCTCGGGATCGGAAATCCTGCGCAATTTCCTATTCGGCGCCTGCGGCGCGCGCGGCGATTGGCATATGGCCTCCTATCTCGACGAAGCGATCGAACGCGTCCGCGCGAAGGTGGGGGAGGGCCGGGTGCTCTGCGCCCTCTCCGGCGGGGTCGATTCCTCCGTGGTCGCAGCCCTTCTCGCCCGGGCGATCGGCGACCGTTCGGTGCCGGTCTTCGTCGACACCGGCGTGCTGCGGAAAGACGAAGGGGCGCAGGTGGTCCGGGCGCTGCAAGACGGGCTGGGGATTCCAATCCATAAAGTCGATGCGGGGGAGCGGTTTCTCGCCGCGCTTTCCGGGGTCGAAGATCCCGAGCGCAAGCGCAAGATCATCGGCCACCAGTTCATCGAGGTGTTCGACGAAGAGGCGAAACGGCTCGAAGGTCTCGCCTTCCTCGCCCAAGGGACGCTCTATCCCGACGTGATCGAATCGACCTCGGTCAAGGGGCCGTCCGCCGTGATCAAGACCCACCATAACGTAGGCGGCCTGCCGGAAAAACTCGGCTTCGAGCTGGTGGAGCCGCTACGGGCACTGTTCAAAGACGAGGTCCGCCAACTTGGCCGCGAGCTCGGCCTGCCCGAGCCGCTGATCGCCCGGCACCCCTTCCCCGGTCCGGGGCTCGCTGTGCGCATCTTGGGCGAAGTGACGGCCGACCGGGTTGCCCTGCTCCAAGAAGCCGACGCGATCTTCCTCCACGAGCTGCGCGAGAGCGGCTGGTACGACAAGACCAGCCAGGCTTTTGCAGTCCTTCTGCCGGTCAAAAGCGTCGGCGTGATGGGCGATTACCGAACCTACGAGAGCGTGATCGCGCTGCGCGCCGTCGAGACCCAGGATTTCATGACCGCGGATTGGAGCCCGCTCCCCTACGATCTTCTCGGCCGGGTCGCAAATCGGATCGTCAACGAAGTGAAGGGAGTCAATCGGGTGGTCTACGACGTGACCAGCAAGCCCCCGGCGACCATCGAGTGGGAGTAGGGTCGCTCAGAGTTTGCGGGTCAGCCAGTGCATGATGTTCTGAACCAGCTTCAGGTTGTCGTTGCCCGGGCGGCCGAAGCCGGTGTACTTACCGTCCGAAATGATGTCGGAGAGCGCTTGCGCCTCGCCCATCACGACCACGCGTCCCTTGCCGTGGATCAGCGCGAGTCCCTGGCAGCGCCCCGCGGCCGAGATCTTCTGGACGTGATCCGGCGGCTGCTCGTCTTGAGCTTGGTCAGACAGCAGGAGCAGCGGTGAGCTGCCGCGGGGGCCGCGCAGGGACTCTCCCGAGAAGGTCTCGACGACGTCGATCCGCTCCTTGGCCTTGCGCCCGCGGAGGATCGGATGGTCGCCCAAGCGCTTTTGATCCCTTCGGAAGGTGATCGTCTCGCTTTTCGGCAAATCGGCCAACGCATAGCCAGGATCAATCGTGAAGCCATTGCTTAAGGAGACGCCGAACTGATCGGCGAGCGCTTGAGTGGCCGAGCCGATCGGGTAGTGATCGGCGACCAGCAGGAGGGAGCCGCCGGCTTTGACCCACCGCTCGACGGCGGCGCATTCTTCCGGTGTGAACGCGGGATGGCCGCGCTCCGGAACCTGCACCTCCCGTCCTCCGCTCCTCGGGTTGACGATCACCAGCACGCGAGCCCCGGCTAAATTGGCGTCGGAGAACGGCTCGCGAATTCCCTCGACGCGATAGCCGTCGCCCGTGAGGACTCGGCCGAACGGCGCGTAGCCGGTCGAGAGAAAGTGAACATTGTGGTGCCCTTCGTCGAACAGGACCCGCGGATGAATCCAGCGATAGGCAGGTTTACCCAAGGGCGGGATGACCGGCGACGGCACGTCTTCGGCAAACAACGCCGAGGGGAGCAGGAGAAGACTCAAAAGCCAGGATCGGCGCATTCGCTGGGCATCTTGGCATAGCGCACCCCGCTTTGCATAGGCTCTCCATCCCGGCTGGCGGAACTTCTGGCTTTGTGGGGAGAATAGGTTACGTTTACGCGGCAGAGCTCGCCGAAGGGAAGTTCGGCCGTTCGCTGCGACGACGCGGACGACGCGGACGCTCGAACTTCGCCCGGACGGCGGTCGACTGCCGAGGAGCACCATGGCCGATTTGGATTTCGAGATCGACTTCTTTGCCGACGACGGGGGAGGCGTTCACCTCCGGGCTCAGTGCCCGTTCGGCACCGGACAAGGGCGTTTCTCCCTCTCTCACCTCGAATGGCCCGAGGTCCCCCTGGTGGCTCGGGAGGGGGGCGCCTCGGCGGACGATCTACGGCAATTCGGCGAGTCTCTGTTTGCCGAGTTGTTCCGCGACAAAGTACTCGCGTTGTTTTATTTGAGCGTCGGCCGGCTCCTGCCTGGACAACAGCTGCGGATCCAGATCCGGCTGGCACTCGACGATCCGGATTTGATGCGCATTCACGACCTTCCCTGGGAGCTGCTCTATTCGGCGCAGGAAGGAAAGTTTCTAGCGCTCGACCGGCGTTTCTCGATCGTCCGGCATCTCGAAGTCCCGAAACCCGAACGGCCGATCGGCTACCGGCCGCCGCTGCGCATTCTCTGTGTAGCCTCGGAGCCCCACGGCTACGAGACGTTGAAGATTCACGAGGAGCTTGCCTGGATCGAGAGGGCCTGGGCGCGGCCCTGGCGGAAGGTCAAAATCTACTCCCTGCCCCATGCCTCGCTCGACGAGCTGCACGCCGGCTTGCTTAAGCACGGCGTCCATCTGCTGCACTTTCTCGGCCACGGCGAGTACGACCCGCATTCGGGCGAAGGAACGCTTCTGTTCGAGGACGATCTGGGCAATCCGCGCCGCGTGACCGGAGAAGAGCTGGCCGATCAGGTGGCGGATCATCCGGGACTGCGGGGCGTGTTTTTAAACGCCTGCTGGACTGCGAAGTCCGGCCATGGAAGCCCTTTTTCGGGGGTCGCAACCGCACTGGTCCGAGCGGGGGTTCCGGCGGTGCTCGGCATGCAGTTCGAGATCAGCGATGCGGCGGCACGGGTGTTCAGCCGCGCGGTCTACCAACGGTTGGCGGCGGGAGATTCGGTCGACGCCGCCGTGGTCGACGGTCGCCTCGCCGTGCGGCGTGACATTCCCCAGACCTTTGAGTGGGCAACCCCCGCGCTCTTCCTGCGCACCCTGGAAATCCGTCCGCCGCGTAGACGCAACCGCCCGCTCTGGTTCGTTCTCGGAGCGCTGTCCGCTCTCCTGATCGGCTGGATCTTTACCTGGGGGCCCCTCTCCTGCCCGCGGCAGGAGCCGATCCAAGGCAGCCCCAAGCCGGCGTCCACCTCTTCGGTGCCCGAGCGGGGCGAGGGCAGCGCTCCGTCCGCCCCGCTGCCTTTCCTCCAAAAAACCCAAAAGGCAACGCCATCCAAAGCCGACCGGCCGCACCTGCTGCGGGATCTGCAAAGCCTGCAGCTGGCCGCCCTCGGTAGCCAGCTCCAAGCCCACTTCCGCCACCCCGCCAAAGCCCTCGACTTCTTCCTGATCTCGGACGCCGACCCGATCCTAACCCAGGCGGTAACGAAGGAAGGGACGATCCAATTCGCCACTCACCTAGGCTCGGTGACGGTGGAGATCTTGGAGATCGATTGGCGGAAGAAGGAGGTGACGCTACGGTGGCGGCGAGAATAGGGAAGCGGTACGGCGGGATTTGACCTGACTTGATATAAAGCGTAGTGGAGACCCTGCGATGTGCAGAAACATCAAGACCCTTTTCAACTTCGACCCTCCCGTCACGGACGAGGAGATCCGCGCCGCGTCGCTTCAGTTTGTTCGCAAAGTGACCGGCTTCAACAAGCCGTCGAAGGCGAACGAGTTGGCGTTCGATACGGCGGTGGACGAAATCGCGGAGGTTTCGCGCCGTCTTTTCTTTTCGCTCGCGACGGCCGCTCCGCCGCGGGACCGGGTGGAAGAGGCGGAGAAGGCCCGGGCTCGTACGGCAGAGCGATTCGCGAAATGACGGTTTGATCGGGAGAGAGACAGATGTCAGACCTGTGGAAGAAGATGAACCTCAAAGCCGAAACCGAGATCGTGGTGGTGAACGCGCCGGAGAGCTTCGAGGGGGAGATCGCGGCGCTTTCAGGGGTTTCGGTGGTGCGCGATCCGAAGCAGGCGAAAGCGATTCATTTCGCCTTGGCGTTCGTGACGAAGCAGGCCCAGCTCGATGCTTTGGCCAAGGATCTGGCCGCAAAGGCGGAGGGGGACGCGCTCCTCTGGTTTGCCTATCCGAAGCAGTCCTCCAAGCGCTATCGGTGCGAATTCAACCGTGATTCGGGTTGGGGCGTGCTGGGGGCGGCCGGGTTCGAGACGGTCCGCAGCGTCGCGATCGACGAGGATTGGACGGGCCTCCGCTTTCGGCGCACGGAATACGTCAAATCGCTCACCCGCGAGCCGAAGCGGGCGATCTCCGAATCGGGCAAGGCGCGGGTGAAGTAGCAGCCCTACAGAGCGAAACCGAATACACTCGGGGTCTTGGAAAGCTACCAGCTCCGCCACTTCCGGCAGGTTCTTGGGCGTCGCTACGAGTTCCAGGCGTTCCTGGGACGCGGCGCGTTCGCCTCGGTGTATCTGGTTCTGAACCTGAAGCTCAAGCGGCGCGAGGCACTCAAGATCCTCTCCGACACGTTCGAGCCCGACTCGACCGCGCGCTTCGTCGCCGAGGCGACAATGGTCGCCTCGCTCGATCACCCGAACATCGTCCAGGTCTATGACTATGGCGAGGTCGAAGGGGTGGTCTGGTATTCGATGCAATACGTCGAAGGGCCGATGCTGCGCGACGAGATGTGGGCGCGCAAGCGGTTCGATCCGGTCTCCGCCGTGCGCGTCGCGATCCCGCTGCTCGGCGCCCTCGAAGCGAGCCACCGGCGGGGGATCGTCCATCGCGACATCAAGCCGAGCAACATCATCCTCAACCGCGAGGGCCGGCCCTACCTGATGGACTTCGGCATCGCCAAGGCGAGCGATGCCCACTTGAAGACGATGACCGGCAGCGTCCTCGGAACTCCGGCGTTCATGGCGCCCGAGCAGGCGGAAGGCAAGCCGCTCGACGGCCGGGCCGATCTCTACTCCTTCGGTCTCGTTCTCTACCAGATGCTCGCGGGCCGCTCGCCGTTCGAGACGCAGGAGCCGGTGCAACTGCTGCTGCTCCGCCTACGTGAAGATCCGCCGCGTCTCGCGACCTTCGCGCCGGACATCGACCCCGATCTCGAAGCGATCCTCATGAAGACCCTGGCGCGCGACCGCGAGTCGCGCTTTGCTTCCGCCAAGGAGTTGGAACGCCACCTGGTCGCGTTCCTGGGCGACGAACGCGAAATGCCACCGCTCGCCCTGGTCGCCCCGGTGTTCGAGCTTCTTCCGCTCGAACCGGAGAGCGAGATCGCGGCCGGAAATCCTCTCGCCGACCGGCCCGCTTCAAGGGGAGCGACGGTCGCGTTCGAGGCGGCGGCATCGGCGGAGAGGACGATGGCCGGAGGACCCGCCCCGCATCGACTCCGCGGCTGGGCTCGCAGCGAGTTGGCGGGCGCCGCTTTGGTTTTGGCGGTTCTGCTCGGAGCCGGTTGGGTTTTCCGGACGCAAAGCGAGAAGCAGCCGGCGAGGGTGGTGGTTTCCGCTCCGGCCGCAACCTCCGCTCGGGCACCGGTCCCGAGCCAAATCCTGCCGCGCGCTACGGAGCCGAAACCGGCAGAGGCGCAGGCTGCAACGAAGGCTCCGGCGGCTCAAGTTCTACTTCGAAGCGCCGAAGGCTCGCAGCGAGGACTGACGTCGCCTCCGCCGGTCGCCGCGGTTTTGGAGGCCCCGCGCCGGGCGGTTCGCGGGCCGCTCCTCATCGAGCGCACCGAACCGCTGATTTCGGGCGATGCGGTGGCGCTTTGCGCCGGGACCTCGGTCATCGTTTCGGTCCAAGTGGGAGACGACGGTCGACCGACGAAAGCGCGAGCACTGGACAAGAGCCCGGCCGCATGCCGTGCGTCGGCCGAAGCCGCGGCTTTGAACTTTCGTTTCGATCCGGCGCAGGACGCCGAAGGAAAGCCGGTGACCGGGAAATCCGCGGTCTCGATCTCGTTCGGAGAAATCCAATGACGATGCCGATCCTTCAGAAGCTGGGAGCTGTCCTCTGCGTAGCCGGATGGATTCAAGGCTGCGCCTCCACGGGAAGCGCGGGCAAGGCGCAACTGGTGGCGGAGGTCACCTCGGAGCCCGCCGGTCTCGCCGTCTCGTTTCGTGGCAAGCCGGCCGGCAAGACGCCGTTTCGCCGGCCGATCGCGAGCCTGGCCGAGGTCTCTCAGTTCCAGGCGGCGCGGGTGGAGCCGAAGACCACCGAGCGACGTTTCCGGGTGCTTGGGCCGGATCGGGTGGAGGTGCTGATTCGCACCGGTTCGGAGCCTTCCGCCTTGGCCAAGGCGCTTGGGTTGTCGCGGGTGATCGTGTTCGACTATGGCGATGCGGCGACGTTCGAGGTCGATCGGTATGAAATCAAACCGCCGTTCGAGGCGCTGCTCACCCGCCAGGCCGAATTGCTCGCAAGCGCTTTTTCCGGTATCGACATCTATGTTTGCGGCCATACCGATTCGACCGGCGACGATGATCACAACCGGATCTTGTCGCTGCGCCGGGCCGAGGCGGTGAGCCGGTTTCTCACCGCACACGGCGTCGAGCCCGCTCGCCTCAAAACCCAAGGATTTGCCGCCGATTATCCCGTAGCGCCGAACACCAGCGCGGAGACTCGGGCGCTCAATCGACGGACGGAGATCGTCCTTCCCGATTAGTTTCTTTCCGGCCCGAGCCGAGACGGAGGAGCGGCCTTGCCGCCCCTCCACTCCCTGTTCAGTGCAGCACTCCCGCGTCCCAAACCGTTTCGCCGCCCACCAGGGTGAGGAGGCTCGTGGTGCCCGGAACCGCGGGCGGGGGGATCGTGAAGATGTCCTGCGACAGAACCGTAAGGTCGGCGAGATAGCCGGGCCGGATCGAACCCTTCTGCCATTCCTGAAACTCGGCCGTGGCCGAACCTCGGGTGTAGGCCGTGACGGCTTCTTCCATCGTCAAGGCCTCGGCCGGATGGAGGGGATGGATCACAGCGAGGTACAGGTCGAGGAACGGATTCGCCGCGCCGCCGTCCGAGCCGAGCGCCAGCTTGACTCCCGAAGCGAGCAGGGTATGGAGCGGCTGGATCACCGCCGCTCGGGCCGGACCGACCGCGGGCGAAAAGTCGAGCGCCAGATGGGTCGGGTTCTGGACCACGATCGCGCCCAGTTGCTCGACCTTCTCGATCTGCTCGGGATGGATGAAATCGCCGTGCTCGATACGCGGGCGCAGAAGTTGCCAGATGAACGGCGGCGCCGCGCCCTCGAGCGCGCCGAGGACGTTGTCGAGCCCCCTGTCGCCTACCGTGTGGAAGAGCAGTTGGTCGCGCACGGGGAGGCCGAACAGACTGCGGTGAATGACCTGGTTGAGCTGGCTTGAGGTGAGGTTGAAATGGCCGATGCCGGGAAAATCGACGTACGGCTCGCGTAGATAGGCGCTGCGCTCGATCGGGGTACCGTCGAGCAGCCATTTGATTCCCGACCAGGTCAATCGGTCGGAGGGATCGAAGTTGGGTGTGCGGCACGGTTCGTCCTGGGACAGAGGCACGCACATCGAGCGCACCCGGATCGGGAGGTGGGCACCCGAGAGGACCGTCGCGCTACGCTCCCGGCTCAAGCCGATCGTCATCTCCTGCACCGAGGTGACGCCGACCTGCGCCGCCGCCGCGGTGATCGCCTCGAATTGGGCGCGCAGCACTGGGTCCGGCACGACGGCGCGGATGGATCGGATCACCCGAAACAGAGCGTACTCGTTGAGGAAGCCGTTCACCGTGCCGTTGGGGAAACGGCCGTAGGAGCCGCCAAACGGATCGGCGGCGTTCGGTGCGATCCCCGCCAGCGCCATTGCCTTGCCGTTGATCACCCCGCTGTGCGACGACCAGGTGATCAGCAGGACGGGGTTGATGGGGGCGATGGGATCGATCGCCGACCGGGTCGCCGCCGGATCGAGAATCAGTTGCTCGCCCACGAGCGCGAGAATCCACTCGCCCGGCTGGGCCACGGCGACCGCTTGTGCCACCTGATCGAGGACCATCGTGAGGCTCGGACCTGGGCCGGGAATGTCGATCGGCGGCAACGTCAAACGCGGAAAACCCACGCCCATGTGGAGATGGGCGTCGTTCATGCCCGGCATCAAGACCCGGCCGCCTAGGTCGATCGACCGGGTGTGGGGACCGGCGAGAGCGCGCACCGGGCCGTCTTTGCCCACCGCGACGATCCGCTGGCCGCGAATCGCCACGGCCTGTGCCCAGGGGTGATCGGCGTCGACGGTGAAAACCTTGCCGTGGTAGAGGATGGTGTCGGCCGGCGGGAGGGCGAGGGCGGGGAGGCCGAGAAGGAGGAGGAAGGCGGAAAGCGGGAGGAACGTTCGGCGCATGAAAAAGGACTCCTTGTCGATCGATCGTTGGACCTCTCTTTAAGGGAGTGCGCGGCGACCTCGTTTCGGGGCACGCTTGAGGGCAGGTGATGGCCCTTGACGGATCATCCGTGGCGGCGGAGAATCCAAAAAAGTCCATGAACTGCCTAAAATGCGGTACCGAGCTTTCGCCGGACGCCTCGGAGTGTCTGCGTTGCGGCGTACTGGTCGCCAAGGCGCGGGTGCGGTCCCCCTCGACGGCGGTTCCCGTTTTGAGCTCGTTGGACGATACGGTCGCGACGGCGACCCCCGTCGCGCATTTCTCGGGGCACGGTGCGGTTCCGCCTAAACCTCCCTACGGGATCGTCACCGAAACCATGATCGACTCGTTGGAGAACACCCGCTCCTGGGTACGGGTCATCGTGTTCTCCTCGGCTTTCGCTTTTCTGCTTCTTGCGGCGGGTGGAATCTTCGCCTACTTAACGATCGACTCGCTGCGCGAGAGGGTGGACAACCGGACCTTGATCTCATTCGCCGCGGCGCTCGCGGTCAGCGCGTTCTCGTTCCTGCTGCTCAAAGACTACGCCAACGCCATCGAGCGGATCCGTGGTGCCGAGCCGACTCGCTCTCTGGAAGACGCGATCGCCGCCCAAGAAAGAATCTGGCGCGTGCAGGGGGCGCTCACCCTGCTGGGCTGGCTTCTGGTGCTGTTCATGTTCTCCCTTTCGCGGATCGGGTAAAAGCGCCCCCTCTCACCCGTTCGCCGCGAGCCAGAGGGGGGACCCGAACGCTGGGATCTAGAGGAGACGGAGGCCGATCGTGGTCTGCTGGTCGCTCGCTTTCGCGACGAGGCGGACGTGATCGATCTGTCGGCCATCCCGGAAGTCGAGAAGGTTATAGACCCCGAGCTTTTGTGCCCGATCGTTGAAATCGACCACCTGCGTTTCGCCGTTCTCGAAGACCACTTCGGCGAAGCTGATCTGGGCCGGGCCGCCCGTGACGTCGAGCAACAAGCGCGAGCCCCGCGCATTGACGTTCAACGAGAACTCGGTCCAACTGTCGGCGCGGCTGAGAGTTTCATCTTCCTGCCAGGCACGCGGTCCGTCGGGGATGTTGGCGGCGATCCCGGCTCCGAACACGACGGGCGGCAGGAAGACGCGCGGCGTGACGCGAATCGCGATGTGGGGAGGGCGAATGTAGACCTGCGGCAACACTCGATGGATCGGAAAGCCCGAATGAATGACGACGCGGGTGCGATGTACGCGACGCACGACCCGAACATGGGCAGCCTCCGCGGACGGCGCCATGGGGCCCAAGGTCAAAGCCAGAAGGCCGGCGATAGCGAGTAGTCGTTTCATGATGTCTCCTTTGAAAGGCTTATTGAGGCAAGCCCCCGGTCGCAATTGGAACCCCCGGAGGCGGCGATCCCTACGCCCAAAATGCGAGATCGATGCCCGGCCGGCACCGGCTGCCGTCAGGAGAAGAAGGCACTGGCGGGCTGAGTTGCTGGACGAATGTTTGAGGGCGACGGCAAAGATTGCCGTCAAACTGCGGAATCGAATCTTGTGCGTCGGAGGGACGCGACCGCGATCGCGGCGATCCTCCGCGCGGTCAAGCTCACCCGGACGGCCGCAGCACCACGCGGGCGATCTTTTCGGGGTTCTTCTTTAACTCGCGAGCCAGGCGGTCCGCGAGGTCGCGCTGCGCGCGGACCCGGTCTTCGTCGTTGAGTTTGCTCGCGTCGAGCCAGCCCCCCGCGGTTCGACCGTGGCCTCCCCCTTTGCCGCGGCGGCCGATCAGTCGGCGCATGAGGGTGCCGGCGTCGGCGCGCGGGTTGGTGGTGCGGATCGAAAGGTAGATCCGCTCCTCAAACAGGCCGGTCGCAAGCGACCAGGTCTTGCCTTCCATGCGGAGCAGCAGATCGGCGAGCTCGGGGACGATGTCGGGCTGCTCGACGCGGCCGAGATGAGAGACGATCAGCGAGTCGACGCACTCCAGCTTTTCGAGCGCCTCGTGCAGGTTGCCGAAGTAAGAGAGCGGCAGGCGGGGGGTCTGGATTTTCGCCAGCAGCCGATGGTCGGCGAGCGAGAAGAAATGATCGTAGGCCGCCTTGTCGTGGCCGACGAACTCGCGGGCGAAATCCTGGGTTTCCGAGCGGATTGCATAGACCAGGGCGGTCGCCAGCGAATGCGGAATGCGTAGGCCCGCAGCGGTCATGTATTCGGCGAGGATGGTCGCGGTCGCCCCATAGTTCGGCCGGATATCGTGGAACGCAACGACGGTCGTCGCTTTGCGGATTGGGTGATGATCGATCACGATCGTCGGATGGATTCCCGAGGGCAGCTGGTTGTTGCCGGTTCGAGGCTGGGTGTCGACCAGGGCGAAATGCGCGTATTTCTTGAGGTTGAGATGCCGGATGTGGCTGAACCGGAGTTTGAGTGCGCGCACCATCTCGCGGTTTTCGGCCCGCCCGACCAGGCCGCCGTAGGCCGCAGTGACCGGCTGTTTGAACGTGATGCGGAGCAGCCGGGAAAGGAGCAGAGCCGAAGCGAGCGCGTCAGGGTCCGGGTTGTCGTGGGTGAGCACCAGCCAGCGACCCGTCCCGCCTTGGGCACGCACCATCTCGCCAAGGGCGGCAAAGCCCCTGCGAGTCTCCTCGCTGATTTCGAAGGCCATGGGGGCGGCGATCTTACTCCAGGGCGTGGGTGGTGAGCGCCCTGGATTCCAAGCGACGAGGGAGGGGAAGCTCGTCCCCTCCCTCATTTGAGGCTTGGCGGCCTACAGTTTCGTCGCGACCGCGTGCTTTTCCTTGTTCTCCAGGCCACGGCGCTGGGCGAGCAGGGTCGCGGCTTTCGGGAATTGGGCGAGCGCTTGGGCGATCTGCTTGTCCGCCTGGGTGAGCGCGCGCGACCGGGCCTCTTGGCCGAAATCAACGTTCAGGACCTCGGCGCGGATCTGTAGGCGGGCGAAGTCGGTGGCGTCTTGGGTCTTGATCCCGTCGGCCACTTCCTTGGCCGTGGCGATCTTTTCCTGGATCAGCCATTGGCGGAACGGCTCGACCACGTCCTCGGTCGGCTGCCAGTCGATCGAGGTCGCCTTGTGGCGCAGGTGGTAGTCGAGCGCGAAGTTCACGTAGGCGTTCCTCGCCAGTAGGAACTGCTCGAACGCTCCGAGCTTGTCCGGCTCGGCGGTCACGTCCGGCGTGATGCCGCCCTCCCCGTAGACCTCGCGGCCGAGATCGGTATGGAAAATCTCGCGCGGCTTGGCGCCGGGCGCCGGGGGGGTTCCGGGTGCCGCCGGCTCGACGTGCGCGTAGTAGTCGTAATAAGAGCTGTAATCGCGCTGGATCAGCCGGCCGGACGGCGTGTAGTACTTGGCCGTGGTGAGCGCCAAGCCCGCGCCGTAGGAGAGGCCGTAGACCGTCTGCACCAGCCCCTTACCCCAGCTCTGGGTGCCGACCACCAAGCCGACGTCGTGATCCTGGATCGCGCCGGAAAGGATCTCGGAGGCCGAAGCCGTCCCTTCGTTGACCAGCACGACGACCGGTTTGCCGAGCGGCGAATGCCGGCCGCTCGCCTCGTAGGTCTGGAACGAGTCGCGGGTCCGGCCGCGGGTCTCGACGATCGACGCCCCTTCGGGCACGAATTGCTCGGCCGCGTCGATCGCCTGATCGAGCAGGCCGCCGCCGTTGTTTCTGAGGTCGATCAACAGCTGCTTCATTCCCTGGCCCTGGAGCTTCTGAATCGCTTCGGCCATCTCCTTGCCGGTCGAGCGCGAGAACTCGCTGAGCTGGATGTAGCCGGTCTCCGGGGTGAGCATGTAGGCCTGCCGGACGGTGGTCTGCGGGATCTCGGCGCGGGTGATCGACATCTCCAGCGGATCGGGCAGACCTCGGCGGACCAGGGAGATCTTCACCTGGGTACCTTTCGGGCCTTTGAGCTTCGAAACCGCGTCGTCGATCGACATCTTCGAGGTCGGCTCGCCCTCAATGGTCGAAATGACGTCGCCCGCCTGGACGCCCATGCGCGAGGCCGGCGTCCCCTCGATCGGCGAGATCACGGTGAGCTGGCTGTTGCGCGAGCCGACCAGGATGCCGAGCCCGTAAAAGCTCGCCTGCTGCTTCTCGCGCATTCCGGTGTAGGCGTCGGGCGGCAGGAAGTTGGTATGCGGGTCGAGCGTCCGAAGCATCCCCTCGACGGAGGAGAAGACCAGATCCCTGTAGGTCACCTCGGCGCCATAGCGGTCATGCGCGAGGGTGACCAGCTCGGTATAGAGGCGAAGCCCGTCGCGCGCCTCGTCGGATAGCGCGAGCAGCCGGTCGCCCCATAGGCCGCCGACGAGGAGAATGACGAGGAAGGCGGCGATCGCGGCGATCTTAAAGGAGCGTCTCATGGCGGAAGATCATACCAGCGTCGGGGCCGCTTGACTTCGACCGCCCTGCGAGCCAATCATCCCTAGGGAGGGCCGTAGGGCCGGAAAGCTATGCTCGGATCGCTCGGAGTTCCAGAAATCATCTTCATTCTCGTGCTGGCGCTGCTCATTTTTGGGCCGAAGCGCCTGCCCGAGATCGGTCGTACTGTGGGCAAAGGTCTCGCCGAATTCCGCCGTGCCACGTCCGAGATTCAGCGGACGGTCAATGCGGAGCTGGCGCTCGAAGACGACCCGCGCCCTGTGCAGTATCCGCGCCGCGTTTCGCTCGGCGAGGCGGAAAACGAGGCGGCGACCGCACGCACGCCCCCAGCGGGGGCCTTGGCCCGTGGCGGAGCGATCGGCGCTGAAGAGGTGGACGAGGCGGCTGAAATGGCCGCGGTGCTGAACCGTCCGCTCAACAACGTGGTCGATCCGGAAGACGATCCGGCGGTGGCGGCTGGCGAGCCGTCCCCGGCCGCCCGTACTGCGGAACCGTCGTCCGCCCCCGTCGAGCCGGCTTAAGCCTGCGGAACCCCAACGATGCCACAAGAAGCCAAACGCCTGGCGGCGGTACCGCCCGCCACGGACGATCTGCCGCGGATGTCGCTTCTGGCGCACCTCGAAGAGCTGCGCAAGCGCATTCTCCAAACGCTGGTGATCGTCGCGGTCGCGTTCGCGCCTTGCTGGTATTACGTCCAGGAGATCTTCACTTTCCTCGCTCAGCCGATCAAGAAACAGCTGCCGCAGGGGACGAATCTGGCGTTTTTCGGTGTGACCGACCCGTTCATCCTCTATTTCAAGGTGGCGGCCCTCGCGGCGGTCTTCCTCTCCGCGCCGTTCCTGATCTACCAGCTGTGGAGCTTCATCTCGCCCGCGCTCTACCGAAAAGAGAAGCGGTTCGCGATCCCCTTCATCTTCTTCGGTACCGCGTTCTTTGTCGCGGGCGGCGCGTTCGGCTACTACGTGGCGTTCCCCAACGCCGTGCGCTTCCTGCTTCAGATGGGGCAGCAGTTCACTCCCGTTATCGAGATCGCGCGCTACATCAACTTCCTGCTCACCGTGATCCTCGGGCTCGGACTGATGTTCGAGCTGCCGACCGTGATTTTTCTCGCCGCGTGGATCGGCCTGGTCCGGCCGCGCACCCTGATGAAGTACTTCCGTCACGCGGTGGTGTTGATCGCGATCGCCGCCGCGATCCTCACCCCGACCCCCGACATCGTCAACATGATGATGTTCATGCTCCCCGGCATCGGCCTCTACCTGCTCGGCGTCGGGGCTGCGGCGCTGGTGGTGCGGAATCGGGAGAAGTCCAAGGCGAAAGAAGCGCTCGACGGGTAGTGCCACGATCGCACAGCGATCAGGCCACCTGCGGCGGCAGCGAATTTGCTAGACTCCTCGTTCCCGTAGGCCGATCCGCCCGCTTTGATCCGGGTTTCGGCTGCGGCGATCCGCACCGTGCACTCTCCGACCCCAGAACCGGCAGACCTCTTCGCTCGGCGCTTCGCGGCCCCGACCTCCAAGGATTTTCGATGGCTCAGATGACCCTTGCCGACCAGGGGCTCGACGAACTGTTCGGCATTCAGGAAGACAACCTCCGCCGGCTCGAATCGACGTTCGGCGTCACCGTCGCCGCCCGCGGGACTGAGCTGCGGATCGATGGCGATCCCCTGCAAGTCGCCAAGGTCGAACGGCTGTTCGCCGATCTCGGCACGATCGTCGAGCGCGGCTATCGCTTCCGCCCGGGCGAGCTGGTGACCGCGATTCGCGTCGCCGCCGAGGCGCCCGAGACGTCGCTGGTCGATTTCTTCCTCCCCGACGGCCTGCTCGCCGTGGTCCGCCGGATGGTGGCGCCGCGCACCTACCGTCAACAGCTCTACCTGAAGGCGATGGTCGAGAACGATCTGGTGATCTCGATCGGCCCCGCGGGCACCGGCAAAACCTACCTCGCGACCGCGATGGCCGCGGCGAGCCTGTTGGAGAAGAAGGTCAAGCGAATCGTGCTCGCCCGTCCTGCGGTCGAAGCGGGCGAGAAGCTCGGTTTCCTGCCCGGCGATCTGGTCGAGAAAGTCAATCCCTACCTGCGTCCGCTCTACGACGCGCTCTACGACATCATCGGTTACGAGAAAGTCGGCCGAATGCTCGAGCGGGGCATCATCGAGGTGGCGCCGATCGCCTTCATGCGCGGGCGGACGTTGAACGAAAGCTTCATCATCCTGGACGAGGCGCAGAACACCACGACCGAGCAGATGAAGATGTTCCTGACCCGGATCGGCTATGGCTCGAAAGCAGTGATCAACGGCGACATCACGCAGATCGACCTGCCGCGCGGCAACACCTCGGGTCTACGCGAGGCGCAGGTCGTGCTCGAAAGGGTCGAAGGGATCAAGTTCTTCTTCTTCGACAAACGCGATGTGGTGCGCCACCCGCTGGTGCAGAAGATCGTCACGGCGTACGAGAGTTTCGAGCTGCAGCGCGCGCCGCGCGCCGAGGAGCCGGCGGCCGAGAGCCCCCTATGATGGCGGAGCCGGCATCGCCCGATACGCCCGAGCGCGAGATCGCGATTCTGAACCCGAACCGCTATCCGGAGGCGGCGGTGGGCCGCGTACGCCCCTGGCTCGAACGGGTTCTCGACGAGATCGCTCCGGAGGCTCTTAGCTTCGGTGTCCGGTTCGCGGGGGATCGCGAGTTGCGTCGGGCCAACCGGGAGTACCGCGACAAGGATTATGCGACCGACGTGCTGTCGTTTCCCGGCGAAGAGGGAGACGGCCACCTGGGCGACGTATTGATATCCGTGCCGCGGGCGCGCGATCAGGCGCTCGAAGCGGGGCACGAGGCGGAGCGCGAGGTGGAGATCCTGCTCCTCCACGGCATTCTCCACTGCCTGGGCCACGACCATGAGACCGACGACGGAGCGATGGAGCGGCTCGAACGGCGCTTGAGGAAAAAGCTTCTGTCGAGCGCGCGATGAGCGAATTTCCCACCCTCTGGCTTTGGCTCGCGGTGCTCGCCCTGCCGCTCGCGATCCTGCTTTCGGTGCTCTCGGCTCTGCTTGAGCGGAGCGGCCCGATCCGCCTGTCGCATTGGGCCGAAGAGGCGGGGGCCAATCTGCGCGCCTTGTACGAGTCGCGCCTCCGCTTCGGCATCTTTCGCTCGCTGCTGTCGCTTTTCGCGCGCCTGGCGCCGATCGGTCTGTTTCTCGTGCTCTGGCGCCTGGCCGCGGGTTTCGGTCTGCCGGGAGCCGGCTGGATCGCGCTCGGCTTCGTCGCCCTGGAGCTTGCCGCGACGGAGACCGCGAATCGCCTGTTCGTCGCCCGTTCGGCCGATCGGGCGCTCGAAGTGCTCACCCGGGCCTATCGGGCGATCTATGCGCTGCTCTTGGCGCCGATCGCCCTGGTTTCGCTTTTGATTCCTTCGAACATTTTGGTCCGCAAGGATCGCCGGGATGACGACGAGGACGACGACGACGTTTCGGACGAAGAGATCGAGGCATTTATCGACGTCGGGAAAAGCGAAGGCATCCTCGAAGCCGAGGCCGGGGAATGGGTCTGGAACGTGGTCGATTTTCCCAATCGCCAAGCCAAGAGCGTGATGACCCCGCGGATCGACATGATCTGCGCGTCGGTCGACGCGTCGCTGGAAGCCCTGGCCGATCGGTTCGTCGATTCGGGCCATTCGCGCATTCCGCTCTACGACGGCTCGATCGACAAGATCGCCGGGGTGTTGCACATCCGCGATTTGCTTCGCGCGCTCCGCGCGGGGCAGCCCACGTCGGCGCGCGGCTTGGTGAAGCCCGCTCTCCTGGTGCCGGAGACCAAAACCCTCGACGAGCTGCTGCGCGAGCTGCAACGCCGCTTCCAGCAGGTGGCGATCGTGGTCGACGAGCACGGTGGCACGGCGGGCATGGTGACGGTGGAAGACCTGGTCGAAGAGATCGTGGGGGAGATCGCCGACGAGCACGAAGCGCTGGCCGCCGATCTCGAACCGCTCGGGAAAGGGCGCTACCGGCTTGAAGGAAAGGCCCGCCTGGAGCTGCTGGAAGAGATGTTCGACGTCGATTTTGACGACGCCGAGGTCGAAACGGTCGGCGGCCTCGTGCTCTCGGTGCTCGGCCGGGTGCCGAAGGTCGGCGACACGGTCGAAGCGGGCGATCTCCGTTTCGTCGTCGAATCCATGGAAGATCGCCGCATCCAGTCGGTCGTCGTCGAGGCGCTCTCGGCCCATGCTCCGGATGCCAGGAAAGAGGAAGCCTGATGCCGAAAGCCGGAACCGTCGCCCTGGTGGGGCGGCCGAACGCGGGAAAGTCCACCCTGCTCAACCGCCTGCTGGGCGAAAAGCTCGCGATCGTCTCGGACAAACCGCAGACCACGCGCCATCGGATCGTGGGAATCCTCTCGAAGGAAGACCGCGGCCAGATTGTTTTCTACGACACGCCGGGCGTTCACCGGCCGCTCCACCGCTTGAATCAGCAGATGGTGAGCCACGCGCTCGATGCCTTGAACGACGCCGATCTCGTCTGCCTGCTGGTCGACGCGAGCGAGCCGTTCGGCAACGGCGACGCCTACATGCTCGACCTGGTCGCCAAGGCAGAGAGCCCGAAGATCCTGCTGCTCAACAAGATCGACCGGGTGGAGAAGAACACGCTCCTGCCGAAGATTGCCAAATACGCCGCCCACGGCGAAGGCGCCACGTTCTCCGAGGTGATCCCCGTCTCGGCGCGCACGGGAGACGGCTGCGACATCCTGCTCGAAAAGCTCTGGGGGGCACTCCGGGAAGGTGAGGCGATGTACGACCCGGAGCTGCTGACGATCCACCCGGAGCGCTTCCTGGTGACCGAGCGGATCCGCGAAAAAATGCTGCACGCCACCCGAGACGAGCTGCCGTTTTCCACCGCCGTCCTGCTCGAACGCTGGGAGGACGAGGAATCGACCCCGCCGACCAAGCCCGGTCTGGTGAAGATCTGGGCCTCGCTGCTGGTCGAAAAACCGGGCCAGAAGTCGATCCTGATCGGCCGCGGCGGCGCGAAAATCAAAGAGATCGGCACCGCGGCAAGGATGGATCTAGAGCAGTACCTGGGCAAGAAGGTCTTCCTCGACCTCCAGGTGAAGCTCGAACCGAACTGGCGCGAGGACAAGGCGCTGCTGGCTCAGCTCGAACGGGACGTAGACCTGAATCTGGGGTGATACCCTTCCGCCGCCATGACAGAGACCGCCAACGCCCCGACACCTGAAGACCTCCCCGTTCGCATCGCGCACAGTCCCGATTCGGACGACGCGTTCATGTTCTACGCCCT